>NZ_CAKLAX010000017.1:0-503 GCF_920939475.1 Sphingomonas sp. Leaf37 | reverse complement strand
AAGGCATCCACGAATTGCCCTTACCTCACGCTTGAGAGTCCACACCACCAATGACAACGCTGGATCGCTGCCCCTCAAGGCAGACGACACGAAACTCGGCAGAGCAGCGTCGGTTGGCTTTACCGGGTGCCGCATAACGGCACCGTCCCGGTGTGGATGATTATAATCTCAGCCAGATTGTTTGGAATTGCGTCGGCTGCATGAAGCTTGCGCTTCACGACCCGCTCGCAACCCATGTAGTGATTGAAGTCAGCCTGGAGACGCTCGCTCGCGTCAGCCTTGCGGCCGACCCTCACGGTCGCTTGTCCAAACCAACACCATCACGGCATCGATTTTAAGAACCCATTCACAATGTCAAAGAGGAGTGCAGTGCACTCCATAAACCGGCGTATCGCTACGCCGGAACTGGTGTCTTCATCTCTGGAAAATCTGAGGAGTGGTGGAGCCTATCGGGATCGAACCGATGACCTGATGCTTGCAAAGCAACCGCTCTCCCAGCTGAG
>NZ_CAKLAX010000016.1:0-638 GCF_920939475.1 Sphingomonas sp. Leaf37 | reverse complement strand
GAACCTGCGGCTGGATCACCTCCTTTCTAAGGATATCGGCGGAAAGCGCTTTGAGCTTCGTGCTCGGAGAAGAGCTTCCTCCATTCCAAAGAACATACTAGCCGCCGTCCTCATGTCCCTTCATCCTAGGTTAGTCCGCGAGACGAAATAGCGTCAGCTATTTTGCACGCGGACAAGCTCGGCCAGCGCGGCTGAGCTGCGCCATAAGGCGCGGCTTTGCCGCGACTGACGGCGCAGCGTGTGTGCGGGCCGGTAGCTCAGGTGGTTAGAGCGCACGCCTGATAAGCGTGAGGTCGTAGGTTCAACTCCTACTCGGCCCACCATCGCAGGCGCATGGGGCCTTAGCTCAGCTGGGAGAGCGGTTGCTTTGCAAGCATCAGGTCATCGGTTCGATCCCGATAGGCTCCACCATTTCGCAGCTGCGTAGCAGCAAAGACGGTCAGTTCTGCATAGCGCGCTATCAGCGCAGCTTGCACAACGGCCGGCGTGCGGCGCCACAAGCTACAAACCTAGAGATGAAGACACCAGTTCCGGCGTAGCGATACGCCGGTTTATGGGAGGCAAGCCTCCCTCTTTGACATTGTGAATGGGTTCTTAAAATCGATGCCGTGATGGTGTTGGTTTGGACAAACGAAGCG
>NZ_CAKLAX010000015.1:0-646 GCF_920939475.1 Sphingomonas sp. Leaf37 | reverse complement strand
CGTGAAGGTACGACGCCTCTGGCGTGAGTTTTCCTTCACATGTGAGCTGGAGGCGTTGCTTGGTGAAGGCAATCAGCATGACGATGAGAATAGACTGGTGGTGGCCCTCGTAGTCTCCTCACGCCTGCCTGGATCATAAGAACCTCAGACGGAGCGATGGTGCTCCGCGGATCTGAGGAAGCCTGCCATGAAGAAGTTTCTCGCCACGCTCGCCGGTGTCGCTGCCCTGGTTGCTGCAACCCCCGCTCTCGCAAACAACGCGAACATCACCGTCATCAACGACAGCTCGTCCGATATCTCGGAAATCCACATGAGCGATATCGACATGAACGACTGGGGTCGCGACCTGCTCGGCCGTGAAACCCTCTTCGTTGGATACCAGCTGCCCGAGATGTCGCCCTTCGCTGCCCATCGCGACCTGTGCCGCTACGATCTGAAGGTCACCTTCGACGACGGCCGGGAGATGATGATCAATGACTTCAACGCCTGCGAAACCCTGACCCTGCGTGTCCGCGACCGCTCGTTTGTGATCGAGGACCTGAAGGATCACGTCTCCACCCGCCGCGCCATCGCGCCCACCAGCTTCCAGAGCTGAGCGCTTGCCGCCCAACACGCCCCCTTTCCCACCAACGGGAAAGGGGGCTTT
>NZ_CAKLAX010000014.1:0-840 GCF_920939475.1 Sphingomonas sp. Leaf37 | reverse complement strand
TAGGGTCAGGACCCATTGATGGGAGCGCCGCGATCTGATTCATGCTCCGTGAGGAGAGCGTGGATGAGCGACCTGTACTGGTTGACGGATGAGCAGATGGCGCGCCTGCAGCCATACTTCCCCAAGAGCCATGGCAAGCCGCGGGTCGATGACCGGCGGGTGCTGAGTGGCATCGTCTTCGTCAATCGCAACGGACTGCGCTGGTGTGATGCACCGAGCGCGTATGGTCCGCACAAGACGCTGTACAACCGGTGGAAGCGCTGGGGTGAACGGGGCGTTTTCCTGCGCATGATGGAAGGTCTGGCGTCAGCGGAGGCCGTGCCGAAAACAGTCATGATCGATGCGACCTACCTGAAGGCACACCGCACGGCATCGAGCCTGCGGGTTAAAAAGGGGATCTCGGCCGCCTGATCGGCCGCACGAAAGGCGGCATGAACACCAAGCTGCACGCCGTCAGCGATGCAAACGGGCGGCCCTTGAGCTTCTTCATGACCGCCGGGCAGGTCAGCGACTACACCGGCGCGGCAGCTCTGCTTGACGATCTGCCAAAGGCAGAGTGGCTGCTTGGTGATCGCGGTTATGATGCGGATTGGTTCAGGGACGCCCTGGAAGCCAAGGGCATCCAGCCCTGCATCCCGGGCCGTAGATCGCGCAACGAGCCGGTCAGGTACGACAAGCGGCGCTACCGGCGCCGCAGCCGCATCGAGATCATGTTCGGCCGCCTGAAAGATTGGCGCCGCGTCGCCACACGCTACGACCGATGCCCAACGGTCTTCTTCTCGGCCGTTGCCCTCGCGGCCACAGTCATCTTCTGGCTATGACCAATGAGTCCTGACCCTA
>NZ_CAKLAX010000013.1:0-915 GCF_920939475.1 Sphingomonas sp. Leaf37 | reverse complement strand
AAGGCATCCACGAATTGCCCTTACCTCACGCTTGAGAGTCCACACCACCAATGACAACGCTGGATCGCTGCCCCTCAAGGCAGACGACACGAAACTCGGCAGAGCAGCGTCGGTTGGCTTTACCGGGCGCCGCATAACGGCACCGTCCCGGTGTGGATGATTATAATCTCAGCCAGATTGTTTGGAATTGCGTCGGCTGCATGAAGCTTGCGCCCCACGACCCGCTCGCAACCCATGTAGTGATTGAAGTCAGCCTGGAGACGCTCGCTTCAGCGTGCCTTGCGGCTGCTGTGCGCTTCGTTTGTCCAAACCAACACCATCACGGCATCGATTTTAAGAACCCATTCACAATGTCAAAGAGGGAGGCTTGCCTCCCATAAACCGGCGTATCGCTACGCCGGAACTGGTGTCTTCATCTCTGGAAAATCTGAGGAGTGGTGGAGCCTATCGGGATCGAACCGATGACCTGATGCTTGCAAAGCAACCGCTCTCCCAGCTGAGCTAAGGCCCCTCACTCACTCCGCGTGCCGTCAGTCGCAGCAAAGCTGCGCCTTATGGCGCGCTATGCAGCGCTGGCCGCACTTGCCTGCGTGCGCATTAGCTTGCGCTACTGCGTCTCGCATGCTGCGCGATGGTGGGCCGAGTAGGAGTTGAACCTACGACCTCACGCTTATCAGGCGTGCGCTCTAACCACCTGAGCTACCGGCCCATCGCACATACCTGGCTGACCACAAGGGCCGCAGGCGGCGTGAGCCAGCTCAGGCGCACCGCCAGATGGCGGTGTTTCCAGGATGAAGGGACATGAGGACGGCGGCTAGTATGTTCTTTGGAATGGAGGAAGCTCTTCTCCGAGCACGAAGCTCAAAGCGCTTTCCGCCGATATCCTTAGAAAGGAGGTGATCCAGCCGCAGGTTC
>NZ_CAKLAX010000012.1:0-1330 GCF_920939475.1 Sphingomonas sp. Leaf37 | reverse complement strand
TGTTGTTGCCCCCTAAAGGCCTGACGGGGCCTCGCGGGTTTGCGCGATGTACGATAGCCCAGAGCGCGATGCGGATGCACCTCGTTGTAGTGGGCGAGCCAGCCTGGCAGCTGCGCGATGACGGTCTGCGCATCAGGCCTGGGGTTCACGCGAACGTAGTCGCGCTTGAGGGTGCGGACGAACGCCTCTGCCATGCCGTTGGATTGTGGGCTGCTGACGGGCGTCGTTCGTGGGACCAGCCCGATGTCACGGGCGAAGGGGCGGGTGTCGCGGGCGGTGTAGCAGCTGCCGTTGTCGGTCAGCCACTCGATGGGTTTGGGCAGGCGGTTCACGGGTCCGTAGCGGTGCTCGACTGTGGCGACCATCAGTTCCTGCACGTCCTCGGCGGTGATACCACCTGTAGTTGCGACATGCCCCATCGCCTCCCGGTCGCAACAGTCGAGCGCGAACGCGACACGCACCCCGGCCTCCGCCGGGGCAGGCTCTTCTCTCCATTGTCGCATGCGATCTCCAGCCCGTCTGAGCACCAGCGGGTGTTGCGCTGGTCAACGGCGACCCGGCCGTCGTGACGGCGTTCGTCGCTTCGCCCGCCATGCCGCTGGAGCAGCAGCCCATGCACCTTCATGACGCGATAGACGCGCTTTGGATTGGGCGCTGCGCGCCCGATCTTTTTGGCCTGACGGCGCAGCAGGGCATGCACGCGGCGATAGCCATAGGTGGGCAGGTCAGCGACGAGCAGACGGATGTCGGCGACCAGTTCCGCGTCCGGCAGCGGCGGTCGTCCACGCGGTCGCGGAGGCGGTCTGTTGCGCATCGCGGACAGATGCGGGCGAGTGCTGGCGAGCGCGTCAGCAACCGCGGTCACAGACCATCCCCCGGCAACGAGGTCGAGCGCAGCAGCAGTTTTTTTGGGCCTGCGGCCCGGGACACGGCCTCGCGGAGCAGTTCGTTCTCCATGGCCTTCTTGCCGAGCAGCCGTTGCAGCTCGCGCACCTGCGCCTCCAAGGCGCGATACTCGGACGCCGGCACCACTTCTTCGCCAGCTGCCGCGGCGGTTAACGCGCCCGGGCTCATCAGCCTGCGCCAAGTGAACACCTAGCTGCCACTTATACCGTGCTGACGGGCAACGAGCGACACGCTCATCCCCGGCAGATACGTCTCCTCGACGATCCGGACCTTCTCCTCCGGTGTCCATCGCCTCCGGCGCTGCACACCGGAAAGGACCTCCCCGTCATTGTAACGCCTGGTCGTACCGTCAGTCGTATGCCTCACTCTTATCCAAGAGCGAAACCCTGTCAGGTCAATTAGGGGGCCACCTCACAAACCGACG
>NZ_CAKLAX010000011.1:0-3130 GCF_920939475.1 Sphingomonas sp. Leaf37 | reverse complement strand
CTCGTTTGTGATCGAGGACCTGAAGGATCACGTCTCCACCCGCCGCGCCATCGCGCCCACCAGCTTCCAGAGCTGAGCGCTTGCCGCCCAACACGCCCCCTTTCCCACCAACGGGAAAGGGGGCTTTTGGCGTTCAATCCTTCTCCGCAATCGACCGTGTAAGTACGATGCGAAATCTGACACCGTCGGTCAGGTTCATCGCTTCAATTGTTCCGCCCATGGTGGTTACGAACGACTTCGCTGCATAAAGACCTTGGCCCAGGCTCTTGGTCTCAGGCCCTTGCGTCGTGACCCCGTATTCGAAGATGGCTTCCAGCATTCCATCAGCAATGCGAGGCCCGTGATTGTCAATATCTAGGACCGCCTTGTCGCCCTCCGATGATAACGACAGCACGATATCGGATCCTGCCTCCCTGTATCGAGAGCCGTTTGTCAGAATGTGGGAGATCACATCCTCCAAGGCCGTAAGCTCGCAATTTACCCACAGCCCACTAACGGGGCCACGATAGATCAGGTTGTCGAAGGTCCCATACCCGGTCGCATTTTCTACCAGCGTATTTAGAAAGGAAGCCAGATCCTCACGGGTTGACACCAGATCGGCTCGTTCAAAAGCCTCCCTAGGACCACTGGACGCGTCGAATCGCTCAATCGCATTCTGAATGCGTTTGATTTGTCGGTAGGCGTCAGCGGTTTGCGGCATTGCCAAAAGAGATTGCAGGGGACTGCGGACGTCATGACCGATCATTTTCAGGTTGTTGACCTCGGCTTCTACAACGTCAGTCACTCGCGCCAGCAATGCATTAAAGGATCGCGTCAGAATCCCAAGCTCATCACTTGGAGAGGAAGTTGATATGACAACTCGCTTCGATAGATCTACTGTAGCCGCTTCAACGTTATCAGACAGCTGCTGAATTGGCAAAAGAACCTTCCGAAATACGATTGCATAGACGAGCCCAGTCGCCATCATTAACAAAATTAGATAAGTCGCACGAAAAGCGTTTTCCCTAATCCATATCTCTCCAGCCAGCTGCTCATTATATCTAGCTATCACTTCAGGAGAACCCACTCCATCAACAAACCCTTTCAACTGAAGGTTATTGCGCTGTGTGAATATACCACGCGATATTAAGCACCACAGATCACAGCTGCCTATTATATTGGGTTTTGCAGATTTACCCGAAATGCCCTTGGACTGGCAAATTCCAGCTGCACTTCGCCAGATAATCTTGTGTCCGTCCCGGATACATACCTCTACGCCCTCGTCGACATGTGGCATTACGATCTTATCAATTGATATTATTGCCGATCCGGGAAGATCAGCGATTCTGTCGTTTATGCTCACGAAAGTAGAAGCTCGAGTCACGGCGATACCAGTTTTTCTGTCAAGCTTCATTACAGCAACGCGGACGTTGATTTTACTTCTATCCAGCGCTGCCGGAGGCCACTGCTTGGAGAAGCGATTGAAGATCGGCAAGGCGTCGTGAGAAAGCATGCACAGGTAAATACGCCTCCCCGGTTGTTCGGATGGAAGCCTGAGCTGACATTGGGAATGACTCATAGGCAGACCACCAACGCTCTTGCTACTCACCAGAAATGGAGTAGCTACTTGGCGAAGGCCCTTGAAGGTCGGCCGGATCTGTTCGACGATTGCGACATCGTCATATTGATCATCCTTCTGAAACACTATCCGGACATGATCACCAGCTGTGACGGACGGGCTACCTATCCGGTGGAGCATCATCGAGCGATCAATGAATTCTACTATTACATAGACGTATTTTCCCGTTTGAATAAAATCTTTGGAATAGCGCCCGCTTCGTTCAAGCACTCCGACACAGGCTTTAAGCACTGCACCATTCGGATTATCGAAATTACGACGACAGGTACGATACTCCGTAAAGTCTGCTCCCTGCGGCCTGTTCAAAGGCATTGGGTAAGGCAGAAGTGCAGGAACCAAGGTTCGATATGCCGGCAGCGATGGCGGGTCACGTAGAAGCAGCCTTATCTCGTCAGGCTGCAGAACGTTCTTTATCGCCTCAACTCGTTGTACAAGGCGGCTCTTGCTTGATATCGAGTATTGATCAAAGCCGTATCGCAGGAAGTTGATTGTCAGGAAGAGTTGAGCAATCAATAGAGCGCAAAAGGAGGTATGGAAGACGTACGACAGGCTGAGGGAATTGATCCTGTCCCGCACCACGATGAAGGCAGAGAGCAGACTCTTCCACATATCGCCTCCTCGCATAGCGTCACGACTTCCACATATAGCCGGCCATTGGAACGCTCTTTATTGCATCAAACGAAGAATCGACCTCACGGATCGCGTTTCTTATAACCTGAATATGCGCGCGGATGTTCACGGTGTTATGGCCTGTCGCAATCATTCCGTATAGCTCCGAATACGGTACAAGCTGTCCCGAACGATCAAACAGCAACTTTGCAATACGCTGTCCGGTCAGTGGTAAGTTTATCCTTTTGCCTCCGTATGTAGCACTGGTTTTGTTTAACGGATCCACTTCAAGGCCACCAGCTTTTTTGGCTGTCGGTTCGGGAGTGAGCTCAGCAGTTGCCTGCCGATGTCGCAGCGCCCGCGACACGAACTCCAAAAACGAATCCTTGTTTTCTTCCGACAGTGGTTTGACGAGGTAGTCCCAAGCCTCAAGCTCCCTCATGATGGAACGATAAGTATCGGCCGGTGCGCCTGAAATCACGAGAACCGGGCCGTGGTTCCCTTTGTGAACGGTGTTGATCAGGCCAACCCCTGCATTCCTCTCATGGCCGAGCTGGATATCGAGGCAGATCAGGTCAAACCGGTCGGAACGGAGCAACTGCTCTGCATCGTGTCGGGTCAGGGCTTGAACCACGTCGATCTTCTGATCTGCGGTTTCCAGCTCACGGAGCCACCGCGTAAAGAGGTCACTGGTAGCTTGGTCATCTTCAATCACGGCAAAACGTAGGGTGTTCGACATCGATACCTCACTTCTGCCCCCTCCTTGCACTCGTTGCCGTGAAGGTACGACGCCTCTGGCGTGAGTTTTCCTTCACATGTGAGCTGGAGGCGTTGCTTGGTGAAGGCAATCAGCATGACGATGAGAATAGACTGGTGGTGGCCCTCGTAGTCTCCTCACGCCTG
>NZ_CAKLAX010000010.1:1932-4844 GCF_920939475.1 Sphingomonas sp. Leaf37 | reverse complement strand
TTGTCATTGATGGTGTGAGACTCTCAAGCGCGAATAGGACAATTAGTATCGGTTAGCTCCATGCGTTACCGCACTTCCACATCCGATCTATCAAGGTCGTGGTCTCCGACCGTCCTAAGAAATCTTATCTCGAGGGAGGCTTCCCGCTTAGATGCTTTCAGCGGTTATCCCGTCCGTACATAGCTACCCTGCTGCGCCGTTGGCACGACGACAGGTACACCAGAGGTACGTTCAACCCGGTCCTCTCGTACTAGGGTCAACTCCTCTCAAATTTCGACGCCCACGGCAGATAGGGACCAAACTGTCTCGCGACGTTCTGAACCCAGCTCACGTACCACTTTAATTGGCGAACAGCCAAACCCTTGGGACCTGCTCCAGCCCCAGGATGTGATGAGCCGACATCGAGGTGCCAAACAACCCCGTCGATATGAGCTCTTGGGGGTTATCAGCCTGTTATCCCCGGCGTACCTTTTATCCGTTGAGCGATGGCCCTTCCACGAGGGACCACCGGATCACTATGACCGACTTTCGTCTCTGCTCGACTTGTCAGTCTCGCAGTCAGGCGGGCTTATGCCATTGCACTCTAACAGCCGGTTTCCAACCGGCCTGAGCCCACCATCGCGCGCCTCCGTTACTCTTTAGGAGGCGACCGCCCCAGTCAAACTACCCGCCACAGAGGGTCCCTGTTCCGGCTTACGGAACGAGGTTAGACATCAGAAAACAACAGGGTGGTATTTCACCTATGGCTCCACGACAGCTGGCGCCGTCGCTTCAAAGCCTCCCACCTATGCTACACAGTTCTTTCCTAATGCCACTCTGAAGCTGCAGTAAAGGTGCACGGGGTCTTTCCGTCTAACCGCGGGTACTCCGCATCTTCACGGAGAATTCAATTTCGCTGAGCATGTCCTGGAGACAGTGGGGAAGTCGTTACGCCATTCGTGCAGGTCGGAACTTACCCGACAAGGAATTTCGCTACCTTAGGACCGTTATAGTTACGGCCGCCGTTTACCTGGGCTTCATTTCAGAGCTTGCACCCCTCCACTTAACCTTCAGGCACCGGGCAGGCGTCAGGCCCTATACGTCGTCTTGAAGCCGACTTAGCAGAGCCCTGTGTTTTTGCTAAACAGTCGCTACCCCCTGGCCTGTGCCCCCTCATAACGGTTGCCCGCTGTGAGGGCCTCCTTCTTCCGAAGGTACGGAGGCAATTTGCCGAGTTCCTTCAGGACACTTCTCTCAAGCGCCTTGGTATACTCTACCTGACCACCTGTGTCGGTTTCGGGTACGGTCTATACGGTGGGGCTATTTCCTGGAACAGTTTCGAAGCACGTCCAATCCGATAAGGACGTACAACACACACCATCCGTCACACACCACCAGGCCCACGAATATTAACGTGGTTCCCATCGACTACCCCCTTCGGGCTCGTCTTAGGGGCCGGCTCACCCTGCGCGGATTAGCCTTGCGCAGGAACCCTTGGTCTTTCGGCGAGAGGGCATCTCACCCTCTTTATCGCTACTCATGTCTGCATTCGCACTTCCGATACCTCCACGACCCATTACCAGATCGCTTCACAGGCTTACGGAACGCTCCGCTACCGCGTGATCAAAGATCACACCCTAAGCTTCGGTGCATCACTTTAGCCCCGTTACATCTTCGCCGCAGAAACCCTTGTTTAGACCAGTGAGCTGTTACGCTTTCTTTAAAGGATGGCTGCTTCTAAGCCAACCTCCTGGTTGTTTTGGGATTTCCACATGCTTTCCCACTTAGTGATGACTTGGGGACCTTAGCTGTAGGTCAGGGCTGTTTCCCTTTTGACGACGGACCTTAGCACCCGCCGTCTGTCTCCCGGATATCACTCCTAGGTATTCGGAGTTTGGTTAGTGTTGGTAGATCTCGCGACCCCCGCAACCATCCAGTGCTCTACCCCCTAGGGTGTCCATCCGAGGCACTACCTCAATAGTTTTCGCGGAGAACCAGCTATTTCCCGGCTTGATTGGCCTTTCACCCCTAAACACAACTCATCCGGTAACTTTTCAACGTTAATCGGTTCGGACCTCCAGTGCATGTTACTGCACCTTCATCCTGGTCATGCCTAGATCGCCGGGTTTCGGGTCTAATACTTCAAACTATGTCGCCCTATTCAGACTCGCTTTCGCTGCGCCTACACCTATCGGCTTAAGCTTGCTTGAAACATTAAGTCACAGACCCATTATGCAAGAGGTACGCTGTCAGGCCTCAAGGACCCTCCAACTGCTTGTAGGCAATCCGTTTCAGGTACTGTTTCACTCCCCTCATCGGGGTGCTTTTCACCTTTCCCTCACGGTACTAGTTCGCTATCGGTCACATACGAGTATTTAGGCTTAGAGGGTGGTCCCCCTATGTTCAGACAGAATTACACGTGTTCCGCCCTACTCGAGTCCTGATACATCACTTTCGCATACGGGACTGTCACCCGCTATGGTGCTACTTTCCAGAAGCTTCTGCTAGTTGAATATCAGGCACTGGCCTGGTCCGCGTTCGCTCGCCACTACTAACGGAATCTCGGTTGATGTCTTTTCCTCCAGCTACTGAGATGTTTCAGTTCACCGGGTTCGCTTCACGAAGCCTATTTTATTCAGCTAAGTGATACCTGTTCCCGCCTAACTCCGCTCGCGAGGTTTCCCTCACGGTCGAAGTTAAACGGATAGGTGGGTTTCCCCATTCGGAAATCTGCGGGTCAAAGGTTGCTCACACCTCACCGCAGCTTATCGCAGCGTGCCACGTCCTTCATCGCCTGTATGTGCCAAGGCATCCACGAATTGCCCTTACCTCACGCTTGAGAGTCCACACCACCAATGACAACGCTGGATCGCTGCCCCTCAAGGCAGACGACACGAAACTCGGCAGAGCAGCGTCGGTTGGCTTTACCGGGT
>NZ_CAKLAX010000009.1:0-7493 GCF_920939475.1 Sphingomonas sp. Leaf37 | reverse complement strand
CTTGGGGAAGTATGGCTGCAGGCGCGCCATCTGCTCATCCGTCAACCAGTACAGGTCGCTCATCCACGCTCTCCTCACGGAGCATGAATCAGATCGCGGCGCTCCCATCAATGGGTCCTGACCCTAAGTCTCTTATAGGCTAAGAGCCTCTCAGCGATTGCTTCATCCGTTCTCTTTTTCCAGAAAAATGTAACATCTTCCGGCTTTATTAGGGCAAGGCTACGACCTTCCGCACGCTCCCGCTTCGTACTATCTACAAGCGCCTTTTCTATGAACGCAGTCCGATTATCGGGTTTTATCTCTCCTAAAAGCTCGATTGATGATTGATCAACATTGCGAGATTCCGATCTTCTGTCTTTATTTGGAGGAACCAGTCTAAGTTTGGCACCGATCCTCGTCCATCGTCTAAACCGCTGATCAGCTGACAGCATGCGAAAGGTTACAGGGTACAATCTATACCACTGCCTATTATCGTCCAATGCTGCCACACAGACAGTTTCACCATGCTTGTCGCCAACTTGTGGAAGCGCCTTTGCAATTATATGGACTTCAGCACGGTGCGATCGCGACTGATCCATGATCCTTAGCCAACTCCCTACCCATGCGATTCGACGCCTTCTGAACGCCGAGATGCCGTATTTGGAAGGAGTGTAACTTCATCATAGCGTTAGCGACAATAGCGCGGTGGCAATGTTTTTCATCTCGTTCGTAGCAAAGTAGAACTGAGGGCACCACTTGAGCGCTCGCAACCGCGATTTTTAGTGCATCTTGTCCGGCATCCAGACTTATGTGGGCGGCATATATCTCGCGAAAAGCGTCGAAACGCCCCTCCCTTGCCGCTTCGCGGCCCGGCTTCGGATCGCCCAACGCCCTCAAGTGAAGGTAGCCAAGTCCTTCCTCCTCCAACGCCCGAGCCAAGATGTTTTTGGAAAAGCCCGCGCGTCGAGACACCGGAACGTCACGGATATCGATGACCTGTTTAACGCCCACCTGCTTAAGCGTACCAAGGAAATCGCTTAGCAGCGCCCCCTCGTAGCCAATCGTATATAGCATTGTCATAAACCTGCCCTTTCGACGCGTGGCTAAGCGCGCAATGAGTCAGGATTATGCCAATTCGTCAATAAAAGACGGCTACTCCGCCGCTACAACCTCGCTCCCACGCCCCTTCAACAACGGCGCCAAATACTTCCCCGTAAAGCTGCGCGGTTCCTTCACCACCTCTTCCGGCGTGCCGACGGCGACGATTTCGCCGCCCTTGACGCCGCCTTCGGGGCCGAGGTCGACGATCCAGTCGGCGGTCTTGATGACGTCGAGGTTGTGTTCGATCACCACGACGGTGTTGCCCTGTTCGACCAGCGCGTGGAGGACTTCGAGGAGTTTGCGGACGTCTTCGAAGTGGAGGCCCGTCGTGGGTTCGTCGAGGATGTAGAGCGTGTTGCCGGTGGCGCGGCGGGCGAGTTCCTTGGCGAGCTTGACGCGCTGCGCCTCGCCGCCGGACAGGGTGGTCGCCTGTTGCCCGACCTTGACGTAGCCGAGGCCGACCTCGACCAGCATCTCCATCTTGTCGCGGATGGGCGGCACGGCCTTGAAGAACTCCGCGGCATCCTCGACCGTCATGTCGAGGACGTCGGCGATGCTCTTGCCCTTGAACTTCACCTCCAGCGTCTCGCGGTTGTAGCGGGCACCGTGGCAGACGTCGCAGGTGACGTAGACGTCGGGGAGGAAGTGCATCTCGATCTTGAGCACGCCGTCGCCCTGGCACGCCTCGCACCGGCCGCCCTTGACGTTGAAGCTGAAGCGGCCGGGCTTGTAGCCGCGCGCGAGGCTTTCGGGCAGGCCGGCGAACCAGTCGCGGATCTGGGTGAAGCTGCCGGTGTAGGTCGCCGGGTTCGATCGCGGGGTGCGGCCGATCGGCGACTGGTCGATGTCGATGACCTTGTCGAGGTGCTGGAGGCCGGTGACCTTGTCGTGCTTGCCGGCGAGGATGCGCGCGCCGTTGAGGGCGCGGGCGGCCGCGGCGTAGAGCGTGTCGATGGTGAAGCTCGACTTGCCCGATCCGCTGACCCCGGTGATGCAGGTGAAGGTGCCGAGCGGGATCGACGCGGTGACGCCGGTGAGGTTGTTGGCGCGCGCGTTGTGGACGGTGAGCTGCTTGCCGTTGCCCTTGCGGCGTTCCGCGGGGACGGGGACTTCGCGGGTGCCGTTGAGGTAATCGGCGGTGATGCTGGTCTTGGATTTCAGGATCTGCTTGAGCGTGCCCTGCGCGACGATCTGGCCGCCGTGGACGCCCGCGCCCGGTCCCATGTCGATGACGTAGTCGGCGGTGCGGATCGCATCCTCGTCATGTTCGACGACGAGCACGGTGTTGCCGAGGTCGCGCAGGCGGCGCAGCGTGGCGAGCAGCATGTCGTTGTCGCGCTGATGGAGCCCGATCGAGGGTTCGTCGAGGACGTAGAGGACGCCGCTGAGGCCGCTGCCGATTTGCGACGCAAGGCGGATGCGCTGGCTCTCGCCGCCCGACAGCGTGCCGCTGGTGCGGTCGAGGTTGAGATAGTCGAGGCCGACGTTGTTGAGGAAGCCGAGACGCTCGACGATTTCCTTGAGGATGCGTTCGGCGATCGCGCGCTGCTGGTCGCCGAGATGGTTGGGCATGTCGGTGAAGAAGTTCAGCGCGTCGACCACGGACAGGTGGGTGGCGTAGGCGATGTCCTTCATCGCGATCTTGACCGCGAGCGCTTCGGGTTTGAGGCGCGCGCCGTGGCAGACTGCGCAGGGGCGGGAGGACTGGTACTTCGACAGCTCCTCGCGCATCCACGCGCTCTCGGTCTGGAGCAGGCGACGGTTGAGGTTGCCGATGACGCCCTCGAACGGTTTCTTGACGTCGTACTTCTTCTTGCCGTCGACGAAGGTGAGCGTGACGGGCTTGCCCTTGCTGCCGTGGAGGATCGTCGCGTGGACCGACTCAGGGAGGTCCGACCAGGGCGTGTCGAGGCTGAAGTCGAATTCGCGCGCGAGGGAGCCGAGGACCTGCATGTAATAGGGGCTGGGCGGGTTGGATTTCGCCCAGGGGACGACCGCGCCCTTCTTGATGCTGAGCGCGTGGTTGGGGACGACGAGGTCTTCGTCGAACAGCAGTTTCTCGCCGAGGCCGTCGCAGGCGGGGCATGCGCCTTGCGGGGCGTTGAAGGAGAACAGGCGCGGTTCGATCTCGGCGATGGTGAAGCCGCTGATCGGGCAGGCGAACTTTTCGGAGAAGACGATGCGGCCGGCGGGGGCGTTGTCGCCGAGGATTTCCGACTTGGGCGTGTGCGGTTCGACCGGGTCGACGGGGTCGATGTACGCCAGGCCCTCGGCGAGTTTCAGCGCGGTTTCGAACGATTCCGCGAGGCGCGTGCCGATATCGCCCTTCACGACGAGGCGGTCGACGACGACCTCGATGTCGTGCTTGAACTTCTTGTCGAGCGCGGGGGCTTCGTCGATCTCGTGGATTTCGCCGTCGATGCGGACGCGGGTGAAGCCGGCCTTCTGCCACTCCGTCAGTTCCTTGCGGTATTCGCCCTTGCGGCCGCGGACGACGGGGGCGAGCAGATAGGCGCGGGTGCCTTCGGGCAGCGCGAGGACGCGGTCGACCATCTGGCTGACGGTCTGCGCGGCGATCGGTTCGCCGGTGGCGGGGCTGTATGGCACTCCGACGCGCGCCCAGAGCAGGCGCATGTAATCGTAGATTTCGGTGACCGTCGCCACGGTCGAGCGCGGGTTGCGGCTCGTCGTTTTCTGCTCGATCGAGATCGCGGGGGACAGCCCCTCGATATGGTCGACATCGGGCTTCTGCATCAGTTCGAGGAACTGGCGGGCATAGGCCGACAGCGATTCGACGTAGCGGCGCTGGCCCTCGGCATAGATGGTGTCGAACGCGAGGGAGGACTTGCCCGAGCCGGACAGGCCGGTGATCACCGTCAGCGTATCGCGGGGGATGTCGACATCGACGTCCTTGAGGTTGTGTTCACGCGCGCCGCGTACGGAGATCTTGGTCAGCATGTGGCTGGTTCTACTTCTGTTCTATGACCTAGGCTAGTCTGCGCAGGTAGGAACGCGCGGGGTGCATTGAAAGCACCCAGACAGTGTCTTACGTTGGCGACACACACTGATGAGGCAGGCGGCATGGGCAAGAAGAAGAAGGCGAAGCTCCCCAAGGAAGTGATGGGCGTGAAGCTGCCGAAGGAAGTGCGCGAGATCGGTGGCGCGCTGCTGGAGAAGGCGCAGAGCCCGCAGGGGCGCGAGATGCTGGCGGCGGGGCTGACGATGGCGGCGGCTGCCGCGACCGCGGCGGTGGCGAAGGGGCGCGCGAAACGCGAGGCGGCGGCGGCTCCCGAGGCGCCCGTGCCCCCTGCCACGCCCGAAGCGCCGGTGCCACCGGTCCCTCCCGTCCCGCCGGTGCCGCCCGTGCCCCCCGTCCCCCCCGTTTCCCCGATATCGCCACAGGGTACGCAGATGCAGCCCGATCCGCAGGCGATCGCCGAGGCGGTCGGCAAGGCGGCGGAGGCGATGCTGGGGCGGCTGTTCGGAGGGAAGAAGCCGTAACGCACGTGTGACACCGGCTTGTGTAGCGCCCGCTTGCGCGGCACGCTTGTGCGATGGCCGCTTGCGCGGCACGCTTGTGTGATGGCCGCTTGCGCGGCACGGTGCGAAGATGGATGTCGAACGGTTCATCGCGCGGTGGCGGAACAACGAAGGTGGCGCGGAGCGGGCGAACTTTCCGCTGTTCCTGACCGAATTGTGCGCGGTGCTCGACCTGCCGCAGCCCGATCCCGCCGATGCGACGCGCGAGCGCAACGATTACGTGTTCGAGCGTGCCGTCACCTTTCGCGATGAGGGCGGGCGCAGCGGGCATGGCCGGATCGACCTGTACCGGCGCGGCTGTTTCGTGCTGGAGGCGAAGCAGAGCCGCGAACGGGGCGGCGCGAAGGAGGTGCCTCTGGCGCCGGAGCAGGCGACGCTGCCGGGGATCGAGGCGGTGCGGGGCCGGCGCAGCGCGCATCGCGGCTGGGACGTGCTGATGCGCAATGCGCGCGAGCAGGCGGAGCAATATGCGCGGGCGCTGCCGGAGAGCCATGGCTGGCCGCCGTTTATCCTGACGGTCGACGTCGGCCATGCGATCGAGGTGTTCGCGGACTTTTCGGGGCAAGGTAAGAACTACCGCCAGTTCCCCGACCGCGGTGGCTATCGCATCTTTCTGGACGACCTGCGCGATGCGGCGGTGCGGGAGCGGTTGCGCGGGATATGGCTCGATCCGCACGGGCTCGATCCGGCCAAACGCGCGGCGCGGGTGACAAAGGACATCGCGCAGCGGCTGGCGAGCGTCAGCAAATTGCTGGAGGATCGCGGGCATCAGGCGGAGCCGGTCGCACATTTCCTGATGCGGTGCCTGTTCACGATGTTCGCCGAGGACACCGGGCTGCTGGAGCCAGGCAGCTTTACCGAATTGCTTGCCGATGCGCGAGCCAATCCGGAGAGCTTCGCGCCGCTGCTGGAAGGCTTGTGGGCGGACATGGACAAGGGCGGCTTTTCGCACGTCATGCGCAAGCCGGTGCGCCGGTTCAACGGCGGGCTGTTCGCGGACCGGCGCGCGATCCCGCTGCACCGGGAAGAGATCGGCGAATTGTACGAGGCCGCGCGCCACGTCTGGACCGAGGTGGAGCCGGCGATCTTCGGCACGTTGCTGGAACAGGCGCTGGACAAGGACGAGCGACGACGGCTGGGCGCGCATTATACGCCCCGCGCTTATGTCGAGCGGCTGGTGATCGCGACGGTGATCGAACCGCTGCAGCGCGAATGGGAGGGCGCGGTGCTCGGCACGGTCGAGCGCGAGCGCGCCGCCGATCCGCAGGCGGCGATCCGCGCGGTGCACGAGTTTCACGAGCGGCTGGCGGCGACGCGGGTGCTCGACCCGGCGTGTGGCACGGGCAATTTCCTGTACGTCGCGCTGGAATTGATGAAGCGGCTGGAGGGCGACGTGCTGGAGGTGCTCGCCGATCTGGGCGGGCAGGAGGCGCTCGCGCTGGAGACGGCGACGGTGCACCCGCGCAATTTCCTGGGGATGGAGCTGAACCCGCGCGCGGCGGCGATCGCCGAGCTGGTGCTGTGGCTCGGTTATCTGCAATGGCAGTTGCGCAACGGCGGCGTGGTGGCCGATCCGGTGCTGGAGAAACTGAGCAACATCAGCGCGATGGATGCGGTGCTGCGGCATGATCCCGAACGGTCGAAGGCGGACGGCAGCGGTGTGGAGTTGCCGAACCCGCGCCGGCCGGAATGGCCGGAGGCGGATTACATCGTCGGCAATCCGCCCTTCATCGGCGGCAAGGATGTGCGCGGGCGGCTGGGCGAGGCCTATGCGACGGCGCTGTGGAAGGCGCATCCGAAGATCAACAAATCCGCCGATTTCGTGATGTACTGGTGGGATCGTGCGGCGGAGCGGCTGACGGAGAAGGGCACGCGGCTGAAGCGGTTCGGCTTCGTCACGACCAATTCGATCACGCAGGAATTCAGCCGGCGGGTGATGGCGCGGCGGATGGAGGGGCGTCCGCCGGTGAGTCTGGTGATGGCGGTGCCGGATCATCCTTGGACCAAGGCGTCGAAGGATGCGGCGGCGGTGCGGATCGCGATGACCGTCGCGGAGGCCGGCGCGCGCGAGGGGGTGTTGCTGGAGGTGGCGAGCGAGAGCGGGCTGGATACGGATGCGCCGGTGATCGACCTGACGCCCTCCATCGGGCGGATCAACGCGGACCTGAGCGTCGGCGCCGATGTGACGCAGGCGAAACCGCTGCGGGCGAACGCCGGGCTATGTTCGCCGGGGGTTAAACTGCACGGAGCCGGCTTCATTTTGACACGAGCCCAGGCCGCGACGCTCCGCGGAGCGGAGCGGAGCGGAGCGGAGCGGAGCGGAGCGGAGCGGAGCGGAGCGGAGCGGAGCGGAGCGGAGCGGAGCGGAGCGGAGCGGAGCGGAGCGGATTTTTGGCCAGTCAAACCCTACGTCAATGGCCGGGGCCTCGCTGGGA
Organism: Sphingomonas sp. Leaf37; assembly: GCF_920939475.1. Lineage (NCBI taxonomy): Bacteria > Pseudomonadati > Pseudomonadota > Alphaproteobacteria > Sphingomonadales > Sphingomonadaceae > Sphingomonas > Sphingomonas sp. Leaf37. Next base: position 438 of record NZ_CAKLAX010000009.1, on the reverse strand, counting down.
AAATAAAAAGTAGTTTCATCATCGATTTTTTTGAGACCTCGGAAGAAATCGCCAGGAGGCAGTTCCCAGTCCACTACCAGCACCTAATGACAACTGTTCGGCGTGACAGAGCTAAACAGTTCGCAAAATCGCCTACCAGCGACGCTCGATCTTATCTTGATAAATGGTGGGTGTTCGGAAAGCCTCGCCCTGAGTTGAGATCAGCGATAGCTTCGCTGATACGCTACGTAGTGACTATCGAGACAACGAAGCATCGCGTTTTCCAGTTTGTCGAGGGAAACGTCCTTCCAGACAACATGTTGGTGTGCATGGCGTTAGGGTCAGGACCCATTGATGGGAGCGCCGCGATCTGATTCATGCTCCGTGAGGAGAGCGTGGATGAGCGACCTGTACTGGTTGACGGATGAGCAGATGGCGCGCCTGCAGCCATACTTCCCC
>NZ_CAKLAX010000008.1:0-43375 GCF_920939475.1 Sphingomonas sp. Leaf37 | reverse complement strand
CAGGCGTGAGGAGACTACGAGGGCCACCACCAGTCTATTCTCATCGTCATGCTGATTGCCTTCACCAAGCAACGCCTCCAGCTCACATGTGAAGGAAAACTCACGCCAGAGGCGTCGTACCTTCACGATACAAAACGTCCTATTAGAAGCGCAGAGCCCGAGGCTAGCACCTAATTACAAAAATATAGTGCTATGTCCGTATACCTCTAAGATAACAGATGAAGGCTAGCTTGTATTGATGCTTAAGGCGTACGTTTGCTTGCATTCAAATATGCCCGGGCTGGATCGAGTAACCAACGAAGTCGTGCCGTAGCTTTAGGATATTCAAGAAGAAGACCAAGTCCGTCATTCATGTTCCCTAATCCCCGGATAACAATGAATGCTGCGCTTGCAAACGTAAGAAATACTGTTAGCCCTTCGGGACGTATACTTGCGGTAGACACGAATACAGAAGTAGTGTAGCAGGCTAGGCATCCAATGAGAACCTCTAATATTCCATACAGGAACTGATTTAGCCTTTTGCCAGCGTGAGCGAGTACGGCAAACAAAATAGGAACTATGGCCACGATATATGGATATTGCCGCCATGCAGACTGTATCCATCCGACGATCAAGGACACATTCTGGACAAAGAGTGTGACAGCTATACCGGCGACAAAGGCAAGACTAATAAATTGGTTTCGTGCGTTGGTCTTCTCGCTAATGTATTCGGATGCTGCAGGGGATCGAAGTTCACCGGAAGACTTTGGATATTCAATGAGGATACTGGAGTCAGCGGCTGAAGCCCCAGCCCGATTCACAATTTCCGTTAATTTGCGATCATTAGAGACAAAAGTAACATCCTTCCCAGAGGTCATAGCATCAAAGACAGCGCCTATGGTAAGAACGTCATTAAAGTCCATTTTTCCTTGACCGAAGCTTTTAGGAAGGTTTTTGGTCGTTCCATGTACCAATACAACGTTGCCGCTGGTCTCGATTGCAGATGCGAGTATCTCAAAACGTGGCTGTTTAACCGATGCGTAGCGCAGCTCATCTACGACCGTTTGCGGAACAATGAATTCGACACCCTCCAGCTTGCTTTCCAAAAGCTCTGGGTGAGCAAGTAAGACGTTCGTGTCGAGGACGAGGGACTTCTGTTTCGTAGGCAAGTCAGCGATCCGCAGTCGATTGGCTAGACGGCTGGTTTAGCTTGCCCCGCTTTCCCGTCGAGAAGAACATTTAACGGATCGTCGTCGTGAACGCTTTCGACCGGGCATCCGACTGGCTGTGTCACGAGTGGCGGCGACCATATGCGGATACCCGAGTCAAACCGCTTTCGCGATTGACGGAGCGTGCGAAAAATGGCCGTTTGATGCACACCGCTAGCACCGGCTGAAAATGTAGATATCAGCGCTAATTGGCACGCGGCTGTCAGCGGTAAATGTCACCCTGCGTCCGCTTCGTCGGCCCTCTCGCTCGCAGGAAAGTGACGGTAGAAGGTCGAGAGGCCGATTTGGAGCAGTCTCGCGACCTTGGCGGGCTTATCTCCCGCCGCGAGCAGCTTGCGTGCGGTATCCAGCTTGTCAGGCGTCAGCGCCGATTTTCGACCGCTTCCGATACCGCCCTTCTTCCGTGCCGCTGCCAACCCGGCGATTGTCCGCTCCTTTATCAACTCGCGCTCCATCTCAGCCACGGAGGCGAGGATATGGAACAGGAGCCGCCCCGAGGCCGTGGACGTGTCGAAACCGTCCGTGAGCGATCGGAAGTCGATCTTCCGTGCCGAGAGGTCCGCAGCCAGCGTGATAAGGCCCTGGATCGAGCGGCCGAGCCGGTCGAGCTTCCAGACGACTATGCAATCGCCGGCACGCGCAAAGCGCAGGGCTTCGGCCAGCCCCGGTCGATCGGCCTTCGCGCCGCTTGCCTTATCGGTGAACAGCTTTTCGCACCCGGCTTTGTTCAGGGCGTCGGTTTGCAGTGCCAAGTCCTGATCGGCCGTCGAAACTCGCGCATAGCCAATCAGCATCTTTCCCGTTTTCCCATCGAAATTGGCGATTTCGGGAATCTTAAATCGGGAACAGATTTTGGGAAAGCGAAACCCACAGGCGTCCGTCAGCGCGATCGAGGCGGCGAGGTTCCCGCCAGACGTTCCTTTACGGGAACGCCAATCAGGCTCTGGTTAGCTCAGTTTTGCGCGTGATAGTCCAATGCTCCAGTCGTTTGTAGACGATCACCTTGTCGCCGAGCAGATCTCCATGCCGGCGACAGAAAAGGTCGAGCTGATCGTGATCGCCGACCAGTTCGACACAGATCGTCAGATGCGGATCGGCAATTTCCGAGCCGTTCTCCCGGATCGATTCGTGATTGCTGAAGCCGTAATGGGTATTTTGCGCGACGGCGTTGATGATGCAGTCCGCCTTCGCGGTGCGAATCAGCTCACGATAGAGCGGCTTTGCCCCCCAGAAGCGACGCGGGCCGATCTTGTCGGACGGTTTTAGATAGATGCGCAGCATCCCGACTTCGCGGTGATGGACAGTGAAACGGTTGGGCATGACGGGCTTTCGACAGGAAACAGGATCAGGCGCGCGTGCGCCGGCGAGAAGCGCGGTGCGTGCGGGCATCGCGCAGGGTCGCGTCGGGTGTGAGGTGTGCGGCAGGTACCTTTGGTACAGCGACGCGCTGCGACAGGTAGATGCCGTTGTGGCCTGAGCAGAGGTAGGCGACGAAGCACGCGACTGCGATCGGCACGGCATAGGTCGCGCCAAACAATTCGATCCCCATGAAGGTGCAGGCAAGCGGCGTGTTGGCTGCACCCGCGAACAGCGCGACGAAGCCGATCGCCGCGAACACCCCCGTCGGCACTCCAAATACGGGCGCGAGCGCATTGCCGAGCGCCGCGCCGATGAAGAACAGCGGGGTCACCTCCCCGCCTTTGAAGCCGGCACTTAGGGTGACGACGGTGAAAAGCAGCTTCAGCGCCCAGCTCCACGGGTACGTATTGGAGCCGAAGAAGCTGGCAATGGTCAGGCCACCCGGCGTTGCCGCCAGCGTGCCTAGGCCGAGATAATCTTGCGTGCCAAATAGCCAGACCAGCGCGATCACGGCCAAACCACCGATAACGGGTCGTAGTGGGCCATAGGGTATCACGCGCTTCAGCCATCCGCCGAGCGCATGGTTGGCCTCTGCAAAGGCCAGCCCGACCAATCCGAATACGACGCCCGCGAGGCTGGCTTTTGAGACGAGCGACGCGTCGACCGGCACCATCGCATCGACATGGTAGGCGCCGTGATGAATGCCCCAGGAAAGACAGGTCCAGTCACCCACCAGTGCCGCGACCAAGCATGGTACTAGCGCACGATACTCGACCCGGCCGATCGCCAGGACCTCCAGCGCGAAGACCGCGCCCGCGATCGGCGTCCCGAAGACCGCGCCAAAGCCCGCCGCGATTCCGGTCATCAGCAGGATGCGTGTCGCTTCCGCATCCAGCTTGAGTGCGCGGCCGAAGCCGCTGGAAAGGCTGCCGCCCAATTGCACGGCGGTGCCTTCACGCCCCGCCGATCCCCCGAACAGGTGCGTCACGACCGTGCCGAAGAAGATGAGCGGGGCCATGCGCAGCGGCACACCGCCCCCCGGTTCATGGATTTGCTCGACGATGAGGTTGTTACCGCCTTCGACCGAGCGCCCTGTCAGATGGTAGAGCAGTCCGACCATGAACCCGCCGATCGGCAGCAGGTAGAGCAGCCAGGGAAAGGCAAAGCGAAGCCGGGTCACGGCATCGAGGCTCCACAAGAAGGCCGCGCAGAGCGTTCCCACCGTTGCGGCCATCGGGACCAGGATCAAAGCCCACCGCAGCACCGACATGGCATGGGTGCGGCGATCGCGAATGAACGCTGCCATGTTGAACTGGTCGTAGAGATTGCGAAATGTCGCGCGCACGATTCCTCCTTGCTGCCTTGCGGCGCTTGGTAGGAATCATCGGCCCTTGCGAGGGCGGTTCGGCCGAATGGCCCGGCGGAAATCCATCGCCGTGCCCGAGCATATGATGTCCGACGGCGACCTGGTCAACCAACCGCAGGGTTGCGAAGGGACCATATGTCTTGGTGAAGATCGATAAAATGACTGCACCCATGGAATAAACCCCGACGGGCGTCGTCTACGCTTTCGAGACTGATGCGCCGGAGGCTTATGCGTAGACGAAATTGGATGCTGGGTCTGACTGCTTCGGCCATGCTCACCGGCGCAGTCGCGGCCGCCCCCGCCGATGGCTACGCCAGCATGGTATCTGCCGCGATGGACCGGATGATGGCGGGCATGATGGTCAAGCCGTCCGGCGACGTCGACCGCGACTTCGTCGCAATGATGCTTCCGCATCACCAGGGCGCCATTGATATGGCGGTGGCAGAGCTGCGCTACGGCCATAACGAGCAGCTCAAGCGCATTGCGCAGGAGATCATCATCGATCAGCAGCAGGAGATCGCCGCCATGAAGTTGGCGATCGGTCAGCCGCTACCCCCTTCGACGCCAGCCCCGACGCAGGGCGGCGACCACCACAGCCATATGGAGCACTGACATGATCCCGACCTTCCTGCGCTCGGCCGCCTTGCTGATGAGCGCCGCACCGGGCATTGCCATGGCCCAGCAGGCGCCGTGGAACGCCAAGGACGTGCCTGTCAGCCACCGCGACCGCGTCTATGCATCCGAACAATTCTCCAACACGGTGTCGGTGACGGACCCGGCCGACAACAGGTTGCTCGGCGTCATCAAGCTCGGCGATCCGCAGCCGATGAATTTTTCCCCGCTCTACAAGGGGCAGGTGCTGGTTCACGGCCTCGGCTTCTCGCCGGACGGGAAAACACTGGCGGTCGTGTCGATCGGATCCAACGCCGTGTCGTGGATCGACACCGCCACCAACACCGTCAAGCACACGACCTATGTCGGGCGCAGCCCGCATGAGGCGTTCTTCACGCCGGACGGCAAGGAGGTGTGGGTTACGGTACGCGGCGAGGATTACATCGCCGTGCTCGACCCCACGACGTACAAGGAGACCGGTCGCATCAAGACGCCCGGTGGTCCGGGCATGACGATCTTCTCTCCCGATGGCCGATACGGCTATGTCTGTTCCTCGTTCAATCCGGTGCTGGCCGTGTTCGATGTCTCGACCCACGCGCAGGTCGGACAGGTGGCGCAGCCGAGTCCGTTCTGTCCCAACATCGCCGCGACGCCGGACGGCAAGCAGGTGTGGTTCACGCTGAAGGACATCGGCAAGACGGTCGCATTCGATGCCAGGCCGCCTTTCGCGATCCTCAAGGTGCTGGATACCGGACCGATCACCAATCACGTCAACTTCGCCCGCACGGTCAGGGGACAGTTCGCCTATGTCACGGTGGGCGGGGAAAACGCGGTGAAGGTGTTCCGCACGTCCGACTTCGCGCTTGTCGCTACCATCCCGGTCGGCAAGATGCCGCACGGCGTCTGGCCATCGGGCGACGGCCGGCGCATCTATGTCGGGCTGGAGAATGCCGATGAACTTGCCGCGATCGACACCGCCGGCAACAAGGTCGTTGCCACCGTGCCGGTCGGACAGGCACCGCAGGCGATCGCCTATGTGCCGAACGCTATTCCGACAGGCCCCGGCACCGACAATCTCCAACCGCTCGGTACGGCAGGCAAGGCGGTGCATCTGAACATGGGGCCAGTTGGAGGCAATGGTGCGGCAAGCAGCATTACCCTCTTCGACCAGGGCATCATTCAGGTCGTGCAGAGTGCCGTTACCGGTTTGCAGCCCAAGAAGCCTTATATGCTCGTGCTCACCGCCAACGCGGACGGCAGCGGTGCGGTAGAGCCGCTTGCGAACTTCATGAGCAATCCGGCAGGTGCGGCGATCGTCAACGCATCGGGTCCGATCCGGCAGATCGTTCAGGGCAGTGCAGCGGCCCCCCGGCGCTTTCTGGCGGTCGCCGAGGTAGTGAATGGCGCACCGGGCCGCATCGTGCAGGTGCAGCGCGACTGAGATGGACCCGCTTGCCGCCGCGATCGAGCCCCTGGTCCCCGGTCTGCGCCGTTATGCCCGGTCGTGGTTGCGCGATCGGGCGATGGCGGATGACGTGGTGCAGGATTGCCTTGAGCGCGCGGTCGGGCGCTGGCGGCAACGACGCGGGACGGAGGTTCGCCCCTGGATCTATGCGATCCTGCACAATCTGTTGGTCGACCATCAGCGGCAGCATAGCCGGCGAGGTACGGCGGTTCCGCTCCACCTCGTGGACGACGCTGCGCTCGGCCACCCGGCCGATCAGGACGCAGGCCTGCACCACCGAGACCTGTTGCGCGCACTTGATGCGTTGCCCGAGGAGCAGCGGACGGTGCTGCTCCTCATTTCCGTCGAAGGTCTGTCATATGGGGAAGTCGCTGCCGTCGTCGGCGTGCCGCTGGGAACGGTGATGTCGCGCATATCGCGGGGGCGCGACCGTCTGGCGACGCTCCTCCAGGAGGATGAACGGCCACGATTAAGGAGTATTCGATGACCAGCCCGATCGGAGAAGACGATCTGGCCGCGTGGATCGATGGCAGGCTGTCGCCCGAGCGGCAGCGTCTGGTCGACGCTTACCTTGAAGGCCAGCCGGACGTGCATGCCCGTTTGCGGGAGCAGGCGGAGCAGGCGCGAGCCCTTGCGTCCCTGTTCGCTCCCATCGCGGAGGAACCGATCCCGGCGACGATGCGCGTCGCAGCCATCAGGGGACGGCAACGCCAACCGCCTTGGCAACTCGCCATCGCCGCGTCGCTTCTGCTGGCGGTCGGATTTGGCGGTGGTTGGTCGAGCGCGCGGTGGAGCGGCGAACCCCACGCGGGCATCGCGGCGCTGGCCAATGAGGCGAGCGACAATTTCCGTGTCTATGCCGCCGACCGGATCCGACCGGCGGAAATCGGCCCCGACCAGCGCGCCATGCTGATCCGGTGGACCTCCAGCCGATTGGGTGAGCGCGTGACCATCCCGGACCTTAGCACAGCGGGTTACCGCTATGGCGGGGGGCGATTGGTCGCGACGCCCCACGGCCCTGCGGCGCTGCTCCTCTATGATGGACCGCAAGCGTCGAAGCTCGCGGTGCTGACGAGGCCCATGCAAATCGACAAGAGCGCAAGCATGACCAGCACGTCCAGCGGGACCATGGGCCGGGTCACATGGGCGGTCGACGGGATCGGCTATAGTGTGGTGGGGGAGCGCCCCGCTGCCGAGCTGCATCCGATCGCCAACGAGGTCCGGCGCCAGGCCGATGCGGCGCTTGTGTCCTGATAGCGCGTGGCCGGTTCTCAGCGCGACAGGCACTGGGCGGACCAGCGGGATCACGGCTTGCGCTCGGCATCCTTCCGGTCGGCCTCTGCCGGAGTCAGCCTGGCCCGCTCGCGAATGCGACGTTCGAGCGGAGCGCCGACGAACAGTACGAGCATCGCAAGGCTCAACCCGCCGATGATGAGCGGCCACACCGCCAACCCTGCTGCCGCGCCGATCGTGGCTGTCACCCAGATGCACGCGGCGGTCGCCAGTCCATGCACTTCCTGACCTTGGCCGACCCGCAGCACCGCACCGGCACCGATGAAACCGACGCCAGACAAAATGCCCTGCATCGCCCGCCCTGCGGCATCGGCGTTCACATTCGGCAAGCCACTGTGCACGATCGCCTGCACGGCGATGCAGCTCGCCAGACCGACGAGGCCCAGCGTCCGCAAGCCCATGATCTGCCGGTTCTCGCGCGAGCGTTCCCAGCCGAGCACCATCCCAGCCGCGGTCGCCACCACCAGCCGCCCGATCGCGTCGATCCAAAAGCCGAGGTCCGATGCCGCTGATGCTTCGATCATTCGACCAGCACGTGCACATGATGCCAGGCGGTGCACAGATAGCCGGCGAAGTTCCACATCGTATCCGGCCGCTCGGGCTGACCCTGTCCAGTCTCGTCGAAGGCGCGCACGACAAGGTGCTGGCGCCCCTTGACGAGCGTGGCGTCGAGGGTCCAGCGCCGCCAACCCCAGTGCGCCTCCGGATCATCGGTGAACGTCGCCTGTTGCCAGTCGCGACCACCGTTTATCGACACTTCGACCCGAGAGACGCGGCGATCATAGGCGATGGCATAGCCCTCGATCCGCACCTCCCCGGCCGGCAGGCTTTCGCCAGAGCCGGGCACGCAGATCGCGGCGTTGAGCGGCATGGCATTGATGGTCAGACCCTGGCTCCAGTCGACGGTGTCGCTCGTCACATCGGCAGGAAAGAGCTTGTAGTCGTGCGCCTGGATCGGTGCGTCGGATGGCGTGTCGCGCACCTCGATCCGTGTCAGCCATTTGGCGCTCCGCACCCCGGCATAGCCCGGCACCACCATGCGGAGCGGTGCGCCGTGTTCGGGCGTCAGCGGCTCGCCGTTCATCGCCCAGGCAATGAGGACGTCGGGTTGCCGCGCCTTGTCCATGGCGATCGAGACCCCGAACAATGCTTCCTCGCCTTCGACGTCCACCTCGTCCGCGCCGGTGAACGCCACAAACAGGTCGGACGCATCCGGCGCACCGACGGCATCCAGTAGGTCGGACAGTCGTACGCCGGTCCATTCCGCATTGCCGATCGCTCCCACGTCCCAGGGGTCGCCGGACGTTTTTGCGACCGGCTGGAGATCCGTGCGCCGGTTGCCGGCGCACTGGAGAACTGCCGTCACCGTCCGCGTGGCCAACGCGCTCTTCAATTCCTCCACCGAGAAGGAGCGTCTTTCCATGCTCATCCCGCTGACCTCGATCCGGTGATCGGCAGGCAGATCAGGCACCGCACCATGGCTGCGCACGTAGAACAGCGCCTGCGGCGTCAGGAACCGCTCGATCAGCGCGCCGGGCGTCGGCTCGGCGTTGTAGGGCTCGGATTTGCGCTCGATCATATCAGTCATGGACGAACCAACGCCGCAAGCGCGCGGATCGCTTCAAGTCTTCAAGACTATCGCAGACGAAGGATTACCGATCGTTCCGGTATCCAGATTGAAATAAACAGATCAAACGGTTGGTCGTATCGATCAGAGTGCGCGATATAAGCTGCATGACCTTGGAGCAGCTCAGAATCTTTGTCGGTGTCGCCGAGCGCGAACACGTCACCAAGGCAGCGGAGGCGCTGAACGTCACGCAGTCTGCTGCGTCCGGCGCGGTCGCGGCTCTGGAGGCGCGCTACGGGGTTCCTCTGTTTCACCGTGTCGGGCGTGGCATCCAGCTGACCGAAGCAGGCCGCGGCTTTCTGGAGGAAGCGCGCGCGGTGCTGGGGCGGGCAGCGCATGCCGAGACGATGCTGGCGGACTATGCCGGGCTTGCCCGTGGTTCGTTGCGGATCGTCGCAAGCCAGACGATCGCGAGCTACTGGTTGCCGGCAAAGCTCGCCGCCTTCCACGAACGCCACCCGCAGATCGCGGTCGAACTGGCGATCGACAACACCGAAGGTGCGGCAGCGCAGATCCTGAGCGGCGCGGCGGAGCTCGGTTTCGTCGAGGGCGAGGTGGACGAACCGGCGCTCGCCCTCTGGAATGTCGGGCGTGACCCGATGGTGCTGGTCGGCCGTGAGGACGCCGGGCGCGTCGACGAGGACTGGCTTCGCGCTGAACGCTGGATCGTCCGCGAGCAGGGTTCGGGCACGCGCTCGACCTTCGAGGACGTGCTGCGAACGCGCGGGTTTGATCCGGCCCAGCTGACGGTAGCGATGACGCTGCCGTCCAACGAGGCGGTGCGTACCGCGGTCGAGGCCGGTGCCGGCGTCGCCGTATTGTCGCGATTGGTCGTCGCTCGTGCGTTGAAGGCGGGCGATCTGGTCGAGCTGCCGCTGGGGCTGCCCGATCGCGCCTTCCACGCGCTGCGCCACAAGGAACGCTATCGTACCCGCGCGGCGGACGCGCTGACGGACCTTATCAAGGAGCAGGTCGCATGACTGCCAAAACACCTCCGGTCCTGACCGGCCTCAAGCCGCTCAGCCGGCTCGACCATCCGCGCGAGATGATCCGCCAGTTCACGCCCAACTGGTTCGCCGCGACCATGGGCACCGGCATCCTCGCTCTCGCGCTGCCGCAGGTGCCCGGCATCGGCCCCGCGCTCAAACCGATTGGCGAGGTGTTGTGGTTCTTCAACATCGCGCTCTTCATCCTGTTCGCCGGTCTCTATGGCGCGCGCTGGGCGATGTTCGGGCATGAGGCACGGCGCATCTTCGGCCACAACACCGTGTCGATGTTCATCGGGACCATTCCGATGGGCTTGGCGACGATCATCAACGGATGCCTCGCCTTCGGGATCGTGCGGTTCGGTAACGGCATCGTGCCGGTCGCACACGTCCTGTGGTGGATCGACGTCGCCATGTCGCTCGCCTGCGGCGTGTTGATCCCCTACCTGATGTTTACCCGCCACGAGCACAGCCTGGACGGCATGACCGCGGTATGGCTGCTGCCGGTCGTCGCAGCGGAAGTGGCGGGTGCCAGCGGCGGGCTGCTCGCGCCGCATCTGGTCGATCCCCACGCGCAGATCGTGACGCTCGCGACCTCGTATGTGCTGTGGGCCTATTCGGTGCCGGTCGCGTTTGGCATCCTCGCTATCCTGATCCTGCGCATGGCGCTCCACAAGCTCCCGCACGAGAGCATGGCGGCATCATCCTGGCTCGCGCTGGGGCCGATCGGCACCGGGGCGCTGGGTATGCTGGTGCTTGGGGCGGATGCGCCGGCGATCCTCGCGGCGCACGGGCTGGTCGATGTCGGTACCGTCGCGCAAGGGATCGGCGTCGTCGTCGGGCTCTGCCTGTGGGGTTTCGGCCTGTGGTGGCTGGCGCTCGCGACGCTCATCACCATCCGCTACTGGCGCGCCGGCGTCCCATTCAACCTTGGCTGGTGGGGCTATACCTTCCCGCTCGGCGTCTACACCGTCGCCACCTTCCGCCTCGGTACGACGCTGAACCTCGGCTTCTTCGGTATCGTCGGCACGGTGCTGACGATCGCGCTCGCGGCGATGTGGCTGCTGGTCGGTGCCAAGACGCTCGCCGGAGCATGGCGCGGCAACCTGTTCGTCTCGCCCTGCATCGCTACCCCGAACTGATCCACCCTGATGATCGGATCAGTCGGTCCGATCACTTGCAGAACGCCGCTTCGATCCGCCAGCGTGGCTGGCCACAGGAGAGCCTTGTCATGGACAATTTTGACGCCGCGCTGGCGAGTAAAACCAGCCGTCGCCGCTTTCTCAGGCGTACGGCGCTCGGCACCGCCGGCCTTGCCGCAGCACCTGCGCTGGCGCAGCAGCTCGTCGACCTGAAGCTGCCTGGCGGCAATGCCGAGCGGCCGATGACCAGCGCCTTTCCTGGCAAGGGCAGCATGATCCTTCAACGCATCCATCCTCCGCTGTTGGAGACGCCGATGGACGTGTTCGACAAGTCGGTGTTCACGCCCAACGACCAGTTCTTCGTTCGCTGGCACTGGGCCGACATTCCAACCTCGATCGACGTCGAGAGCTTCCGCCTCAACGTCTTCGGCCACGTCAACCGACCGCTGTCGATCAGCCTTGCCCAACTGCTGCGCCTGCCGCGGGTCGAGATGGCGGCGATCAACCAGTGTTCGGGCAACAGCCGTGGGCTGTTCCAGCCCCGGGTCGCCGGCGCGCAATGGGGCAACGGCGCGATGGGCAATGCCAAATGGCTCGGCGTGCGCCTGCGCGACGTGCTGAACCTCGCGGGGGTCAAGGCAGGCGCGGTACAGGTGCGCTTCGGCGCGCTCGATCAGCCGGTTGTGGCGGGCGCCCCTGACTTCGAGAAGGCGCTCGACATCGACCATGCCCGCGACGGCGAAGTGATGATCGCCTTCGGCATGAACGGCGAGCAGCTGCCGCTCCTCAACGGCTTTCCCTGCCGGCTGATCGTCCCGGGCTGGTATTCGACCTACTGGGTCAAGATGCTGAACGCGATCGAGGTGCTGCCCGGCCCTGACGACCAGTATTGGATGGCCAAGGCCTACAAGATACCGGCGACACCCGGCGCGAATGTCGCGCCCGGTGCCAAGGACTTCCCGACCGTGCCGATCAATCGCATGATCCCGCGCAGCTGGATGACCAGCCTGCCGGATGGCCAGGCGATCGCCTATGAAGCGTCCATCCCGGTTGGCGGGATCGCGATGGGCGGCGACTGCGGCGTCGCCAAGGTCGATGTCTCATCCGATGGTGGCCGCACCTGGTACAGGACGACGCTCGGAGCGGACGAGGGCAAGTATAGCTTCCGGCGCTGGGATGGTCGCGTGCCGCTTAGGCGCGGTCCCAACCCCATCATGGTGCGCTGCTGGAACGCCAACGGTGTCGCTCAGCCGATGAAGCCGATCTGGAACCCAGGCGGGTTCATGCGCGGCAATATCGAGACCACCACCATCATCGCGGCCTGAGGAGCGAGTAGCATGAAGACCCCGTCTCCCGGTATCATGGCCGCTGGCCTGATCGGCCTGACCGGCATTATCCTCGTCTCGATCGGGGCGCCGAGCAGCCGCAAGGCGCCTGCCCCGATCTCCGAGACATCCGAGCCGGCACCGCCCACCAGCGTCTCAGCCCGCGGCTTTTCGCTCGCCTCGACCAGCGTCGACCTGCCGGTCGACGAAGCGACCTATCCCGATGGTCCGCACGCCAACGTCATCAACGCCAACTGCACTTCGTGCCACTCGGCCAGCATGGCGCTGACCCAGCCATCGCTATCGGCGGATCAGTGGAAGGCGACCGTCACCAAGATGCGCAAGGTGTACAAGGCCCCGGTGGCCGAGAAGGACGTCGACGCGATCGTCGCCTATCTCATCGCTATGCCGAGCCAGAAGGCGGCACCCGCGACAGGCAAGGCGCAGGATCCCGACCCCAAGGCGGCTCCCGGTGTCTCAGGTGGAACAGGCTAACCGATCTACTTCCATAATCCCGAAATACCATCGTCTTAGAAAAGCCGTTGGGAGACGATCCGTAAAAGCAATACGTCCGTCAGGTGGTTTGTGGGACCGGATCAGCCCGTGCCTGTCCAAAGCGCGCATAGAGTGTTGGCAGCACGAATAGAGTCAGCAACGTTGCGGAGATCAAGCCGCCTATCACGACCGTAGCAAGCGGCTTTTGCACTTCCGCCCCCGCGCCGTGCCCGAGCGCCATTGGGACGAACCCCAAGGATGCAACGAGCGCTGTCATGGCGACGGGGCGGAAACGGGTCAGAGCACCCTCCCTCGCCGCCTGCGCCCGCGCCATACCCTGCCGCATCAACTCCTGAATCGAGCTAACCATCACCAGCCCGTTCAGCACAGCCACACCCGACAGCGCAATGAACCCGACAGCGGCCGAGATTGAGAACGGCATGCCGCGTAACACGAGCGCGAGAATGCCGCCCACCAGCGCCAGAGGAACGCCGGTAAACACCAGGGCCGCGTCGCGGACGCTGCCGAGAGCACCATAGAGCAGCAACATGATGACCGCGAAGCAGATCGGGACGACGATCGTCAGCCGCTCGCGCGCCGCAGCCAGATTCTGAAACTGACCACCCCACTGGAGGTAGGTGCCGGGAGGGAGCGTGACTTGCGCGTCGATCGCGGCCTGCGCGTCAGCCACCACGCCAGCAACGTCGCGACCGCGGACATTGGCCTGCACCACGACGCGGCGCTTGCCGTTCTCGCGGCTGATTTGGTTTGGACCATCCCCGACAGCAACGTCCGCGACGCTCCCCAGAGGGACGTAGGAGCCGTTGGGCGTAGGAATAGGTATCTGCCCGATCGCCTGTAGGTCAGCCCGTGCGGTTTCCGCCAGGCGGATCACGACCGGGAAGCGCCGATCGCCCTCGAAGATCATGCCCGCCTCACGACCGCCAATCGTCGCGGCAACGGTATCTTGCACGTCGCCGGCAGTGACACCAACACGCGCCATCGCATCGCGGTTCGGCCGAATATCGAGCAGCGGCAGGCCCTCGGTTTGCTCAACTTGCACATCAGCCGCACCACGGATCTTGCGGAGGACTGCCGCAATTTGATTGGCGGTCGCGTTCATCTGCCCGAAGTCATCCCCAAACACCTTGACCGCCAAGTCTCCACGGACGCCCGCGATCAGCTCGTTGAAGCGCATCTGGATAGGCTGCGTGATCTCGTAGCCATTGCCGGGAATGGTCTTGAGCTTCTTTTCAAGGCGCTCGACCAGCTCAGTCTTAGGCAGGCTGGGATCAGGCCATTCGTCGCGTGGCTTGAGGATCACGAACGTGTCCGTCGCATTGGGCGGCATCGGATCGGAGGCGATTTCGGACGTGCCGGTACGCGAGAACGCGAAGCGAATTTCCGGCTCGCGAGCGATCATCTTCTCGACTGCAAACTGCATCTTCTGGCTCTGATTGACAGAGGTGCCCGCAGGCCGCCACGCCTGAACAAGGATGTTGCCTTCATCAAGCTGAGGCAAAAACTCTTGGCCCAGCGTCGAGAAGGCCAGGACAGCTGCTACCACAGCCACAACCGCAGCGCCGATCGTTATGCTCGGGCGTCGCATGGCGGCATCCAGGCCGGGTTCGTAGCGCTGTTTCAGCACTGCGATGACCCGGCTTTCCTTCTCATCCACGCGTCCGCCAATCCATGCCGCGATGGCGGCAGAGACGAATGTCAGGGACAGGATGAAGGCGAACACGAGCGCGATGATGACGGTAAGCGCCATCGGCTCGAACATCTTGCCTTCGACGCCCGAGAAGGTGAGCAGCGGGGCATAGACAAGGATGATGATCGCCTGCCCGTACACCGATGGGCGGATCATTTCGCGCGCGGACGCGGCGACGATCGCAAGCCGCTCCTCTAGCGAAAGGCGTTCGCCCAGCTCGTGTTGGCGTTCCGCTAAGCGGCGCAGGGCATTTTCTACAATGATGACTGCGCCATCGACAATCAGGCCGAAATCGAGCGCGCCGAGGCTCATTAGATTGGCCGACACCCCGGCACGTAGCATGCCGGCGCTGGTCAGCAGCACCGTGACAGGAATAACCAGGGCCGCGATCAATGCCGCCCGGATATTGCCGAGCAGCAGGAACAGCACGACGATGACCAGCACCGCGCCCTCCGCAAGGTTGCGGCCGACAGTCGCGATCGTGGAGTTCACGAGGTTGGTGCGATCCAGCACCGGCTTCACGATGATATCGGCCGGAAGCGAGCGGCTGATTGTTTTCAGGCGATCGGACACAGCCGTGGCGACGGTGCGGCTATTCTCGCCGATGCGCATGACAGCTGTGCCGACCACGACCTCGTGACCGTTTTCGGAAGCGGAGCCGGTGCGAATGCCGTGGCCTGCTTTGACGGTCGCGACCTGATCGAGCGTGATGGGGACGTTTTCGCGGGTCGCCACGACCGTCCGCGCCAGTTCGTTCGCGGTTCGCACGCGCGCGTCGGAGCGGACGAAAAGGCCCGCGCCGTTACTGTCCACGATGCCCGCGCCGATGCTGCTATTGCTGCGCTCCAATGCGGTCGCGAGGTCCTGTATCGTGAGGCGCAGCGCGGCTAGGCGTTGAAGGTCGGGCATGACGAGATACTGGCGATCGAACCCCCCAAGGGAGTCGATGCCGGCGACGCCGGCCGTACCCCGAAGTTGGGGAGCAACGATCCATTCCTGAACCGTATGCAGGTAAGTGGCCTTGTCATCTTCGCTGACCAAGTGCTCGCCTTCCGGCGTGATATAGCTGCCATCACGTTGCAGCCCCGGTTCCCCGTCGCGATGCCGGACCTTGTCCAACTCGCGAAGCTCGACCGTCCACATGAAAATATCGCCAAGGCCGGTAGCGATAGGCCCCATTTCCGGCATGATGCCTTGGGGTAGGCGTTCCTCCGCTGAACGCAGCCGTTCGGCCACCTGTTGGCGGGCAAAATAGATATCAGTGGCATCGGAAAATACGGCGGTAATTTGCGCAAAGCCGTTCCGGTTGAGCGAGCGCGTATATTCCAGACCCGGTATGCCAGCGAGCGAGGTTTCGATCGTAAATGATACTTGCCGCTCGATCTGATCGGGCGACAGAGAGGGGGCCATCACGTTGACCTGAACCTGATTGTTCGTGATGTCAGGGACGGCATCGATCGGAAGGCGTTGCAGCGCCAGAGCACCCACCAGGGCCGCGATCCCGGTGAAAAGCAGGACGAGCCAGCGGCGCTCGACCGCGAAAGTTACAAGACGGCCGATCATTGGATCAATCCATGTCCATTTCGCCGCCCTTGCCGAGTTCGGCTTTGAGCGTGAAGCTATTGGTGGTTGCGATACGCTCGCTGCCGGTCAGGCCAGAGGTGATGACGACCTGATCGCCGTTGCGACGCCCTGCCTGCACCGGAACGGCCTTGAAGCCGCTAGGCGTGCGCACGAACACGACCATCTTATTCTCTACCGATTGGACCGCCGTGGACGGCACAGTGATACTGTGATCCCCGATCGAGGGCAGCAGGATCGAGGCCGTGACGGGCTCCCCTACCCGCCAAGTGCCGCCCGCATTATCGAGGGAAGCGATAACCTGAACAAGCCGCGTGGTTTCATCGAGAGCGGGCGACACGAAGGTCACGCGACCTTCCTGCCTGCGGCCGGCCGAGGTGACTTCAACGCGTGTTCCAGGCTTTACCTTGCCGGCGTCAGCCGGTGAGAGTGACGCAGCGATGGTCACGCGCGAGAGGTTGGCGACCCGGTACAGCTCGCCGTCTGCCGCAACCGTCTGACCGAGCGTCGCCGATCGAGCGATGATCTGACCGGAAAGGGGCGAGCGGATCGCCACACGGTTCAGCGCACCCCCGCTCCCGCCTGTGGCCGAGAGCTGCTGTTGGGCGAGGCGGACCGCAATGTTGGCTTCGGTGGCAGCAGTTCGAGCGGCGATGAGATCCTGTTCCGGCGAGACGCGTTCAGCAAACAGACGTTGCTCACGGCGCAGGTTCGATTGTGCGAGCGCAGAGCGCGCGCGCGCGGCTTCAATCTCGGCGTTTAATGAGGCGGCCTCGCGACTTTCAATGATCGCAAGCGCATCGCCACGGCGCACCGATTGCCCGAGGTTACGGGTAAGGGAGACGACACGACCGCCGATCGTCGCGGATACGACCTGCACCCCTTGCGGATCACCCTGAACCAAGGCCGGCAGCTCGATTGCGCCGGCAACGCCGCCAATCGCAGGCCGACCAACTTCGATCCCGGCATCCGCGATTTGCTGGGCCGAAAGGCTTACGGCGTCTTTATCGGCAGGTTTGCCGGCTTCGCCTTTCTCGCCTTCGCCCTTTTCCATCCCTTCCATGCCGGCCATGTTGTCGGCCTTCTTTTCCCCGCCCCCGCCACAGGCAAGCAGCGTCAGGGGAAGCAGAGCGGATAGTACGACCCGCGCGCCGGTCTTCGTCATCATTGGTCCTTCGCCAGTTCGGGAGCGGCAGCGGTCAGCCGCTCAAGCCGGGCCTTTGCATCATGGTAGGTCGCCAGCGCATCGATCGCGGCCGTGCGGGTTTCAGACAGGGTGCGTTCGGCGTCGAGAAGATCGAGTTGGCCGAACTTGCCTTCACGGTAGCCGATGCGGGCAATGCGCGCGGCTTCCGTCGCTGCTGCCAGGACCGGCCCACCCGTGGTTCTAGCGGTCGTCGCGGCATTTGCCACTTCCGCTTCCGCGCTGGCTATCGACTGCCCCGCATCCAGCTCAGCCGCGCGTCGCATCGCGTCCGCCTGATCGCGTTGCGCCCGCGCCTGAACGACCGACGCCCGGCCGTTGTTGAACAGTGGAAGCGGTATCGAGAGGCCGACGACCGCAGCCATATCGTTCGACGCATCGAGCCGGCGTGCGCCGGCATTGACGGTCACGTCGGGGATGCGTTGGGAGCGAGCAAGCCGCACTTGCGCATCTGCCGTCGTCACTGCGGCTCGCGCCGCAGACAATGCCAGCGTGCCGCCCGGACTGGCCGCGATCGAGGGGCCGTAACCTTGCACGCGATCGAACCAGGCAACGTCGAGCGGGCCGGTTACGGGCTGACCAATACGCCGGGCGAGATTGCCCCGCGCGACTTCCGTCAGGCGCTGCGCACGTTCAACCGCAGCTTCGGCATTGATGCGCAACACGTCGGCACGCTGTTGCTCTAGCGGCGATGCCCTGCCCGCGCGTACCCGAATGCCCGCCGCGCGGGCCGCCTCCCCGGCAATGCCGGCTTGCTCGCGCGCAGTCGTGATGCGACGCTCGGCTGCTACGGCTTCGATATACGCCTGTGTTACAGCGAGCCGAATATCGGCCGTAGCAATAACCAGGGCGAGCCGAGCTTGCTCCCCTTGTGCGTTGGCAACACCGACCCGCGCGGAACGCTTGCCGCCAAGCTCGATAGGTAGAGCAACACCGACTGTAGCTTCCGCGCTACGAAGACCGCGATATGCCCCCGAACCCCCAAAATATTCCAGACCGCCATTCAGCGTAGGGTTAGGGCGCAGCCCCGCTACATCGCGCGCCGCACCTGTTGCCCGAACGCCGGCCTGCGCTGCTTCTAGCGACGGTGCTGACGCTTCCGCCAACGCCAGTATTTTTTCTAGCGTCAGTACCGGGGTGACCGTCGCTTCGGAACCGGTTTGCGATTGGGCGTGCGCTACGCACGGAACGACGGCGACGACCGCGATCAGGACGAAGGGCAACCGGTGCCGGAGCTTCATAGGGTAAGTCATTATGACGACGGCCTTGCCGTTGATTGGAGTTCGCGCCGCGCATTGCGGATAATTTCGTAGGCCGAATGCAGGAACAGGAGCGCGATGACGCCGGCAACGACCAGATCGGGCCAAGCCGCACCGGTCCAGCCAACAAGGGCGGCTGCGATGATCACCGCAACATTGGCAATCGCGTCGTTACGGCTGAACAACCAAATAGCGGTGACGTTCGCATCCCCTTCGCGAAATCGCGATAGAACTAGTGCAGCCGTCACGTTCACTATGAGCGCAACGATCCCGATAGCGCCCATCAATTCGGCTTCTGGCGCAATTGCATTCATCGCACGCCAAAGGGCGAAGGCGATGACACCTATCCCGAGCGCGCCAAGGAATATGCCCTGTGTAAGCGCAACCTGAGAACGGGCACGAGCGGTCCATCCCAGCGCAATCAATCCGAGGAGCGAGATGCTGCCGTCCCCGATGAAATCGAGGGCATCGGCCTTCAATGCCTGGCTGTCGGCAAGGAACCCCCCGACGATTTCAGCCAGACCAAAGCCCAGATTAAGCAGAACGACGATCCACAATGCGCGCCGATATGCGGGATCGCGCTCCGCTCGTTTGGTATCACCGGAACAACCGCATGAAGAGGATTCACTTGCACTCATATCGTGCCTCTACGATCTACAGTCACTGTAGGAGCAAGCGGTTTCTAGTGGAGTGGCAACGTGTTGATGATCGGCGATTTGGCAAAGCGGACAGGGACCAAAATCAACACCATCCGATTCTATGAGGAAATCGGCCTCATGCCCGAAGCGCTCCGCACGTCTGGAGGCCGTCGCACCTATGGAGAGGGGCAGGTTCGCCAGCTTGGCTTCATCCGCCATGCCCGGGAACTAGGATTTTCAGTAGATGAAATCCGATCGCTTATTGCCCTGTCTGCCGATCCCGATCAGGACTGCAACCAGGCCGGCGCCATCGCCCGTCGGCATCTCGCCAGCGTGGAGGATCGTATCACACGCCTTGTCGCGCTTCGCGACGCATTGAGTGCTGCAACACGATCCTGCGATGGCGGACGCATCGCCGACTGCCGGGTAATGGAAGCGATTACTGCCGTGCCCAACTAATGCCACGGTTGAACGAGGATAAATATTTCTCTCATGACGCGTGCGACGCGGCTTGGGATGCTTGGGTGTTCCCATTTTTTAATCGTTTACGGACGCGCTGGTAAGCGGCCCGTTCCATTCTTGGATAGCTATGTAGTCGATCAGTAGCCGTGGCGTGGCGGCGTATCGCAGCCGGCTAATAGATAGGGGCGGTTGCCCGCCCCTATCCAGCTTTTAGCCGTGCTTCATGCCGCCCTTGGCATGATCGCAGCAGTCAGCAGCCTTGGCTTTTGCGCCATCCTTGCAGCAGTCCGCACCGTCCTTGCAGCACGCCATGTCGGCGCAGCAATTGGCGACAGCGGCGAATGCGCCAGTCGACAGGGTGAGGGCGAAGGCAGCGCTGATGAGCTTGAACTTGGTCATGATATTCTCCGAAATTTACGTGTGATGGTGTTCGACGTCACACGGTTTGCGGAGGGGGTGTGGCCGGAGCGTATGCCATGCCCAAAAGGCCGGTCTGTGGAGCCGGCCAAGGCGATAGACGGGAGGACGGAACCAGCCCGACATGCTCTACGGTTTCGCCGGCAACCGCAACGCACGGTATGGCGCAGGCCGACGCAGGGGCCTTTTTGATGGGAGCGCCTGCTGATTTGCTGGCGCAGTCCATCATAGCGGACGCAGCCGGAGGCGCGGCCATCGCCATCGTCTCGCAGAGCGGGCCAAGCCGGACCAGCAACATCACCGCCAGGACGAAAAACGCCATGGAATGCAATATCTTGGAGAGTGGGCGAGCCCGGCGTTTCATTGGATGCGTCTAGAAGCACGCTCGGTGACGCACAATGTCTCAGGAGCGGTTTGCCACACCAAGCGAACTTTACTCGCCTTTCCGGTACGTTGGCGAGATTGCGATGCTCGAAAGGTCTGTGGCGCTATCGATCGGCATGCCTGCCTCCTTTCGCTCGGAATAGCGATCGACAAGCTGCGTGGTGTGCGGGCGTAGCAAGATCGTGAGGCGCACCAGCTCTTCCATCACGTCGACGATCCGATCGTAATAGCTGGACGGCTTCATCCGGCCGGCGTCGTCGAACTCGTTGAACGCCTTGGCGACCGACGACTGGTTCGGGATCGTGACCATCCGCATCCAGCGGCCCAGCACGCGCAGCGTGTTGACGCTGTTGAACGACTGCGATCCGGCCGACACCTGCATGACGGCGAGCGTTCGCCCCTGGGTCGGCCGCATACCGCCCATCGACAGGGGCAGATGATCGACTTGCAGCTTCATGATGCCAGTAATCTGGCCGTGCCGCTCGGGGCTGCACCACACATGCCCTTCCGACCATATCGACAGTTCCCGCAGCTCGTGGACGGCGGGGTGATCGTCTCCCGTCACCTGATCTGGCAGCGGCAGCGTGGCGGGGTCAAAAATGCGTGTCTCGCAGCCGAAGAATTGCAGCAGGCGCGCCGCTTCCTCGACGCAAAGCCGGGAAAAGGATTGCTCCCGAAGCGATCCGTAGAGCAGCAGGATGCGCGGGGGAGGATCATCGACCCCTAACCCGAGGGCGGGACGCTCGAGCGCATAGCGGCGATCGAGGGCGGGCAGATGGTCAGGATTGGAGAGCGTGCGAAGCGGCATTACAGGCTGAGCCTTATGGCGAGGGCGGCGAGTGTCACCAACAGCACCGGAATCGTTAGCGTCGCGCCAACCTTGAAGTAATAGCCCCAGCCGATCCGGATGCCCTTTTGCCCGAGGACATGCAGCCAGAGCAGCGTTGCGAGCGAGCCGATCGGCGTAATCTTCGGGCCGAGGTCGCACCCGATCACGTTGGCGTAGATCATCGCTTCCTTGATCGCGCCCGTGGCGTGCGTCGCGTCGATCGACAGCGCGCCCACCAGAACGGTCGGCATGTTGTTCATCACCGACGACAACAGCGCGGCGATGATCCCTGTCCCGAACGCTGCGCCCCACACGCCGCCTTGCGCGGTGCGATCGAGCAGGCCGGCAAGATGACCGGTCAGCCCCGCGTTTCGCAGGCCGTAGACGACCAGGTACATGCCGAGCGAGAAGATCACGACCTGCCACGGCGCGCCGGCCAGCACCTTGCGCGTCTGGATGACGTGGCCGCGCGCGGCGATGATGAGCAGAAGGACTGCGCCGGCAGCGGCCACGGCGCTGACCGGTACGCCGAGGGGTTCGAGCAGGAAGAAGCCGGCGAGCAGCAGGACGAGAACGACCCAGCCTGCCTTGAACGTGGCACGGTCGCGGATCGCATCACCGGGCGCACGGAGCTGCGCCACATCGTAGCTCACAGGTATGTCACGCCTGAAGAACAGCAGCAGCGCGACCAGTGTCGCGGCGATCGACGCCAGATCGACCGGCACCATCACCGAGGCATAATCGGCAAAGCCGATCCGGAAGAAGTCGGCCGACACGATGTTGACGAGGTTGGAGACGATGAGCGGCAGACTGGCGGTATCGGCGATGAACCCGGCCGCCATCACGAACGCCAGCGTCGCCTTGTCCTTGTATCCCAGCGCGCGCAGCATCGCGATGACGATCGGCGTCAGGATCAGGGCAGCGCCATCATTGGCGAACAGCGCCGACACCGCCGCGCCGAGCAGCACGATCAGCACGAACAGCCGGCGGCCATGCCCCCGGCCCCAGCGCGCCACATGGAGCGCCGCCCATTCGAAGAACCCGGCTTCATCGAGCAACAGGCTGACGATGATGATCGCGACGAACGTCGCGGTCGCATTCCAGACGATACCCCACACCACCGGTACGTCGGCGAGCGAGACGACACCGACAAGCAGCGCGATTGCCGCTCCGCCTAGTGCGCTCCATCCGATGCCGAGGCCCTTGGGTTGCCATATGACGAGCGCGATCGTGGCGACGAAGATAGCGAGCGCGAGCAGCATCAGGCGATGCGCTGACCCGAGGCATCCACGACCTTTTCGCCGTCTTCCTTGGCAAACGCACCCTGTTGCGGCTCGGGCAGCAGATCGAGGACCACTTCCGAAGGTCGGCATAGCTTCACGCCGAGCGGCGAGACGACCAGCGGCCGGTTGATGAGAACCGGATGCGCCATCATTGCGTCCACCAGCGCGTCGTCGGACAGCGACGTGTCGCGGAGGCCCAGCTCAGCATAGGGGGTGCCTTTCTCACGCAGCAGATCGCGGGGCGTGATCCCGGCGCGATCGATCAGCTCGACCAGCAGCGCGCGCGATGGCGTCGTCTTCAGATATTCGACCACATGCGGCTGGATGCCGGCATTGCGGATCATCGCCAGCGTGTTGCGCGACGTGCCGCAATCGGGGTTGTGATAGATCACGATATCGACGGCCGGGCCAGTCCGGGTCATGGGCGTCCTTTCAGCAGCAGGGGGTGAGTTCGGCCAAGAGCGGCGCACACAGTTCAGGCGAGCCAGCGCAGCAGTCCTTGACGAGGAACAGCGTCAGCGCGCGCAGTCCGTCCAGATCGGCCCGGTAGATGATCGATCGGCTATGCCGTTCCGATCGCACGATGCCGGCGCGCGCGAGAATGCCGAGATGCGCGGACATGGTGTTCTGCGGCACGTCGAGCTGGCGGGCGATCTCGCCGGCCGCCAAGCCGTCCGGTTCGTGCCGTACCAGCAGCCGGAACACATCAAGGCGCGTGCTTTGCGCAAGTGCTCCCAGCGCCACGATAGCAGATTCGCTTTCCATATATCCAGCATAGCGGATATATGGTGTTGTGCTACCCCTTTGGCGTGTTCCGCGGCCAAAGGCTTCTCCGAGCACTCTCGAGCACGGGTTTTGGGAAAGCTTGCGCTTTCCCGTTTCCCGATCCCAACGGGACGACCGTATGCGACACCCCGTGGCTGGTCAGTCGTTGGCGTAATCCCCTGCCCTGCACATCAGACACCTCAATAGCAGTTGTGCGATCCTGCCATTCTGCATATCATCAAACCATATTTATTGAAGGTGTGCACACTTGCATATTATCACGCTTGCAGCGCAAAAAGGGGGTGTCGGTAAAACGACGCTGGCGGTGAATCTGGCGGTTGCCGCCGAAGCGGCCGGGATAAAGACCGCTCTTTTCGACCTCGATCCGCAGGAGAGCGCGACTGCTTGGAGCGAGCGACGGACAGCTGAATTACCCCACGTCGAACCGATCAGTGCGCGCCGCCTCGATCAGGCGATCGACGCCGCAGAGGCCAATGGCTTTGGGCTTACGATCATCGACACACCGCCGGCAGCGGGCGCGGAAGCCGCCGCAGCGGCGCAGCGTGCTGATCTGGTAGTTATCCCTTGTCGTCCGTCTTTGATCGACCTTGATGCGATCAAGCGAACGGCGCAGCTTATTACCAGTACCGGGCGAACAGGCGTAGTCGTGCTGAATGCAGCACCCCCTACCGCAACCACATTGCTGGACGATGCCAGAACGCTTGCCGAGGCGACCGGCTTACGGGTTGCGCGTGCCGTATTGCGGGAGCGCAGCGCCTACCGAGCGGCATGGCCTTACGGCTTGGGCGTCATCGAGCATGAGCCGAAAGGCAAAGCTGCCTTAGAGATTGCAGCCTTGCAGAAACACTTGTTTGATGATGTGATGAATTGCACACCTGCAAATGTGAAGGCTTGATTATGGCGAAACGGACTTCCCTGTTGGGACCGGCAGTGGCGTCTCCCTCCCCTCGCGACCCAGAGCCGGACCATCAGCCGGCTCCTCCGACCTCGCCATCGAGTGCAGCACGGTCGAGTGGCAAGCGACCGGGAAAGTATCACCTCGGCGCATATTTCGATCCGGCCGATCCTACGGCGGAGGCGTTTCGCGTATTGGCAGCGCGGACCCGGCGGAGTCATCAAGACCTACTTGCCGAGGCGATCAGCGAACTGGTCGCCAAGTATGATGCCGACAAGCAATTCGGCCGTGCATGATAATGTGCACATCTGCAACTATGCAGGATGGCAGGATTGAAGCGGCATGACCAAGCGTCAGAATCCTAATCCCGAGTTTGATCTATTTATCCCGTTGATGGGCGACCTCCCGCTGAAGGATCAGCGGGAGACGATGGAGAGGCCGTTTTTCTCACTCCAGAAGCGCAAGCGGGTAAAGCCGATTGAATATAGCAGCCCGGACGGCGAGACGTGGGTGAAGATCGAGGCGATTCCTGCCTACGGCATGGCGACGATCTGGGACGCCGATATCCTGATATGGGCCGCGTCCACGCTCAATCGGATGCGGGAGCAGGGGGTCAACGACCTTCCCCGGACGCTTAAAACGACGTCCTACGACCTGTTGCGGGCGATCAAGCGCGACACCAGCGGCCGGGCCTATCAGGAGTTGCAGGCCGCACTCCAGCGGCTTCAGACGACTTCCATATCGACCTCGATCCGCGCGTCCAAGCGGAGGACCAAGGCCGGTTTCAACTGGCTCGACAAATGGACGCTGGAGGTGGACCCGGACACCGATCAACCGCGCGGGATGACCATTACGCTATCGGATTGGGTATATGAGGGCATTATGGGGGAGCGGTCGCTGCTCACCATGCACCAGGATTATTTCCTGCTGACCGGGGGGCTGGAACGCGCCCTGTATCGTATCGCGCGCAAGCATGCCGGCAACCAGAAGGGCGGGTGGACGTGTCGCGTCGAGGTGCTGCGCGACAAGACTGGTAGCGACAGCAAACCCAAAGAGTTCAACCGGATGCTCCGCAAGGTGGTGGAGGCTGACCAGCTCCCTGATTATGCGATGCAGATGACCGCAACAGCCGATGGCAGTCCTGCCGTGCTGTTCCGGCTTCGGGGAGAAGCGGAGGCGCTGGCGCTGACAGCTAGGTTGGAGGCCGAGCAAGAGCGGCGAAACAGGTTTGATGCCGATCGCCGCCGCTCCGCCGAGGTGGATGACCTGATGGACAAGCTCGCCGGAGAACGCTGACTATCGTGGTATCACACACCGCAAGGCCCATCCGTATCAGAGGCGGAGGCGGCCAGCGGGCGTTGAGAGTGTGGATCGAGCAATAAGCGACCCGCAAAGAGGCAAGCAATCATCGTGGGATCACACACCCGAGCGTCGTGGGATCACACACCGCACTATCGTGGGATCACACACCGAATCACGTGGGATCACACACCGGGCACCTTCTCAACGTGTTGTATAAAGGCGGTTTTTTGACGAGTTTCTCGCACTTAACCTTCTTAACGATTCTTATTTAACAGAATCACTTAACCTCACGGCACGGCTCGAACGATAGCGAAGGGGTTGCGGAATTGCCCTTCTGGGCAATACGCCTTTGTTTCGTGCCGGCTATCGCCGTCACAGAAGCGGCCTGACGGCCGCAGGCTTCCGGGAAAAGCCAAGCCGATCCGGCGGTGTGTACCTGTCGGTGTTACGCTCGTTGAGAGGGCGGGGTGGGGGCATTCCCTGGAGCTATCGCCGGAGTTCACAAGTGCGTGCGATCACGCCGGATCGTAGAGGCCGGTGACCTTGTGCTCCGCATAGTAACGGACTTTGTTTGCTGACAACGAGCGGATGCCCGTCTGCCATTCTCACGCGGCGGCAAGCGTGTTAGCCGGGTTACGCCACCCGGTCCGTCCCGGGCGGTGAGGCGTAGGAACCTCAGGTCATTGCAGCCGGTCGACAACAGGTGTCGGCCGGGTGGCCGTCACGCATGTCCAGGGCTCGCCTAAAGGTGGCGGCGCCTTGTGCAATGCAGGGTTCCTAACACCCGGCTCCACGGGCCGGGAACCGCCTCCTGACGACAGGGGAGGTCGGTATGGTTCCAGGTTCTTCGGCAACGCTCTTGGTGATCGCCACAGCCTTGCTGGCAGTGGTCCCCGGAAGTGGGGTTCCAGCATCCGGTATCGCCGACTTTCTGACGACCATCGGGGGTGACACCGAGGTGAAGACCAGTGGGTCGATGCTCTCCGATCCGTCACCGCAGCTTTATCCACTGGCGCGCAATGGCAGCGAGATCATCGGCTATCGTTTCTTCGCCGAAAAGCTGGCTGCAAACGGCTCCGCGACGGCAGAACGGGCACAGGCAGCGTTCGCACAGGAATGCACCGCCGAGGGCGGCCATCTCGAACCCGAAGATGGCAAGGTTGCGCAAAGCTTCAGGGAGCGCGTGTTGGGCCGCAGGCTGCCACCGCGTGGCAACTTCAAGCATTTCTGGTCGGGGCTCTCGGCGGTGTGTGCTCGCAGCCCGTCCGAGGTCATGGGCGGCTTCGTCGCGATCACCTTCGATAACACCGAACTGGCGACCAAGGGTGATTTCGGCGCCAGGCTGTTCAGCAAGATCTCGCTCATGGCCACTCGCACCGCCGTCTACGCCTACCGCCCCGATCGCATCCCGACGGCGGCTTCGTTCGAGAGACGGGAAGCGGAACTACGCGCCGACGATGCTGCCGAGCAGAAGGCGAATGAGGCGTTCCGGCGAACCCTTGCCGTTGGCACGGAGACGAACTGCGGCACCGTGATCCAGATCCGTGGACCCATGGTCGAGATCGCGGTGCCGCCGGTCCGACTGACCCCCAATGGGCAGTCGACCTTCTGGTCGAAACGCACCGTCCTGGCTCGCCCTGGCATCGCCCCCTGCACCTACGGTCTCTGACCTCTCAATCCCGATAACGTGACGCTTCCAACCACCAAAGGAGAAGCCCTTTGATCGTGCATCCACGCCCTCGTCCAACTGTTTCCGACAGTCCGAGTGCCTCATCACCCTGTCTGTCGGCCAACCCCGCCACCGACCTCCGCCAGCTCTTTGCCGGGAGCAGTTGGAATGCGCCCGGATCCCCTGGTTTTCCGGTGCGCACTGCCGCGGGAGAATGGATGATCCCGGTCATCATCGATCTGCCCTACGCGATGCTCGCCAGCCTCGAAGCGGCAGCACAGTCGGGGGAAATCGGCGACATCGTTCGGGCCGCGCTTGTCGCGGTTGGTCACGGTACGCCGGACCATGTCGCAGGCGTCCGATCGGATCGATTTGCAACGCTCGACGAGCGGCGTGAAATCGCCGGCACGACACGCCTATGACCTCGTAACTGTCGCTGGAGCCGGTCCTACGCCATTTGCAGACGGCCAGGTATGGTTGATGATACGGCTGACAGGCCATGCATTTCAGGGAGCGTGGAACCCATGAAATTGATCGATCGGATCGTCGTTCGCAGTGGCGTCGCCAACTGGCCGTTACCCTCACTCTGGCCGACTGCAATAGGCATCGGCAGCGCCGTCATGGCGGTCCCCGTCGCGACGGTTACCGACCGGTCCGATCTCGGCGGATGGCTGCTGGTTCCGATCCTGCTGGCGGTCGTGTACCAAGGGCTGATGGTCGTCCGCCGGCTCTGGTGCGATCGCCATCCGTATCTGTCGCAGCGATGGCTGGACGGGGCGAGGAACGTGTTGGGTAACGAGCTGATCGATGGTGCCCTGATCCGTCTGCGCGATGCCGCACCACGCGGTCAGGACCGGGTGGTGGGCCGGATCGAAATGATCGAAGCAGTCCGTGCCGAGCATGGGGCTCGGGAAGATGCCCGGAAGGCGGCAGCGGGCGTACCGTTGAGCGACGCGGGCGGGCGCCTAAACGGGTCTTCATCCGCGTCGCCGATCGCGTGATGTCCGATCCGGAAAACGGGTGTGGGGGGGCATCCTCGAACGACGACGCGGATCAGTCTGGCGAACGCGGCGACAGCATCCTTGATGCGCTCGATATGGAGAATGTCGGGGACATCGAAATCGTGTTCGAGCGGCCTGCCACTCGGCCACGGCCAGCGAGGTTCGAATGAACAATTTCCGCAGCCTGAGACGCTGAAACCGCAACGATGATCGTGGGCTTTGTTTGCAGGATTTCGGAGTGTCCTACGGCTTAGAATATGTGACGCCATGGGGTGCGCGATCCGTGCCGCAGATTGAAGGAGCACTGTGTTGTACTGCCCTGCGATCACCGCACGAATGTGATCGCCCATACCGGCAATCAACGATCCAGAATATTCCGCCTCACGGCGGCTTTCCACCCTGCTGAAAACAAGTCTGGATCATCTCCTTCCGGCCTCGCAACCGGTGACCAAACCACGCCTATGATTTCGGACGTTCAAGACGCACACCTTACGCAAGCTGCGCTTGCCGTTTTCGGCGGTTTTCCGCCGTTTCTTAGGCCTTCCCGATGTGATCCCAACAGAGTTGTTTTTGATCCCAACCGACTATCGGGGGAAAAATGGCGGATTTCTGCGGTTTTTGGTGGGATCGGTTGGGATCGGTTTTTGGCTGGTTTTCGTCGTCTACAGGTTTCGGACGCCAACCGGATTGACCTGCTGTAGCGACGCCTGAAAAGGTTTGGCGGTCCTCATATTTCTTCCTCCGGCAGAGATTGTTGCAAGATGGTTCATGACAGCTAGGCAGCGCTCCCTGGCGGCAAAAAGTATCGCCGATCTGGAAGCTCTCCATGCTGCTTCCGGCAATGATCCAAAGGTGCTGCGGATGCTGCGCGAAGAGCTGGCGCACCGCTCGACGGAGCGGGCGCGCAAGCTTCGCGCGCGGGTCGGTACATCGGCCCCTCCAGCGCCTGTGCGGGCACCCGTAACGCGGCCCGCAGCTCCGGTCACACCATCCCCGCCGGAGCCGCCTCGACCGTGCCGCAAGCGGCCACCCAGGCCCGATGAACCTGACGCGATCCTGTCCGCTTGGACAGCGCTGGAGGCACTGTCGCCGCAGACCTATCGGACGCCTGAAAACTGTGCCGGTGACGATCGCAGCCGGGTCGCGTTTCTGGATGACGGACTACCCTGGACACGCGGTGAGCGGTCGCGGCCGGACAAGCAGCTTTACTATCAGCTGGCGCTCGGTTCGGTGCGAATGGACGCTGCCACGCAGCGCCTCGTCCGGGCGTTCGGGGCCGATGAGGAACGCCGCGATCGGGCACGCGAAAAGGCGATCCTGGCAGCGGTGCTGGTCGACCGGCACGGCTGTCTGTTGACCGATAGATCGATCGCTGTTTCCAGCTTCGGATGGGCGTTGCCGCTGGCGCTCGATCTGCGCCTGGGCGAGCTTGGTGACTGGTCGGCAGTCGAGCGGCGAACGGTCCAGACACTCCACGACATGCTGCGCCGGAAGAACGACCAGGGGCAGCCGATGCCGCTCGATGCCGGGCGGATCGAGACGGCGTTTCGCTGGCTGGTCGAGACCTTCAGGCTGCCTCAGGATCTGGTCGAGCCGCCTGCCTTTGCGGTGCGCATCTATCACTATTACCGAGCGTCCGATCCGCCTGAGGTCGCGCTGCTCAATTCGTTCTTCCTGACCGATCTGAGCCGGGCGCAGGCACTGGATCCTGCCGCGGTTCCGGTCGGACTGAAACGCTATCTGGGCAGCACGCCGTCCGAACCAGTTTTCGACCTGCAATTGCGAAGGTCGGCGCTTGAAGCCGCGGTCGCGCCGAAGCTCATCCCGGCTGCGCGCTGGCCCAGCCCGGGCGGCCATCCGCTGGTGCTGCTCCAGCAGGCGGCAGTCAATCTGGCGCGGCGCGAACCGGCGACCGGTGGGCTGCTGGCGGTCAACGGTCCGCCGGGCACCGGCAAGACGACATTGCTGCGCGATATTGTCGCCGGTGCGGTGCTCGATCGGGCGGTGGCCATGGCCGGATTTGCCGATCCTGCCGATGCGATGACGCCGTCAGGGCAGAAGGTGAAGTTCGGCCCCAATGCCTTCTTCCACATCTACCAGCTGGCACCCGGGTTGCGCGGTCATGAGGTGTTGGTCGCGTCCAGCAACAACAAGGCGGTCGAGAACGTCAGCCGCGAACTTCCGGCCGCCAAGGCGATCGGGCGTCCGGCGGATGCCTGTGGCTATTTCCGGTCGGTCAGCGATCATGTTCATGCCGTCGCGGAGGAGGGCAAAGGGGAAGGCGAGGGGGCAGCAGAAACATGGGGCCTGATCGCGGCGGTGCTCGGCAATGCCGGTAATCGCTTCCGGTTCGGTCAGCGCTTCTGGTGGGATCAGGATCGGGGTTTTCGGGTATACCTGAAGGCAGCAAAGGGTGACGATGTCGTCCGTGAGGTGAAGGACGAGGAGGACCGCGTCATTCGCCGCGAGACGCCGTCCGTGGTGCTCTCCGAACGGCCGCCGGCCCCCGGCACGGCGCTGCGGGCTTGGCAGCGCGCACGGACCCGTTTCAACGACCTGCATCGGGAGGTAACTGCCGAACTAGCCGCGCTGGAAACGGTACGACAGACCTGCCTGACGCTCGTGACCCGGCGCCGCGCGCTGCACGACGCGGAAGCAGTGTTGCCACCGCTGATCCGGACCCACGATCTGGCGGACGGGCAGGAGCAGTACGAGCGCATACCGCTGGCCGATGCGGCTATGGAACAGGATCGCAGTACCGTCGCGGTGAATGAGCACCGGCACAGTCGACCCGGCCTGTTCGCGCGTCTCTTTCGCACCGCCCGGTGGCAGGCATGGTCCACGGCCTCGGCCATGCTTGATGCCGATGCGGCACGCGCGTCGACCGTCTTTGCCGCAGCCGAACGCACGCATGCGGCTGCGGTCGCAGCGCGCGATACTGCCGCAGCCGCACTGGTATCGGCACGCAAGGCACGTGAAGCCGTGGCAGGGGAGGTCGCGCGCCTTGCGAGCGTGGTGGACGGCCACCGGATGATATTGGGTGACCGGATCGTCGACGATGCGTTCTTTGCGCGCGGGCACGAGGCATCCAACCTTGCGGCACCCTGGGTACCTGACGCCCTGCATGCAAAGCGCGAGGATCTGTTCCTTGCAGCACTCGACCTGCACCGTGCCTTCATTGATGGCGCGGCCGGCAAGGTGCTGCACAATCTCAGCATCCTGATGGACGTGATGGCCAAAGGTCCGCCGAAGGATCCGGCAAAGCTGGCGCTGCTGGGTGAGCTGTGGTCGACACTGTTTCTCGTCGTGCCGGTGCTGTCGACGACCTTCGCCTCGGTTGATGCGATGTTCGGCGAGTTGGGTTCGGACGCCTTCGGCTGGCTGCTGATCGACGAGGCGGGACAGGCGCTGCCGCAGGCGGCGGTGGGTGCCGTCATGCGCGCGACCCGCACGGTCGTCGTGGGCGACCCGCTGCAGGTGCCGCCCGTCGTCTCCCTGCCGGACCGGCTGACCCAGGAGATCTGCAGCTGGTTCAACGTCAGCACTGACGCTTGGGGGGCGCCTGAAGCCAGCGCCCAGACCGTTGCCGACCGGGCGTCGCAGTTTCGCGGCGGGTTCGACGGCGATCGTGGGCGGCGTGAGGTCGGTGTGCCGTTGCTGGTGCATCGTCGTTGTCAGGAACCGATGTTCGGCATCTCCAACGCGATCGCCTATGACAGGCAGATGGTCTTTGCCGCCGGGCCGCGTGCAGCCGGGCAGGTGGGTGACGTCCTGGGTCCATCGGCCTGGTTTGACGTCGACGGCGATGCCACCACCAAATGGTGCCCTGCGGAGGGCGAATGCGTCATCGAACTGCTGCGTGCGCTGACCCGTGCCGGTGTTCGCCGACCCGACCTGTTCATCGTCACGCCGTTCCGGATCGTTGCGCACGAGATGCGCCGGCGGATCGAGCGGGAGGGTGATCTGCTATCCGCGCTGGGTCTGGAACGTGGGTGGCTGAACGACCGGGTCGGCACCGTTCATACGGTGCAGGGGCGTGAAGCAGAGACGGTGATCGTGGTGCTGGGCGCGCCGGCGGCCGAGCAGGGCGGGGCACGGTCGTGGGCCGCAGGCACACCCAATATCCTCAACGTAGCTGTCTCGCGGACGAAGCAGAACCTGTACGTGGTCGGGTCATACGGCGCGTGGGCGGGTGTCGGCCATGCTGCTGAATTGCGGCAGTTGCCACGTCTGAGGTAGGCAAACGTGAGCTGTCACGGTGTCAAAACCGCTCGGTTCTGACACCGATGTGGATGATCACATATGGCACCGCACAGGCGTAGTGGCGGTGGGTTTATGCCGCCCTCGAAACACGCCTCTGCGCACCAGTGACGTTAAGCCGCATCTGCATGAGCTGCGTGCTGACCCCGTATTCATTGGCTGCACTACGCAGCTCTAATCCACGCTTCGCGACCGCCACTGCTGCCTCGTCTGAAACCAGCAATGCCGGGCCGAACCAGTTGGCTTCGTCTTCAAGAGTGGCATCGAAGTGCCGCTTGCCGTTCTCCCCGCACAGGGGGTGCGGCGGGTGCATCAGCAGCAGATGACTCAGTTCGTGCATGATATTTGCGGCGCACCGTGCGGGTGAATGCCCGTCGTTATAAACGATCACGCGTCGCGTCCCGATACAGACTGTAATCGCTGAAAATTCGTTCTGACCCTTTGCACTGATCAGATATTGCACGGCGTTGGGATGTTGGATCTCAAACGCCGACAGTTTTATAACTAGGACCTCCAGATGCTTGGCGGTCAGAAACGGGCATAGAGGCGCATCGGCGGCGAGGCCGAGTTCCGCGCGAATTTCGCGAGAAGTGGTGTTCGCTTCGGTCTTAAAACCTCGCCGGAATGCCATCTTACTTCTTCCGGAACTGTTCGTAGGTGGCGTGAAGAATTGCTTCCAATGCCTTTGCTCCGTCGTCGCTGAGGTTAGGATCGGCCCGTAGGTAGGCTGTCACCTTGGCGAGGGGTTCAGTCGTCGTGGTAGGAACGTCGCTCTTATAGAAGGCGTTGGTATCGAGGCCCGCCCAATGTGTGAGAGCGCCGAGGCTATCGACGTCTGGACGCTTGCCTTGCGACAGACGGGTCAACGTCGATGCGCTCACATGCGCTTCGTCGGCGACCTTACGCCATGTCATGTTCCGCGCGCGCCGTGTGCTGTCCAAAGCCGCCACAAACTTTTCCCCATCAAATTGAACGATCGTCACCGTTCGACTCTTGCAATTCCATTCGACATGCGCGATCTCCGTTCGTGCGTTGCAGACTCGCAACGTCACGTCACTATCAGAACAAAAAGGCTTGGCAATGGCAGGTAAGAATCAGCATGTCGTACCGCACTCGGGAGGCTGGGCCGTTCGCGGCGCTGGCAATAGCCGGGTGTCATCGATCCATTCCACGCAGGCCGAAGCGGCGCAGGCGGCACGCGGCACCGCGCAGCGGCAGCAGAGCGAGCTGCTGATCCACGGTCGCAACGGGCAAATCCGCGAGCGTGATAGCTACGGCAATGATCCCTTCCCGCCGAAGGGATAAGTGGAGCAGGCCGCGTTCGGTGACGGCGCGGTCTGCTTTTTAGATTCTGACCGAAGAAAAGGGCGGTGTTCAAATGGCTAGATGTACGGCTCCAGCACGGGGCCACCGCACAGCGAGCGGTAGAGCAGAGTGTCCTCGGTGCGGTGGCGGCGGTCGCGGTTACGGCGGCGGTTATGGCAGCTACGGCGGAGGCTATGGCTCCTACTCGACACCAACTCCTTCCCCATCGCCGTCCTACCGATCGTCATCGGGTGGTGGAGGCTCTAGTCGTGTGAAAGCCAAGTGGTCGAAGGCAAGTTCCACCGTCTATTACACGCCTGTCGAAGCGAAGGCGCTCGAACCAATCCGGGAGACAGTCGAGAAGAGAGCAGAGCTTCCTGACCTACGCGAGCTGTTTCTTTGTCATGCGTGGGCTGACCGATTGGATGATGCCACAAAGCTCTACAACCTTCTCAAAGCTCGTAATGTATCCGTCTGGTTCAGTGAGAAAGATATTCCTCTTGGATCGTCGTTTCTTCGTGAAATTGATAAGGGACTCGCCAAGTCGCGTGTCGGGATCGTGTTGGTCACACCCGCGCTATTAACGCGGCTTCCGACAGGAGGCATCGCTGATAGAGAGCTTTCAGCGCTTCTGGCGACAGATCAGCTTGTGCCGGTCATCCACAATACGACCTATGACGCGCTTCGAATGGTCAGTCCGCTGTTAGCGTCGCGGAACGGCCTCAGTACGGAAGAAGATTCCTTAGAGATAGTTGCTGATAAACTCGCCGAACTTGTCAAAACCACTTAATTTATAATCAGATATACTGCTCTATGCCAATCGCCGTGATAATAGAACATTGGTGTCGGAACCGTTCGGTTTTGATGCAGTCGTATGCCGGGCTACCACAGATCGCCTTTGTTATGCTGGGAGCAGTCCGGTCAATTGGTAAGCCTCGACGAGCGTATCGAATAATGTGATGTCAGAACGGCTCCTGGCCATCAACTGCGCGCCTGCGATCGAGGCGAAGATCGCGCGTGCCCTAGCCTCGGCGGCAGGGCCCGATGCAGCCATTCCGGCATCCACGATCATCTGATTGAGCCAGGCAACGTTGACGTCGGTGAACGCCTGCACCTCTTCCATGACCGATCCCGGCAGATCGTCGTGCTCTGCCGACATGAAGCTGCCCAGACACAGCCGGTTCTCGTTCTCAAGCGACCGGCGGAACATCTCCGGGTACCGCCGCAATGCCGCCTTCGGGTCATCTTCTTCAGCGCCGATCGCTTCCAGGTTGGCTGCCGCGTCCTCCCAATAGCGCTTGGCGACGGCCGCTCCCAAGTCCGCCTTGCTAGCAAAGTGGTGGTAGATACTGGCCGGTTTGATGCCGACGCGATCAGCCAGCTCGCGAAAGTTCATGCCGTTGTAGCCACGGGACTGGGCGATCCGCCGGGCTTCCGTGAGGATCATTTCCTTTGCGCTTACTGCCACCGTCACCGCCCCCCACAACTAGACTAACGATCGTTAGTTAGTCTTTGACGGAACCAAATGGAAGACCTAAGTATCCGCCCTAACGAACGTTAGGTAGGAGATTCTTATGAGTGCCGATATCATCTTTTCCGACGCAACCGAACTCGCCGAACTGATCCGTACCAAGGCGGTATCGCCGGTCGAGGTGGTGCAGCAGCACCTTAACCGGATCGAATCCGTGAACCCGTCGATCAACGCGATCGTCACCGTCGCTGATGGCGCGATTGCGGCAGCGAAGGCCGCCGAAGCCGCAATTTTGGCGGGTGATGACGTCGGGCCGCTGCACGGCGTCCCATTCACCGTAAAGGACTCAATCGATACCGCGGGCGTGTTGACCCAGCGCGGCTCGCCGATCTTCAAGGGCCGGTTGCCCGAGGCCGATGCGACCAGCGTGGCGCGCATGAAGAAGGCCGGCGGCATCCTGCTCGGCAAGACCAACCTTCCCGAGTTCTCCTACTGGATCGAGAGCGACAATCTTCTCTCCGGCCGATCGAACAACCCATGGGATGTCACCCGCACGCCAGGCGGGTCGAGCGGTGGCGAGTCCGCAGCTATCGCAGCCGGCATGTCCCCGATCGGGCTTGGAACGGACCTCGCGATCTCTGTGCGCGGTCCGGCCGCACAGACTGGCATCACCTCCATGAAGGCAACGCATGGTCGCGTGCCGATGACCGGCATCTGGCCGCGCGCGCCGCGCCGTTTCTGGCATGTCGGGCCGATGTCGCGCTCGGTGCGCGACATCGCGCTCGCATTCTCCCAGCTCATCGGCCCGGATGGCCATGACGCGTTCGCGACCAGCACCGTGGAATTCCATGCGGGCATCGGCCGTCAGCCCTATCGCCCGCTCCGCGTTGGTTGGATGGTTGGTCCGGGGTTCGGTCCGGTCGATCCCGAAGTGGCTGCTACGGTCAAGGCAGCCGCCGAGGCCCTCAAGGGTCTCGGGATCCATGTCGAGCAGGTCGGCATCCCGGCGCTGGAACGCGATTTCGCCCTCGACGTGTTCAACCGTCTTCACGTCATGGAGATGAAGCCTGCCTTCCGCGACGCGACCGCAGGTCACGAGGACCAGATGTACAAGATGGCCAAGACCATGTTGTCACTGCCTGACACGTCGATGGCCGACTTCATCGATGCCGAACAGGCGGCCGAGCGCATCCGCGACGGCTATGCCGAATACTTCCGCGGTTTCGATGCGCTCATCACGCACGTCCTGCCGATCCCGGCGCACAAGCATGGCGTCGAAGAGTTCGTCATCGACGGGCACACCGTCGATGCGACCTACCTCCAGGGCGCGACCGTGCCGCTGAATGTGACGAGTCTGCCGGGCATCTCGATGCGCTTCGGCACCAGCAACGAGGGTCTGCCGATCAACGTGCAAATCGTCGGTAGCTGGCTGGCGGAGTCGACTATCCTGCATGTTGCGTCGCTGCTCGAAAGCGTCAGCTCCGTGCGGAACCTTCACCCGAGTCTATGACCGTGACATGCCCCCGGGAAACCGGGGGCGTGTTGCAGCCAGTTTTGTACGGCCCTTCGGAAGGCGAAAATGATCGTCTTACTGACTAAAAAATATGGCGTCGCGACGGAGCGGGGCGCTATCTGGCTTGCATGGCGACACAGCATCTCAAGTGGCACTACTGGATTCATCCGAACACCTCATGGTTCGGCTCCTTTGCCCGTAACTTTCTTAGCCCGGACATCGCTATCTGGCCGGAGGACACCGAAGGTGAGCCACAGTATTATGCGTGGTCATCCCGGCATCTGAATGACGCAACAACCCCAGAAGAGTTGGCTGATCGTAGTGCCGCTCTGAAGGCGGTTTTCGACGGGGCTATGTATCTGACTTACGGGTCATCATATTTTGCACCTGCGCTTACCGGTCTAAGCGATAGCGACGATAGGCATGCGGACTTTTCTCCCAGTGGGAATTATGAGCCCGATGTTAGGGCGGAGCCATTCTCACCTGTCGCGATAGCGAGTAAAATAGACAGGATTGAAGACCCGTTTGGCAAAACGGTTTCACAACTTCTATTTCTTGCACGCTACGATCAGATAACTAAGGACCTGCTGAAATTCGTCGGTGTCCAGAAACTAACCTACGTCACTCTCTACGCATTCGTTGACTGGATGAGGGGCGCAGCATGGGATGACAAACGCATCGCGAAAGAGGCGGGGTGGTCAAATGCGAAGTTCACCGACTTCACTACGACCGCAAACAATCCTGCGTATCTTGGACCATTCTGCCGCCACGGTGGAACGTCAAAGCCGCCCAAGCGGCCGATGCCTCTTGCAGAAGCGGAAGAACCGATGCGCAAGGCTGCTGTAAATTTCCTAGCCGAGCGTGGACGTAACTTGAACATCATCCAGACGTGGAGTGCTTTGGTACAATAGGTGTCATAACCGGACGGTTCTGACACCCGGCACGGACGTGCAAGCTGAGGTAAAAAGGTCTGCCTTTCTTCCATTGATGGAGCCAGGCGTCAGGGCAGCCCGGTTGCACGAATGTCGCCTACGTACAGGTATGGGCGGGTCTTGTCGGTAATGTCCGCACGGAGTGTCGTCATTCGCGTGAGCGACTGCTGGAACGCCTGCTCCTGTTCGTGACCATCGACTGCCCGACGTTCGGCAGGGTCCATCAGGCCCAGCTCCCGCACCGGCATCCTGTTGGCTGAATAATGACGCACGGCGACTTCGAGCTGTTCAAGGAAAGCATCGACCTCGGGTCCGAACAGCCAACGGGCTTCGCGACGGCAGTTGCCGATCGCCCGGAGCGGTTCGTCCGTGGGTAGCGGCTGATTGGTCACGATCGCTTCGATCCGGCGTTCCTGCTGGTCGATCCACGCACTCCATGTCGTGATCGCGTAATCCAGCCACGCGGCTCTTCGTTCGATCAGTGAAAGGTAGATGGTCCGTTCCTGTGCCTCGACTGCCCGGTGGGCGATGCGGCCTTGAACCCACGCGACCATGACCGACACCGCACCGGCGAGGAAGCTACCCCAGAGCGCAATGATCCCGCCGATCACCGCGATCCTTACTGGCTCGGCCTGCGCGGTGTACCAGATGGAGAAGTCCGACAGCATCGTCCGATCGTAGAAGATGGCCGGTCGGGATGGTAGGCGGGATCGTCTGTCGCGCCATTTTCACCAGCTTCGACGCGCCATGCCATCTGAAAATCATCGAACCCCCCGGACAAAATCGACCGGGGCTCCACTGGTACTATGATAGCGTGATGCGCAACGGCTTACTGACATAGCTATACCATACTTCATCGGAGGACGTGGATGGCCCGGGCGGGCGGACCCTTGTGACCACCCGTATGGACACCTATGTCCGGGGGGTAAGAGCCTCCCATGTCTGGAAATCCGCGGATTCCCGGCGCATCTGAGCGCCTATGAAGGAGTTCGCAATCATGGTCAAACCTGCCGATAATGTGGTGCCACTGCACCCCGCCCCGCCCGAGGCTGACAAGCGCAGCCTGGAAAAGCGCTGGAGCAAGGAAGTTCTGGAGCCGGGCTTCACGTTCGTTCCGTCCGTGATCCTGCGCGCGCAGGCACGGTTGCACATCGATGCCGTGGAATTGACGGTGCTGCTGCACCTGATCGATCACTGGTGGGACGACGACACCATGCCGTTCCCGTCGAAGAAGCGTCTGGCCGAGCGGCTGGGGGTGTCCGACAAGACGATCCAGCGCGCCATGAAGCGGCTGGAGGAAGAAGGCCTAATCCGGCGCGAGGCCCGTTCGCATTCGAGCGGGGGGCAGGCCAGCAACCGCTACGACCTGTCGCCGCTGGTGGAAAAGCTGAAGCCGATCGCGGCCGACATGACCAAGGCACGCGAAGAGGCTGCGGCAACCCGTCGTGCCGCCTCGCGGCCTGGCCTGAAGCAGCGCCGGAAGGACGAAAAGGCGTCCTGACCATGCCACCGGTGAAATCCTTCTTTCCTCCGCTGGTCGTGGCGGGGCAACCGACTGACCTCACGCATCTGGAGCCGTTCCAGTTCGTGATGCCGACCACCGCACGCCCGAAGGGTGCGGTGGTCGATGTGCGTTTTTCCAACCACTGCTATTCCGACGCCTATGATCCCGAACGTCATCCCGATCCCGTCGACGTGTGGGATCGCGGGCAGCGCCGCGCGTTCGATCAGGGCCGTTACGACCTGTCGCTGGGGCTGCGGGCGGCGATCGAGGCATTGCCGGCGTCGAACGTATACCACACGCCTGAGGCCAATTTCGTGCGTATCGTCGCACCCGGCAACGAGGCGCTGGAATACCGCATCTACTTCAATGTGCGGCAGGGGGGCGGTCCGGTCAGTGCAGACGTGTCGCTATTCGTGGAAAGCGCCTATCGTCCCGATCAGCGCAAGCAGGTTCTGAAACCGACACAGATGACCAAGGTCAAGTTCGCCCTGCTCGTGGACAAGACGGTTCGGGGTGAAAAGCTGCGGTTTCAGTACAGAAGGTAGGGGTGCCCGAAGGCACCCCATAAGTCACTCGATAACCGCTTGGCCGAAGCCTGTCTCCGCGTCACGCGAAGGCCCTTGCGGGCGGGGGAACGCTGTCGGCGCGTTTGAATGCGCCTCAACCGATCTGTCGTTCCGGGAGGTCACATAGGTCCAGGGGCTTAAGAAATCAAGAACTGGGGATGTGTCGGCGTGGTCTTGGATGCCGCATTCATTCGTGCTTTGTTCTTGCGGAAGGGGAGTCTTCGCGACAAGGTGGCACAAATCGTCCCAGAGGTGCCCGTGCGACCATCCGTTTCCGAATTTTCCCGCCTCCGCACCAGCGCTGGTGTCAGCATCGATGCCTTTGCGGCCAGCTCGGGCTTCTCGCGGCGCACCGTCTATCGCTGGGAACGCGGCGAGGCCCCTCCCCGCAAAGCGGCGGTGCGGATGCTGGACACGCTGATCGCCGATCATCGGCAGGCCGCGGCGGGTGCAGGGAAATTCCGGTTCATCGACTTGTTCGCCGGCATCGGCGGCCTGCGCCGCGGGTTCGATGAAATGGGCGAATGCGTCTTCACCAGCGAGTGGGACAAATATTCGCAGAAGACCTATCTTGCCAACTACGAGTGCGACCATGAGGTCGCCGGCGACATCACGAAGGTGCCGGTCGAGAGCATCCCGGCTCACGACCTGTTGCTAGCGGGCTTTCCGTGCCAGCCCTTCTCGATCGCGGGCGTGTCGAAGAAGAACGCGCTGAACCGGCCACACGGCTTTCTCGACGAGACGCAGGGTACGCTGTTCTTCAACGTCGCGAAGATCATCCAGCATCACCGGCCGCGGGCGTTCCTGCTGGAGAACGTCAAGAATCTGGTCAACCACGACAAGGGCCGGACGTTCGAGGTGATCCACCGTACGCTGAGGGAGGAGCTGGGCTATCAGGTCCACTGGAAGGTCATCAATTCGAAGTCGTTCGTGCCCCAGCAGCGCGAGCGTATCTTCATCGTCGGCTTCCGCGATCCGAACGATTTCACCTTCGCCGATCTGGAGCTGCCCGATCCGTTCGCCGGGCCGCGGCTCGGCACCATCTTGCATCCGGAGGACGGCACCGAGGAGCTGGATGCGCCCTATACCCGCGGCAACATCGCGTCGGTGTCGGAGAAGTACACGCTGACCGATCACCTGTGGCGCTACCTCCAGGGATATGCGGCCAAGCACAAGGCGGCCGGCAACGGGTTCGGGTTCGGGCTGGTCGGCCGGGGCGATGTCGCCCGCACGCTGTCGGCGCGCTACTACAAGGACGGATCGGAGATCCTCGTCGAGCAGAAGGAAAAAAATCCCCGCCGGCTTACCCCGCGCGAGTGCGCCCGGCTGATGGGGTTCGACGAACCCGGCGGCCGGGACTTTATCATCCCCGTGTCCGACACCCAGGCCTATCGCCAGTTCGGCAACGCCGTCGTCGTGCCGGTGGTGAAGGCGGTCGCCGCGCATATGATGCCGTGGCTGGTCGACGGTGCCGATGCAGAGCCGGAGCAGCCGGAGCGGATCATGGCCCTTGCCGGGTGATGTAGTCGATGCGGCCACCCGCAGCCGCATGATGGCGG
Source organism: Sphingomonas sp. Leaf37 (assembly GCF_920939475.1). Lineage (NCBI taxonomy): Bacteria > Pseudomonadati > Pseudomonadota > Alphaproteobacteria > Sphingomonadales > Sphingomonadaceae > Sphingomonas > Sphingomonas sp. Leaf37. The sequence continues at coordinate 1,966 of NZ_CAKLAX010000008.1, read as the reverse complement.
GGATCAGGGACAAGGACACGAAGCCCGAGCTGGTCGTGCGCCGGGGTCTTCATGCGCTCGGTTTCCGGTTCGTGCTTCACGATCGTCGCCTGCCCGGCAAGCCCGACATGGTGCTGCCGCGCTGGCACGCTGCGGTCTTCGTCCACGGCTGTTTCTGGCACGGGCATGATTGCCCGCTGTTCCGCTGGCCGGGCACGCGCCAAGATTTCTGGCGGCAGAAGATCGGCCGCAACCAGGAACGTGATGCCGAGGTGGAGGCCGCGCTTGACCACGCGGGCTGGCGCGTGCTGAAAATCTGGGAATGCTCGCTGAAGGGCACCGGACGGATCGGCATCGATCGCGTGGTGCCGCTGGCGGCCGACTGGCTCCGCTCCGGCGAACGTGCCGGTGAGATCAGGGGGACGGTGCGTGCCGGTGGGTGATCTTCTCGAATGGCTGGACGCGCATGGCGGGCCAAGTTTCACATGGTACGTGAAACGGCTGTCGGGCAACGACACGCTGGCGAACGGGAGCCATCAGGCCGGTCCCTATATTCCGCGTGAAATCCTGTTCCGGGTGCTGCCTGCCCTCAACCGGCAGGACGTGAAGAACCCGGATGTGTGGTTCGACCTCTACGTGGATTCCCATGCCGACCACCGGCAGGTCCGGGCGGTCTGGTACAACAACCATTATCACGACACGACGGCGAAGCGCGGTCGCGACGAGACGCGGGTCACGAACTTCGGGGGCGGTGCTTCCGCCCTTCTCGATCCGGAAAGCACCGGTGCCCTGACGGTGTTCGCGTTTGCCGCGGCCGATCCGGCAGCGGTGCCCGAATGCCATGTCTGGGTATGCAGGCATGAGACCGAAGAGGATCTTGTCGAGGATCGCGTCGGGCCGGTCGAGCCTGGCAAGTGGCTTCTGTGGCCCCCGGCGCAGGGTGGCCTGTTCCCGGCCGATGCCCGGCCCGTCGTGCGGACGAGCTGCTGGCTGGGTGATGACGAGATTCCGGCGGCGTGGCGGCTGAAGTTTCCCACCGGGGCCGATATCATCCGCAAGGCGGTCGAGCTGCGCGACGACAGCAGCCTCGATCCCGATCGCCGGCTGATGCGGCGTCGCGAATGCGAATACGAGATCTTCCGCAGCGTCGAGCAGGCGATCGAGCTGCCGCACATCATGGCGGGGTTCACGGACATCGACGGCTTCATCGCCCGAGCACAGACGATCCTTCAGCGCCGCAAGGCTAGGTCCGGGCATTCGCTGGAGCTGCATGCGAGGGAGATCTTCATCGAGGAGCGGCTGGTCGAGGGCACGCACTTCGTGCACCAGCCGGTTTCGGAGGACGGCAAGACGCCCGATTTTTTGTTCCCATCGATCGCGTCGTATCGCGATGCAACCTTCCCGGCCGATCGGCTACGGATGCTTGCGGTGAAGACCACGTGCCGCGACCGCTGGCGGCAGATCCTCAACGAGGCGGATCGCGTGCCGGCGAAGCACCTGCTGACGTTGCAGGAAGGCGTATCAGAGCCGCAGTTCGCCGAGATGGTACGGGCCGGTGTACAGCTGGTGGTGCCCGCTGGCCTGACCGACAAGTTTCCAAAGGCGGTGCAACCGCATCTCCAGACGCTGGAGAGCTTCATCGGTGATGTGCGGCTGTTGCCAATTGCAAGATGACCTATTGTTGAGGCACGTGGCGTCTCACCACAGTGCTTCTACCTGCGAAGCGTGTTTCTGGGCCTTCCGCTCTGCCTTCCAGAATCCTCGCTTGTATTCTGGACGAAGATGCTTCGACCAAGCACCGCCGCTGGGGATGGGGGCGAGCTGACCTTGTACCTTGGACGCCATGAAAACTCCTTTTTCAAAGCCCCCTTTCCCGTTGGTGGGAAAGGGGGCGTGTTGGGCGGCAAGCGCTCAGCTCTGGAAGCTGGTGGGCGCGATGGCGCGGCGGGTGGAGACGTGATCCTTCAGGTCCTCGATCACAAACGAG
>NZ_CAKLAX010000007.1:0-72260 GCF_920939475.1 Sphingomonas sp. Leaf37 | reverse complement strand
GCCCTGGACTTCGCACGCGAGGAGTTTGCGAACCGGTCGTGGGTTGCCGGCCTCCACGTCGATCGCGATCATCCCCACGTTCACATCACGATCGCACGTCGCGATTTCGATGGGCGCCGCTTCCATCCGGACCGGGATGATCTGTTTCGATGGCGGCAACGCTTCGCCGCGAAGCTCCGCGAACGCGGCATCGAGGCCAACGCCACGCCGACCAAAGCGCGCGGGATCGACCCCGCGCATGAGCACATCGCGGTACGCAAGATGCGCGACAAAGGGCAGGTTCCGCGGATTGATGCGAGCCGCGCCGAACGTGCCCGGCGCCTTCGCGACCAGGGTATTCCCGACCCGGTCGAGGCCGTTCTTGCAAGTCGGCAGGCAATAGTTCGTGCGACCTATATGCGATCCGTCGCGGAGCTATCGGCTTCGCCCTCCCTTGCCGATCAGGTGGTCGCACAGAGCCTCGAACGTTTCGTCGCAGCATTGCCGCCGCCCGAGCCCAACTCCGCCCGGGCGATGCGCGCCGGTTCACCGTCCCGTACGCGCATCGCGAACGTCGATGCTCGGACGCGCCCCACTGTTGCGGATCCCGGGCCCGATCCGTTGACCGCAGCACTGGAACGTTCTCGCGTTATGCGTAGGAAGCTGGAGGCCAAGCAAGCACTCCGGGAGAGCTCCGACCGAGCCGAAGACACGCCGCATGAACGCCGACCTTCGGGGGTATCCGAGCGCCTTCGCTCGCTTATGGACGAGGCCGAACGGCAGGCCACGGCACCTTCGTCGAGCAAGCCGGAAGAGGTCCTTCGCGAGATATTGGATCGCGATCGCGCCACTCGGGACCGAGTGCGTTCGCCGGATAAGGGTGGGCCAGAACGATGAGCACGGACCAGGTAAGCGTTGCTCTTGCAGGCGTTCTGGACGCGTTGACGCTCGTGCAGGAGCAACTCCATGCGCTGACCGAGAGCAGCCAGCGCATCGAGGCGACACACAGAGAGATCGTGCACAGGCTCGACACGATCGATCCGGGCCAGGCCGCGGTGACGGATCTGACGCCGATCCTCGAGATGATTCTAGTATGCGTCTTAGCTATGGCGGGAGGCGTGCATGGTTGGTCGTCAGGCGGACGTGCTGATATTGAGTACGGCTGATCGCGCGTTCCTGGAATCGCAGGTGCGGCGTCACAAGGCGCCGCGCTCGTTATCGGACCGCTGCCGGATGCTATTGCTGTGCGCGGATGGGCTGCAGAGCAAGGAGGTTGCCGAGCGCCTCGGGGTTCACGAGCATACGGTGGCAAGTGGCGGCGTCGCTTTGCGCAAGCCGCCGACGACATCCTCGCATCAGTCAAACGCTTCTGCCAAAAAACAATGAGCCGAACCTCAGATTCAGGTGACTAGCGCGGCGGCCGTGCTTTTGGTGCTCCACAGCCTCCAACAGTTTTCCGTGTCAAAGCACGAATTATCGGAAGCCGCTTGGCGACCGATGCAAATCCGAGCCCGTTTTCCGCGTCAAAGCAGGTACAATGTGAGGAGCAGCGACCCAAAAGCACCAGGACTCGCCATGTTCGGGCAACAGCGCCAGGGTCCGTGTTAATTCTCGTGCTTTCGCACGGATAACCCCATCGCGAACGCGCAATGGCTGGACAACCCCGCATCGTTCTCCACAATCTGGTGCTCCGCTCGGATGCAAGATGGGCATGTCCAGAATCTCGATCAAACAAGACGACCTCTTTCCGTTGGACAGTCCCTTGTACGGGGATGTCCAGGGCGAGCGCACGGTTGCCGAATTTCCCTTCTTCTCGCTGTCGAAGAAGGCGCAGATGACGCCGATGGTCTTCGAGAGCGGCGATGCCCGTATCGAGATCAATCCCAGCAAGACCGGCGTGGCGACGATCTACGACAAGGAGATCCTGCTCTATATCGCCAGCCTGATGGCGGACCGCATGGAGGCGGGCGATGTCGTCGATCGCGTCTGGAGCTTTACCGCCAACGATCTTTTCCGCGTCACCGGCACCAATGCGTCGGCGCGCTCCTATAGTTCGCTGAAGGCGTCGCTGAACCGGCTGCAGGGCACGCAGATCATCACCAACATCGAAACGGGTGGCGAGGGATCGGACAGCGCCTTTTCGTGGCTGCTGAAGGCCGACATCAAATATGTGAAGCTTCCCAACGGCGAACGCCGGGTCAAGCGGATCGAGGTGATGGTGTGCGACTGGCTGCACCGCGCCATCCTGACCGATCGTCGCATCGCCGCCTATCATCTCGACTTCTTCAAGCTCGCACCGATCGAACGCCGGCTGTACGAGCTCGCCAAGTTCAACTGTGGTGACAGCGGCGGTTTCGAGGTCGATCTCAACGTGTTGGCCGAACGCGTCGGCTGCGCTTCGGACAAGCGTGGACTCGAATATTTCAAGAAGCAGCTGAGGGATGTCGCCGAGCAGGATTCGCTGCCCGAATATGTCGTGACGCTGGCTGAAGAGAAGATCCCCTCACCGCGCGGGGGGCGTCCGCGGATCAAGACCGTCGTCTCGCTCAGGGCGCGGCAGGAGGCACCGGAACAGACGATACTCCCCAGTCCTCAGTGACCCAGGGTTTTCCGTGTGAAAGCACGAGAAATATCCTTTTGCGTGTTGTACCACTACCAACCGGGTGACAGGCGTCCGTCTATAGGTCGGCATCAGGCAGATCGCACCGCGATCTCGACCGATGAGCGAGCACGCCGGAGGTTTTCCGTGTGATCACACGAATCTGTGTCGGGTTTTCCCGGTGAACACACGATTCACATCGCTTGAGGGAATTCTAACGGTCGGCAATCGTGGCCTACCCGAATCGGGAACCGGTGCGCCCTCGCCCGCAGCTGCGGACGAAAGCGATCGGTGGTGGTTCGGGCTCGCCCTATGGCGCGGAAAGAATTCGGATCGATGTCGCTCCCCCGACCGGGTCGACGCCGGCACGGCCATTCATTTCCGCACGCGGTCGCAGGCCGGGGGTGATGGAGGTAGAAACGGGGACGGTCATGATCGGATAAAGAAAACCCGGCTCGAAAGCCGGGCATTCAGTTAGCTGTACTCTGGCACACGCCTGCAAGCGTGCGCGATCGCCCACAACGGTCCGTCAGATAGTCGTTTTCGGCAGCTTCCGCAAGAATGCGCGTTTCGCGCCACGGATAGTCTTTGCCCGTTCGGTGACCCTAAAATCGGGGACGAATGATGGCGGCGATAACGGTTGGGGCGGCCTCGCTCCAGGCGCTGGGAGCTTTGCGCCCAGGACGAAAGGCACGATCCGGAGCGACGCATCGCACCGGCGCGCCCGTGCTGCGCGACAGCGTCGAGGCGGGGACGTTCGAGGAGGTCTTCTTCGCGACCCCGGCCAAGGGGGAAACCGACATCATCCTGCGTGCCGCTCGTCGCGCGCTCGACGCCGGCAGACGGTTGCGGCGCGACGCGCGGGCCGAGAAACGATCCCTGACAGGTTTGGAAGGGCAGCTGGCCGCCCTGACGAGCGGCGCGGTCCGCGTGCTGGAGGAGATACTGACGCTCGCCCGGCTGAATGCCGGGCGCGTCTACCCGACCTACGACTATCTCGCCGAGGCGACGAGCCTGGGGCGTGCAACCATCGCGCGCGCGCTGCATGTTCTGGATGCGATCGGCTTTATCGTCCGGCAACGCCGGTTTAAGCGTGTCGAGGCGCAGGGCCCCGGGCCGCGCTACGAGCAGACGTCGAACGTCTATCGTGCGTACCTTCCCGCCAGCATTCTACGCTATCTGCCGCGCTGGATGCGCCCGGCGCCGGTACCCGACGACATGATGCAGCGCGAGGCAGACCGGGTCGAGGACACCCGGACGATGCTGGCAGGCCTTGGATGCCGCGACCTTGCCCGTGCTGTGATCGCGAATGGCCCACTCGCCAAGATACTTGCTAAGCTCGGGGCTGCCATAGATGATCGTGAGCGCGAGTATCATGATGATCCGCAACCGCCCATAGATTCACGTAATCCAAGTTCAAAAGAGTTGGCTTAACCAGCCAACGCACTCCCGCCTGACGGCGAAAAAGGACCGAACGTACCGAAACACACAGCCGATAAAGCCAAACCAGAAGTCAGGAGTGGCGGCTACGCCGTCACATGCTTCCGAAAGAAGCAGGCGGTTTCCGTTGGGTGAAAATACGCCTTTTGCCGTCGTGGATCGGTCGGAATTAGGGTGAGGTCAGCGCCGATTTCTGTCCCTGCCGGGCTCGCAACGCTGGGATATAGCAATAGAGGACCGTGTTGATCTCTATGCCGCCCTAACGCTGTAATCGTGGCTATCGCGGCGTCAGTGCTACCAAGGCGCCGCCTTCGCCGTCGCGCAGCGCCCAGAGCGAGCCGTTCGGCCCCTCCTCCACCTCGCGGATGCGATTGCCGAGGCCGATGCGTGCGACCTCGCTGGCGCCGTTGCCGGTCACGCGGACGCGGACGATGCCCTGCTGCGTCAGGCCGGCGAGCAGGAAGTCGCCGGTCCAGCCCGTAAAGGCGGTGCCGCGATACTGGATCATGCCGCCCGGCGCGATCACCGGCGTCCAGCTGACCAGCGGTGCGGTGAAGGCGGTGTTGGTGGCGTGGCGCGGGATGCGCGATCCGTCGTAATTGTCGCCCTCCGACACGCGCGGCCAGCCATAGTTGCGGCCCGCCTCGATCAGGTTGAATTCGTCGCCCCCCGCCGGTCCCATCTCCGAGGCGAACAGCCGGCCGTCGCTGGCGAAGACGAGGCCGTAGGGATTGCGGTGGCCGAGCGACCAGATCTCCGGTCTGGCATTGGCGGTGGTGGCGAAGGGATTGCCCGCCGCGGCGCTGCCGTCGAGATTGATGCGGACGATCTTGCCCAGCGTTCCCGACAGGTCCTGCGCGGGCGTCCCCTGCTGCCGCTCGCCGCTGCTGACGAACAGCGTCCGTCCGTCGGGCGCGAAGGCGAGCCGTGCGCCGAGCTGGCCACCGGTCGTCGCCGGCGTCGCGCGCCAGATCACCGTCACGTCGTCGAGCCGCGGCGTCGCGCTTGTATTCAGCGTCGCGCGGGCGACCGCGAGCTGCTGTCCGCCGGTCGCCGGCTCGGCATAGCTGATCCAGATGCGCGCATTGGTCGCGAAACCGGGATCGAGCACGACGTCCTGCAATCCCAATTGCCCCGAATAGGTGACGCGCGGCACGTTCGCGACCGGCGTCTTCACGCCCGCCTGCGTCACCAGCTGCAACCGGCCCGGCTTTTCGGTGACGAGCAGGCGGCCGTCGGGCAGGAATACCATCGCCCAGGGATTGTCGAAGCTTGCGACGACGCGCTGGTCGACCGCGGTGACCGGCGGGGTCGGCGATGCGGTGGCGGTGGGCGACGGCGTGGGTGTCGGTGCCGGTGCCGGTGCCGGACCCGTCGATCCGCCGCCATCGTCGTCACCGCAACCGGCCAGGGCGATCGCCGCGGCAAGGGGCAGGATCAGGGCAGTCCGCATGACGCTACGCTCCCACATTCCCGGCATGCACATCGCAGGGTCACGGGACCAACGCGCGATCGGAACGGAGGATGCGGCGAAACGGGGTAAACGCGGCGTCGAGGACGTGGGCGATCGTCAGTCGGCGACGGACACCTCGTAGCTCGTCCCCGTCGTGCCGACCGGATAGACCGATGCGGACGCCGGACCGCCGACGTAGAGCACCTTGCCGCCGGGCATTCGCTCGACGAACGTGCGATCGGCATCCTCCAGCCGTTCCCACCGGCCCAGCTGCTCCAGTTCGCGGCGATCCATCATCTTCGCGGTGACCCCGGCGCAGGGTTCCTCCCAGAAGATGCTCTCGGGCTCGCGGCCGCCGTAGACGAAGCTCACCTCGCACACCTTGCCGTCGCTCAGCGTCCTGTCCTTCGTGCCGATCACGCGCGAGGCGGTCTGCGCGGCGTCGGCCATGGGTGCCGGTGCCGGTGCGCCGGTCGGCTGCCGGGCGACGACCGGCGCTTCCACCGGTGCGACGGCGTTCGCGGAGGGGCTCACGACGTCGGTCGTGGCGGCTGCATTGTCCTCCGGCACCGAAGCCGCGCCCGAACAGGCCGACAGGGAACCGAGGCACAGGGCCGCCGCGACGCAGGCGCCGCGCCAGCCGATACGGCGATCGATATGGCGACCGGCGTCAGTCCGGGTCATATTCGACGTGCAGGTGATTGTTGCTCGCATTGGGAAACACCTCGAACTCGACATCATATCGCGACCCCAGCCCGGCGCGGACCGCATCGCGTAACGCCCGACCTTGCACAACGGTGATGTTGTTGCCGCGAAAATCGAGCGCCTTGTCCGCATAATGCAACGATCCGCGCTTGTGACGGCTGTCGTTGCCCGACGTGATCACCGGTGGCGGCAGGTCCTGCTGGCGGGCGACCGTCGCGACCGTGCGGATCGCCGCTTCCATCGCGGGATCGAGCTGGCCCAGCTTCACGCTCTGGTTCTTGACCGAGACGCCGTTGGCCGCCGCGATCGCATTGCCGTCGACGCGCCGCCCGTTCATCGGGACGGGCGCGCTCGTCGGTGCGATGTCGGGGAGATCGACCAGGAAATGTCCGGGGCGATGACGCTGGAGTTCGGGCACGGTGCCATGATGATGGATGGCGTTGCCCCGCCCCAGCCGGGGTCCGTCCAGCGCATTGATCCACGCCAGGTTCTTCGCGTCGGAATATTGCGGGTTGGCGTAGTTGAGGTGCGATCCGACGCTCGATCCGCGTCCTGCCGCCCGTTCGGCCAGATAGGCATCGACCAGCTGGTCGACCCGCCGGCTGATCGAACTCACCGGCAATTGCGCGACCGAGCGGCGCCCCTTGCGGCGGGAGATCGGCCCGTTGATGTCGGAGAACTGGTTGGTGGCGTTGACCACGTCGGCGACGGTGCGGCCCCACCGTTGCGAAGCGGTGCGGTTGAGGATCGTGTCGATGATCCCGTAGGCCTGATCCGCGCCGGCCGACTGCACCCATTCGGTCTGGAGCGTCTTCTTGATGTTGAGCACGTCCGTCGCGGTCAGCGACAGGCGCCCGCCGCTCAGCCGCGTCACGGCCGCGCCCGGCGTTCCCGGGACGGTGGCCGGTGCGATCCGGGCAGCCGGCCGCGCGTGCGCGGTGGAGGCGATGGCCAACCGCTGACCGACATGGATCAGGTTGATGTTACGGATGCCATTGTTCTGCGCGAGGGTACGGATGCTGACGCCATAGCGGTGCGCGATGCGCGACAGCGTTTCGTTCGGTCGAACGATATGGATGCGCCGGGACTGGGTCATGCCACGGCTTCCGGCAAGCACTGCGTAACGTCGGACATCTGCACGACTCCACTTTGCGTGGGTGACGATAACCGTTTGAACGACCGGCACAACCTTCCAGCAGCTTCCGGGTTGCAAGGTCCCCCGCACGTGCGCCTGCCGGCGGGGTGATGGCCGGGTCCAGGGCCGGGCCTGTCACCAAGCCGTAACCGCGATCGCATGCGCCCGTAACAAACTCCCGCCACGGGGGCGGTGAACGACCGGTGCCGGACAGGCGCCGGCGTCCCACGCTCAGGGGGGAGCATCATGCACGCCATTCGTTCCGGCATCCGCGGCTTCGCGGGTGTCTCGCTCATCGCACTCGCCGTTTCCGCCGCGCCGGCCCTCGCCGCGCCTCGCATGGCGGACGACGTCCCTGCCCCCGCCTCTGCCGCGCTGCCGGCACCGGGCGCGATCGTGTCGGGCCGCGTCTACGATGCGACCGGCGTCGCCCTGCCCGGCGCGCGCGTCGTCGTCGAGGGAACGGGCGCGCAGGCGACCACCAATCTGCAGGGCGAATTCACCGTTGCCGCGCCGGATGCGGTGGGCGAAGTGACGCTGCTGATCGACTATCTCGGCCGCCCGCCGGTCACCCGCACCGTCACCACGGCCGAGCGGGGCAGCGCGGTGTCGTTCACCCTGCCCGCGGCCGGCACGAATGCCGATGGCTCCGGGACCGACATCGTCGTCACCGGCGCGTCGCTGCTCGACAATACCGCGCGGGCGCTCAACCAGCAGCGGTCCGCCGACAACACGATCACCGTCATCTCGGCGGATGCGATCGGCCGCTTCCCCGATCCCAACATCGCCGAGGCGCTGCAACGCGCACCCGGCGTCGGCATCGAGCGCGATCAGGGCGAGGGCCGCTACATCAACGTCCGCGGTGCGCCGTCCGAATTCAGCGCGATCTCGGTCGATGGCATCCAGATCCCCTCGGTCGATCCGACGACGCGCGCGGTCGATCTGGATACCCTGCCCTCGGATATCGTCGCCAATCTGGAGGTGACCAAGTCGCTGCTTCCCTATCAGGATGCGGATTCGATCGCCGGCGCGGTCAACATCACGACGCGGTCGGCGTTCGATCGCAAGGGCTTCGCGCTGACCGGCATGGCGGGCGCGAGCTACAACCAGTTCGGCAAGGGCAGCGACTATCGCGGTTCGGGCGCGGTCAGCGACACCTTCGGCGCCGACCGCCAGTTCGGCCTGCTGCTGTCGGGCAGCTATTCGCGCACGCACCGCCGCCCCGACAATGTCGAAAATACGTGGTCGCAAACGCCCGCCGGGCTGCGCGTGACGGAAACGCTGTTCAAGGACTACGACACCAAGCGCACGCGCATGGCGGGCACTGGCGCGTTCGAATGGCGTCCGTCCGACGCGACGCGGATGTGGGTGCGCGGCACCTATGCCCGGTTCGAGGACGACGAATTCCGCGACCGGATCGGCATCCTGTGGAGCGAGGGGACGTTGCAGGCCGGATCGACCGATCGCGCCGCGACCTGGGCCAACACGCGGATCGAGAAGCAGGTGCGCCACCGCAAGCAGGTCAACCAGATCTGGTCGGCGACCGGCGGGTTCGAACAGCGGCTGGGCGAAGGCACGATCCGCGGCGACGTCGCCTATAGCGAGACGTCGCAGACCTATCCGCGTCGCGACGAACTGCTGTTCCGCTCGACGTTGCGGCCGACGCTGTCCTACGATTTCGCGAATGCGAACCTGCCGTCCTATTCGCTGTTCACCGGCAACCAGCATCTTCAGACCGGCACCTATGCGTTCCGCGAGAACACCTACCGGTCGAACACGACGAAGAACGACGAACTGACCGTCGCGGTGCGGATGGACCTGCCGGTTGGCGACCTGACCTTCTCGAGCGGCGGCAAGTATCGCGAGCGCCACATCAACGCCGACGAGGAGCGCTTCCGCGATCGCCGCGCATCCGCCGCGCCGAGCCAGACGCTTGCCGGCTTCCTGTCGGATGAGGATTCGCGCAACTTCGACTACGACCTCGGCAAGCGCATCGATACCGGTCTTGCGGATGCCTATTTCGATGCGACCAAGGCCGCATCGGAACGCCGCCTGCCGCAGTCGCTGACCGCCGATTACACTGCCGAGGAACAGATCCTTGGCATGTTCGGCATGGGCAAGTACGTGTCGGGCGGCACGACGTTGATCGCCGGCCTGCGCGTCGAGACGACCAATTTCCAGAGCCAGGCACCAATCGTCTCGCGCACTGGCGTGGTCAGCACGGCATCGGGCAAGAGCGGCTATGTCGACTTCTTCCCCAATCTGACGCTGCGTCAGGCGTTCACGCCGAACCTGATCCTGCGTGCCGCATTGAGCCGGGCGATCAACCGCCCGAACTTTCCGCAGCTCGCGCCGCGCGTGCTCGAGACGACCGAGGGCAACACCGTGCGCGTCGAATTCGGCGCGCCCGGCCTCGATCCGACAATGTCCAACAATGCCGACGCGGGTCTGGAATATTACATCCGCCCGCTCGGCCTGATCGCGGTCAACGGCTTTTACAAGGACCTGACCGACTATCGCTACACCGTGAACAGCACCGGCGTGTATCAGGGTCTGCCGGCGATCTTCAGCCGCCCGGTCAACGCGCGCGAGGGCAAGCTGTACGGCGTCGAGGTCAACTGGCAGCAGCAGTTGAGTTTCCTGCCCGGCCTGCTCGGCGGCTTCGGCGTGTTCGCCAACTACACCTACACCAAAGGCGATGCGCAGTTCGACGTGGCCTATGCCGGCCGCAGCCGCTTCGCGCTGCCCGGCCAGTCGAAGCATATGTGGAACGCCAGCGTGTTCTACGAACGCGGTCCGGTGAACCTGCGCGTCGCCTATACCAAGCGCAGCGATTACCTCGACGAGATCAATGCCGATAACCCCGCGCTCGACCTGTATTGGGAGGGTCGCGGCCAGCTCGACGTCACCGGCAGCGTCCAGCTGACCAAGGGTATCAACCTGTTCGCCGAGGGCAAGAACCTGACCAACTCCGCCGGCGTGCGCTATTTCGGCGAGCGTTACCGGACGTACGAATATGAGAAGTTCGGCTACACGCTGTTCGGCGGTGTGCGGGTGAAGCTGTGAGGCGCACCCTCCCCTTCCTTCTGCTGGCCGGCTGCACGACGGTGGCATCGGTGCCGTCGCAGGTGGCGCCGAACGTCGCGGCCGTCGCGGAAACCGATCCGGTCGACACCGCGGCGGATGCGGCGGACGATCCCGCGATCTGGCGCAACCGCGCCGATCCGGCACGAAGTCTCGTCATCGGCACCGACAAGAAGGCCGGCATCCACGTCTACGACCTGACGGGCAAGCGCGTGTCCTTCACCCCCGCCGCGCGGCTCAACAACGTCGACCTGCGGGAATCCGGCGGTCGCGTGATCGCCGCGGCGAGCGACCGCGCCGACGTGGCGCAGGCCCATGTGTCGCTGTTCACGCTCGACACGTCGACACGTCGACTGGTGCCGATGGGGCGCTATCCGGTCGGCCCCGGTGAAGCATACGGCATGTGCCTGTGGACACGCGCCAGGGACAAGGCGCTGTTCGGCTTCGTCGTGCTGAAGGACGGCCGTATCGACCAGGTCGCGATCGACGTGTCGGCCCCCTCCCCGCGCGTGACGACGGTGCGCAGCATGACGGTGGCCACGCAGGCGGAGGGCTGCGTCGTCGACGATCGCACCGGGCTGCTCTACGTCGCCGAGGAGGACGTCGGCCTGTGGCGCTTCGCCGCGGACCCCGCTGCACCCACCACCGCCACCCCGATCGCGCAGGTCGACGGCAAGACGCTGGTCGCGGACGCCGAGGGCCTCGCGCTGGCGCCGTCCGGCCGCACCGGTGGCTACCTCGTCGCATCGAGCCAGGGCGACAATGCCTACACGCTCTACCGCCTGCCGGGCGTCACCTACGCCGGCCGCTTCCGCATCGATGGCGGCGCCATCGACGGCACCAGCGATACCGATGGTATCGAACTGACGCTGGGCGACTTCGGTCCGGATTACCCCAAAGGGCTGTTCGTGGCGCAGGACGGCGACAACGCGCCGGACACGCAGAACTTCAAATATGCGAGCTGGGCACAGGTGCTGAAGGCGCTCGGCCTGTAGGCATGTCGACACCTCGACGCGTCGGATTGATGGGGCGGTAACTCACCCCGATCCGACGCGTCGCGCTCCCCCGCCGCACCAGCAGCGCCCGGACGTAGCGCAACGCGTCGCCCTCGTCGGCGAAGCTGCGCACCAGCTCCCTCCCCTGCCCGCCGATCCGCCCCCAGCCGGTTTCGATCATCACTTGCCCGAACAGATCGCGATACGCCGCGATCCGCCAGCGCCGACGGATGTTGCGGGCGGCATCGATCGCGACGAGTTCGACAGGGGTGAACGGGAGCGTGTCCATGCCGCGATTCTAGGCGCGTGGAGGCGAGCTGTCCGACGCATTTCCTGAATCACTGGCGATCGGACGATCAAGCCGCTGAGTCACCGGTCGGACCGGACGCTCATTCGCCATCGATCATCCGTCGAATGCGTTTGCTGACCAGACGACTGGCCATTGCCAAAGTTAAAATCGCAAGTGAGCTTTTCCAGATCACGGCTACGGCCATCAACAGCCAGCATATCCGGATGAGACCGTCAGTAGCGGATACGCGCCTTCAGCGTATGAGACGTCGCGCCTAAGCTCAGCTCGACTACGAGCGAGTCATATAGCTAAGGGCAGGTTCGACCATCAAACTCCTAACCGGTCCCGTCTTTGGTGACGGCGACATGCGCAACACAGGGACGATTCACAAACCGTTATGATAATTCGTGTGCAATACATGCACCTTTTCATTAGGCATCATAACGGGTCTTTTAGGGTTGACGATGACGATCAAGCGCATACGCAAGGCGGTTTTCCCGGTGGCGGGGCTTGGTACGCGGTTCCTGCCGGCGACCAAGGCGATGCCGAAGGAGATGCTGACCGTCGTCGACAAGCCGCTGATCCAATATGCGGTCGAAGAAGCGTTGGAAGCCGGGATCGAGCAGATTATCTTCGTCACCGGACGTGGCAAAGGCGCGCTCGAAGATCATTTCGATATCTCGTACGAGCTCGAGAACACGATGCGCGCGCGGGGCAAATCGCTGACCGTGCTCGACGGCATCCGGCAGAAGCCGGGATCGCCGGTCTACGTGCGCCAGCAGGAGCCGCTCGGACTTGGTCATGCGGTGTGGTGCGCGCGCGCGATTGTCGGCAACGAGCCGTTCGCGGTGCTGCTGCCCGATGAACTGATGGTCGGCAAGCCCGGCTTCATCGCGCAGATGGTCGAGGCGTATAATCAGGTTGGCGGCAACATCGTCGGCGCGCTGGAGGTGCCGGACAGCGAAACCGACAAATACGGCATCATTTCTCCCGGTGCGGTCGATGGCCGGCTGACCGAGGTGACCGCGCTGGTCGAGAAGCCCAAGCAAGGCAGCGCACCGTCGAACCTGATGATCCCGGGCCGCTACATCCTGCAGCCTGAGGTGATGCGCGTCCTGGAAAGGCAAGAGAAGGGCGCGGGCGGCGAGATCCAGCTGACCGATGCAATGGCGCAGCTGATTGGGCAGCAGCCGTTCCACGGCTTCACGTTCGATGGCCAGCGCTATGATTGCGGGGACAAGGCTGGGTATATCCAAGCGAACCTAGCGCTGGCACTCGCGCGGGAAGATATCGGGCCGACAGTGCGGAGCTTTGCCAAAGTACTGCTAAATTAGCAGTACATACTTATCGCCGATCCTATGCCTGTTAGTCGCTACAAGCTAGACCCAAGCGCATTATTATGCGCAGCCTACATGTCGACACGTATAATTGTTGACAAGAATATGTCTAGGCCACGTGGACAAAGGGCAGCCACAGCAATGCTGAGGCGAGGCTGACGAAACCGATGTAGGAGTCCGCGGTCTTGTCATAGCGGGTAGCGATGCGGCGCCAGTTCTTGAGTTTGCTGAACAAACGCTCGATGCGGTTGCGCCAGCGATACTTCACCCGGTCGTGCGGTGCGGGGTTGCGGCGGTTGCGCTTGGCAGGGATAACCGCCTCGATCTCGGCGTCGGCCAGTTCCTGGCGGATGGCGTCGGCATCATAGCCCTTGTCGGCCAGCAGAGCATCGATCCGATCCGCGATCATGCGCATCAGCGGGCCGAAGCCCTGGACATCGTGCGTCTGCCCGGGCGTCAGAACGAAGGCGAGTGGGCGGCCCTGGGCATCGCACCTGGCGTGGAGCTTGGTGGTGAACCCACCGCGCGACCGGCCGAGCCCCTCTGCCTGCTGAGCCCCTTTTTTATGCCGACCGCACAATGATGTGCCCGGACGATCGTGCTGTCGATCATGTCGGCGCTGGCATCACGCTCCACCACGCTGGTCAGTGTTTCCAGCATAGCGTCGAACACGCCAGTGGTCGCCCAGCGCCGGTAGCGGCGGAACACGCTGTTCCACTTGCCATACTCGTCCGGCAGCTGCCGCCATTGCGAGCCCGTGCGGGCCATCCACATCATGCCCTCGAAGAACCGCCGATTGTCATGCGCCGGACGACAGCCCCGACCGCGCTCAGTCGGCAGCAACGGCCCGATGAGTTCCCATTCCTCGTCTAGCAGACCAATCCGCTCACCCAACGCCGCCTCCAAAAAGCAGCCTTGAATCAATCAGGAACCAAGCCGTCAACCTTTGTCCACGTGGCCTAGATTTTCTGCCTTCAGCACTCCACCACATTAACTGCCAACCCGCCGAGGCTTGTTTCCTTATACTGCGAGCGCATGTCCTCGCCCGTCTGGCGCATCGTCTCGATCACTGCATCAAGGCTGACGATGTGGCTGCCGTCGCCGCGCAGCGCGAGATAGGCGGCGTTGATCGCCTTCACCGCACCCATCGTATTGCGTTCGATGCAGGGGATCTGCACCAAGCCGCCGATCGGATCGCAGGTGAGGCCGAGGTTGTGCTCCATACCGATCTCCGCGGCATTCTCGATCTGGCGGTTGCTGCCGCCGAGCACTGCGGCGAGCGCACCAGCCGCCATCGAACAGGCGACGCCGACCTCGCCCTGACACCCCATCTCCGCGGCCGAGATCGATGCGCGTTTCTTGTACAGCATACCGATCGCCGCGGCGGTCAGCAGGAAGGTGCGGGCGCCCTCCCCCCTCGCCTCGACCGAAACATCCTTGGCGACCAGTGTCTCGTAGAAGCGCAATACCGCGGGCAGCACGCCTGCCGCTCCGTTGGTGGGCGCGGTCACCACACGGCCGCCGGCGGCATTTTCTTCGTTCACCGCCAGGGCCCACAGGCTGACCCATTCGAATACCTCGGCGGGGTTGCTGCCGGGCACGTCACCGGTCAGCCCCTGCGCGATGGCGTGCGCGCGGCGTCGAACCTTGAGGCCACCGGGCAATATGCCCTCCTGCGCGATACCGCGGTCGATGCAGGCGCTCATCGCGACGCGGACCGCGTCGAGGAAGGCGTCGGTCTCCGCCGGTGCGCGCCACGCCTCTTCGTTCGCGCGGACCATGTCGGCGATCGACAGGCCGCTCGCATCGCCGATCGTGAGCAGGTCGGCACCGGAGGTGAAGGGATAACGGACCGCAACGTTGGTCGCTGCAGCCGGCGCGCCCTTGCGCAGGATCGCGCCGCCTCCGATCGAAAAATAGGTTTCGCCATGCACCGACCCGTCGGCGAACGTCGCGGTGAAGGTCATGCCGTTGGGGTGTTCGGGCAGGAACTGCCGCGGATGAAAGACGATGTCGGTCTCGGTGAAGGCGATATCGTGACTGCCGGCGAGGGGCAGCTGCCGGCGTTCGCGGATACCCGCCAGAATGCCGGTTGCAGCGTCGGGATCGAGCCGCTCGGGCTCCCAGCCCGCCAGACCGAGGATCGTGGCGGTGTCGGTCGCATGACCGCGCCCGGTCAGTGCCAGGCTACCATAGAGGTCGCAGGTGACGCGTTGCGGACGTGCCCCCTGCCCCAGCGTACGCTGCGCGAAGTCGAACGCGGCCCGCATCGGCCCGACGGTGTGCGAGCTCGACGGGCCGATGCCGATCGTGAACAGTTCGGCAACGCTGATCGGACGATCGACATTGCGGTCGAGCGGGGTGGTGACGGGTTGGCTGCGCATGCGGTCCTTCCGCCGGTGTCACCGGCCTGCATGCCCCATCTGTCCCTTGCGCCTGAGATCGTTATCCCGTCGGCGGACGCCGGATGGCGTCACTCTCCAGATGTCCAGCCAGTGTCCTGGCGTCGACATGGTCCTTTGGCCTGAGAGTTTCCGGGGCGGTTGCTCCTTCGGCGCCGGGTGTCGCCCGGTCTCTCCCATATCAATGGCCGGTTGTCCTTCAGTCGTCATCCGGGGTCAAGGCCACATTTCCAACGGTTTATGACGACAACCCTACATGTCAACACAATGACATGTAGGGTTGTCGGCTAAGCGGAGCCGATATGCCGTCAGCGCCCAGGGATAACCGTATTCCAGTTCTTGTCCCGTCACGATCAGCGTACCGTCCGCTGTCAGCGCCATCTCGCCACCCCCGGTGACGCTCCAGACCGGCATGTGCGTGCTCCCCTGAACAGGGATGGCGTAGATGGCCTTGGTGGTGCTGACGAAGACGAGGTTGATGGTCAGGATCGTATTGCCGATCATGTGCTCCTCGATGGAAGGCGCCTAGCCCACAGCAGGCGTCCCGTCGCTTCGTCCAGCACGTTGAGCTCACCTGGATTGCTGCGCGACAGGTAGCTCCGCCCTCTCCCCACCGCCGGCGCGGTCGAATAGGTGTTGGCGCTACGTCAGACGTACGCCATATTGGTAATCGACCAGTTGACCAGCATCGAGGGCATCGAGGCGCTGCGCTGGCTGGAATAGGCCATGACGTTGCCCATGGAGCCCAGGATCGGGGCACCATAATAGCTGTAGAAGCTGTTCTGGAAGAAGGGATCGATCAGGCTGGCGCGGATGTTGCCGGTCCACCGGTCGATCATCTCGAGCGCCTTGCCCGAATAATAAGAGACGGTGCCGTCATCGACCGCGGGCGTCTCGCCGTCCCAGATGCTCCCCTTGGTCTCCGTCCCCAGGCGGTACGGGTGGTATAGCCGAAGCCATAGACGACGCTGCCGTGATAGCCCGCTGACATGTACAGGCCATCCTGTACGGAACCGGCCGGAGGAACGTCGACCATTGTGCCCCGAACAGCGACTGTGGCGGGGCATATTCGCCGGTGACCGCATCGATAGACAAGACGGCGGGCGGACTGAAATAGGTCGCTGCGCCGATCGTATAGGACCAGCGCTGCTCGCCGGAACTGGTTGCCAGCGCACGCAATACGGCGGTGCCGTCGCGTTCTTGGGCGACGACATAGGCAAGGTCGTTGACGGACGAGATCGCGCTGACCCGCGTCGTGGCGGCCGGGGACCATTCCTAGGCCTTGCGGAAGGATGCCGGGTCAAAGGTCGCCCGGACGTAACCGCTGTGCGCAGGACTGTGCTGGTAGGTCGTCCAGTCCGCGAGCTGCGTGGTCAGGCTATAGCTGAACGCCTGCGTCGATCCGGATATACGGTGACGCGGCCGTGCCGCCGCGCCGAACGTCACATTGCTTGTATGGCTGCCCTGCGCCAGCATCGACACAGGCTTGAACCGAACAGCGTAGCCTGCCGTCGCTCGTCCGCATGACGTCGCCATCGAGCGCCAGTTGCGTACGATCGTACTGAAGGTCGGCGATTACCGTATCGCTGGTCGTGCCGGATACAGCGGCAGTGAAACCGAGCGGCCTTCCCGAGTCATCATCGCTGATGCTGGTCGTCTGCGATGTCGCGGATAGGCTGACGGCCAGCTTTGGGATCGTCGGGACAGGTGTCGATGCGGGCCTCGCCGTGCCGTTTCCTCCGCACCGTAGTTTCCGCCGCAAGCGGCGAGCGTCACCAATCCTGCCATGGTGGTGGCGCTCTTTTACGCGTTCATGATCGTGTCGCCCCCGTCGTCCCTCCCCCAGGGCCGCATCCGCCTTGCCGGACACCTCGCGGCCTGCCCATCTCTCTGTCTACGGATCGACATATCGACAAACCGACATGTTGCCTACGCGGAAGACGACATTCCGGATCGGGGCATTTCCTACTCGAAAGCACGAATGATGGACGGCATCACCCATTTTCCTTCGGTAATCCGGTCTGGGGTGCCAAATCTTTGCTTTTGAGTAGGAAATGACCATAGTCCGTTCGACCGCTTCCCCGCCACGCCGTCCGGCAAGCCCAGCACCGTGCCGCAGGGCGACCTGTTCGTGATGGACAGCCCGCTGCACGGAAGAATTCGCGGCGAGCGATCGTTGATGGCGTTCCCGTTATTCGCGCTCAGCAAGAACGCTTGGATAAAGCTGCTGACCTACGATCATGCAATGGTGTCTATTGAGGTGCGGCCCCCGGCGAGCGGTGTCGCGACGATCTACGACAAGGAGATCGTGCTCTACATCGCTAGCCTGATGGCGGCGAAGCTGGAGGCTGGGGAAGCGTCGAGCAGGATTTCGTCTTCACCGCACGGCCTGTTCTCGGTTACTCGCAGCAACCATTCGGCGCGCTCTTACAGCCGGCTGTAAGAGGCGCTCGATCGGCTCAAGGGCACGCAGATCGAGACTGATATCGAAGCGGGCGGGGAGGGGAGGGGGGCTTCTTCTCGTGGCTCTCCGAGGCGAAGCTCCATTATGCCACGACCAAGGGCGGCGAGCGCCGGCTGAAGGCGGTCAAGGTCCGGCTTTGCGACTGGCTGTTCCGGGCGATCCTGCTTGACCGCCACGTGCTGGATTATACCGCGGCCTATTTCCAGCTGGGGCCGATCGAGCGACGCATCTACGAAGTCGCGCGCAATCCTGAGATGGACGCAGGACCGGCCTGTGAGTGGCACTACATCGCGCCCTGCAGCCGCAGCAGAACGGATACGTTGAAAGCTTGAACGGCCGTCTGCGTCACGAATGCCTCAACGAGACGCTGTTCGTCTCGCTCTGCCATACCCACTCGGTGCTGCGGCTATGGCGCGATGACTACAACCACAGGAGGGTTGTGCAAGGCTGCCCCGAGGGGGCACCATACCAACCCCGGGCTTCAGTCATGACTGGTAGAGCGTTGGTGAGCAGATCACTGCCGGTTCGATTGTGATGGCACATGCGCAAAACGAACCGGTCCTCGTGCAGACGTTGCCAGATTCTCAAACCGCACGAGACAAGATAGCTGACAATCCGACTTGTCGACCACTTGCCACGTCGGGGTGTAGACACGTAGAGAAGGATACATGCTGACCATCGCCATCATCAGTCAGAAGGGCGGCGCGGGCAAAACGACGCTCGCGCTCCATCTCGCCGCGGCCGCACAAGACGCGGGGCGGGTGGCGCTCATAATCGATACCGATCCTCAGGCCACCGCGAGCCAATGGGCGGCCTGGCGCCAAGATGCACCGCCCGAGGTGATCGACAGCCCGCCGCCCCGCCTGGCCGCAAAGGTCGAGGCTGCGCACGGGCAGGGGGCGAATTTCATCGTCATCGACACGCCTCCGCACGCCGACAGCGCCGCGCGTGCCGCAGTCGAGGTCGCCGATCTGGTGCTGATTCCGTGCCGCCCGAGCGCATTCGACCTGTCGGCAATCCAGACGACGGCGAAGCTCGTCCAGCTGCTTCGCAAGCCGGCGTTCGTCGTCTTCACCGCAGGGTCACCCAACGCACCACGGGTCTATCAGGAAGCAGGCGAACTGGTGGAAGGCTTCGGCACCCCCCCCTGTCCGATCCAGATCCCCGATCGCGCCGTCTACCGTCATGCCAGCGGGGAGGGGAGGACCGTCATGGAATACGAACCGGCCGGAAAGGCTGCCGACGATATCCGGCAACTATACGCGTGGACATGTCGACAGGTAGGATTGTCGGTGCCACGCCAGACCCGCAAAAGGACCGCAGCATGAGCCGCAAACCGAGTTTCGCCAATCTTCGGGGCGTTAGCGCCTCTTCACCGCAGGCATCAATTCCTGCGGCTATCGCTGGTCCGTCGGCAACTGGCAGCTCCACGAGCCAGACGCCCGCCAGCCGTCAGGGCCGAAAGCAGATTGCCGGATTTTTCAGCCCTGAGATGTCCTTTGCCATGCACACGTTGGCACGCCGGCAGGGCAGGAGCCTGCAGGCGCTGATGACCGAAGCGTTCAACGACATACTTCGCAAGCATGGCGAGAGCCCTCTCGGAGATTGACGGGCGAAGTATCATCGAGGGACTGATGATAAGCTCCCCTCGCAGGTTCAAGGGTTTTCCATGAATCTAACGGCGCACATCAATCTTCAGTCGAAATCCAGTCGCGGAATCAACAAAATGTATAGTGATCTATTTTCGACGTTACGTCTGATAAGCCAATCCCACTCGCTTTCGCAAAACGGCTATGATGTGGCCTATCTCATCCGCATGAAAAACGAGGAAAAGACTCTTATCGATACAATTAACAGTATTGCATATCAGACTACTTCGAGGCGGGGTATCATCATATTCCTCGATAGCGGCTCGACCGACAGGTCTCTCGAGATAGCGGCTTCTAGCCCTATACCACACAAAATATACAGCATTTCACCTTCAGAGTTCCAATTTGGTAAGACTTGCAATCTCGTTGCCGAGCTAGCAAACGCTAAATATTTCATGTTCCTATCTGGGCATGTGATTTTGAACCATAAAAGTATGATTGATAGCTCTTTAGATTATATGGATGAAAACACCGGCGTAGCAGCTATGGCATTTCGACAAGTCCCTAATGCGAACACCGGGTTTAATTCGTATGAGAACATGTACCTTAAGAGAACATTTCCTATAACCGCTGACAAGATCGTAGATCTTGAAAAGGCTGGTGCATTCAGCAATGCAGCATCGCTCATTAGAGCCAGTGTGTGGAAGGATTGCTCGTTCGAGCATGTGATCGCCAGCGAGGACCAAATTTGGGCAGCTGCGGCAGCATTACGCGGGCATGCAATCGTTTATAACAGCCAGTTCGACGTCGCCCATTCGCATGATGAAACGCCTGCTGCTGTATTCAATCGAGTAAGAATAAACAAGATTGCGCGGTTCGGACAAAGACGACAGCCAGCTCGCTTTTTAAAAACCTTCGCAGGTATATTTATAGCAATATCTCTGACGTCGAATGGGCGAAAGATGAAGGAAGCGCTGGTATATGCTTTTGCCCATGCCTCGGCATATATGTTCGAAAAGCCGATGTTTCTGAGAATGATGACAAAGTGAGTGGAGATCGTGGTGGATAGTCCGACTTTTACAAGGCGAACATCCTTGGCGTCGTTTTCGGCTTTGTTTTCCGGGTCCATTCAAGGCGATGCGGATTGGTTTAATACGGAAGCTAGAAGATCGAAGGTGGTTCAAGTAATCGACAATGTCGCGGTATTAAAGAATTGGTTGCCCCGCGTCGATGAGAACGGCCTGTCTGTTTTTGTGCAAGGCTACCATTCTTCAGCTAATCCCGACGGAGGCGGTATTTTCATCTGGGCCGCGCAGTCTGTGGTGCTTGACAATGGGGGAACGGTTATCAATCCCCATAAAGCAGATGATAAAGGGATAGGCCGTTGGCTCCGGGTTTTTGATGGGCCGATCAATATCAAATGGTTTGGAGCGATCGGCGATGGCCAGATCGATGATACCAGAGCCATACAGAATGCAATCGACTCGACAATCGGGGGAGGAGCATTGATCTTCCCGAATGGTCAGTATCTAGTTACCATGCTAGATACCCGGCGCGGTGAGACAAGTTGGTATTTTGATCATGCCGAGTTGATTGGCGGTGCAAAGTCGGCAACGCCCTGCCTTATCCACATGCGGGGATTACAGTCGCGCTTTTTTGAAATTAAAATCAATCTCAACTTCAACAATAATTATGCATGCGCATTATGGTGGTATAATGAGGATGACGCCTCACAATATAACCAGTTATATGGGCTAGAAATACGGTATGCAAAACGTGGCATAGTATATGGAGCGCTGATCGGTCAAACAAGCAGCAAGTTTGCCCAATCGGAAAACGTGATATACGGCTACATTAGCAGAGGTGTGGAAAAACCACTGCTTATGAACCACCTGAACGGCGTATTATTTCTTAGTATGCCGCAACTGGTAGCTCACAACGAGGAGTGGGATCGCGATCGACCAGGGCAATTTGATGTTCGTGGTAATCGTGCATTCGAAGCGCTGGCTGGCACGTTGGTAATAAATGGGGGTGAAATTCAGAACAGCATTGCGGCGGTGACATCGGTCTGCGCGATCGTCAACGGGGGGGACGTATTTGTAAACAATTGCATTGTTGAAGTTAGCGCACCGTTTCGAGTTCGTGGAACACTCAATATAACGGGCGGTAGGATCCTTAATACGCAGTCAATGACAAGTCAGTTCCTCGTAGATGAGGGGGCGTCCGCTCGAACAACGTTGCGGGTGTCAGATTGCCGGATGCTGCGCAATGTCCAAACCGGATCGTTCAGCGATCGATCTTTGATAATTGGGCCTGAGGATTCAGACAAAGCGGACATTACGCTCGACAATTGCCAGATAGAAGAATGGGCCAAATTTGCTCCTCTTGCAGCTGGCAACAATAATCTGGTTCACTTCCAGCGCTGTCAGTGGCGACCGCAAGGTGAGTCTGGAGGAAGCTATTTTCTCGATACGAGGGGATCGAACCTTCTGGAAGGGCACGGCATCGATCGTGGATGTCGCACTCTTGCCGGATTCTGGTTCATCGGCGACAAGGCGGGCGTCGCAAACCTGACGTCCGATTCACCGCGACCATCTTATGCGAAGTCGTTGTCGGTTGCCGCCAAAGGGGCGGCCGGTCTGTTCACGATCAATATGGCCTCGCTCGAGACGATTCGAGATACCGGCATCAGCGTATGCGGTGGCGATAAATTTCTCGTAGAGGCCTGGGTTCGATCGGCGGCCGGACGGAATGTAGGCTTGGCGGTAGTGCTCCTCGATGGGAACGGACATCAAATTCGGCATGGTGGTGGCGACTTCCTGACCGTCTGCGATACGTACCAAAATTTCGTATCAGAACACTGGAAGTACCTTCGGCAGGTTGTCGAGATTCCGGCCGGAGCTGCCGCTTTTGCGGGGTTCGGTGGGTATGGTGTCGATGGTGAGATACGGTTTTGCGGGCTTGAGGTCAGGCGAGCTTAGCTGATATGAACCGCCGTCTGGTCCGACGGTTGTCATTCGGGTATGCTCACCCGATGAGCTTTGTTGTTATTGGTCTTATGGGCATCGCTATTGCTGTCGGCAGCGCCGCTGCCGAGCAGGCAGATCAGTCACGGACGAATGTTCGTGAGGCGTATGGCGCTCGTCTTAACGGTACGACGGTCGAGGATGCACCACCGTCCAATCGGAGGCTGTCCACCCGGGTAGACAGCCGGGTGCGTGGTCGACTCGCCACAAGGGTCGAACGTTACAGGGTTGCTGAAGCTGATCCGGCACAAGCGTTGGCATTAACCGCCGACGACGGATCCAGAGCGGGAACGCAGGTGATCGCCCCGGTCGCTCAGGTTTCTTCAGATCGATGATCGATTGATTTGAATAGTATGACGTCGGGTAATTTCCAGGTGCCCGCGATGTCTAGGGGCGGCCATCATGCCACCTATAAAAAAACGGAAATAGACTGCTATCCCGTCGTTATGCTAGCAGCGTGGATAAGCCGATAATGTATCTGTAGATAAAAGCGCTTTACGGCTGGTAGTGCTCTTGGAGTCTAGTCTCCCAGATAGCATCAATGACAAAGTTTTGTGGAAACTTATTTCGATGAATGTTCACAATGCGCGCCTTGCAGACAGTCAGGCTGATATAATATCGATAAATAGCACGGAGGCTCTCCGCATTCGCTGCTATGGCCTGTTGGTGCTGGCCGATACAGCAGTACTTCTTCTGTGCTTTTCGTATGTAAACTACCTTTATATAGGTTCAGTGTTCGTTGGCCATGGAATTGCAATATTGACAGTTTTGCTGCCTATATATTTATGGTCAGGTATTGTAAACCATGCTTATAGCGGGCAAATTCTTAGGGATCCTCGAATCGGTGCATCCAAGGCGGTTCAGGCTTTAGTTTTTGCCGCAGCCAGTGTGCTCATTATTGCGTATTCGTTCAAGATTGGAGCCGATTTCTCAAGGCTTGTTTTTTGGACGGGAACATTATCAGCTATCGTTGCCATCGTCGCAGAGCGACTGATATTGGGCAAAATCTTGCTCCGTATGCTTGGGGGACGGCCGTTCAGTACTATTGTCGTGGATGACGGTACAAATTGGCAGGCGGGCAATGGCGATATCGTCGTCGATGCGAGGCAGATTGGTTTCAATCCCCAGACCGACGATCCCATGCACTTCCATCAGTTTGCGAAGCTGGTTGCACATGCCGATCGGGTTCTGGTGTCCTGCCCCGACGACCATATCGTCGCTTGGGCCCATGTACTGAAATGTATGGCCGTCGATGGAGAAATATTGGCACCTGATGTTGATCGGATTGGCATGATCGGAGTGGGGACATACGATCTACGTCGTACGTTGGTCGTATCCGCCGGCCCCCTTCACCTCCGCGATCGCATCTTGAAGCGCCTGTTTGATATCGTCATTTCTTCCCTTGCCCTGTTAATGCTGCTGCCGGTTCTCGTTCTTGTGGCGATTGCCATCCGTTGGGAGTCGCCTGGTGGGGTATTGTTCCGCCAGCAGCGGATCGGGCGCGACAATGCGCTGTTCATGATGTTCAAGTTTCGCAGCATGTATCAGGACCGCTCTGATGCAACCGCGAGCGTCCTGACGACGCGTTCCGATAGCCGCGTAACGCGGGTCGGGAACTTTATACGCCGGAATAGCATTGATGAACTACCACAACTCCTCAACGTTTTGCGTGGTGAGATGAGTATCGTGGGGCCTAGGCCACATGCCTTGTCGGCCCGCGCCGCGGACCAGCTGTATTGGGAAATCGATGAACGGTATCGGCATCGGCATGCCGTGAAGCCGGGCGTTACCGGCCTCGCCCAGATTCGTGGCTATCGTGGTGCCACCGTTTTTGCTTCCGACCTGACCAATCGCTTGGCTTCCGATCTGGAATATTTGCGCGACTGGTCGATGAGTAAGGACTTATGGATCTTGTTCAGAACCATTTTCGTCATCCGGCATGACAATGCCTTTTGACGCGGCCACGACCAACGTGAATCACCAGGACGATCAGGGTCGGTTGACGATCGTGATACCGACGCTGAACGCGGCGCCTCACTTGCCGGCGCTGCTACCGGCATTGGCGCGCCAAGGCATCGCGCCCGAACGTTATCTCGTTATCGACTCCCAATCGACGGATGACACTCGCGAGGCGTTTCGGAGTTTTGGCGCCACAGTGGTCGAGATCGATCGCAGTACCTTCAACCATGGTGGAACGCGTCAACGTGCGGTCGAAATGCGACCGGACGCCGATGTTATCGTCATGATGACGCAAGACGCTATTCCGCAACGCGACGATGCCATCATGCGCCTCGTCGATGCCTTTTCCGACCCTCAAGTCGGAGTCGCTTATGGTCGCCAATTGCCCCGTACGGTCGCTCGCGGGATCGAGCGGCATGCGCGTCTGATGAACTACCCACCGCAATCCGCGGTTCGCGGTTTTCAGGATCGTGAGCAGACCGGCGTCAAGACGGTCTTTTGTTCCGACTCATTCGCAGCATATCGGCGTTCGGCGCTTCACAGCGTGGGGGGCTTTCCCGAGGATGCGTTCTTTGCCGAAGATCAACTCGTCGCGGGTCGCATGTTGATCGATGGCTGGCGTATCGCCTATCGTGGCGATGCGGAGGTAACACACAGCCACGGCTATACACTGGTGGAAGAGTTCCGCCGTTACTTCGATGTCGGCGTCTTCCATGGACGCAATCGCTGGTTGATCGAGGCCTTCGGCGCTGCGGAAGGAGAGGGGCTTCGATTCATCAAGTCGGAAATCGCATATCTAGCGCGGCACGATCCGTTCCAGCTTCCGTCCGCGATCGTACGCACCTTTGCCAAATATGCCGGCTACAAGATGGGAAGCCGGGAGGCTCGGCTGTCGACCCGCTGGAAGCGTCGTCTTTCGATGCAACCGTTCTATTGGCGCGATTGATGCAAACGGCCCCGGATGGGGTCCCGTCGGAATCAAATGCCGTACCTGCCGATGACAGATGACAGGGTGCTACGACACATGCCTATCGTTACGCTGAATACTGGTCGATCATTTGCCGCTGAACCCACCGTGTCGATCTTGGATGCGGCTAGGGCGGCGGGGGTAGCGCTCGAATACAGTTGTCGTACCGGGCGATGCGGTATCTGCAAGGCGCCAGCCCTGTCCGGCGATACGGTGCCGTTGCGCTCAGAAGCGGAAAGTCTCAGCGATGCGGAGATTGCGCAGGGATTGATCCTGACATGCTGTCGCGGCGCCGTGAGCAATGTCGTGCTCGATGTCGAGCCGCTGGAGCGATTGGCAGGCCTGAAGATCAGGACGATTCCGAGCCGTATTGTTTCGCTCGAACTTCTTGCTCCCAAAATCATGCGGGTGGTCCTGAAGACGCCGCCTACGTCTCGTTTGGCGTTTATTCCTGGACAGTATATTGATGTCATAGTCGAGGGTGTTAGACGTAGTTATTCGCTGGCGAACGCGCCGCGGGAAGATGGCCTTCTTGAACTTGTAATCAAGTATTATTCTGGTGGTCATCTTAGCGCGTACTGGTTTGGACGTGCCAAGGAGAATGATCTTATCCGCATAGAAGGACCTCTGGGTACGTTCTTCTTTCGCGATGATGTTCCTCAAAATATCACGTTTTTGGCGACCGGGACTGGAATTGCCCCGGTAAAGGCTCTGCTGGAAGAATTGGCGACAGATCCTAGTCGCGCAGCTCGGCACCACATCCGGGTGTTTTGGGGCAATCGCGAACAGGAAAGCTTTTGTTGGGATCCGGTCGCTTTAAGGCTCGATATCGGCTTTCATCACCTGCTATCGGGCCCGGGCCGCGACTGGGACGGCAAGCGGGGGTATGTGCAGCAGGCAGCGATCGACGACGGTTTTGACGCGGAAAACACAATCGTTTATGCATGCGGCTCCAGTTCAATGATCGCGTCATCACGAGACTTGTTGGTATCAAAGGGTCTGCCTACGCGGCGCTTCTTTTCCGACGCATTTGTCATCTCAAATTAAGGTACAAAGAATGAAGGCAGTCATTCTCGCCGGAGGTCTCGGCACGCGCTTTGCCGAAGAGACGAGCGTCCGCCCCAAACCCATGATCGAAATCGGCGGACGTCCCATCCTCTGGCACATCATGAAGATCTATGCAGCGCATGGCGTCACCGAGTTCATTATCTGCTGCGGATACCGGAGTTATGTCATCAAGGAGTATTTCGCCAATTATTTCCTGCACATGTCCGATGTGACGTTCGACATGATGGCGAATGAAATGATCGTTCACGAAAAGCGTGCTGAGCCTTGGAAGGTCACGCTCGTCGACACCGGCGAAGACAGCATGACGGGTGGCCGCCTCAAGCGGGTCGCCGATCATGTGAAAGACGAGGAGTTCTTCTTCTTCACATACGGTGACGGCGTCGGCGATATCGATATCGCCCGGTCGATCGAATTTCATCGCAGTCACGGTAAACTGGCTACGATGACGGCCACTTATCCGCCGGGCCGCTTCGGTGCGCTCGACATCGAGGATGGGCGGGTCACGCATTTCCTTGAAAAGCCGAAGGGCGATGGCGGGATGATCAACGGCGGCTATTTCGTGCTCAGCCCGAAGGTCATCGACTATATCACCGAAGACGCGACGATCTGGGAACAGGAACCGCTGCGCAATCTGGCGAGCAATGGCGAACTGATGGCGTTCGAGCATCACGGCTTCTGGCAGCCGATGGATACGTTGCGAGACAAGCTGTACCTTGAAGAACTGTGGGACGGACGGAAGGCACCGTGGCGCGTATGGTGAGCCAGCCGGCCTTCCGTACCGTTGATTCCGCCTTCTGGGCCGGCAAGCGCGTCTTCCTGACTGGGCACACCGGTTTCAAGGGCGGCTGGATGGCGCTGTGGCTTCAGCGGATGGGCGCGCAGGTCACCGGCTTCGCGCTCGCCCCGCCGACCAGCCCGGCGCTGTTCGACGTCGCGCGCGTTGCCGATGGCATGACCTCGATCATCGGCGACATCCGCGATCGCGAGGTTCTGGAGCGCGTACTGGTCGAGGCTGATCCCGAGATCGTCATCCACATGGCGGCACAGCCACTGGTGCGGGCCTCCTACGACGATCCGGTCGGCACCTATGCCACCAACGTCATGGGCACGGTCCATCTGCTCGAGGCGGTGCGCAAGGCCGCGAACGTACGTGCAGTATGCGTCGTCACCACCGATAAATGCTACGAGAACCGCGAGTGGGTGTGGGGCTATCGCGAGGATGAGGCGATGGGGGGCTACGACCCCTATAGCAACTCCAAGGGGTGCTCCGAACTCGTCGTCTCCGCCTATCGTCGCTCGTTCTTCGGTGCGGACAGTCCGGTCGCGCTCGCCTCGGGCCGCGCCGGCAACGTCATCGGCGGGGGCGACTGGGCCGACGACCGGCTGGTCCCCGACATTCTGCGCGCCGTCGCCGACGGCAAGCCGGTGCTGATCCGCAATCCACTCGCGATCCGGCCGTGGCAGCATGTGCTCGAACCAGTCGGTGGTTATCTCGTCCTCTGCCAGGCGCTGTGGAACGATCCGCAGGCCGCAGCCGAGGCGTGGAACTTCGGTCCGCGCGACGACGATGCGCAACCCGTTCAGTGGATCGTCGAGAAGATGTGCGCCCTGTGGGGCGACGGGGCCGACTGGACCTGCGACGAAAGCGTGCAGCCGCACGAGGCGCGCTATCTCAAGTTGGATATCTCGAAGGCGCGCACTGGCCTCCACTGGCAACCGCGCTGGTCGCTGGGCGAAGCACTTGACCGGATCGTCGACTGGCATCGCGCTTGGCTATCCGGGATCGACATGCACGAATATTGCCTTACCGAGCTGGAGCGCTTCACACGCGCCGGCCAACCCATTGCCGCATAGGACCGATTTCCATGACTGCTGACGACCTCCGCAAGCAAATCCGCCAGCTTGTCGGCCAATATGCCGAAGCCCAGTTCGCGCCCAAGCCGTTCGTACCCGGCGAAACCGTGATCCCGCCTGCAGGCAAAGTGATCGGTGCACCCGAGATCGAGCTGATGGTCGAAGCGTCGCTCGACGGCTGGCTGACCACCGGTCGCTTCAACACCGAATTTGAGGCCGGCCTCGCCAAGCTGCTCGGTGCGCCCTACGTGCTCACCACCACCTCGGGTTCGTCGGCGAACCTGCTGGCGCTGTCGTGCCTCACCAGCCACAAGCTCGGCGATCGCCGCCTGAAGCCTGGGGATGAGGTCATCACCGTCGCGGCCGGCTTCCCGACCACGGTCAATCCGTCGATCCAGCACGGCTTGATCCCGGTGTTCGTCGACGTCGACGTGCCGACTTACAACATCGACGCCAGCCTGATCGAGGCGGCGATAACGGAAAAGACCGGCGCGATCATGATCGCGCACACACTCGGCAATCCGTTCAACCTCGCCGAGGTCCGCCGCATCTGCGACGAGCACGACCTGTGGCTGGTCGAGGATTGCTGCGATGCGCTGGGCGCCACCTATGACGGCAAGAAGGTCGGCCTGTGGGGCGACGTCGCCACGGTCAGCTTCTATCCTGCACACCACATCACGATGGGCGAAGGCGGTGCGGTGTTCACCCAGAGCCTCGAACTGCGTCCGATCATCGAGAGCATCCGCGACTGGGGCCGCGACTGCTATTGCGCACCGGGCTGCGACAACACCTGCGGTTCGCGTTTCGGCCAGCAGCACGGCACGTTGCCGTTCGGTTACGACCACAAATACGTCTACAGCCATCTCGGCTACAATCTGAAGATCACCGACATGCAGGCCGCCTGCGGCCTTGCGCAGCTCGATCGCGCCGAGGGCTTCGTCGAGGCCCGTCGCCGCAACTTTGCGCTGCTCACCGAGCGGCTGAAGGGCATGGAAGAAATCTTCATCCTGCCGGAAGCGACGCCCAATTCGGATCCATCATGGTTTGGCTATCCGCTGATGCTGCGTGATGGAGTCGATGCCAAGCGCGTCGACGTCACCCGCTTCCTTGACCAGAACAAGATCGGCACCCGCCTCCTGTTTGCCGGCAACCTGACGCGCCAGCCGTATTTCGAGCACGTCAATTATCGTGTCGTCGGCGACCTGACGCGCACCGACAAGGTGATGAACAACACCTTCTGGCTGGGGCTTTTCCCGGCGCTAGGTCAGGAGCATTTCGATTATGTCGGCGAGAAGCTCGAGGAATTCTTCGGGCTGAATTTCTAGATCAGGTTCTGATCACTATCCCGGGACACCTGTTCGTGCGGTATCCCGACACTCTCCTCTGGTGCGTCCGGTACCCGGAGCTGTGATCGGCAAGCGCTGCTTATCGGCAGGTGATCCATCCGGGCTTTATCCCGATGCCATGATTGGCTAAGTGCGGCATCTACCGATGGGCTGCCGCACTGAAGCGGGCCTGCATATTGGAAGAACGGCAAATGGTTTATTCCAACGAAAATTCTGAAAGGAACGTGGGGTGACATTCGCCGCCAACGGAAAGCTTCGCGCCGCAGTTCTGGGCAGCGGCAACATAGGAACCGATCTTGCGATCAAGCTGAGGAAATCAGCACGTCTGGATTGTGCAGCCTTAATCGGACGAAGCCTCGGCTCGGCCGGTTTGGCACGGGCGCAGGCCGAAGGCATTCCGGTATCCGCGAATGGTGTAGACCATATCTTGTCCAATCCCGACCAGTTCGACATCGTTTTCGATGCGACTTCGGCAGCAGCGCATCATCAACATGCGCCGGCGCTGGAAGCGGCCGGGATGCTCGTAATAGATATGACGCCTGCGAAACGCGGTGGTTTTTGCGTCCCCTCGGTCAATCTCGACCAGTCGCTTGATACGCTCAACGTGAATATGGTGACCTGTGGTGGTCAGGCGTCTTCACCGATCGCCTACGCTTTGGGTCTGACGCATGACGACATTGACTATGTCGAGGTGGTGTCGAGCATTGCGTCGCGATCGGCGGGTCCCGCTACGCGCAGTAATCTGGATGAATATATCCACACCACCGAGGGCGCGATCAAGCAATTTTCGGGTGCGCGCCGCTCGAAGGCGATTTTGAATCTCAACCCCGCCGTGCCCTGTATCCACATGCAGACGACTGTGTTCGCGCTAGTACAGGACCCAAATATCGAAGCGTTCACTTCCAAACTGAAGGAGATAGTCGCTGATATTCAACGCTACATTCCAGGCTATCAGGTGCTGGTATGGCCGAAGCTGGACAATGGCCGGGTCGTGACGATGGTTCGCGTAACGGGCAGTGGTGATTATCTTCCGGCCTATGCCGGTAATCTCGACATCATCAATTGCGCAGCGATTGCCGTTGCCGAGGAATATGCGGGCCGCCGTCTGCAGGGGGATCAAACCCGCAACCTGAGGATCGTGCAGTGACCGGGAAACGCATTCTCATCAGTGATCCGTCACTGCGCGATGGCAATCATGCAGTGCGTCACCAATTAACCCCTGACCAAGTTCGCGCCTATTGCATAAGAGCAGAGGCGGCTCACATTCCCGTGATTGAAGTCGGGCATGGCAACGGTCTTGGCGCGTCATCGCTTCAGCTGGGCGAGGCCGCGGCTTCCGATGCGCAACTGCTGGCCGCTGCGCGCGAATCCTTGAAGAACACACAGCTCGGTGTGCACATCATCCCGGGCTTCGCGACAATCGAGAAGGATCTGAAGCCCGCGCTGGATGCCGGGGTTGATGTGTTTCGGGTAGCCTCGCATTGCACGGAAGCCGACGTTACCGACCGCTTCATCATGTTCGCGCGCAATGCGGGCAAGACCGCTTACGGCGTGCTGATGATGTCGCACATGGCGAGCCCGGAAGTGCTTCTCGAGGAAGCACAGAAGATGGAAGCTTATGGTGCCGAGACGCTCGTTATCATGGATTCCGCTGGAAATTACCTGCCGGACGACGTCCGCCGGCGCATTGGACTGCTGGTCGAGAACCTCGACATTCCAGTCGGTTTCCATGCGCATAACAACCTGGGCTGTGCGATCGCCAACTCTCTTGCGGCGATCGAGGTCGGCGCGACGATGCTAGACGGCTGTTCGCGTGGCTTTGGCGCGGGCGCGGGGAACGCGCAGCTCGAGGTGCTGGTGGCCGTCCTGCACCGGCTGGGTTACGAAACGGGAATCGATTTCTACAAGGTCCTCGATCTGGCGACCTTTGCCGAGACCGAGGTCATGGAGACGGTTCCAATCATCTCGTCGACGAGCGTGGTGAGCGGACTCTCCGGCGTGTTCTCCGGCTTCCTGAAGCCGGCGACGCGGATCGCCAACGATTTCAACGTCGATGTTCGCGATGTCTTCTTCGAACTCGGACGGCGCGGCGTCGTGGCGGGGCAGGAGGATATCATTCTCGAAGTGGCAGAGGCGCTGTCGAAGCGGAGGCAGTTTGCGTAACATCATCGGCGATCAGGAACGCATTTATGCGGATTGCGCAAAATCCTTCGGGGACACCAATCTAACGGCGCTTGCCGGCTTGCGCGGCAGCCAGGTCATGGTGACCGGCGCGACCGGCTTCGTCGGCTGCTGGGTACTCTCGACGCTGACGTATCTCAACGACGTTCACGGCTTCGGCATCCGCATTCATGCCGTCGCGCGGCGTCCCGATGCCATCGAACGGAAAGCACCGTTCCTGGCAGGTCGGGACGATATCAGCTGGATCGGCACCGACATCCGTCAGCTGGTGGCAATTCCTGAGGGTGTGGCGTGGCTGTTCCATGCTGCGGGCATTCCCGACAGCCGTCATCATGCGACCAACCCGATCGAAACCGTCTCGGTCATTGGCGAAGGAACGCTGCGCGTCTTGCATCTGGCCGAGCAGGCGGGCGGGTTGCGGCAGATCCTGCACGTCAGTTCAGGGCTGGTCGAGACGACGGTTCCGTCGGGGCGGACCGTCAGCCCGACGACCGCCTATGTCGAAGCCAAGCGCTACAGCGAAACCTTGTGTTATGCGTTCCGGACGCAGGCCAAGCTGCCGATCGTGATCACGCGACCCTATACCTTCCTGGGGCCGTTCCAGGATCTCGACAGTCCATGGGCCGCAAACAACTTCCTGCGGGCAGGGATCGAGGGGCAGCCACTCAAGATCCGCGGCGACGGACATGCCGTGCGTTCCTATCTGTACGGTAGCGACATGGCGATGGTCGCGCTGCACCAGATGGTGCGGGGCGAGAGCGGTGAGATCTACGATCTGGGCGGCATGGATGCGATGACCGTGCTCGACCTCGCCAATCTGGTCGTCGGGCAGGCGCAGCGGCCGCTCGAGATCCGCCTGAACACGACCGGTCGCCAGCACGATGCCGACACGTTGCTGCCGGACATGGCGCGTTCCACCCGGCAGTTCGGTATCAAGCCCGCCTGGTCGGTCGAAGATGCCGTCAAGCGCAGTCTAGCCTGGTATTCCTGACTTAGCACCGGCGATCGGATCCACCGGTGCGATCGTCAGGACCACACCGGCCGGGGGGCCGGCGTCGTCGTTCATTCTCGAGGAAACATTGTGAGCATTGTAAAGATCAGCGATGTCATTGCCGATTTCTTCATCGCCAAGGACATGCGCCACCTGTTCGGCATCATCGGTGCCGGTAATGCTCACATCTTCGATTCGGTAGGGTCCCGGTCCGAACTGGAAATGGTGTGCGTTCACCATGAACAGGCCGCGACGATGGCGATGCAGACCTATTATCGCACGTCCGATCGCGTCACTGCGGCGGTTCTGACCACCGGTGGCGGATCGACCAACGGGCTGACCGGCGTCGTCAGCGCATGGATGGACTCCCTGCCGGGCCTGATTGTCTCAGGGAACGAGAATTCCAAGTTCACGCGCGAAGACAACCCGCTGCGCATCTGGGGTGTGCAGGGCTATGATTCGAGTGCGGTAGTCGAGAAGGTCACGAAGCACGTCGCGCGGGTCATGGATCCGACCGAGGTGCTCTACGAACTCGAAAAAGCCTATCACATCGCGACGACCGGGCGTCCCGGTCCGGTGTGGGTCGACATTCCGATGGACATCCAGGCGGCGAAGATCGAGTCCGACACGCTCCGCACCTTTACGCCGCCTGCCGCAGAGGTAGCGACGACCTCCCTCGACGGGCATATCTCCGATCTATGGGCGCTGCTGGCGGGGGCCGAGCGGCCCGTGCTTTGGCTCGGCAATGGTATCCGGCTCGCCGGTGCGGCCGATCGGG
The DNA here is from genome assembly GCF_920939475.1 of Sphingomonas sp. Leaf37. Classification (NCBI taxonomy): domain Bacteria; kingdom Pseudomonadati; phylum Pseudomonadota; class Alphaproteobacteria; order Sphingomonadales; family Sphingomonadaceae; genus Sphingomonas; species Sphingomonas sp. Leaf37. The sequence goes on along the minus strand of NZ_CAKLAX010000007.1, from coordinate 38,619 downwards.
TGACTGCGCTGGTCGAGAAGCTGGGCATTCCGACCCTCGTATCCTGGGCAGGCATCGATCTGATCGATTCCGAACATCCGTTGGTGTTCGGTCGGGCAGGGGTCTACGGCCAGCGAGCCGGCAATCTCGTTGTCCAGAACGCAGATCTGGTGATCGCGATCGGTACGCGGCTGGCCATTCCCCAGATCGGTTATGTACTCGACGAATTCGCCCGGGACGCCAAACTCGTCGTCGTCGACATTGATGCCGACGAAGTCGCCAAGCACGGTGCCCGCGTCACGTTGCCGATGGTGGCTGACGCCGGCGAAGTGATCGATGCCGTGCTGGCATCGGATGCAGCATCCGGTGAGAAGGCGGTCTGGCTGGAACAGTGCGAGCGATATCGCAAGGCCTATCCGTGGATCGGCCCCGAGCATGCCGACACGCCCTCGTTCATCAACTCCTACCAGTTCCTCGATCGTCTGACCGACCAGATGAAGCCCAACCAGGTGGTCGTGACCGACATGGGAACCGCGCTGCTGTCCGGGCACCAGGTCATGCGCTTCAAGGATGGCCAGCGTCTGATGACCTCCACCGGGCTTGGCGAGATGGGCTATGGCCTGCCAGGCGCCATCGGCGCCTCCTTCGCGCGCGATCGCGGCGAGGTCATCTGCCTCAATTGCGATGGAGGCATGATGATGAACCTCCAGGAAATCCAGACGATGGTTCATCACGAACTGCCGATCAAGTTGTTCATCTTCAACAACGACGGCTATCTGATGATCAAGCACACCCAGACCAATCTCTTCGCCGGCCGGCAGGTGGCGGTCGACAGGAAGAGCGGCGTGAGCTGTCCCGATTTCAGCGCGCTGGCCAAGGCGTGGGGCATGCCCGCCTATCAGATCCGGACCTGGGAAGATGTCGATATCGTTCTTCCCGAAGTGCAGGCGGCGAAGGGACCGTTGATCTGCGAGGTATTCATGGATCCACATCAGCTCTTCCTGCCGAAGCTGTCGCTCGCCGCCCGGCCGGACGGCACGATCGTATCGCCACCCCTGGAAGACCTGTCACCGCTGGTCCCCCGCGAGGAACTGCGGGAGCACATGATCGTCGGGATGCACGAAAAGTCAGCGCAACTGTAAGGATCGATCATGCGTATCGCGATCCTTGGAGCGACGAGCATGCTGGCGGCCGATTTCGTGGCCTACAGCCTCGGAAAACAGGCTCCCTATCGCTTTGCGCTGTTTGCCCGCGATCCGGACCAAATTCGTGCCGCCCTTGGTCGCCGCGGGATAACGGCCTTCCCCGAATGCGGGCGGCTCGCCGAATTTGTCGACGGTGAGTGGGACGCGGTCGTCAATTTCGTCGGTGTCGGCGATCCGGCTCGCGCCGCGGCGATGGGGGCCGACATCCTCCGGATCACGCGCGAGTGGGACGACCGCGTCCTCGACTATCTCCAGTCGCATCGTAACTGCCGGTATATCTTCTTCAGCAGCGGCGCTGCTTTCGGGATGTCGGCATCGCAGCCCAGCGCGTCGCAATCGTCGGCGTGTTTCAACATCAACGATATGACCGTATCCGCCTTCTACGGCATATCGAAGTTCTATTCCGAGGCCGTTCATCGGGCCAACCCGGATATGTCGATCATAGACATCAGGATATTCAACTATATCAGCCAATATGCCGACCTTAATCATCGATTTCTCATCAATGAGGTGATCGCTGCTGCCAAGAACGACACCACGATCAGTGTCGACGCCAACGATATGTGGCGAGATTACCTTGGGCAGGAGGATCTTTCCACGCTGGTGGCGATATGTCTTGCGGCACCCTCAGGGTATAACGGTGCAATCGATGCCTATAGCCTGGCTCCAATTTCGAAATTACAGATCCTTCAATTGTTCGAGGAGCAATTCGGTCTCAAATATCGAATTGATGGCGGCGGTATCAATGCCACCGGGTCCAAGTCCAATTACTATTCTACCAATAAAATTGCTCAATCCTTGGGGTATTACCCGCATTTTACCTCAGAACAGACGGTGCAGAATGTGGCAAAAAAGATAATTTCTTTATAATAGAAGTTTCTTTTTTGTTGCAGGTTATATTTAGTATGCAAAGTCGATGTGGAAACTGAATATGATACACAGGTTCTGTGCCGCTTTTGGTTTCCAGCATTATTTCACGATATGCCCGTTCCCACGCGTGCGCGGAAAAAATATCTGGTCAAATCAGGTAAACGATGTAATTGACGACATCATACGGTTGATTTGACAATGCGTATTCCCGATTATCGACGTCATTCGCGTTTGCTGCTGGACGTCGGACTGCTGATCGCGTTCCGTATTTCTGCGATTGCAGTCGGCCTTGTCTATGTCAAAGTCTATACCAGTCGGTTGACGACCGATGCGCTTGGTGTCTTCTTCTATCTGACGACGCTATCCTACTTGCTGAACGCTCTGCTGTTCGTGCCGTATGATTATTACATCCAGGCGTATTGCAGCCGTGCGGGCGAACACCTGCCGTGGCGACCCGTCGCGCGGATGACGGGTGGCGTGTTGGCTGCAGCACTCTTGCTGGCGTTGGCTGCCGGATCGCTGCTCATCGTGCTCGGCCAGTTGACCGTGGCTGACGTCGCCCTTCTGTACGGAATGGCGGTTTTGTTGTTCGTTTGCACAAGTTTACGCAACCTTCTCAACAATCGCGGACATCGTCGCATCGCAGCGGCCGCCCTGTTGATCGAGGCCGTCGGCCGTATCACAGCCTTTTTGCTACTGTTGTTCGCCTTTACCCCGTCGGGGCGCGTGCTCTTCGGCAGCGCTGCGGCAGCCCTTGCCGTCGAATTGCTCGTGTTGACCGGATTTGCTGCTTCCAAACTGTCCTGGACAGGCGATGCGGCACTTCGCCGTTCCTCCATCGTCGCGACGACGGCACCCGTATCCATATCCGCGGCCTGCAATCTGTTACAGCTCCAAGGGTATCGCACGATGTATCCGTGGTCCGGCATACCCACGACAGCGGCGCTATTCGCCGTGGTCGCCAACATCGGTGCGGCAGGCATGATGGCCGCCGGCCAGGTTTTTTCCCAGATCTTCCTCCCGCGGGTGTATCAGAGCGGAGGTGGATTCATCGGCACCTACGTAAAGCTTGCCGCCGCCCTGATCATGGCTGTCGCCACCTTTGCCTGGATCGTGTCGCCGTGGCTGGTGCCGTTCATGACGTCGCCTCTCTACGGTCGTTATGCGGGATTGATCGTATTCGGCGTCGTGATGGAGGGATCCAATCTGATCGTTGCGGCCATCGCAGCCAGATCGATGTTGCAGGGTGACACGCGTCATTTGATGACGTGGAACATCGCGAGTGCGGTTGTAGGAGCTGGCGGCTACGGCCTGTCGATCGTTTTCGCACCTGACAGCCCTATGGCGATCGGGATCGCGCTGCTCCTGTCCCAGGCCGTCGTCGTCGGGGGGTTGATGATGGGATTGCGGCGCAATCCACCGATCCAAACCGCTTCACCCCATCCAACAGTGGAAATCCTGCCATGACTGCGCGCGTAGATGATGCACTTCCGGCGTTGACACCGGGTGCGGCAACAATTGCAGTCGCGTTGGGCGACGCGGAAAGTGCGTTGTTGTTCGAACGTGCACGATCCGATCCGCGCCCGTGCCGCGTGACCATTGCCATACCGACATTCAATCGTCCGGAATTGCTTCGGGAAACGCTTGCATCTGCATGGGCGCAACAGGATTTTACGGATTATGAGGTCATCGTCGTCGACAATGCATCGAGTCCCGAAAACGTAGCGTCGGTCCTGGCATTTCTTCAGTCCGTCGAGCATCCCGTTCGCTATTATCTCAATAGTGAAAATGTGGGAGGATTTCCCAACTGGAACCGGTGTATGCATCTGGCACGGGGCGAATGGATCAGCGTGTTGAACGACGATGATCTGCTGAAGCCGGAATTCCTGTCGACCATGATGAAGCATGTCGAGCAAGATCCGACGCTCGAATCACTCGTTTGCCAAGCCGAGCCTTTTGACCAGCGTCCTCAGGCCATGCGCAAGAGCAGGACTCACACCATGGTTCGCCCCGCCTTCATTTCGGCCACGCGGTTCCTGGGGCGCGATTACATCCGGATGACCGCGACCCGTTTGTTCTGGTCGAACATCGCCGGTAGTTCGCTGGGTAGCCTCTACAAACGTGACGTTGTTCTGGGCCTCGGCGGTTTCGATCCCCAGGAGGCACCACCGGCGGACTATATCCTCAACGTCAGGCTGGCTCTGAGGAGTAGTTTTATACAGGTGCGGGCACCGATGGCGATGGTACGGCTTCAGGTGAATGACTCGATGAACCTGAATACGATGGGCGGTGTCCTGATCCGCAATTTCCGGCTCCGGAACCGGATGCTCGCCGAAAACCTTGTTCCACAGCGTTGGAAGCATTGGCCGCGCTATTTGCTGGCTCATGAATGGGCTGTGGCGCGCAATCATTGGAAGCAGGCTCCCGCACAGGCGGACGTTGCCCGCCAGTCGGGTGTAGATTTGCCCCAAGGCGACGCGAAGTGGGTTTATATCGTCCGCATGCTGCACGGAGGTATGTAGCCTTCGGATAGTGCTCGTCGGTTGTTGGGATGTGAGAGGCGGGATCGGGATCAGGCTCCGTGAGGAGATCGTAGATGAGCCGACAATCGCCGCCACCGACGCCGAAGCCGCATCGAGATCATGTTCGGCCGCCTGAGGGACTGACGGCGCGTTGGCGCCCGCGTTGACTGGTGCCCAACCGTCGTCTTCTTCGCCGTCGCCCTCGCTGCCGACCATCATCTGTCACGGGCCGTTCTGTCCCGCATTCAACATGGAATGCCTATCTCTGCAATCTAAGCGGTCTTACCATAAAGGATATCATCGGATACTGAAACAATATGGGAAGATAAAAGTAGTGATTGAAGAAAATGCTCAGTACCGCCGACTGAAGAAGCACGACGCTAAATAGAACAGACCTTACGCTGTTTCCGTTATAGGCGGCTTGCGACACGGCGCCGATCAGGAAGGACATCGTCACAATACCGAAAAATCCCAGATCCCTGTAGATATCGAGAAAGGCGGAACTGACGTTGAATGCGTTTGTAACCAGGTCTCCTGCTACCGTGTTGCTATCATACAGAACATTCCGGATAACCGACGGCAATAGAAGGGCCATCGAATTCGTAAGCCCCCAGTTCCATTCAGGGAGGCTGACAACGGTTTGGTGAATAAGATTATTGAGTGGTGTCGTTATATAGATGTACACCCACAGAAACCCTGAAGGCAGAAACGTCGGATAGCTGCTCGAAGGTTGCGCGAGTGCAAAAAACGCCGCTGCGCCGCTGCGTAGATCGCCGATCCAGCCAAAGCCGATGATGGCCAGCAACCCAAATATGCTCAGCCAGATCACCCGGGCCCCTTTAGGGGGGCCTTTGATAAAAAACATCAGAAAGAGGCATTGTAGCGTCCCGACGATGATGAGATTGCGGGAAATAACAATCACGCCCCAGACCAGCAGGAATACTATACCGATATAATATTTCTTCTGCTTGGTCGCTAAGCCAAGGAAGGTGCTGACGGTCGTCAGCGACAGAAGAATGGCGTTCATCAAGCCATGAATAGTCGGAATGCCGAAATCAAAGTATGTCTTCGACGATCCAGTAAGCGACCACAGCATCGGAATTCCACCGGAATAACCAATCTCTGCCAAGGTAACTGCAATCCACCCCGCAAAGGTAATCTTTAGAAGATTCTCCGTTTTTCCAGCAAGGCAATAGTCGATGAGAATCGTACTATTGCTCTTATGATTTCCTCCCAAATTCAGTATCTTCGATAATGAGACACCGAACACAAATGGCAGGGTGATCGCCAGAACGACCAGAGATGCTTCACCCCTGTCATATAGAAGAATATTCGAGAACTGGAGGATGTACAGAAACAGCGTGATGCCCCAGGCGGCGAGAAAAATCACTACCGGGCTTGTGTAGGCTGAGCGCCTTATCGGAAAGGACGATGTCATTGGTAAACTCGTATTGAATGCCGCCGTCTACGGGAATCACATAAGGGGCGCTAGAGGCTCGGGTGTGGCGATGTTCGGCGGCCGGCTTGCCGAACGATCGCTTGTACGCGGATGGGTTTCCGCTACGGATTCCTTAAAACGCGCGGGCAGGGTGCAGGCGATCCGCCGTTCCTGCGATGATAATCAGCCCGATTGGAAGGGCATTGATGCCTTGTCTGTCGACCTAGCCATCGGTCGATGTGACCGCATGCCTTGTTGTCTCACAATCATGTCGCTACCAATCCGAGGATGTCTAATAACCCTGTCCGCCTGATCTACCCGAAACGTCATGGTGATGCTCGTGGATGGTTTACTGAGGTATATTCTGTTCCGGTCTTCGAAGCATTGGGCATTACCTGCACCTTCGTGCAGGATAACCATTCGCTCTCGGCGCCGGCCTACACGCTTCGGGGGCTTCATTTTCAGCGTCCGCCGCATGGGCAGGACAAGCTGGTGCGGTGTGTCCGCGGACGAATCTTCGACGTTGCGGTCGACATACGCGAAGGCTCGCCGACGTATGGGAAGTGGGTAGGCGCTGAATTGTCTGCGGATAATGGACATCAATTGTTCGTTCCGGTCGGCTTCGCGCACGGTTTCGTGACGTTGGAGGATGACTGCGAAGTTTCCTACAAATGCTCAGACATCTACACGCCCGAGTGCGATGGTGGCATTCGCTGGAATGATGCCCAGATAAAGATAGATTGGGCTATGCCTGCCGGTACGATCCCCGAATTGTCGGGAAAAGATGCGGTCCAGCCGCTGCTCGCCGACTTTGACAGCCCGTTCGCCTATGACGGCCGCCCGCTCGAACCCCTCGCCTGAAGGACCTGACCCATGCGCATCTTCGTCACCGGCGGGGCCGGGTTCATCGGCTCGGCTCTCGTCCGTCACCTTATCGAGCATAGCGAGCATGAGGTGCTTAACTTCGACAAGCTGACCTATGCCGGCACGCTGACCACGGTCGAGCGGGTTGCGGACAGCAACCGCTATCGCTTCGTTCAGGGCGACATCTGCGACGCCGACGCTGTCCGTGCCGCGATCGCCGAGTTCAGGCCCGATGTCATCACGCATCTGGCCGCGGAGAGCCATGTTGATCGTTCGATCGACGGACCCGGCGCGTTCGTGCAGACCAACGTCGTGGGCACCTATACGATGCTGTCCGAAGCCCGCGCCTATTGGCTGGGCCTCGACGATGCGGCCAAGGCGGCGTTCCGCTTCCACCACATCTCGACCGACGAGGTATACGGCTCGCTCGGCGACACCGGGCTGTTCACCGAAGAGACGCCCTACGACCCGCGTTCTCCCTATTCGGCGTCGAAGGCGGGCAGCGACCATCTGGTCAGCGCGTGGGGTCATACCTTCGGGTTGCCGGTGCTGATCACCAACTGCTCGAACAATTACGGACCGTATCACTTTCCCGAGAAGCTGGTGCCGCTGATGATTGCCAAGGCGCTCGCCGGCGATCCGCTGCCTGTCTACGGCGCCGGCGATCAGGTGAGAGACTGGCTGTTCGTCGAGGATCACGTCCGGGCGCTGCAGGCGGTGTTCGAGCGCGGTGCGGTCGGCCGGACATACAATGTTGGCGGCCATAACGAGAAGCAGAACATCGAGGTGGTGCACACCGTCTGCGCGATCCTCGACCAGCTCCGCCCACGTGGGGATGGCCGCTCCTATGCCGAGCAGATCACTTCGGTCGCGGATCGTCCCGGCCACGACAAGCGCTACGCGATCGACGCCAGCCGCATAAACGACGAACTCGGCTGGCGCCCGCAGGAGACGTTTGAGACAGGGATCGAAAAGACCGTCGCCTGGTATCTTGCCAACGAGGATTGGTGGCGGCCGCTGGTCGCCGCCAAGGCTGCCGAGCGACGCGGGGTCGCCTGACATGTCACCTTGTCTGATTGTATACATGTCGGCGGGTCGATGACGATGGCGTCGAAGGAGATACTGATCACCGGTGCCGGCGGGCAGCTCGGCACCGAGTTGCAGCGCTGCGCCTGGCCGGAGGGCTGGACGGTCACGGCGGTCGATGTCGCCGAACTCGACCTACGCGACACCGCCGCGATCCTCGGACTGGTCACATCGCGGCCTTGGGCGGCGGTCATCAACGGCGCCGCCTATACTGCGGTCGACAAGGCGGAAACCGATCTGGTCACCGCCTGGGCGGTCAATGCGATGGCGCCGGCTGCGTTCGCCGAGGGCTGCGTGAAGGCGGGCATCCCGCTGGTCCAAGTCTCGACCGATTACGTCTTCGCCGGCGACAAGGCGGGCGCGTGGGAGGTCGAAGATCCCGTCGCGCCGCTCGGCGTTTATGGCGCGTCCAAACTGGGCGGCGAACTCGCGGTCCGCACCAGCGGCGTACGTCATGCGATCGTCCGGACCGCCTGGGTCGTCTCCGCACATGGCGCCAATTTCGTCAAGACGATGCTCCGTGTCGCGGAGACGCGCGACACCCTCAACGTCGTCGCCGATCAGCGCGGCAGCCCGACGAGTGCAGCCGATCTCGCGGCGGCCCTGACGACGATCGCGGTGCGGCTGGTCGAGGATGCGGATGCGCCCACCGGTACGTTCCACTTCAGCAACGCCGGCGACATCAGCTGGGCGGATTTCGCCACCGAGATCTTTCGCCAGTCCAGGCTGCGCGGTGGACCGGACGCCGATGTCGTACCAATCCCGAGCAGCGCCTATCCCACCCCGGCGCAGCGCCCGGCGAATTCGCTGCTCAGCCACGATGCGATCCGCGCCGCTTATGGCATTACCCCTCGCGACTGGCGCATCGCCCTGAGCGACATCCTGAACGAACTGATTGGAGCTGCACAGTGAAGGGCATCATTCTCGCCGGCGGCTCTGGCACCCGGCTCCATCCGGCGACCTTGGCGGTGAACAAGCAGCTGCTGCCGGTCTACGACAAGCCGATGATCTATTATCCGCTGTCGGTGCTGATGCTGGCGGGCATCCGCGATATCCTGATCATCTCGAGTCCCGAATATCTGGGCAATTACCAAAATCTGTTCGGCGACGGGTCGGCGTTCGGACTGACCATGTCATATGCCGAACAGCCCAGCCCCGACGGCCTCGCCCAAGCGTTCACGATCGGCGCGGACTTCATCGGTGACGATAACGTGGCCTTGGTGCTCGGCGACAATATTTTCTTCGGCGCGCACCTCACGGACCTGCTGGCGAGCGCGGTCGCCCGGCCGAGCGGCGCGACGGTGTTCAGTTACCGCGTCGAGGATCCCGAGCGTTACGGCGTCGTCGAATTCGGCGAGGGCGCACGCGCGATCAGCCTTGAGGAAAAGCCCGAGCGGCCCAGGTCGCACCATGCGGTGACCGGCCTGTATTTCTACGACAACCGCGTCATCCAATATGCGCGCGACCTCAAGCCATCGGCGCGCGGCGAGCTGGAGATTACCGATCTCAACCGCCTCTACATGGAGGCGGGCGACCTTTACGTCGAACAGATGGGTCGCGGCTATGCGTGGCTCGATACCGGGACGCACGACAGCCTGCTGGAGGCGGGCGAATTCGTCCGCACCATCCAGCATCGGCAGGGTGTTCAGGTCGCGTGCCTTGAGGAAATTGCCTATCTACAAGGCTTTATCACTGCCGAACAAGCGCGGGCAGCTGGCGAACGCTTCAAGAAAACGGCGTATGGCCGGGCGATCCTGAGTGCCATCGACATCACTGATCCTGAAATGTGACAGGATGCCATCCATCCTGATTGCGGGCGGGCGTTCAAGGCCGGAAGGTGCCCTCGGCCTGAGGCCCTCGCACGAGATCAGAGCGATGACCGCGATACGTCGTTCAGACGTCATGGAGCTACGTGCAGGGATCAACCGTCTGGTGATTAGAGTTTTACGCAACTCGTCAGCACGTATATGCGGCGTCGATGTCCGCTCCTGATCGCCTTTCCGACCGGTTGACACGTAATCCGTTGCTCGCCTTGTTTCTGGTGTTCGTGGCCGCATTGTGGATTGCGGGGGGGGCATCCCGTCCCAACGTGCCCGGGCAGGCCGTTGTTCGCGCGGTGGCCTGGGCGTGCCTGATTGCAATGATCGCCTTCAAATCCGGCTGGACGGTGCGGCGAGGACATGCGGCTATAGTCTTTGTGGGTGCCGGGGTGCTTCTGGCGATATTCCAGATCATTCCTCTTCCACCGGCCGTATGGCTTGGCTTGCCGGGGCGGAGTCTGTTCCAGGAGGCCGCCAGCATCGCCGGCGAGCCGGCTCCATGGCGACCGCTGGCAATTTATCCCACCGGCACGATTAATGCTCTCGGATCGTTGATCGTGCCGGTGGTGGCGTTGGTCTTCGTGACAGGGCGTGTCCGGATCGACGACGGCTCTTTGATCAAGGTCATGTTGGGCCTCGTCGTCTGTACCATGGTGGTCGGCCTGTTGCAGTTCGCCGGTCTGGGCATCAGAAATCCATTGGTGAATGGCAGCGTCGACGTCAGCGGGACCCTGGCGAATCGCAACCACTTCGCCCTCGTAATGGCCACCGGTTTTCTACTGACTGCGGCCTGGGCCGTATCCAGAGGCGGTTCCTTGCGGTGGAAAGGGTCCATTGGAATGGCGATCGCCGTAATGCTGGTCCTTTCCATCCTTGCAAGCGGGTCGCGGGCGGGCATGCTCGTGGGGGCTGTGGCGATTGGCTGCTCTTTAGTGATGATCAGACACAGGCTGCGCCGGGCCTTCGAACACTATCCGCGGTGGGTCTTCTTCGTCGTGCCGGCCGGTATCATCGCGACGATAGCTTTGATCATCGCCATCAGCATAGAAGCAGATCGGGCTGTTTCGATCACCCGCGCGCTGACGATAGATCCTGCCCAAGATATGCGGAGCATGGCATTTAATACCGTTATTGCCATGGTTACGCAGTATTTCCCGGTTGGCTCCGGGTTGGGCGGTTTCGATGCCGTGTTTCGTATGCGTGAGCCTTTGAGCCTGTTGAAGCCGACGTACTTCAATCGCGCTCATAACGATTTTGTCGAGATCGTGCTGGATACGGGAATAATCGGGCTTGTCCTGCTACTGCTCGGTACCGGCTGGTGGACGAGGATGAGCTGGCGCGCGTGGCGCACTCAAGGATCAGAAACGATGCTGCCAAAGCTGGGCTCTGCGATGATACTCATCATACTGATTGCCAGTATAGTCGATTACCCTGCACGCACTCCCGTGATCATGGTCCTTGCCGTTATCGCTGGTGTCTGGCTGGGAGAGGCGGGTTCATCCGCTTTACCTAAATCCGACGAACATCTATAGCCATCCGGCCTGGCTCCCAAATTGAAAGTTTTTCAAGCGCATGCGTAAAATCGCTATGGCCTTACTGCTGGCCATGATCGTATCCGGTTGCGGCGGTAGAAAGCCATTGGTTTCGACCGAGCAATTGACGGTGGTGCAAAATAGTGAGTCGCTCCCCGCACCCGCTCGCGAGGATCTCGTCGCACCCGATAGGCCTTCGCTGATCGGGCCGCTTGATACCATTCAGGTCGACGTATTCAACATTCCCGAACTCAATCGGGAGGTGCAGGTGGACGCTAGCGGTCGTGTCGCCATGCCGCTTGCGGGTACGATCGATGCACGCGGGCGGACTGCCAGCGAACTGGCGGGATCCATCGAGTCCGCCTTGCGAGCTCATTCCGTGCGCAACCCCGCGGTGACCGTCAACATCAAGAGTTCGGTCAGCCAAGTCGTTACCATCGACGGCCAGGTGGTCGAACCTGGTCTGTATCCGGTGACCAACCAGATGACGCTGCTGCGTGCTATCGCATCCGCCAAGGGTATGTCCGAATTCGCGCGCGACGACGAAGTCGTGATCCTGCGTACGGTCGGCGGTCGCAGGATGGCGGGGCTGTATGACATGAATGCCATCCGGCGCGGTGCCTACGACGATCCGGCGATCTATGCGAACGACGTCATCGTTGTTGGAGACTCACCGCAACGCCGCCTCTTTAGGGATCTGGTGGCGGTATCCCCGATATTAGCTGCTCCGCTAATTGCGATTCTGCAGTAAAGTTGAGATCATCATGAATAATCTATCCTCATCTTTGCGCGGAACTGCGCTTGACGTATCCGGATCACCTGAAACGGATTTGCTGAATCAGGGGGGCAATCCGACTCCGCCTATTCGCCGGTTCATGCTGATCGCGTACCGATGGCGTTACGCGATCATCGGCATAGTGGTGGGCTGCCTGCTGATCGGGACTATCGTAACCCTGCTAATGACGCCGAAGTACACGGCGGTCGCTACGGTCGAGGTTTCGCGCGATTCCAACAAGGTCAGTAATTTTGAAGGCGTCGAGCGGGAGACAAGCGTCGCCGATCAGGAGTTCTACCAGACGCAATACGGTTTGCTGGAGGCCCGCTCATTGGCGGAGCGTGTTGCAAATCAACTGCGTCTAGTCGACGATCCCAAGTTCTTCGAGCGGTTCGACATAGCAGATGATACACCCGCCTTTACCTTGGTCAACAACCGGTATCCGGCCAGCGGGCGCGTCGAGCGTCAGCGTGTGGCGAGCGAGTTCCTGCTGAAGCATCTGACGATCGATCCGACGCGTCTTTCGCGTCTGGTCAATATCGAGTTCACTAGTCCGGATGGCGCATTCTCGGCACTGGTCGTGAATACTTGGGCAGATAGCTTCATTCAGACAAATCTGGAGCGGCGGGTTCAGGCGACATCCTATGGACGCAACCTGCTGCAAGGACAGCTGGGTCAGGCCAAACAGAAGCTTGATGAATCCCAGCGCCAGCTGGTCGATTACGCCACGTCGCAGCAGATCATCAATCTGCCGGCGCAATCCAGTAACGGCACCACGACGTCCGAGCGTTCCATAGTCGCGGATAATCTTGCGGCGCTTAATACCGCACTGACGCAGGCTACGGCGGACCGCATCCAAGCCGAAGCCCGCTATGCACAGGCGGGACGGTCAGGTGCATCGACGGAAGCTTTGCGAAATCAGGCGATCAATACCCTTCGTCAGCGTCGGGCAGAGCTGGCCGCAGATTACCAGCGATTGATGGTTCAGTTTGAGCCGGAGTATCCTGCTGCAAAGGCGATAAAGTCACAGCTCGACCAGTTGGACCGCTCGCTGACGCGTGAAGAAAGCCGGATTACTAGTTCCCAGCAGGCCGATTATCGCGAGGCGCAGGATCGGGAACGTGCACTTCAGGCGAAAGTCGAGAGCCTGAAGACGAGTTACTTGGACCTTCGTCGCCGCAGCATTCAGTATAATATCTACCAGCAAGAGGTCGATACAAACAGGGCATTGTACGATGGCCTGTTGCAAAGATTCAAGGAGATCGGTGTTGCCGGTGGCGTCGGTGTCAACAATATATCCATTGTCGATCCGGCTGATGTTCCGCAGAAGCCGTCCAGTCCTCGCCTTCTGATCAATCTGGCTATTGCGCTGCTTGCCGGTCTCGGACTTGGTGCTCTGACGGCGTTCGCGCTTGAACAAATCGACGAAGCGATTTCGGACCCGTCCGAACTCGAGCGGTTGTTGGGTCTGCCGCTGCTGGGTTCTGTTCCAAAGGTGACGAATGGCACTCCGAAGGAGGCGCTCCAGGATCGCAAATCGGAAATGGTCGACGCCTATCTGGCGGTGCAAACCAATCTTGCGCTTACAACCGAACATGGCGTGCCCCGATCCTTCGCGGTTACCTCAACGCGGCCTGGTGAGGGCAAGTCGATTACCGCGTTGGCCTTGGCCACCATGCTGGCCCGCGGGCGGCGGAAGGTGATCCTGGTCGATGGCGATATGCGCTCACCATCTGTCCACCATCTTGGTGGCGTCGATCACAAGGTGGGACTCAGCAATTTTCTTGCCGGGGACGACCATATCGATGCCCTGACCTTCCATATGGAAGGTCTCGATTTCACCGCGATGTCTGCCGGGCCGATACCGCCGAATGCCGCCGAGCTGTTGTCCGGGGGCAGGTTGTCGGTGCTGATCGAGCTGCTGCTCCAGCGCTACGATCACGTCGTGATCGACTCTCCTCCCATCATGGGGCTTGCGGACGCCCTGCTCATTGCCAGTCAGGTCGAAGGCGTCGTTTACGCTGTGGAAGCGCAGGGTATCCGATCGAGCCTCGTCAAGATTGCCATCAAGCGACTTGCTGGATCAAATGGCCGTATTTTTGGAGGAATTCTGACCAAGTTCCAGGCTCGTAAGGCACATTACGGCTACGGTTATGAATATGGCTATGGCTATGGCCGAGAAGAGTCGAAATCCTGATGCGGCTTTGGTGAAGCAGACACGGTCTATGGATCGTCCCCGAAAAGCATTGGGGCTGAGGATCGGAGGCGGCATATTAGCTGCGATTCTGAGCTATGCTGGCGTAACTTTTTCGCTTGCACAATATTTAGTGACGAGGGACGCAAGCACAGCTCACACTTTTGCTCCTTACGATGGCCAGATCACGGCGGGTCTTGCAGGCAGTCTGATGAAAGCGGATATGACCGCGTCCGAGCGCGTCCGTCCAAGGCGACTGGCCCTGCTGGCGTTGAAGCAGGATCCGACGGCGTTGGGTGCGGCAACGGTGCTTGGAGTCATCGCGCAATTCGATGGCGATATCAAAACAGCGCGGCGCTGGTTCTCTTACAGCGAAAAGCTATCCCGGCGCGACGTCGTGACCCAGATGTGGGCTATCGAAGATGCAGTTCAGCGCGGTGATGTTCAGGAAGCAGTAAACCACTACGATATCATGTTGCGCGTGAAACCGGGCATGGCTGCAATGCTGTTTCCGATACTTGGAAAATCAAGTAGCGAGCCTGCCATTCGGACGGCACTGGTCAAAAAATTGCGTCAGCGGCCACGGTGGGGTGAAAATTTCATCAATTTTATGTCGGTCGGCGGCATTGATCCATCTATTACGGTACTTCTTTTCCGCGAATTGGCGCTTAACCATATTCCGGTTCCACAAGTTACCCAAGCGCGTACTATAGATGCGCTTGCTTCGGCTGGTCAATTTGATAGAGCTTGGGACTATTATGCGCTAAATCATCCGGGGGTTGCTCGTCAACGAGTCCGTGATGGAAATTTTGATAACGTAACCAATTCTCCATCTCTGTTCGATTGGTCGCTTATCAACGATGGTAAAATCAATACTTCGATACAAGAAGATAGTGGCCGAAACGTGTTTGGCTATACTGCATCTGGCAGTATCGAAAGTGTCATGCTGCGGCAAAGTGAAATGCTTCCTGCCGGTCGCTATGTTTTCAAAAGTCGTGGAAAATACTCGAATAGCGGGACTGCCAATGTGTATTGGTCAGTTGCGTGCCTTGACGGGAAACAAATTGCTAGAATCGAAGGGCAGCAGGAGAGCGCGGGGTTTGTTTTTTCTGATGCTTTCGATGTGCCAAAAGACTGCCCTATACAGGTTCTATCTCTTGTTGCGCGGCCTACGGATCGAATTACGGGATTCTCTGGACAGATCCAAGAAGTGGAATTGGCTCCCGCCCGCTGAAGCGTAATTATGATCATGCTTGCGGACATGATCAAGCTACACCGGAGCTCAGGGTGGATCGCGGCATGCCGGAAAGGATGGGCCGTCCGGTGTTTAGCCAAGAAGGAAAACGACCCGACCCGCAATTAGTGACTGACCGCTTGCTCGCAATGCGATCGACCAGTCTCGGGTGCAATGTTAGGGTTTCAACCTCAGGCAAGAGAATAGCGCTATGTCCGATAACAATGATTCTCGGACATAGCGCTGGTTCTATGAAAACGGGCATGGCACACATCCGTCATGGCTGTTGATCCATCTTCTCCTGCGCTCATGATCCAGTCTGACGACACCACCGGTGTAACGTCACTGCCGACCGTCTTCGCGCAGCCAACGCTTCCCGCAATCCTGAACGACAAGATCGAGATAGCCGCCGCCTACGCCAAATTGGCGCGGTCGGGGGCTACGAGGCGGGCGTATGGTTCTGACTGGGCTATTTTTACGGCGTGGTGTGCCGCGCATGGGCTGGGGGCGCTGCCGGCGACACCCGAAGTCGTCGCGGTGTTCGCGAGCGATCAGGCGACCGCCGGGCTCAACCCCTCGACGATCAACCGGCGGATCGCGGCGATCGGGCATCATCATCGCAGCAATGGCCATCCGGCACCGACGGCGATGCCAAGTGCCGGGCGGTTGGCCGAGGTGCTCGCCGGCATTCGGACGGAGCATGGCGGCGCCAGGCGACAGAAGCGGCCCGCCGATGCCGCTGCGCTGCGCAACATGCTGGCGGCGATCGAGGGGGACGGCCTGCGCGCGATACGGGATCGGGCCATCCTAGCGATCGGCATGGCCGCCGCGCTGCGCCGGTCGGAGATCGTCGCGCTCGAGGTCGGCCATGTCGGCATCGTGCCCGAGGGACTGAGGCTGACGATCGCGCGATCGAAGACCGATCAGGTGCGACAAGGCGCGGTCATCGCCATTCCCGAAGGATCGCGAATTCGGCCCAAGGCGCTGCTTCTGGCGTGGATGGCAGCGGCCGGACATGCCGAAGGGCCGTTGTTCCGGCGGCTGACGCGGACCGATCTGCTGACGCCCGCGGCGATGTCGGACCGTGCGATCGCGCGGCTGGTACAGCATCATGCCGGCGCGGCGGGGTACGACCCGGCCGAGTTCGCCGGACATTCGCTGCGGGCGGGCTTCCTGACCGAGGGCGCCGCGCAGGGGGCGACCATCTTCAAGCTGCAGGAAGTCAGCCGTCATAAATCGGTGCAGGTGCTGTCGGATTACGTCCGCAATGCCGAGCTGTTCAAGGACCACGCCGGCGAGCGCTTTTTGTGATGTGATGCCGCTGGTACGGGCGTTCGCCACCGCGTTAATGCTGAAGACACCGGTAGACATGTCTCGTGATCGACAATCAGGCACGTAGAAATATATAAATGTAGAAGTGTAGAAATTCAGACACGTCGACATGTATGATTGTATGGCTTTGCCTAGCGGCCAACGCCGCATGTAAGCGGTGGTTGACCGGCTCGACTAGATTGTCGCCACCGATATCGTCAGCACGTCGCCATAGTTGCCCGCCCGCATATTCGCGAGCGAGGGGATGATAAAGGCCAACGACAGCACGTCACGATGAAGCCCGCTCTTGCTGCCCGACACATAGCCAGCGCCCTCGCCGAAGCGGATCGGCGTGCCCTGCACCGATAGCGTATAGGGGATCGTCCAGTCCGTCCCCGCCAGCCGCAACCGCCCGCTGTTCAGCGATTCCACAGACAGGCGATAGCCCCGTGTGCTCATCACGTGCAGTTGAAGCGGCACCGCCGCCAGCCCTTCGGTCAGATTGCCGAGGTCGATGTCGGCCTGCGATCCGGTCCGGGTGAAGGCGCCGGCGAGGCTCAACGTCGCCGATGGCGCGACCCGCACGCCGACCACCACCTGCCGCTGCCCGAGCGGCACGCCCGACAGATCCTCCGTGGCAAGCAGCAGTCTTTGGGTGAACAGGCCGTCTCCGCCGATCCCCTCGCCGGGAACGTCGAAGACGTAGCGGACCAGTTGCTGCCCACGCGCCGCGATCACCACCGGCTGGTTGGTGGTACGGCGGATGGTGCGGCCGGCGATCGGCGTCGCGTCATATTGACCGTAAGTGTCGAGCAACGTGTAGGGTATTGCCGCGCCCATCCGCAGACCGCCGTCGCCGCGCAGGCCCAGCGTCGCCTGATCGGTGTCGAAGCGCGGATAGAAGCGGCATTCACCGTCGCCTTCATTGACGAACAACACGTCGAACGCGCTGTTCGCCGCACCGCCCGCGAAGGGGTCGTAATTGTCGATGACCCAGTTGGTCGCCACGGTGTCGATGCGCAGCCGGCATTCGGTGGACGCGCGCGCCGGCGAAACCTGTGCCTGGGCCGACATAGGCGCGGACACCAGGACGACCGCGGCGAGCGCCGCGATGCGCAGGGCAGCCCGCCGGATCGTGGGCCGAATTGCGGTTCGAATCATGCGGAGCCTCATTTTCCCGTCCCCAATTTGACTGTCCCGAGGTCGACTAATCCGTCGCTGTCCGCCGGTACGGCGAATTCGAAACTGTCCGCGGTGCTGAACAATTCGACCCGATAGGTGACGCCTGGCCGCAGGTTCTGCATCGCGAAGCGACCGACCGAATTGGTGAAGAACGATTGCGAGGTGCCCTTGCCGTCCTTGGCGACGATGCGACCGCCGGCAAGCGGTATCGGCTTGCCATCCGCCATGTCGAGCGTTCCCGTCGCGCTGACGAAGGCATCGGTGCCGATGCGCAACGCATAGCCGCTGCGATAGGGCGGCTTTACCCGCGCCACACCCGGGCCGATGTCGTAACCGGTCGGCACGTCGGCGACGTCATATTGCACCGACTGCGTGACATAGGAGGTCAGATAGCCGTTGACCGCGGCGCCGAGCAGGCCGCTCTTGCTGAGATAGTCGTTGTTGACCAACGACTGTCCCGCGACGACGCTGCGCCCCTTCAGCGTCGCGTGGGGATACAGCAGGGCGAAGCTGTCGTTTATCCGTCGACCGATGCCGACATGCCCGCCGGCGAAGGCGATCGAGCTGCCGACCCGCACCGTCGAGACCTGCTGGTTGGTGATCGAGCCGAAGCCGTTGCCATAGGCGGCATGACTGGCCGAGGCATCGAAGCGGTTGCCGGTATAATCGGCATAACCCTGAAGGTTGGCCGAACCGAGATCGCGCCCGGCCAACGCGCCGTAGCCGACGCTGCCGATCTGGCCGGTCGACGAGTGCGCGTAGGACACGGTGCTGGTGTCGGTGCCGCTGTCGTAACGCGCCTCTGCCCGGTCGCGATAACCCGGCTGGTACACCAGGCCGAAGCTGAAGCCCACGCCCTCGCGCGTGCTGGTGACGCCGTAGCGGGTATAGTTGATACCGCCCCTGACGCTCCAGCGCGGGGTCAGGCGGTAGGCGCTGCTGGCATCGAGGCGATAGGTGTCGCCCGTGCTCGACCGGCTTTTGAGATAGCTTGCCCCCATCAGCAACGTCAGGTCGAAAGTGAGCGCCCGCGCATATTGCGCATTGATGCTCCAGCCAGTCGAATTGTCGGGTTCGGCATAGCCCAGCCCGCCGAAGCGCCGTGACAGATAGTCGCCGCGGATGCTGAACGAGTCGATCTTGCCGCCGCGATCGAAAATCTGGTCGTAGGAGACGCCGATCGATTGGCCGGTGCCGTAGCGGCGCGTGCGGCTGACCCCAAGGTCGAATTGGATACGGCCGCCGTTGGGCAGGACGATCTGGGTCTGGCCGGTCGCCACCTGCACGGCCGCACTCGCCTGGATGCCGACGCCGATCGCCGGCTTGTCGAGGAACGCCTTGCGGTAGAAGCCGGTGAAAGAGAGGGGGCCGCCATAGGTCGGCGTTCGCCCGAAGCGTTGACTGGTGCGGCCGATATAAGCGGCATATTCATGGTCGCCGGGCTGCAGATCGATCGGATCGAGATACGAGCGATAGGCGACGTTCTGCACTCCGCCGGCATCGTCGCGGACGCGGATCTCGACGTCGTTCGACCCGGTGACCAACGGCAGCGCGCTGAGATCGTAGGAACCGGCATCGAGCCGCAACTGCTTCATCAGGGCGCCGTTGCGATAGATGTCGACGGTGGCATTGCGCTGCAGGACGATCTGGCGGTTGCCCTGCAGGATTGCCGAGCGGAATTGGTCGAACCGGCGCCGTTGCCGCGACACGCCAATGCCGCCGAGCTGGACATAGCCCTGCTGTCCGCGAATTTCCGGCGTCAGGTCGCCCGCCAGCCAGCGGCGGAAATGCGTCGGTTCGTCATAGACCAGCCGCGCATAGTTGCGATCGAAGCGATAGCCGGAGCCGGCGAGCCCGAAGTCCTCGGCATATTGCACGTCGCTTTCCAGCACCACCGGCCCGACCCGTGCGGCGCCGTTGAGATAGAAGCTCGGCTTGCTCCAACGTCCGTTCGCGCCCCACAGCCGGCTGGCGAGCATGTTGCCGTTGACGTAACCGGATACGAATGCGGGAACGAGGTCAACCTGCTCGTCATCATCGGTTGGCGTCTTGAACAATGATTCCAACGCCCGTTCGGTGGGCGCGATCTGGAGCACGACGACCGATAGCGATCCCGGATCGTAATCCAGCGACACGCCGCTCTGCGCCAGTTCCTCGCCTGAGAAGCTCGCCTTGTTGCCGAGCAGGGCGGCGAGCTTCGCCTGCGCCCCGGGATTGAGCAACGGGTCGAGGAGTTTGAGAAACGGGGCGGTCTCGACGATGAAGCGGTCGTCATGGGTCAGCAGCACCGGCACTTCGCCGAGCGGCCGGGTGCGATAGGTGAGCGGCACCGTCAGGTTGATGTCGCGCTCATAGGGATTGATGTCGGGGCGACCATATTTGCCGATCGGCACGGCGGGGACGGATGGCGCGACCGGCGCACCGGGCAGCGGCACGCTGACCGGTGGCTGTTGCTGCGCAGGGCCCGCGGGTGCGCCGGGCAAGGGGACGCCGACCGAGGGGCGTGGCGTTTGCCCGGGATCGGACGCTTGTCCGGGATTGGGCTGTGCCTGGCCAGGTAAACGCACACTGACCTGTGCGGCACCGGGCGCGGCACAGCCCAAGGCGATCAGGGAGGCGGCACACAGGTGCCGCGCCCGCCGCGTCATTTGCCGAAGCGAACCTTGATCGGTCCGGTCAGGGCGGTGCCGGTCGGAACCTGCAGCGTCCGCAGCCCGCCGAGCGGCGCGAGATAGCCGACGCCGATCGCCCGGCTGAGATCGTCGCCCGCCAGTGTCAGCTTGACCGGCTTGCCGTTCGTGCCGGTGCCTTCGATCGTCCAGTTGGTGCCCGCCATCATGGCGTAGCGGGTGCCGGTGTTGCGCACGACGACCTCGATACCGGGCGATGGTGCCGCGGCCGTCGTCGCTGCCGGCGCGCCGGGCAGGGCTGGCGGTTCCTTGGCGGCGATCGTCACCGGCTTTACACTGATGACCTCGACCTTCGGTACCGCATTGGGCGGGGCGACGGTGACCAATGCTTTCATGTGGTAGACGACCTGAACCTGCGCACCGCTGGATGCCTGGCCGGGCGCCAGATCGACGGGCAGCTGGTTGACCGACAGATAATAGCCGCGGCTCGCGGGCATGTCGGCGTCCCCCACCCATTGCAGGCGGATCACCTGGCGCGCGCCGGGGGGCAGGATTCCCTGCGGCGGGAACACCAGGAAGTCGGCGTCCGCCGGCGTTTCGCTCATCACGCCCTTGTCGTCGTAATCGATGCGGGTGATCCGCGTTTCGAACGGCAGCGCACCGGGGTTGAGATTCTGGACCTCGACGCGGGCGGTCGCGCCGGCGCCCTTGGTCGTCATTTCCACCACCATCGGCGATACGCGCATGGCGTGTGCGGCGCTGATCGCGACGATCGCCGTTGTCGCTAGGATGGGGACAAGAACGGCGGGGCGCATCATGCGCGCTGCGAGGAAACGGCACCGGAACGCCATCGTACTTGCCTAACCTTTTAGAAAACCGCGTGTTGGCCACGGGTTAGCGCGTATCGGTAAAGAAAAAGGGCGGGGGACTCATGTCCCCCGCCCCTGCAATCCTTCGGATCAGATGGTGGCGAGCGTCACCGTGATCTTGTCCGAATAGGTGCCAGCGACCAGCGCCTTCGACTGTGCCGGGATGGTCACGTCCATGTCGAATGCCGAGCGCCATGCGCCGCTCTGCAGGTTGTTGGTGCCAGCCTGAGCGCCGACCTGAAGAGTGCGGGCCAGCGTCGTCTTGCCGTCCACCGCGCTGCCGGTCCACGATGCGTCGATCGTGTAGGGAATACGGTCGGTGAACTGTGCAGGATCATAGCCGCCCGGTGCCTTGTTGAGCAGGCCGGCCGAACCGTTGTCCTTGGCGATCGTGACGGTGTTGTTGAAGTTGCAGCCGGCGGTCGCGCTGTTAACGTTGACCGTCATCTGATCGCGCTGGTTGAACGCCTGCGACACGTTGTCGTTGTTGCCGGTGCGAACGCCGATCGTGCCCAGGTTGATGTCATGCGCGGTGGTGCCGCCACCGTAGAACGAGCAATCCTTGGTGACGTTGCCGGTCAGCGTGAAGCTGTTGACGACGCTGGTGCTAGCGCTTTCGGTATTGCCCGAAACAGTTGCGCTGTCCTGATAGCGGCTACCGACGCCAGCTGCGAACTGCTCTGCCGAAGTCTTGCCTGGTACGATGACCGGCAGGGTGATCGACCCACCGAATGGCAGGGGGTAGGTCTGCGAACCAATCGTGGTCGGGGTCGGTGCAGCCGAATACACGGTGTTGGTGGTCTGCGCGTTGGCCGCACCGGCCGACGACAGGATGACGGCGACGGCGACGCCGGCCTTCAGAATGCTCTTCATGCTCTTATCCCTTTTAGTGCCGTTCGGCATGATCGCCGCCCGGTTTCCATCACATTGTCTTTGCCGCGATCTGTCGTTTACGGTTCGAATGACCGCCTACTCGGTGCTGCCGCATCGCGGGATTTCGGCAGCACGAACCCTGAAAATCAGATTGGCGCCACCGTGATGGTCACCGTTTCGGAATAGCGCCCGCCCAGCAGGCCGGCCTCGGCCGTCGGCGGGGCCAGCGCGACCGTCAGCCGCATGCCGTCCACCGCGATCCCGCCTCCGCTGGTCAGGCTCGCGCCCGCCATCAGCGCCGTGCTGGTAAAGCTCTTGGTCAATACGTCGCTGTTCGGGCGGCGTAGTGGAATGGACAGCGCAATCGAATACGGAACCAGCCCGGCGTAAGGACCCTGCCCGTGCGGAAACGCTTCATTGGCAAGACCGCCGTTGGCGGAACGAATACTGATCTGAAATGGAATATTACAGTTGAAGCCGACGGCCGCGACGCGCTGGATTCCGGTTTTGCTGAGATCGCCGAATGCCATGTCCCCAACGCTGCCGATCGCGCAATGTTCGGGAATGCTGCCGTGTACACTCAATTGCAGCCGGTTCTGATGTGCGCCTTCAGCGGACGCAGCATTGGACGAGAAGAAAAGTAGTGCCGACGCTATCATGGCAAAAAGGACGCAAATCCCTTTGCCCGCTCGCTTGCGCGGCGGTGATCCTTTCCCTGTAGCCATGTCCCCGCAGCCCCCTTTGCTGTCGGGGTCAGATACTTACCAAGGTGTTAGTCCGTCGAGTAAATAAAGAGTTAATAAGGTTGGGCTAAGATTGCACGATGATGCACCAATACTATGGTACACGAGAAAGCATTGTTTTTTCAGTGAGATAAGCTGGTCACGATCAATGCAGCGATAGCGCGGTGCGGCGACTTCCGCATCCGAACAGCGGTTGATGACCTATTGCTAGTTGGGGGAACGTAGGATGGGTGCAGCTCGTTCCCTGGCAAGATGATCGCTATCGCTGACATAACTTAATCTTAAGAGGTGCAGTGGCATGGCGGGGTAACACGGAACGGGTAAGACCATGCTGAAACGCCTAACGTCCGCAGGTGCCATCGTGCTCCTGGTTACATCGTCCTCCGCCTTCGGCGCGACCTTCAGCAGCAGCGGCTTCGGCCTGCGGATGATGGTGCCGGTGCAATGCACGCTGCGCCACGAACCGGCCCTGTCGCCGGCAGGCAAAGGGTATCGACTTGGCGAGCTGATTGAATTCTGCAACGCGCCGGCTGGCTATGACGTTCAAGTCAGCTACGTGCCCGGCTCGATGCGTGGCGCGGTGGTGACGATCGGCGATGATCGCGTGACACTGGACGGATCGGGGCAGACCGTCGTCAGCCGCGCACCTGGCCCGCGCATACGCGACCGGACGATCGTCGCGGAGCCCGGCCGCAACGGTTTCGACACCGACAAGCTGGATTTTGCGATCGTCGCCAACTGAGTGTCAGTGCCGGCCTCCGCTTTGCGCGTCAGCGGCGACGGTGCACCTCGCGGTAATCGCCGGGCGTCATCCCGAACGCCTCGCGGAAGCTGCGTCCGAGATAGGCCGCGTCGCAGAAGCCCCAGCGCTGCGCCAGCGTCGCCAGTGTCTGCTGAGGCCCGGTCGCGCGGAGCGCTTCGGCAACCTTCTCCAGCCGGCGTGCGGCGATATAGGCCTGCACGCCCCCCTCTGCCTCCATTACCCGATACAGCGACGCGCGCGAGATGCCGAGCATCCGGCCGAGTCGGGTTACATTGAGCGTCGGCGAGCCCAGTTCGCGCTCGATCATATAGCGGACGCGCACACCGAGAGTTTTCTCCTGAAGGACGATGTCCTTCACGTCCTCGTGTAGGCTGGTCTTGATCGCCATTGTGATCAGGTCGACCACCGTCTCACCTAGCGCAGCGGCTGCGGTGATCGGGTAATGGTGCGCGTTGCGGCGCAACGCGTCCATGAAGGACAGCACTATCGAGGCGTGGTGCGGGGCGACAACATGGCCGTGCAGCGCTCGGACCGGGCCGAAGATCGCTTCCGCTTCGGCGCGTTGCAGAACCAGCGCTACGCTGTCCGAGGCCTCCGATATATGCGTTTGGGGTTGGGCGAGATCGTTGATGATGATCGTGCCGGCACCGGCGTCGAGCGTTCGTCCCGCCATGTCGCCCCGCGCGCCACCTGCGAAGCGGCAGTTGATGACCATCTGGTCGTAATCGTCGCGTGCCGCCATTGCTGGCGTCCGTGTCCACTGCTGAGACGTGAATTGGGCAAAGCCCAGATCGGTTGTTCCGAGGCTTAACCAATGCGCGGAGCATGCGAACGGTTGAAGCGGCAAGGTGTCGAACACCCGCTTCAAATCCCCCCCACCCTCACGCCAAGCGGCATAGGTGTCGGTGTCCTGAAGAGTGGCAGTGTCGAACACCGGCACGAACTCCAGCGTTGGAGCATCGGAAGCAGGAGGAGCAGCAAATCGTTTCACGGGTGAACGTATGAATTATAACCGATCCGTTGGTAAACAGGGTGTTAGAACTAATTCTGTTCCGGATGAAGACGGTTGCGTCGTCCATATCGTCGAGCGGATCGTTTCAATAGGAGTAGAGTTTCGGCCCTGCACTTCGACCCATACCGATCCTCCATCTGCAGAGATCAGCCACGCTGCGATGCGGATGATTAAACATATACGAACTGGAGAGGCCGATTCGCACGAACAAGCGCTGTCGCGCCATCTCGGTGACGACGTGGTTCACCGGCAATCGCAGCCATCGGCATGAGTATCGAGCGGATTGCAGCAGGCAGGGCGCTGACCCGACACGCCGAACGGATCAAGGCACCAGACTTTGTCCTTGGCGACGCTCACAGGCCGTGATGCGGGCATTCCCGTCTTTGGGGGCGATGCAGATCACCGAGCGATAGAGCAGCAGCAGGTTGGGGATGATCGTGCCCGAGCGGGCGGGGGCAATCGTCACGAGATGCGCCGCGCCGTCGTAACGCAGCAGCTTCCCCGCCCTCGCCCAGCGGCCGATCAAGAGCTCCCCGTTCGCCTCCAGCTTCCGCACGCCGGCGCGGTCGCCGAAACGGGCGGAGCCGAGCAGACCGCCCCGCTGGTTGCTCGGCACGTCGGTTGAACCGTCAAGCCAAGAACAGGATCGCGTCGGCCAGCAGGACCGGAATGTCCGTCGCTATCTCGCTATAACCGGAAATGCTTGAGCCAGGCGTTACTCGTCATCAGCGTCACGAAGGCGACGAAGGCCGCAGTAGCGGATTGATCCGTTGCCTTGGCTTCAGTGCGCGCCCATGGCCGTGACCGGCAGGGCCTGATCGTCGTCGCGACACGCTCGACTTGCCGAATGGGAAGCCGGGCCGCAGCGCCGGATGCGTTCGCCAACATCGCGGCGGCCGACCGGATCGCACCGCCAACCGCAAAGCTGTGCAAGCCTGCTACATGACAGCCGGGAGGACGAAGAAGGTGGTGCGCTGTACTATCGAGATCAGTCGCGATGACGATGCGGGAATAAGCCCGATCGTCGGTTCCCCGGATTGAAGCACCCGTAAACGCAAATTTAGCTATGTTTCTGCATGCCGGGGCGATGAGACTGGCCCTCGTTCGTATGCCGTTCCGACCCAGGCGATCGGCCCTGGCCGTCGAGCCGCGGGCGTTCGGGGTGTACCTGCTGCTGGTCGCCGGCATCGCGGCGATCGGCGTGAGCGTCGTCGCGGGGCGCTTCGCCTGGTCGGGGGAGCTGCTGGATGGCGCGGGGCTGAAGCTCGGCGGGTTCGTGCTGCTGGCCTGGGTGCTGCGCGGCTATCGCTGGTCCGGACCCGCCGCGGCGCTGGAGGCGACATGCCTGATGCTGGCGATCTCGCTGGTCAGCCCGCTCTGCGCCGTCGTCGCCGCGACCGCGGCATGGCCGATCGCGGACCGGGTGCTGGCGGCAGCCGATGCCGCACTGTTCTTCGGGTTCGACCGGCGGGTGTTCGTGACCGGTTTCGATCGCTGGCCGCTGCCGTTCGCCGCGACCAACTGGATCTACAACAGCATCATCGTCCAGCCGTTCGCGGTGATCCTGCTGCTGGTGGGGATCGACGACCAGCGACGCCTGTGGCGGTTCGTGCTGGCGTGGATCATCGCCGTCGCCGTCGCGATCGGCGTATCGGCATTGGTCCCGGCCTATGGCACACCGCCCTACGCACTGAAATTCATGGACATCCTGACGGGCGCGCGGGACGGGAGCCTGACCACGCTGGGCGTCGATGCGATTTCGGGGATCATCACCTTCCCCAGCTTCCATGCCGCGGGCGCGGTGATGCTGGCATGGGGCTGGTGGGGTGTTCCACGGCTACGGGTAGCGGGGCTGGTACTGAATGCGCTTATGATGGCATCGGCGCTGATCGTCGGCGGACATTATCTGGTGGATATGGTCGCCGGCTCGCTTGTCGCGCTGGCGGCGATCGGTCTGTCCTGCCGGCTGGTCCGATGAGCGTCCGGCCGGGCCGCGATGCGGAGGCGTCGCCCCTGATGCGGCGCGCGTTGGTGACGGCGACGATGCTGCTGTGCCTCGCGTGGTTCTTTCGCGATGCGCTGGCGACCGGCCTGCACGTCCTGTACGGCGACAGCTACGACGGCGTGATTGAGGTCGCGATCCTCAACCACTGGTATCGCGTATTCGTCGAGGGGGCGGCGTGGGATGTCATGGGGTATTTCCACCCCTATCCGGCGACGCTCGGCTATAACGACACCTATATCCTGCCGGGCATCCCCTTCACGATCGCGCGGATCCTGGGGGCCGATCCGTTCCTTGCCGCCTTTGCGTCGCATGTCGCGATGAAGGCGCTGGGGTTCGCCGGGATGTACGTGCTGCTGCGCCGCGGGATCGCCATCCGCCTGCCCCTCGCGCTCGCCGGCGCGGCGCTGTTCGCGACCGCCAACGTCTCGCTGCTCCACATGTACCACGGGCAATTGCTCAGCGTCGGGCTGCTGCCGTGGCTCGGCTTCCTCGCGCTGCAGGCCGTCGCCGCCTTGCGCGAGGATCGCCCGCACGCGCTGGTCGCCTGCGGATGCGGCTTTGCATTGCTGTACGGTGCGACGGCCTTCAATGCCTTTTACGGACTGTGGTTCTTCTCGCTGTTCCTCGTCGTCTATGCGCCCGTCGCGCTGCTGCTGATGACGGCGGATGCCCGGCGCGCGCTGTTCGCGGCGATCGTGCGGCACTGGCGATCGCTGTTGATCTGCGTGGCAACCGGCGTCGTCGCGCTGATCCCGGTGCTGCTGCTCTATCTGCCCAAGGTCGGCGCCGGTGCGCGGCATGCGTGGGAGGATGGCCCCCACCTCTATCTGCCGGGCATCATGACGCTGTTCAACGTCGGATCGGGCAATCTGGTCTGGGGTTCCCTGCCGGCCTGGCTGGGCAACGACATGCCGTTCCCGGGCGGCGAGACGCGCTTCGGTTTCCCGATCGGCATGATGGCGGTGACGCTGTTCGCGATGCTGTGGGCGGGGCGGGAGCGCCTGCGGAGCGGCATCGTGCTGCCGGTCGGGATCGCCATCGCGGTCATCGTCGCGCTCGCGCTGCGCTGGCCAGGCGATCATTCGGCGTGGTGGTACGTCTATTCCTGGGTGCCGGGTGCGTCCGCGATACGGGTGGTGCAGCGCTTGCTGCTGTTCGCATCGGTGGGCATCGTCGTCATCGTCGTCGTCTTCCTCGATCGTGCCCCGCGGCGCGGGTGGGTGACCGCGCTGATCCTCGCCGGGCTGTTCGTCGAGCAGGTGCAGCTCGACGCGCCGCTGGCGCTCGATCGCGACGCGCAGATGCGGATGCTCGCCGATGTCGGCCCCCCGCCCCGCGCCTGCACCGCATTCTTCGTCGTGGCGGCGCGGCCGGCGGACTATCCGCTGCTGGCCGAGGCGCGGGCGATCGACCTCGCCTGGGGCGGCGACGGCGTCGATCGCGGCGCGATGTTCTATCGCCACAATGTCGATGCGATGCTGCTGGCGAGCTATTACGGCCGGCCGACGATCAACGGCTATTCGTCGTTCAACCCGCCCGACTGGCGGCTGTCCTACCCGGATGCCCCCGATTACCTGCACCGCGTCCGGACCTATGCCGGCCGGCACCGGCTGACCGGCCTGTGCGGGCTGGACGTCCGCCGGCAGCAGCGGTGGTTCGCGGCCTGACTATCGTCCGGTCAGCACCGCTTCGGGATCGAGCAGCGTCAATGCGGCACCTTCGCCGGAGGTCCGTGCATCGTGCCAGCGCCACAATACCAGATTGGTGCCACCGCGATGCTGGATCGAAGGAACCAGAGCGCCCTGCGCTCCTGCCGCAAGGCATTGCCCCGCCAGGTCCCAACTGGCTGGAACGCCATCCTCCAGCTTGAAGATGCGGCGCCATTCGCAGGCGAGGATCGCGGGATCGGCATCGCGCAGGTCGGCGATCGCGGTGGCATCGAGGTCGTATGCGACGAGCGTGCCGGGTCGCACGAGATCCTGGTGCATCTCACGGATCGCGGTGTTGTAGTCCGCGGACAGGTAAAGCGCGCGCGTGCCGGGTGGATTCCAGCGACCGCCGGTCAGGTGGGATCCGCTGTCGAACGGGCGGGCCTGCCAGCGGACGCCGAGCATCCGCCAGAAACGGCCGGTGAGTGAAGCGGGCATGATCGTCATGCGTGGATCAGAGCCGCGTGTGGAAGCCGGTGTTACCGCCGTCAGGCATATACGCCCTGTTCCATCGTATCGAGGGTCCACAGCACGGCCGCGGCCTCCCCGGCTTCGACGAGTTCCTCGGCGGTCTTGCCGAAACCTGCGATCGGCTGGTGCCGGAACCAGATGATCGCCTTGCCCTCGTCACCCGACAATTCGGCTGCGCGGGCGATGATCCGTGCGATCTCGCCCAGCTTGGCCTGAACCGCGGGGCTTTCCGGTTTGGCGGTCATCGTGTTGCGATTGACATGCGCCAGCCGTGCCAGTCGCGCCATCGGCACGCGCAGGCGCTCTGCCATGCGGCGTGGGGCGATCATGTCGCGATCACGGATATCGTCGAGGAAAGCGGCAAGCATGAATGCACTCCTTGCCGTTTATATGCACCTGAAAGTGCTATCGCACAATGAAGAGGCCGGCACCGCCCAAGGTGTCAGGTTCGGGGCGCCAGGATCAGGGTGTCAGGATCAGGCCGGGTGGCATCGTCGTGTGGCTCGCCGCCAGCATCACGACGGCACAGGCGGCAAAGAGGATCAGGCTGTTGGGATCGCGCATCGTGAAGATCACCGGATCGTCGTGCATCGCCCCGCGATGCGTCAGCAGCAGCATCCGCCCCAGCCAGTAGAGCAGCAGCGGCACGATCAGCCAGAGCAGGGCGGGGTTCGAATACAGCCCCCGGACGTCGGCTTGCGTCACGTAGAGCGCGAAGATGATGACCGCGGCGAAGCTGGACGACGAGGCGAGCGTGCGGATCACCGGCAAATCGTCGCGGCGATAGCCACGACCGGCGATCGGACCATCGCCGGCGATGCGGCGATCGCCCAGTTCGGCGCAGCGCTTGATCGCGGCGAGTGCGAGGAAGACGAACATCGAAAAGCCGAGCATCCACGGCGACAGCGGGATGCCGGTCGCGACCCCGCCGGCGATGATCCGCATCGAATAGAGCGTCGCGAGCACGAACAGGTCGGCCAGCGCGACGCGCTTCCAGTAGAAGGAATAGGTCACCGTCAGCAGCGTGTAGCCGCCCAGCGCAACCGCGAATCCGGCCGGCAGCGCCATCGTGGTGATCGCCGCGCCGGCAAGCAGCAGCGCGAACGCCGCCAGCCCCTGCGTCACCGACAGGTCGCCCGCCGCGAACGGCCGCCGGCACTTGCGCGGATGGGCGCGATCGGCCGCGATATCGAGCATGTCGTTGAGCAGATAGGTCGCCGACGCCAGCAGCGAGAAGCCGACCATCGCCAGGATCGTCGCGAGCAGCGCGCCGGGTTCGGTCACGCGGTGCGCGGCGACGAGCGGGGCGAAGACCAGCAGGTTCTTGAGCCATTGATGCGGCCGCATCGCGCGCGACAGGCTGGCGGCGAAACGGCCGGTATCGGGGAAATCCCCGGCCGAGACGCGGCCGTCGTCGAGCGCGATGCGCGTGCCGCGTCCCGCGCGCAGGGCGTGGCGCGCCTGCCGCCAGACGGGCCGATCGACGCGGGCATCGCCGACGTAGTCGTAACCGTCTGGGTGGAGGCCGGCGAGCAGTGCCGCCTTGTCCGCGCCCTTGAGGTTGACGGGACCGGAGGCGTGGACGGAATCGAACAGGCCGAGGTGCTGCGCGACCGCCTCCGCCCACGGCCGCGGCGAGGCGGTGACGAGATGGACCGGCCGCCCCGCAGCGCGTTCGCGGGCGATATGGTCGACGAGGTCGGCGCGATAGGGCAGTGCCGCCGCGTCGAACGTCGCATGGCGGGCGACATAATCCTTCAGCGCCAGCCGGCCGCGCGTCAGCGTCGCCGCCATCGCGAACAGCCGCAGCGGTGCGGCCTTGGCGACCTGAAGCATGGCTTCGTGCAGCAGGTCGCAGCGGACCAGCGTATGGTCGAGATCGACGCATAACGGGACGCGGTGCGCGCGCAGGATATCGCTGTGGATCATGCGCCCGTCCTCACGGGATACGCCTTTGCCGGACAGGCTGCGTCATCCGGTCGCATCCCCTGCCCCTCCGCCTGCCGGATCGCGATGGCGATCAGCAGCAGCAGCGTCGGGAACAGCATGCTGAGATTGCGCGCCTCGCCCGCGGCGCAGAACAGCAGGAACAGCGGCAGGTTGACCGCCGCGGCGATCCGGGCGTGCGCGCGCCAGACGGCGGGGAGCGTCGCCCAGCCGGTGTAGACGAGGCCGGCGATCGCGCCGAGGCTGACGATGCCCAGCGCATGCGGCAGCGGCAGTCCATAGGTCCAGTCGGGCAGCAACCAGTCGACCGGCCGCGTGAAGAAGCGCCACTGGTCCCAGAGGTGGAATTCGGTCGCGCCCCCGCCCCGCCCGGCGAAGCGGACCCGCTGCCATGCATAGACGATCCCCGCGACGGTTGCGGCCGCACCGATGGACAGCGTCGCGAACCGGCGCGACCGCTCCTCCCGGAGCAGCGGCCAGGCGGTCAGCGTGAAGAAGAGGACGCTTTCCTTGTTCCAGGCGCCGATCGCGGCGATCAGCAGCATCGCCGGCCACGATCCCTGCCGCGCGGCGACGAGGAACAGGCAGAAGAAGGCGGTTTCGGCGAAATCGTACCAATAGCCGCCCTGCGCCTGGATCATCGGGAACAGCAGCACGATCGCGGCGCTGGCGGCGTAGGCGACGAGGGCGGAAAAGCCGCTGTCCCGCAACAGGCGATAGCCCGACCAGAGCAGCAGCAGCAGGCTCGCGAAGGTCAGGGCGTAGACGATCCGGACGCGCTCGACCTCGTGTGGGTCGGTTGCGGTTGGCTGCGGCGCGACCGCATCGGCGATATCGACGAACAGGCGGCGATAGGCGAACGGGCGTTCGACGGTTCCGTCGAAATGCGCCTTCAGCGACAGCCGCGCATCGTTGCGGAATCCCCATTTCTGCATGTAGCCGCTGAAGCTGGCGCCCGCGATCGCGCAGGAGAGCAGGAGCAGTGCGACCAGACGGATCGCCTTCAGCGTCGAGCCGCTCACCATCTGTTCCCCGGGGCGTCCTCTGGCCGATCCTGATCGCCACGACGTAGGACGGCAGCGACTTATAAATCGTAAACGGCGCGGTAATCGTGTTTTCCGGATGGGTGCGGCCCCTAGAATCCCATCCGGGCGAGGACGCGGTTGAGCCGGAACGGCGAGCCCTGTGTCGCGGTGCAGCCCCCGGGGCGGGCGTAGAGGCACATGCCGATCACGTCGCTCGCCGGTTCGCAGCGGATCGTGCGATAGCCCGGCGGGGGCGAGCCGGTTCGGGGGACCGAGCTGACGATGCGGTTGAAGCCCGCCTGATGGCGCGCCACGCTCTGCCACGGGGTGGCGCCCGGTGCGGCGGGATCGGCGAACCAGAACAGCCCTATCGGGGTGCCTGGCCGCAACGCGGCTGTGCCCGGGATGTCGGCGTAGCTGGTGCCGTAGACGAGCGCGACGCCGCAGGTCCGCGGATCGTCGCGGAGCAGGGCGAAGACGCGCGATCCCGGCCCGCCCTGCCGGCGATGCGCCTGCGCAAGCGGACCGAACGCGAGCAGCAGCGAGGCGATGCCCCACGCCGCGACGACCGCGAGGCGCAGGCGCGGCCGGGTCCGCTCTCCCCAGCGGGCGACGGCGGCCTCGACGATGTCGCTCCAGCCGATCGCCGACAGGATGACGATCGTCACCACCGCCAGATAGATGAAGCGATATTCCTTGTGCCCGATCAGCATGTGGACGGCGATCGTCACCGCCGCGGCCGCGAGCAGCGGCGGGCAGGCGCGCCAGCCGAAGCGCAGGCCGATGACGAGCGGGATCGCCCAGACGATCCAGATCTGCAGCAGCCAGGTGAGATAGGTGAGTGGCGGCGAGACGCCGTATCGCGCCGCGACGCCGCTGACGATGTTCTGGCGGACGTTCTCGACGATCCAGGCGAAGGGGCGCGCGCCGTTCGCGATGTCGATACCGGCGCCGATGGCGGCCATCGTCAGCGCTCCGCCGATCAATGCGCCCCAGTTGCGCCATGCCACCCGTTCCGCGCGCCACGGCCAACAGCCGGCGAGGACGAGCGTGGCGGCGGCCGGTGCGTAATGCGGGCGCATCAGCACCGCGAACGTCAGCAGCGCCCCCGCGATCGCCGCGCCGCGCCGGGTCGGCCGGGCGGCGGTGACCAGCACCGCGGCGGGCAGGAAGGCGGCGGTCGCAGCCGGCTCGGCGAGCGTCTGCACCCCGAAATAGACGCATTCGAACCAGCTCGCCGCGACGAAGCCGGCGAGCAGCCCGGCATAGGGCGACCGGCGACAGCCCAGCCGCCACGCCGACCAGACGATCGACAGCGACGCGGCACCCATCGCCAGCCGTGGCAGGGCGACCGGCCACGGCCCGGCCGGCCCCAGCGCCTCGCCCAGCGCCATCGGCGGCATCAGCAGCATCGGCAGCAGCCAGCTGCGCATGCCGACGCGCCATTCCCACGTCACCGCACCGTCGCCGGTCAGGATCCGGTGCGCGGGCTCGAGATATTGGTAGATCGCGTCCGGATGATGAAAGCCCGGCTGGAACGCCGCGATCGTCCGCAGCAATGCCGCGAGCAGCAACAGCCACGGCAAGGGTTGTGCGACGAGGGGCTGCGCGGTGAAGCGGCGCCATGCGCAGGCGGGCGATGCGGATCGCGCGGGGCTGGAAGTCATGCGGCGGGCATACCGGGACAGGGGACGGGAAATGCGTCTTACATCAGCGTCGCCCGGAAGCCCGGCGGAAATCGCACGCCGTCGCCAGCGATCATCCTGTATGCAGGTCTATATGTCGATGTGTATACACGTCGACGATGGTCTCCGGTCAGAACCCGGTGCGGATCACCCGCCACCAGCGCCTGATCCGCTGCCACACACTCTCCCGCGCCGACCGCTCGCCGCGGGGACGATCGATCGGGCGGCGCACACGCTTGCTGTTCGGACGCCTGGCCATGGCGCAGGTATAGGACAGTAGCGTTCACACAGGCTGAACCGGTATCGGCCTGCCGTTCTAGGCGAAATCCCCCAGCTTGGCCGCCTCGTCCTCGACCTCGGCGTCAGGGGTGTCGTCGTCCATCGGGGGCTGTTCGGGATGGGTGACCGCATCGGCCGGCGTGGCGGGCAGATCGGTGTCGGGGCTGGTGTCGGTATCGT
The DNA here is from genome assembly GCF_920939475.1 of Sphingomonas sp. Leaf37. NCBI lineage: Bacteria > Pseudomonadati > Pseudomonadota > Alphaproteobacteria > Sphingomonadales > Sphingomonadaceae > Sphingomonas > Sphingomonas sp. Leaf37. The sequence goes on along the minus strand of NZ_CAKLAX010000007.1, from coordinate 4,416 downwards.
CGGACATGATGCGCTCCTGTGGATTTCGTGGTCTATAATTCCATGGCGGTGAACGCGTGTGCGGGCGGATCGGGTGCCGATCTGCCGGGAGAGCCGTTGAGGGCGTTCCAGCAAGAGGACGCGACATGCCCGACCCCGTACATCCGAGCGACGCCGACGACGATGATGCCAACGAGGGCACGCGGCAGGAGGATCTCGAGGCGGAAGATCTGGAGGGGTTCGTCAAGGACCCGCACGAGCAATGACAGGAGCGCATATGGCCGACCCGGACAATCCCGAACCCGTCGAAAGCCCCGACAGCGCGCCGCTGGGACCCGAGACCGAGGCGGACGTGCACGAGCGGACCACCCACGATGTCGATCCGGACGACATGTTCGATCCGCTCGGTACGTAATGCGCAGGCGTCGGACGGGGATCGCTGCGGCCCTCTGCCTCGCCGGATGCAGCGCACCGCAGGCGATCGAGGGACCGGTGAGGATCGGCCAGATGGCCTATGTCGGCGGGCCGCGGGTGATGCCCGAGCGGGTGATCGAGGACAGCCGCTGCCCGGTGCGCACCACCTGCGTCTGGGCGGGCCGCGTCGTGCTGCGCGCGACGATATATGGCGGCGCGTGGTCGAAGCCGATGGACCTGATCCTCGGCGTCCCGGTCGATGTCGCCGATGGCAAGCTGACGCTCGTCGCGGTGACGCCCGCGCGTGACGCCGGCCGGTCGGCGCGCGACGCATCGTCGCGCTTCGCCTTCGCGTTCCAGGGCGGCTATTAGTGGACAGCGGTGTGCGTCGCCTGCCCGAGCGGATGCGTAAGCTTCGTCCCGACGCGGGCGTGGCCATGACGCGGATCGGCGCTTAGGGACGCCGCTATGGAAAATCGTCCCATCGTGCGCCGGATCATCCTGGTCATGATCGTCTTTCTCGGCGTGGCGATGGCGGGGATGCTCGCGCTCGGCATCGCGCTCTATCGCACCTGACCGGCCGTCGTCGGGCGGCCGGACCGCTCGACCGGATTGCGGGCGGGTCGGCGCTGCGCCACAGGGTGTCGGGCCAAAGGGTGCCGGGCCACAGGGTGCCGGACGGGAGACGTGACGTGGCGAAGGATCCGGCATGGCTGCGCGCCGCCCGCGGGCGACTGGGCACGCGCGAGGCGGCGGGGACGGCGAACAACGCCACCATCCTCGGCTGGGCGAAGCGGCTCGGCACCCGCGTGCTTGGCATGATCTACAATGCCGACAGCGTGCCGTGGTGCGGCGTGTTCGTCGCGTCCTGTCTGGCGGAGGACGGGATCGCGGCCGCGCCGATCGCGGTGCGGGCGATGTCCTGGGTAGACTGGGGGCTGGCGCTGCGCCCCGAGCGGCTCGCGCCGGGCGCGGTGCTGGTGTTCGAGCGGCCGGGCGGCGGCCATGTCGGTTTCTACGTCGGCGAGGATGCCGTGGCCTATCACGTCCTTGGCGGCAATCAGGGCGATGCGGTCACCATCGCGCGCATCGCCAAGGGCCGCTGTATCGCGCGACGCTGGCCCGCGGACCGTCCGGTGATCGGCAAGCCGGTGCAGATCGCCGCCAAGGGCAAGCCGATATCGCGGGATGAGGCGTGAGCGAGCGTGCGAAGTACCAGATGAGGCTTATTTCAGGTTCATCTGGGACGGAGGTACGTCATGGCGACGCAAATGGCATCGATCGAGACGCTGCTGGGTGTCGCCGCGGGGCAGCCGGCATCGCGGCTGGCGCTGGCCTATTCGATCGAGGGCGGGTTGCCGGTGGCGGCGCTCGACCGGCTGGCCGACAGCGTCGCCCCCGATGATCCGCGCTTCAAGTTCCGGCTGATCCCCAAGGCGACGCTGGAGCGCCGGCGCAAGTCGACCTCGCAGCGGCTGACCAGCGAGGAAGGCGACCGGCTGGCGCGGCTCGCCAAGGTGTTCAGCTTCGCGCTCGATATCTATCGAGCGCCCGAAAAGGCGCGCGAATTCCTCGGCCGCCCGCACCCGATGCTCGACGGCAAGCCGCCGCTCGACGTGGCGCTGGCGACGGGGCCGGGTGCGGACCTCGTCATCAATCTGTTGGGACGGGCGGCCTACGGCGGGGGCGCATGACGGCGCGCGCGACCGGTCGCAAGACCGACCGCGTCCTCACCTGTTTCTGCATCGGCGATCCCGAGGGCGCACACCCGATCTACGACAGCGAGGGCGCACGCCTCTATCCCGGCCGCTGGAACACGCCGGCGAGCCCGGTGATCTACACGTCCGAACATTATTCGACCGCGATGCTGGAGAAGCTGGCCCACGCCAACAGCGTGCTGCCGCCCAACCAGCATTGCATCCGCATCACCATTCCCAACGGCACCCGCTACGAGGTGTTCCGGACGGCCGAGCATCCCGGTTGGGACGGCAAGGACGAAGGGATCTGCAAGGCGTTCGGCGCGGCGTGGTACGAGGAGGCACGCAGCGCGCTGCTGCTGGTGCCGCCGATCCCGGCGCGGCTGGAGCGCAACATCCTGATCAACCCGCGCCACCCGGACGCGGCACCGATCACTTGGGATCTGCCCGAACTGGTGTGGTGGGACGAGCGGCTCTACGGCTGAGGGATCGCCCTCACCCGCACCTGCAAATGCTTACGTGAGCTGCTGCCGGTTCGGCTGCTGCCGTAGGTGTTTGGTCCCGTTGATTGGTGGTGCGGGTTGACGGTGAAGCGCTGGGGATCGTCGGCCCAGGCTTTGCATATGAACTCGTATGGTGTGAGGCCCCGCAGCGTCCCGAGCCGTCTGCTCCGCCGCCTTTGCCTGTTCGTCCCGATGAGCAAGTTCCGCTTTTAGAGCTTCCCGCCGAGCCTCGATTGTTGCGAGATCGACGACGTTTCTTGATCGGGCCATTCTTCGGATCCGGTTCCAATAGAGAGCAACTTACCACGATGCAGGCAGTGCAGGAGATGGCAGGGAGGTATGATTGATCGTGCAAATGCATTGCGCCGGAACCACAAGACCGAAGGCTATTTGTGGCAAGCACACAGTCAATTATTTATCACCTCCGCGTTTGGAGTGATTTAGCTCCAAAGGGGTCGTTGTTTCATGAGGATAGGCAATTACTAGGGATGGCAGGATATGTCTCACGGCACCAATGTTTAACATTGGCTCGTGGGGCGCCGCTGCACGGGGCTTTTAAGATGAATGTAGGCCTACGGTTGAAGGACGATTTGGTCGCCGAGATCGACCGCGTTGCCGCGGCGAATGGGCAGACCCGAAGTAGCTGGATCGCAAGCGTGCTGGCCAGCGCCGTGCTGGCTCCGGAGAACGACGACATCCCGGTGCTGCCAATCCAGGGCAGGGGGGATCCCGACGATCTCGTTCGCGTCACGGTCCGGCTCGGGAGGAGCGAGATCGAAGGTATCGACACCGTGTCTGCGCCAATGAGGATGACGCGAAACGAGTGGGTCAAACGCACGCTTCGCTGGCAGCTCTGGGACAAGGCGGGCGTGCTGAGACTGGCTCCGGCCACCCAGGCTGAGATCGTCAAACTGCGCAAGCAGGTGCTTCTGATTGGCAGAAACATCAACCAGGCGGTTCATGCGATGAACGCAGCGAACCAGCCCGAAAGCTCGCTCGACATCGCCCGCATCGCCGATCCCTTCATCGAGAAATGTGAGGAACTGAAGACGCTGCTGTTTACGACCCGGCTGGGCCTATCTGCTTCGATCGGGGCAGAGGTCGGGTACTGGACCGAAACCTACCGAGCGTCAGGAGCGTGAGCTTCCGCTTCTCTTCTGGAACGATGGACTCCATGGCGGGCGTCTTCGCTTCCCCCAAGAAGTACCGCCTCGGGACCGGAGGCGGCAGCGCAAAGGGCCCGAAAACCGGGAGCACGATGCTCGGCTTGGCCGTCGCGTCGATGTTCCCGAAGGCCGTATCTTCGTCGGCCACGTCGCGTGCCAGTGTGCAGGCAAAGCACGCTTTCGGGGGCGGATCGCAGGCCCGGATGAGCGGCCGGGCGATCATGGCTGCGGATCGCACATCGCGTCGCGTCCCCGAGGTCATGGTGCGGATCACGGGGCGTCAGCATGGCGGCGGACATGTCCTTGCCAACTTCGCTTACATCAGCCGCCTGGGTCACGGTTCCGACGAGGAACTCGGGCTTGAAACCAGTGAGGGCGTCGTGCTGCATGACGGACGCGACATGCAGATCCTCGCGAAGGATTGGCATGACTTCGAGATGGACGGGGACGCCAGACGAAAAGGTGCGACGTCCATTTCGATGATCCTCTCGATGCCGTCGGGGACCGATCCGGAGCGTTTGAAAGCGGCCGCCCTGGACTTCGCACGCGAGGAGTTTGCGAACCGGTCGTGGGTTGCCGGCCTCCACGTCGATCGCGATCATCCCCACGTTCACATCACGATCGCACGTCGCGATTTCGATGGGCGCCGCTTCCATC
>NZ_CAKLAX010000006.1:0-106977 GCF_920939475.1 Sphingomonas sp. Leaf37 | reverse complement strand
TCGGCCGCCTGAAAGATTGGCGCCGCGTCGCCACACGCTACGACCGATGCCCAACGGTCTTCTTCTCGGCCGTTGCCCTCGCGGCCACAGTCATCTTCTGGCTATGACCAATGAGTCCTGACCCTAGGGAATTTCCAATGACACGCGAGGAATCGCGTGGGTTTCATGCAACCGCAGTCAAGCCGACAACGGGAAACACGGAAGATATCCCTGTAAAAGACCGCTGATCAGGGAAATGGCCGCGCGAGCAGTGACAGCTTGGCGGAAGCGCTCATAGAGCGATCAAGGGATATCGGGCCGACATATCGGTTCGGTACTGCGACCCAGAGCCGCAGAGAATCAGAGGCTAAATCGAGCTATCTTTTGCCTGACCCGAATCTCCGCAGTACCGGCTTGCCACAGATACGCGTCGTTCTGCGCCGCTTCGCGTGCATTTTCTCGCGGAGATCCAACGTCTGTGACTAGGTGGCGGAGCGGGATGTCTTTCGAACCATCAATATGGGAATCCATCAAACCGACATTCCGTACTGCCTGCCATGGCTCCGGAGAAAACCTGCGCGATATCCCGTATTGATGGTTATCAGGTGACTCTCCGCACTACCGAAGAACACGCAAACCGCCCAGTTTCGCGGGCCTTGCCGCGGAAATTTTGTGCTTTCTCAGTGTCTTGAGGCTACGTGGCGGAGCGGGAGGGATTCGAACCCTCGATACGCTTTTGGCGTATACTCACTTTCCAGGCGAGCGCCTTCGACCACTCGGCCACCGCTCCGCATGTCCTGGAAGGGCGCGACTAGCCTGTCCGGTCGTGGCCTGCAAGTGATTGCGCATGTCCGCGGGTTACGTCAGTCTGCCGCGTTATGCTCAGCCTGCTTTTTCTCGTCGCCGCGGCCTTGCCGCAAACCGCTCCTCAAGGCGCCACCGCGCCTGCCGATCCGGTCATCGCCGATTGGCGGGCCGTCCCCGACGACGAATTGTTGGTCATGACGCTGGCGAACGGCAAGCAGGTCGTGATCCGGCTGGCTGCGGCGATGGCACCGGCCCACGTCGGCAATATTCGCACGCTTGCACGAAAGCGCTGGTGGGACGCGGCGAGCGTGTACCGCGTGCAGGAGAACTGGGTCGCGCAATGGGGCGACGCGACCGAGAAGAAACCATTGCCGGCGGGGGTCACGGACCGGCCCGCCGCCGAGTTCGAGATCGCGAACTTCAGCCCTGCAGTGCGGATGGCACAGGCGGACGGCTATTCCACTGCAAGCGGCATCACGGCGGATGGCTGGCCGGTGGCGACCAACGGCACGCAGGCATGGCTGACGCATTGTTACGGCATGGTAGGCGTAGCACGGGACGCGCTGCCGAGCACGGGATCGGGGGCGGAACTTTTCACGCCGATCGGCCAATCGGCACGCCGGCTGGATCGCAACTACACCGTCGTCGGACGGATCGTAGAGGGCATGCAATATCTGTCCGCCCTGCCACGAAGCGAGGCGGCGATGGGGATGTATGCCACTCCGGGTGAGAGAGTCCCGATCGCCAAGGTGCGGCTGGCGAGCGATTTGCCTGCGGGCGAGCGACCGCATTTCCAGTATCGCAGCGCCGATAACCCGCGCTTCGCCGCGGCAGTAGCACGCCGCGAAAATCCGGAGGCGCCAACGGTATCGCTTGGCGGAGCAACGGTGTGCGACGTTTTGCCAGCGGTCCGTCGGACGCCCTGACGTCGACCCTCGCCCGCTGGTTCAGGCTCGCCCTGATCCGGGTAGAGACGGGGCCAGCGCGGATAACGCGACGGCATTGGATCACGCCATCGTCAGCTGGCCGCGACCCATGCCGCAACCTCGACCGCGACCTGATTGGCGGCCTGGCTGAGCGCAGTCCCCGCATTCGTCGCGTCGATCGCGGCGACCGGCACGCGCGCCTCGAACCGGCGCTTCTCCACCGTCGCACCGCCAGCGCGGGTCAGCGCCGCGTCATAGGTCACGATCGCCTCGCGGCTGGTCGCGTCGAGCCCGAAGCGACGCAGCTCGCCGCTCAGCGTCGCACTGGGATCGGCGATCGACTGGACGGTCGACAGCACCACCATGTTGCTGCGTGCCGACACGGTGTCGGACAACAGCCGGGCGAACAGCCGCGCCGGCGGCTCGCTCCACTGCGCATCCTCGACATAGGCGATCGTCGTCGGCGTCGCCTGTACCGGCACACGCGCGCCGGCGATCGACGTCGGCGTCGACGGCACCTGAATGGTGATCGAGCGCGCCTTCGCTGAATTCTGCTCGGTGCCCACGGCCGGCGCCGATGTCGCGTCCAGCGTCAGCAGCGAGGGCGGCGGCTTGGCGCCGAAGCTGATGCAGGCGGCAAGCGGCAGGGCCGCGGCGACAATGAGAAGCTTGGTCTTCATGATCTCACTTGCCCTTGTAGTCGGGGAGCTTCTGCTGGCCGATCAGCGAGCTGGCCCCGCCCTGATCGACCTTGTCGGCGATCGACGACAACGCACTCGCCGTGACGCGCAGATCGCGAACCAGCCGGTTCGCCTCCGGGATCGTCTGCTTCGAGAAGGTCTGCAAGCCGGGACGCGCATCCTGAATCGCCGCATTGAGCGTCTCGGTGCTCTGCTGCGCCGAGGCGATCGTCTTGTTGAGGTTCTGGAGCGTCGGCTTCACATCCTCGGCCAGCACGCCGTTGGTCGTATCGGCAAGCTTGCCGATCGACTGCGCGGCGTCGCCCGCCTGCTGGATCGCGATCCGGGTCTGCGCCAGCGTCGCCGCGATTTCCGGCCCGCGATCGGCGAGCGCATCGGTCAGGCGATTGGTGTTGTCGAGAATGCCGGCGATCGATGCCTGATTGCGGTCCGTCAACAGACCGGTGAGCCGCTCCGTGAGGGTCGACAGACGCTCGAGCAACTGCGGCGCGCTGTTCAGGATCGCGCCGATGCCGCCCTGCTTGGTCGCGATGACCGGCACACCATAGGGGCATTGCGTCGCATCGGGACGTTCGGGGCAGACGATCGGCGGCGCGCCCTTGCGCGCGCCATCGAGCGCGACGGTGCTGGTGCCGGTGAAGCTGCCGAGGATCGTCGCGGTCGTGCCCTGAAGGATCGGCGTCTCATCATTGACGGTCACGCGGACTCGGACGAACTGCGGATCGGGCTTCCACAAGGCGATCGTCTTCACCTGCCCGGTCGGCACGCCGGAATAGGTCACCGTCGACCCCTTGGCGAGGCCATCGACCGACTGTTTGAAGAAGATGTCGTATTCGCGTTCGGTCGCACCGCCCAGACGCGCGATCCAGACGGTGAAGATCGCCAATACGGCGAGCAGGATCAGCACGACCGCGCCGACGATCACATGGTTGGAACGGGTTTCCATCAGTCGCTACTCGCCTTTTCGGCCGGTTCGGTCGCCGCGGCGGGACTTGCCGCGATCTGCTGTGATTTGACTTCGGTCGGGTGGGCGCGCGCTTCTGCCTGCGCTTCCTGCGTCGCGACGGCGGCACGGCCGCGAGGCCCCTTGAAATATTCCTGGATCCACGGGTGATCGAGCGCGAGGAGTTCGTCGATCGTGCCGACCGCGATCACCTTCTTGTCGGCCAGCACCGCCACCCGGTCGCAGATCGCATACAGCGTATCGAGATCGTGGGTGATGAGGAAGACGGTGAGCCCAAGCGTCTTCTGCAGCGATTTGGTGAGATCGTCGAACGCCGCCGCACCGATCGGGTCAAGGCCGGCGGTCGGTTCGTCGAGAAACAGCAATTCGGGATCGAGCGCCAGCGCACGCGCAAGGCCGGCACGCTTCTTCATGCCGCCCGAGAGTTCGGCGGGGTATTTCGGTCCGGCGTCCGGCTTCAGCCCGGTCATCACGACCTTGTAGGCGGCGACCTCTGCCATCAGCGCCGGGTTCATGTCGCCGTAGAATTCGCGCAGCGGCACCTGCACGTTTTCGGACACGGTCAGTGTCGAGAACAACGCACCGCCCTGGAACAGCACGCCCCAGCGCTTGCGGATGTTGGTCGCCTCCGTCTCCTCGCGACCGATCGTCGGTTCGCCGAAGACGGTGATATCGCCCGCGACCGGCGTCTGGAGTCCGATGATCGAGCGCATCAGCACCGACTTGCCGGTGCCGGAACCGCCGACCACGCCGAGGATTTCGCCACGCCGCACGTCGAGGTCAAGGCCGTCGTGGATGACCGCGTCACCAAACGCGTTCTTCAGGCCGCGAACCTCGATGATATGTTCGTCGGCGTCGCGATCGGTGCTGGATGCAGGCATCAGTTCCACCCCACCCAGGTGAAGAACACCGCGAAAAAGGCATCGAGGACGATGACGAGGAAGATCGCCTGAACCACCGCCGATGTGGTGCGCAGGCCGACCTGTTCCGCGTCGGATTCGACCAGCATGCCCTGGAAACAGCCGGCGATGGCGATGATCGCTCCGAACACCGGTGCCTTGATCAGGCCGATATACAGATCGGTGATCGGCACGACTTCGCGGATGCGCTGGATGAAGGTGACGGGCGGAATGTCGAGGGACACCCAGCACAAAAGGCCACCGCCGATGATCGCGACCAGCGATGCATAGAAGCCGAGCAGCGGCATCAGCAGCACGGCGGCGATCGTGCGCGGCAGCACCAGCGCCTCCATCGGCGACACGCCGATCGTCCGCATCGCGTCGATCTCTTCGGTCAGCTTCATCGTGCCGAGCTGTGCCGCGAAGGCCGAGCCGGAGCGGCCGGCGACCATGATCGCGGTCATCAGCACGCCAAGTTCGCGCAGGGTCAGGCGGCCGATCAGGTTGATCGTGAACACCTCCGCGCCGAACTGGCGCAACTGCACCGCGCCCTGTTGCGCGATGACGATGCCGATCAGGAAGCTCATCAACCCGACGATAGCGAGCGCCTGTACGCCGACGACTTCGAACCGGTGGACAGTGGCGTTGAAGCGGAAGCGGCCGGGATGGCGGATGACGTTGGCGAGGGCGATCGTGGTCGCACCGAGAAAGCCGAGCAAACCGTAGAGCGTGCGGAAGGTGACGACGACGGCGTCGCCGACTTCACCGAGCAGGCGATTGAAGGCGTTCGACGGACGTTCCGGCAGCGCCACCGGCTGATCCGCGGCGACGACGGAGTCGAGCAGGAATCGCCCATCCTCGTCGAGGCCGTCGATCCGGGCATCGTGGCGCGTCGCCAGCCGGTGGACGACCCAAGCGCCCACGGTGTCGATCCGGCCGACATCGCTGAGGTCGATCCGCTGCACCGGTCCGTCGAGCGAATCGAGTCGGTCGGGCAATTTGCCCAGCGTGCGCAGCAGCAGGTCACCGGAAAAGCGAAGTGTTCCGCCGCTGTCCTGCTCGAATTCGGCTGTGGCGCTCATCACGTCCGCTTCTGCGGCAAGTCGGCAGGGACGGCAAGGCGTTTAACATACGCGACGGTTCGGTTCGGACGGCGCGATCGGCTCACAACAGGACATCGACACTGTGGATGACGAGGCCGACCAGACCGCCGACCAGCGTCCCGTTGATGCGGATATACTGAAGATCGCGCCCCACCGCATTTTCCAACCGGCTGGTAATCGTGCGGGCATCCCAGCCGCGTACGGTTTCCGATACCAGCCGGACGATGCCGTCGCCATAGTCCGCAGCGACGCCGACGATCGCGCGCCGGACGAAGCGGTTGATCGTGCGGGACAGGCGTGGGTCCTGCGTCAGCGTCTGTCCCAGCTGGCGCAGCATGTCGCCCAATTGTCCGGCCATCGCGCTTTCCGGATCGCGCGCAATGCGCAGCAGCCCGGCGCGGGCCGATTCCCACAGGCCGTCCAGCCAACGCTGCATCGCCGGATTGGCGATCATCTCGACCTTCATCGCCTCGACCCGGGCCTGCATGACGGGATCGAACTGAAGATCCCAGGCGAGGCGATCCAGCCCCTCCTCCGCCTTCAGCCGCAGCGGATGTTGCGGATCATCGGCCATGTCGGCGATCAGCTTGTCGAGGCCGGCGATCAGCTTGTCCGCTACGGTTTCGTCGAGTCCGGTCCAGCGCAGGATCGATCCGGCGCGATCGTGCACCATCTGGCGGATGAGATGTTCGTTGGCAGCCAATGCCTTCGATCCCCAGCGGATCGCACCGTCGAGCAGCGGGGCATGACGCTGTTCGGCGAGCGCCGCCTTCATCATCCGGCCGAGAATCGGCGCGACCTCCGTCTCGCGCAGGCGGGCGGCGATGCCGGCCTTGACCATCCCGCCGAGGCGTTGCGGGTCGAGGCCTTCGAGAACCTGCGCGACCAGTTTCGATGCGCCTTGGCGGAAGCGACCACCGGCGCCCTCCGGCGGGTCGGTCAGCCAGCGGGCGATCGCCGTGGCGACATCGACGCGGCGCATCCGGCGGCTGATGACGGCGGGCTGGAGGAAGTTGGTGTGCAGGAATTGCGCGAGCGTGTCGCCGATCCGGTCCTTGTTGCGCGGCACGATCGCGGTGTGCGGGATCGGCAGACCGAGCGGATGCCGGAACAGGGCGGTGACCGCGAACCAGTCGGCAAGGCCGCCGACCATCGCCGCTTCGCTGAATGCCTGGAGGAAGCCGACCCAGGAATGGAGTGGTGCAAAGTGGCGGCTGACGAGGAACGTCGCCGCCATGACGATCAGCAGCGCACCCGCAACCCGCCGCATCCGCACGAGTGCGGGCGGGGCCGCCTCTGTGCTGCTGGCGCGGGGGATTGGTGTCATCGACGAAACAATCCCTGAAAACGGGGGAAGTTCAAGTGGCGGCGACGAAAGGGGTGTTGCGGCTCCGTGTCGTCATGCCCGCCAAGGCGGGAATCCATAGGGCCGGCGTGCGGGCCCTTCGCTGGCATCGTGATTATGGATCGCCGCCTTCGCGGGGATGACGATCCCCCTTCCCCGGTCGTCCTGGCGTTCGCCGGGACGACCGGGGGGAGGGACGCGCCCCCGCCCCGCATCATTCCGCCGGCTGTTCGCCCTCGCCGTAGCCGATGCGTCCCGGTGCGGGTGCGATCGCCGGCTGATCCGGGCCGGCGATGCCGACCACGGTGCTGCCGTCGTCGCCGGGACGATAGGTCAGCAGGCGACGGCCGAGCCGCGGTCCGACGTAGCGTTCGACCCCGACCGCTAGGCTGAAGGCCGCCGGCACGATCACCAGCGTCAGCAGCGTCGACAGGATCAGCCCGCCGATCACGACGATGCCCATCGGCGCGCGCCACGAACCGTCGCTGCCGATCGAAGCGGCGGTGGGGATCATGCCGGCGACCATCGCGACCGTGGTCATGACGATCGGCTGGGCGCGCTTGTGCCCGGCATCGATGATCGCGGTAAGCGTGTCGACGCCCTTGTTCATCTCCTCCAGCGCGAAGTCGATCAGCAGGATCGAATTCTTGGCGACGATGCCGAGCAGCATCAGCAGGCCGATGAACACCGGCAGCGACAGGGGATTGCCCGTCGCCCATAGCGCGATCAGCCCGCCCAGCGGCGCGAGCAGCAGCGAGGCCATGTTGACGAACGGCGGCAGCGCGCGACGATACAGCAGCACGAGAACCGCGAAGACGAGGAATGTGCCCGCGACGACCGCGACGACGAAGTTCTGCAACATCTCCGCCTGCCACTTGGCCTGGCCCAGCGTCAGCTTGTTCACGCCGATCGGCAGGTTCTGCATGATCGGCAGCATGTCGATCTGCTTCTGCGCGATGCCGGACACGACGCCGGATGCGAGGTCGGCGCCGACGGCGATGCGGCGCTGCTGGTTGACGCGGTCGATCTGCGTCGGGCCGGAGCCGAGCGAGATGTCGGCGATCAGCGACAGCGGCACCGATCCGCCCGACTGGGTGGAGACGGGCAGGTTCTGGATCGTCGACAATTCGGTCCGCGCGCCCTGGTCGAGCGCGACGCGGATCGGCACCTGACGATCCGACAGCGAGAAGCGGGCCGAATTCTGGTCGATGTCGCCCAGCGTGGCGATACGGATCGCGCTGGACAGCGCCTGCGTCGTCACGCCGAGGCTGGCGGCGAGATCGAAGCGCGGACGGATGACGATCTCCGGCCGCTGGAGGTTGCCCGAGATGCGCGGCTGGGTGAGCGTCGGCAGGCGCGACATCTGTTCGACCAGCGTGGTCGCGGTCTTCTGCAGCAGTTCCGGATCGTCGCCGCCGAGGACGACGGTCATGTCACGACCCGAAGATCCCCAGCCGAATTGCGAGCGGAAGCCGACGCGGGCATCGGCGAACTTGGCGAGCTCGGGCGCGAGATTGCGTTCGAATTCGGTGCTGGTGACCTTGCGATCGTCCTTCAGGGTGGCGGTGACGCGGCCGTTGCCGACGCCGGTGCGGGCGTAGACCGACTGCACCTCCGGCTGGCGGCGCAGCAGGTCGCTGACGCGGGTGACGACGGCGTCGGTCTGCGCAAGGGTGGTGCCGGGCACCATCTCGATCGTCGCGGTCGAATTGTCGCTATCCTCGGATGGCGAGAATTGCATCGGCACCGCGCCGAACATCAGGATCGTCGCGACGAAGGTGAGGAAGCCGAAACCCATTACCCACATGCGGTGATCGCGCCAGCGGCTCGAAAAGCGATGGAAGCCGCCGCGCGCCGCGCTCGCCTTTTGCCGGGTGCTGTCGAGCGTCCAGCGCAGCACGCGCATGTAGACGTCCATCAGCTTGCCCTCGCCGTGGCTGGCGTGGCCGAAGGATTTGAGGAAATAGGCGGCGATCATCGGCGTGATGAGGCGCGCGACGGCGAGGCTCATCAGCACCGACACAACGACGGTGAGGCCGAAGTTCTGGAAATACTGGCCCGAGATGCCGGGCATCAGGCTGACCGGCATGAACACCGCGACGATCGACATGGTGGTGGCGAGCACGGCAAGGCCGATCTCGTCCGCGGCGTCGATCGAGGCCTGATAGGCGGATTTGCCCATCCGCATGTGCCGGACGATGTTCTCGATCTCCACGATCGCGTCGTCGACCAGCACGCCCGCGACGAGGCTGAGGCCGAGCAGCGTCATCTGGTTGAGGTTGAAGCCGAGCAGCTCCATGAACCAGAAGGTCGGGATCGCAGACAAGGGGATCGCGAGCGCCGAGATCAGCGTCGCGCGCCAGTCGCGCAGGAACAGCAGCACGACGAGCACCGCGAGCACCGCGCCCTCGATCATCGCGTGGATGGCGGATTCGTACTGCGCCTCGGTATATTTGACGCTGTTCGAGCGGAGGATGAAGTGAACGTTCGGGTTGCGCTTCTCCAGCGCCTCCAGCTTCTTGACCGCTTCGTTGAAGACGGTGACGTCCGATGCGCCCTTGGCGCGCTGGAAATCGAAACTGATCGCCTGACGCCCGTCGACCGCGGCGCGGCTGCGCTGTTCGGCGTACAGATCGCGGACGGTGGCGATGTCCCCCAGACGGATGGTGCGGCCGCCGCCGACGTTGAGCAGCGTGTCCGACAGCTGGTTGGCGTTCCTGGCATTGCCGAGCACGCGGACCGACTGTTCGGACCCGGCGATCTCGGCACGCCCGCCCGCGGCGTTGAGGTTGATCTGGCGGAGCTGCTGGTTGACCTGAGACGCGGTGAGGCCCTGGCTTTGCAGCTTGAGCGGATCGAGGATGACCCGGATTTCGCGGCTGACGCCGCCGTTGCGGTTGACCGCGGCCATGCCGGGCACCGACAGCAATTCCTTCGACACGGTGTTGTCGATGTACCAGCTGAGCTGCTCCACCGTCATGTCGCTGGCGATCGCCGAATAGCTGGCAAGATCGTTATCGGTGGTGTCGGCGCGGAAGATCTGCGGTTCGAGGATGCCGTCAGGCAGGTCGCTGCGAATCTGGGCGATCTTGTCGCGGGTGTCGTTGACCGCGCGGTCGATCGAGGTGCCGATCGCGAGCTGGACGACGGTCTGCGACTGGCCTTCGGTCACCGTCGAGTTGATCTCGTCGATACCCTGGAGCGATCGCACCGCCGCTTCGACGCGGTTGGTGACCTGATTTTCAAGTTCGGTCGGCGCCGCGCCAGGCTGGCTGATGACGACGATGACGATCGGGAAATCGATGTCCGGATCGTTGTTCACGTCCATCCGCATGAAGCTGACGATGCCCGCCAGCGTCAGCGCGAAGAACAGGACGAGCGGCGGGACCGGGTTGCGGATCGCCCAAGCGGAGATGTTGCGAAAGCTCATGTCAGCTCGCCTTCTGTACGACCGGCTTCACCTTCTGGCCCGGCGCGAGGAACCCGCCGGCCGAGCGCACGACGCGTTCGGTGCCGTCGAGGCCCGACATCACCGTGACGCCGGCATCGGAGACCTGGCCGATCTTGATGTTGCGGCGTTCGACCTTATCGTCCTTGCCGATGACATACACGAAGCTGCCCTTTTCGTCGCTCTGCAAGGCGCTGTCGGGGAGCAGCGGCGCAACCGCGGCGCCGCCGACGATCGTCGCGGCGGCGAACCCGCCCGGGCGCAGCGCAGGATCGTAGCGCAATGCGATGCGCGCGACGCCCTGCCGCGTCTGCGCGTCGATGATCGGCGCGACCTGCCAGACCTCTCCGGTGAAGACGCGGTCGCTGCCGACCGGCGTCACCTGAGCGCGGGCGCCGGGGCGCAGCGTCGCAAGATCCGCCTCGGCGAGTTGCGCGCGCATCTCGATCTGCCCGCCCTGCGCCATGCGGAACAGGACGCCGGTGCCCGAGCTGACGATCTGGCCCGGTTCGGCGCCACGCGTCAGGACCAGCCCGGCGGCGGGCGCGCGGATGTCGAGCCGGCCGTTGCGGGCATTCGCCTCTCGCAGACCGGCGGCGGCGACCTGCACGCGGGCGGCGGCGGCGTCGCGGGTGGCGGCCTTGCGCTGGAGATCGGCTTTCGAGATGAAGCCGCGATCGACGAGCTGCTGGGCGCGGTCCAGCTCCGCCTGCGCGATCGTCTGGTCGGAGCGGGCGACGTTCACCTGTGCCGCGAGCGACTGCGCGGTTTGCTGCTGCACCGACCGGTCGACGGTGGCGAGCACCTGTCCCGCATTGACCCACTGGCCCGGCTCAACAAGCACGCGGGTAATCATGCCGCCCTCGCCCGCGACACCGACCGGCATCTCGCGGCGCGCGGCGAGCGTACCGGTTGCGGACAATGTGCGATCGACGGTCTTGCGGCCGGGAACGACGACGGTGACCGTCGGCATCTGTTCGGTCTTTTGCCCGGCGTTGGGGTCCACCTTCTTGCGGCCAAACATCGCCCAGGCGGCGGCGGCGAGCAGAACGACGACGATCAGCGTGATGACGATCGTGCGGCCGCGGCGCGACGGTGCAGGCTCACCCGGCAACGCCAGCCGCTCCTCGTGACCGATCGAACCCTGATAGTCGTTCATGCCTGTCCCATCCCCGTCCGGCCATCATGGCCACCGCATACCGCAGCTGTATTATATGAATATATCACCACGCTCAAGCCCCCGCCGGCGCGACCGCTGTGCCATGCCCGAAAGCGCCCGTCTTCGCAACGATTTCACCCGTTCAGCTGAGGTTTCGTCGCAGCGCGGCAGACGACCGTCTCGCACTGAGGCGACGGGAGATACGATAGTGAAGGGTTCGATGGCTTTCGGGGCAGCGCTGGCGACGGTGATGGTCGCTGCCGCGGCGGCTGCGCAGACCGCGCCGCAGACGGTCGAGCCGCTGATACCGGCGCAGGGCACGATCCTGGACGTCAGCGCCGAAGGGCGGACGACGCGCGTGCCCGACATCGCGACGATCCGTGCCGGCGTGGTGTCACAGGCGCCGACCGCGGCGGCGGCACTCGCGGACAATGCCCAGCGGATGGCGCGGGTGCTGGCCGCCCTGAAGCGTGGGGGCATCGCCGCCCGCGACATCGCGACCGCCAACGTCGGGCTCAGCCCGCAATATCGCTATACCGACGGGCAGCCGCCCGCCCTCACCGGCTATCAGGCGACCAATACCGTCAGCGTCCGCTTCCGCGACGTCGCGAAAGCCGGTGGTGTGCTCGATACGCTGGTCGCACAGGGTGCGAACCAGATCGATGGGCCCAACCTGTCGATCGACAAGCCCGACGCCGCGCTGGACGAAGCGCGGACCGACGCGGTGAAGCAGGCTCGCACGCGAGCCGATCTGTACGCAGCCGCGGCGGGGATGAAGGTCGTCCGGGTGATCTCGATCGCCGAGGCCGGGCAGAACGCGGGCGGCCCGACGCCGCCGGTGCTGTTCCGGGTACAGCGCGCCGCCGATGCACAGACGTCGATCGCACCGGGCGAGCAGGACGTCACCGTGACGCTGTCGGTCCGTTTCCTGCTGCAATGACGAAAAAGGCCGCCCGGTTGCCCGGGCGGCCTTTCCACGTTCGCGTGACGAAGCGAAAGTCCGTCGTGGTTAGCGGACGCTGCCGCGACGCACCAGGTTGACGATCGCCAACAGGACGATCGCGCCCAGCAGCGACACCAGGAACGAGGTAATGTTCAGCGGTGCATTGTTGATGGATCCGCCCGAGATGATCAGCCCGCCGATGAACGCGCCGACGATGCCGACGATGATGTTCAGGAAGATGCCCTGCTGCGCATCGGTGCGCATGATGATGCTGGCCAGCCAGCCGATGACACCACCGATGATCAGCCAAAGAATGATACCCATAAGTCCCTCCGTTACGCCCGGCGTGGGCTCTGTGCGGAAAGACTCATGAGGGCCGGATAATGTTCCGCACGCGTTTCGTTTTTGCGACGTGCGGAACCGGGTGTTCTCAATACTTTTGCTGGCGTTCGTAGAGGGATTTGTAATGCTGGATACGGGTGACGCGCAGGCCCGGCATGCCCGACCGGTCGATCGCCCGCTGCCAGCCGGCGAATTCCTCGACCGTCAGGCCGTAGCGGGCACAGACCTCGTCCACGCTCAGCAGTCCGCCGTTGACCGCGGCGACCACCTCCGCCTTGCGTCGCACCACCCACCGCGTCGTCGATGGCGGCGGCAGCGAGTCCAGCGTCAGCGACTCGCCGAGCGGACCGATGACTTTGGCGGGACGGATTTTCTGGTTCTCGATCATTACTCAACCTCGATCGGGGCGGGGGGCCCCCTCTCAAACGCGATACTGGTCCCTAGCGAGCGGTCTTGAAGATCGCCTGAAACGCCACGGTAAACGGCGCATTCATTCCTCACTTCGTCGGGTTCCGCTCCAACGCGCGAGCATCGCCGCCATCGGGCCGTTGAAGGCACCATCCAGCGGCTGCAGCAACCGGGACGGATCGCCCAGGCGGCCGAACCGTGCCTGCGCGACGGCGGTCGGAGACGCCGTCTGCCGCGCGGCGATCCCGACCATGAGCACCGCCAGATCGCCCGGAAGCTGGGTGACTTCCGAATTCCTGTCGAAGCCGGGGAAGCTGAGATCCAATGCTCGATTACTCGTGTTACGCGTTCGGGAACCCGGGCTTAGGGGACAGGCGGTGAAGGCGGGGTAAAGCCCGACGCAAGTTTATGTGAACCTTCATTACCTTACCGTTCCACCACGGGTGTCGCTTTGCGGTTCCACGTCGGAACGCCTATGTGGCCGGGCATGGACGATTTGGATTTTCAGCTGGGTGGCGACCTCGCCTCGAAGCGGATCGTGGTGGCGATGTCGGGCGGCGTCGACAGTTCGGTCGTCGCTGCGCTGGCGGCGCGTACCGGGGCCGAGACGATCGGCGTGACGCTGCAATTGTACGATCATGGCGAGGCGACGGGCCGCGCCGGCAGTTGCTGCGCCGGCCGCGACATCCGCGACGCGCGTGCGGTATGCGACCGGCTGGGGATCGCGCATTACGTCTTCGATCACGAGACCCGCTTCAAGGAGACGGTGGTCGACACCTTCGCCGACGAATATCTGGCCGGCCGCACGCCGATCCCCTGCGTACAATGCAACACCGGGCCGAAGTTCACCGATCTGCTGGCGCTGGCACGCGACCTGGGCGCGGATTGTCTGGCGACGGGTCATTACGTGCAGCGGGTGATCGGGCCGGCGGGCGCGGAGCTGCATCGCGGTGCCGATCCCGCGCGCGACCAGAGCTATTTTCTGTTCGCGACGACGCAGGCGCAGGTCGACTATCTGCGCTTCCCGCTCGGTGCGCTGCCCAAGCCGCGGGTGCGCGAGATCGCCGCCGAACTGGGTCTGGGTGTCGCGGCGAAGCCCGACAGTCAGGACATCTGCTTCGTCCCCGACGGCGATTATGCCGGTCTGGTGCGCAAGCTGCGCCCGGAGGCGGATACCGCGGGCGATATCGTCGACCTGTCCGGCGCGAAGCTCGGCACGCATCGCGGCATCATCCACTTCACCGTCGGCCAGCGCCGCGGACTGGAGATCGGCGGCACGCCCGAACCCCTGTACGTGGTGCGGGTCGATGCGGCCGCGCGGCAGGTGGTGGTCGGGCCGCGCGCGGCGCTGGCGGTTGGAGCGGCACGGATCACCGGGCTCAACTGGATCGGTGGCGACCATGACGGGCCGGTCACCGCCAAGGTGCGATCGATGGCGAAGCCGGTGGCGGCACGGCTGGATGGCGACCGGCTGTCGTTCGATGCACCCGAATATGGCGTCGCGCCGGGTCAGGCGGCGGTGCTGTATGCGGGAACACGCGTGCTCGGCGGCGGCTGGATCGCGGCGACCGAGGCGGCGATGGTGGCGGAAGCGGCGTGACCGTCTCCATCGAGGCGTTGCGACTGGAGATGGAGGCCGCCGCGGCGGCACTCGATTTCGAAACGGCGGGGCGGTTGCGCGACCGGATCAGCCTGTTGCGCGGCGGCGGCGAGGATGTCGACCCGGCGGGGCTGGAGCGGCAGCGGCCGGGCGCGATGGGCCTCGGAACGAGCCAGTCGCGCGTCGTGCCGCCCGAAGGCTGGGTGAAGCCGGTGAAGCCCGACCCGATGACGAAGGGCCGTGGGCGGTAAAGAAACGCGGGGTTCCCGGCATGATGGTGGTGTGGGTGATGTGCAGGATGCCCCTTACGGCAGCAGGAACGTCCCTTCGATCACCGTCACGCAGGCGCCACCCAGGATCACGCGGTCGCCTTCCAGCGCGCAGGTGAGCAGGCCACCGCGCTTGCTGGCCTGAAAGGCGGTGAACCGGTCCTTGCCGAGCTTTTCCGCCCAATAAGGCACCGCGACGGCATGCGCGGCACCGGTCACCGGGTCTTCGGAAATGTCGAAATAGGGTGTGAAGGCGCGGCTGACGATGTCGGTGCGCTCGCCCCGCGCGGTGACGATCGCGACGATCGGCCCCGCGTCCATCAGTGCACGATCGTCCGGCCGGGCGGCGCGCACCGCGGCTTCATCGGCGACGACGACCAGCGCATAGCCCTTGTCCTGCCACAGCGTCTCGACCGCCTCGACGCCGAGCGCGGCGACGATCGCGTCGAGCGGTCGGGGCGATGGCCCCCACGCCGGCAGCGCCATGCGATAGCGGTCGCCTTCGCGCGAGACTTGCAGGATGCCAGCCTGCCGCGTCCGGAAGCGCACCGTCGTCCGGTCGTCGTCGGACGACAGCACGAAGTGACCGCTCGCCAGCGTCGCATGGCCGCACAGCGCGACTTCCGCCGCGGGGGTAAACCAGCGCAACTCGAAATCCGCATCGTCATCCGCGCCGCCGTTGCCCGCGATCGGGACGATGAAAGCGGTTTCGCTGAGGTTGTTCTCGGACGCGATGTTCTGGAGCACGGCGTCGTCGAGCCATGCCGACAGCGGCATCACCGCCGCCGGATTGCCGCCGAAAGCACTCTCGGCGAACGCATCGATCTGGGCGAACGGGATTCTCATAGGCGCTTTCCGAACCAATGGGGGGTGACGTCGGCCTCGACCAGCGGATTGTCGGTGTCGACATGCCCCTCGGGATCGAGGTGGATCAGCACCTCGACCTTGGGAAAGGTCTGGCGGAGGTTGAATTCGACGGATTCGACGATGTCGTGCGCGGCGCCGACCGTCAGGTTGCGGTCGACCTCCATGTGGAATTGCGCGAAATCGTGGCTGCCCGACCGGCGCGTGCGGAAATCGTGGATGCCCTTCAGTCCCGGCTGGCGGGCAGCGACGTCGAGGAAGGCATTGCGCTGATCCTCCGGCCATTCCTTGTCCATCAGCTGGTCGATCGCGTTGGACGACGCCTGGAACGCACCCCAGGCCAGCCAGAGCGCGATGGCGATGCCGAGGATCGGGTCCGCCTTGTGAAACCCGAGATACTGGTCGAGCACCAGCGCGACGATCACCGATCCGTTGAGCAGCACGTCGGACTGGTAATGGATGTTGTCGGCCATGATCGCGACGGAGCCGGTCTGCCGGATGATGCTGCGCTGGTACCAGAGCAGGACCGCCGTGGCGACGATCGCGACGACCGACACGGTGATGCCGAAATCCGCCGATGCGGTCGGGCCGTTCTGGCCCAGCGCATCGATCGCGCGCCATGCGATGGCGGCGGCCGACGCGGTGATGAGCGCGACCTGGAACAACGCCGCCAGCGCCTCCGCCTTGCCATGGCCGAAGCGGTGGTCGTGATCGGCCGGCGTCGCGGCGAGGCGGACGCCGTACAGGGTGACGAGGCTGGCGAGGAGATCGAGCGCGGTATCGGCGAGGCTGCCGAGCATCGCGACCGATCCGGTCTGCCATGCCGCGAAGCTCTTCAACGCCAGCAGGAAACACGCCATCGCCACGCTGGCGAGCGCGGCGCGCGTCGCAAGTGGCAGGAACCGACGCTGTTCGTCACGCGTCACGGGAACAGCAGCCCCTCGCTCCAGTCGCTGCCGGAACGGGTGAAGACGCGGCGTTCGTGCAGGCGATGCGCACGATCCTGCCAGAACTCGATCACCCGCGGCGTGACGCGATAGCCGCCCCAATGCGGCGGCCGCGGGACGTCCCCGCCCTCGAACCGCTCCGTCATTTCGGCAAAGCGCGCCTCGAACGTGTCCCGGTCGGCGAGCGGGCGCGACTGGTCGGACGCCCATGCGCCGAGCTGCGAATCCCGGCCGCGGCTGGCGAAATAGGCATCGGATTCGGCATCGGTGGCGAGCGTTACGGGGCCTTCGATACGTATCTGTCGACGCAGCGATTTCCAATGAAACAGCAGTGCCGCCTTCGGAACCGCGGCGAGGTCCGCCGCCTTGCGCCCTTCGCGGTTGGTGTAGAACACGAATCCGTCGGGGCCGTGCCCCTTCAGCAGCACCATACGTACGGAGGGCTGCCCCTCCCCGTTGACGGTGGCGAGCGCCATCGCATTGGGATCGTTCGGTTCGCTGTCCCGCGCATCGGCGTACCAGCTGTCGAACAGAGCGAAGGGATCGTCGGCCATAGCGGCTCTTTAGCGCATGTCGGCGATCGGGGGAAAGGGAGCTGGGGCCTTCCAGTCGAAGAGGTCGCCTGCCCCCCTGCGTCATGGCTACGCCGCGCCACATCCCCCGCGCGGGGGAGGACTTCAGTTGTCGCGGAACGACTCTTTCGCCCGCGAATTGAATCGCTTCCGCAACGGAAAGACACCGACACATGGCCGCACGTGCGTATTGGCAAGGACAGATCCGGCTCGCGCTGGTGTCGATCCCGGTCGAAATCTACTCCGCGACCAAGAGCGGCGCGGCGGTGGCGTTCAAGCAGATCCACGAACCGACTGGCAAACCGATCCATTACGAGAAGATCGTCACCGGTGTCGGTCCCGTCGACACCGACGAGATCATGAAGGGCTATGAGGTGTCGAAGGGCGAGTTCGTGCTGCTGGAGCAGGACGAGATCGACGCGGTGAAGCTGGAATCGAAGAAGACGCTGGAGCTGACCCAATTCGTCGACGCGAGCGAGATCGACGTGCTCTATTACGAGAAGCCGTATTTCGTCGTGCCGGCGGACGATCTGGCCGAGGAGGCGTTCATCGTGCTGCGCGAGGCGTTGCGGCGGACGAAGAAGGTGGGTCTGGGGCAACTCGCCATGCGCGGGCGGGAATATGTCGTCAGCCTGAAACCATGCGGACGCGGCATGGTGCTGGAAACGCTTCGTTATGCCGACGAGGTCAACAAGGCGCAGAGTTATTTTCGCGAGATACCGGACCAGAAGCCGGATGCCGAGCTGCTCGATCTGGCCGAGGCGCTGATCGACAAGAAAACCGCGACCTTCGACCCGCAGGAGTTCCACGACCGCTACGTCGATGCGCTGAAGGACCTCGTCGAGCGCAAGCGGAAGGCGAAGGGCGGCAAGGTGATCGAGGCCGCGGACGATAGCGGCACCAAGTCCGGCAGCAACGTCGTCGATCTGATGGCGGCGTTGAAGAAGTCGATGGAAAAATCCGGCGGGACCGCCGCGCAGAAGGCTCCTGCGAAGAAGGCCCCCGCCAAGCGCGCACCGGCGAAAAAGCGTGCCTGAGGCCGATCCGCTCGAACGCTACAACGCCAAGCGCGACTTTGCGAAGACGGCGGAGCCCGCCGGTACTTTGGCGCCGGGCCACGGCAACAGCTTCATGGTCCAGAAGCATGACGCGACCCGGCTGCACTGGGATTTCCGGCTGGAAATCGACGGCGTCCTGAAAAGCTGGGCGGTGACGCGCGGGCCGAGCCTCGACCCCGACGAAAAGCGGCTGGCGGTGCGGACCGAGGATCATCCGCTGTCCTATGCGACGTTCGAGGGGACGATTCCTGCCGGGGAATATGGCGGCGGAACGGTGATGCTGTGGGACCGCGGAACATGGGCCCCGATCGCGGGCAAATCCGCCAGGGATCTGGACAAGGGACATCTGCACTTCACGCTCGATGGGGAGCGGATGAAGGGAGAATGGCTGCTAATCCGGCTGAAACCGCGCGCGAAGGAGAAGCGGGAGAACTGGCTGCTCCGCAAGATCAACGACGCTTATGCCGGCGGCACCGACACATTGGTCGAAGGGGCGCTGACCAGCATCGCCACCGGTCGGACGATGGCGGACATCGCCGAAGGGAAGGCCGCGACCGCAAAGGCGCCGGCCCGAAAACCGGCCCGCAAGCCGGCACCTGCGGCGAAGCCGCGGAAGGGCAGGTCCGGCGCCAACACGCCATTGCCCACGTTTCGCGAACCGCAGCTCTGCACCCTCGTCGACAGCGTCCCTGCCGGCACCGGATGGCTGCACGAGGTGAAATACGATGGCTATCGCGCCCTGGTCGCGATCGGCGATGGCAAGGCCAAGGTCCATACCCGCAGCGGCCTCGACTGGACGGACAAGTTCGCCGCGATCGCCGATGCCGCCGCCGCCCTGCCGGTGCAGTCCGCGCTGATCGATGGCGAAATCGTCGCGTACAAGGACGGCCACCCGGATTTTTCGACGCTGAAGGATGCGATCGCCAACGCCGGCGACATGACCCTGTTCGCGTTCGACCTGCTGGAGCTGAACGGCGAGGATTTGACCCCCCTCACCACCGTCGAGCGCAAGGATCGACTGCGTGGAATCGTGGAGAATGGCGAACGCATCCAGTTCGCCGAACACGTGCTTGGTTCGGGCGAGGAATTGTTCGAGACGATGTGCCGCGAGGGGCTGGAAGGCGTCGTGTCGAAACGCGCCGACGCGCCGTATGCCGGTGCACGCAACAGGACGTGGCTGAAGGCCAAGTGCATCCAGCGGCAGGAATTCGTCATCGTCGGCTGGACGCCGTCGGACAAGAACCGCGGGTTCAGGTCGCTGCTGCTCGGGCTGCGCGAAGCGGACGGGTTTCGCTATGCCGGCAAGGTCGGCACGGGGTTCGACCAGGATCTGATGAACGACCTGACGGACAGGATGACGACGCTGTCGGTCGCGAAGCCGTCGGTCGATGCGGCCAGCCTGAAGACGCACAAGGCCGCCCTGCGCGGGGCGAAGTGGATCAGGCCGGAACTCGTCGCCGAAATCGCCTTTGCCGAGGTGACGCCCGACAAGGTGCTACGCCATTCGAGCTTCGTCGGCCTGCGCGGCGACAAGACGGCGGATCAGGTGGTCGCCGAGGTGCCCGAACCCGCCCCCGCCGCCGCGCCGCAGGTGCTTATCAAGGTGAGCAGCCGAGACCGGGTGATCTTTCCGGAGAGCAAGGTCACCAAGGGTGAACTGGCGGACTATTACGCGCAGCTGTCGCCGATCATGCTGCCGTGGGCGGGGCGGCGGCCGATCAGTCTGGTCCGCTGTCCACAGGGCCGTGGCAAGGCATGCTTCTTCCAGAAGCACGACGCCGGCAGCTTCGGCGACACCGTCCACCACATCGACGTGCGGGAGAAGGACGGGTCGACCCAGCCCTATCTGTACGTCGACGATGCCGATGGCCTGGTCGCCTGCGTCCAGATGGGGACGATCGAATTCCACGGCTGGGGATCGCGGATCGACGCGCTGGAACAGCCCGACCGGCTGGTGATCGACCTGGATCCCGATGAGGGACTCGACTTCGCCGACACCAGGCGCGCGGCGGAGCATGTGTCGGCGCAACTGGCCGAGCTGGGTCTGGTAAGCTTTCCCCTGCTGTCGGGCGGCAAGGGCGTGCATGTCGTGGTGCCGCTGACCCCGCAGGCGGAATGGCCGGCGGTGAAGGACTTCGCCGATCGCTTCGCACGGGCGTTGGCGGCGGCGGAGCCGGACCGGTTCGTCGCGGTGATGACCAAGGCCAAGCGCAAGGGCAAGATCTTCATCGACTACCTGCGCAACCAGCGCGGCAGCACCGCGATCATGCCCTATTCGGCGCGCGCGCGGGCCGGCGCTCCGGTCGCGGCGCCGGTGTCGTGGACCGAGTTGCGCGACATCGACACCGCGGCGCGCTGGGGCGTGCGGGATGCCCCGGAGCTGCTGGATCGCGCCACGTCGCGGGCGCTGGCGGGATGGGGCGTGGCGGATCAGGTGCTGCCGGATTTGTGATGTTCATTCCTCTCCGGCGAGGGGGAGGTGGCGCGTTCACAGGACTGTGACGGAGGGGGTGGCAGGCTGCGAGCCCGGTTGCTTGCGGAAGCGCCCCCTCCACCACCGCTACGCGGCGGTCCCCCTCCCCCGCTTCGCGAGGGAGGAATTAAAGACGGTTGGCTGGCGCAAGTTCCTCCCCGGCGAGGGGGCGGTGGTGCGCTCGCAAGAGCGTGACGGAGGGGGCGGCAGGCTGCGAGCGTGGTCGCTTGCGGAAGCGCCCCCTCCACCACCGCTACGCGGCGGTCCCCCTCCCCCGCTTCGCGAGGGAGGAATTAAAGAAGGTTCGCTGGTGCAAGTTCCTCCCCCGCGAGGGAGGAATGGAAAGCGCAGCCATCCAACCGCTTCCCCGTTTTGTGTTGCTTCGCAGCACGCAAGCGAACACGGTGAGCGCGGGCTTCATGGGGTGACACGCTAGAGCGATGGCGACGCAGGCTGCGCCCTTATTCGATGCGGCGACGCATGCACGGCGGTGGATCGCCGATTATTGCGCGCGATCCACCGCGGGCGATGTGTTGTGCGGCAGCGACGATCCCGCCTGGACCGCGATGTTCGAAGAACTGGCGACCGTCGCTTCCGACGATCTCGACCATGTCCGCGAGCGGGTGCGCCGGCATGCCGCCGACATCGGCATGGGGTTCCGGATGATCGGCGAGGCGGACGAGCGGCCATGGCCCGTCTCCCCCGTGCCGCTGCTGATCGATGCGGAGGAATGGGCGCAGATCAGCCGCGGCGTCGTCCAGCGTGCCGAATTGATGGAGACGGTGATCGCCGATCTCTATGGCCCCGGTCGCCTCGTCGAACGGGGGCTGATCCCTGCCGCACTGGTGACCGGCAGCCCCTATTTCCTGCGGCCGATGGTCGGGCTGGAGCCGCCGGGCGGCAAACACCTGCATTTCATCGCGATCGACCTGGGTCGCGGCCCAACCGGCGAATGGCGCGTGCTTGCCGACCATCTGCGCGCCCCCGCCGGTGCAGGCTATGCGCTGGAGAACCGGCTGGCGGTCAGCCGCACGCTGGGCGGCCTTCAGGGGCGGATCAACGTGCAGCGACATGCACCGTTCTTCGCCGCCTTTCGCGCGGGGATCGCGGCAATGTGCCGGCGTACCGATCCGCGCATCGGACTGCTGACACCGGGGCGATTCAACCCGAGCTATCCCGAGCAGGCGCATCTGGCGCGCTATCTCGGTTTGCTGCTGGTCGAAGGCGCGGACTTGGCCGCGCTGGAGAACCAGGTCTACGTCCGCACCATCGGCGGGCTGAAGCGCATCGATGCACTGTGGCGGCGGGTCGATCCACGCATGCTCGATCCACTGGCGTTCGATTCGCATTCGCAGATCGGTGTGCCGGGGCTGATCGACGCCTATGCCGCGGGCAACGTGGTGCTGTCGAACGCGCCCGGTGCGGGCGTGCTGGAGGCGCCGGCGTTCGGCGCGTTCCTGCCGCAACTCGCGACCCGGCTGATGGGCGAAAGCCTGCACCTGCCCAATATCGCGACGTGGTGGTGCGGCCAGTCGTCGGAGCTGGCGCGCGTCGAGGAGGATCTCGACCGGATGCTGATCGGATCGGCGTTCGGGCCGGTGCCGCTCGGCCTGCCGGGCGGGCGCACGGTGCACGGCGGCGAACTCGATGCGGGTCAGCGGGCGCAGCTGCTCGCCGACATGACCCGCCGGCCGCAGGATTACGTCGGGCAGGAGATCGTGCGCCTTTCGACGATGCCGGTCGTCATCGACGACGCGCTGGTGCCACGGCCGTTCACGCTGCGTGTGTTCGCGGCGCGCGATGCGAGCGGCGGCTGGACGGTGATGCCTGGCGGCTTTGCGCGGATTGGCGAGGCGACCGACCCCCGCGCCAGCGTGCTCGGCGAGGGGACATGGTCGGCGGACGTCTGCATCCACGGTGCCGATACGGTCGAACCGGTGTCGCTGCTACCGGCGCCCGATTCGCACCACGTCCGTCGCAATCCGGGAACGCTGCCGAGCCGCGTGGCCGACAATTTCTACTGGCTCGGTCGTTATCTGGAACGGGGCGAGGCGTTGCTCGCTGCGATCCGTGTCATGCTCGGCAATTCGATCGATGCGGACGGCGGTGCGGCGCTGTCGTCGGCAACGGTCGGCAAGCTCGTCGGGCTGATCGCCGGCGGCGGGGCGGCGGCGCACCCGCCGTCGCTCAAGCGCGGCGATCTGACCGCATTCGCGCGTCAGGCAATGGAGGACGAAGGCTGGCATTCGGTCGCCACGATCAACCGCCTCGCGCGGGGGATCGGTGAGGGGTCGCGCGACCGGCTGTCGGCGGACATGGTGCGGCTGCTCGAGGCGCCCTTCCCTACCCATCGCGGCATGCTCGACCGCGCCGGGTCGCTGCAACGCCGCTATGTCGCGATCGCCGGCCTGTCGGCGGAGCATATGGGGCGCACCGCGGCGTGGCGGTTCCACGATCTCGGCCGGCGGATCGAGCGCGCGATGGCGATGACGCGGGCGTTGCGGTTGTTCGGGATGCCGGGGGCGACGCTGGACGACCTGTCCACCCTGCTCGACCTCGCCGACAGCCAGATCAGCTATCGCCAGCGTTATATGACGGGGCTTGCGCGCATACCGGTGGTCGATCTGGTCGCGCTCGATCCGGGCAATCCACGCTCGCTCGCCTATCAGGCGGAGCGGATCGGCGAACGGCTGCGTGACCTGCCCGTGTTGAGCGACGACGGTATGCCCGAACCACAGCAGGCGCATGGCCGCGCACTGGCGGCTGCGCTGTCGATGACGACGGCAGCGGCGCTGGAGCCGGATGCGCTCGGCGATCTGGAGCGGCGGCTGGCGCAGCTGTCGGAAAGCGTGGCACGCCGCTATTTCCTGCAAGGCGCGGAACCGCTCCGGGCCGGGGGGCTGACGTTAGCGTGACCGGCGACATGCTCTACGATATCCGGCACATCACCCGGTTCGACTATGGCGGCAACGTCAAGTTCGCCCGCTGCAACCTGCGCCTGAAGCCGATCGACTGGCCGGGGCAGACGCTGGAGGATTATGCGCTGACCGTGGAACCGGTCGGGCGCGTCAGCCCGGCGCGGGCGGAGGCGGGGCTCGCCAACGTCACCCGGCTGGTAATCGATACGCCGGTGCGCAGCCTGACGATCGAAAGCCGATCGCGGATGCGGGTCGACCGGCTGGTGCCGGTGCCGGACGCGAGCGATTTCAGCCTGCGCGACGTGGCGGCGCTGGCGCGGACGAGCCGCGACCTGTCGGCGGCGAGCCCGGCCAATTACCTGTTTCCGTCACCTCGGATCCCGCTCGACCATGCCATCGCCGATTATTGCGCGGCCGATCTCGACCCGGACCGTGGCAGTCTGGAGGCGGGCATTGCGCTCGCGCGCCGTATACAGGACGATTTCACCTTCGACGCGACCGCGACCCTGGTCGACACGCCGCCGCACGAGGCATTCCTGAAGCGCAAGGGCGTGTGCCAGGATTTCGCGCAGATCATGATTACCGGCCTGCGTGCGGCAGGGCTGCCGGCGGCGTATGCGAGTGGCTACATCCGCACGATCCCGCCGGAGGGGCAGCCGCGGCTGGTCGGCGCGGATGCGACGCATGCGTGGGTGCTGCTGTGGTGCGGGCCGGTGAAGGGCTGGGTCGGGCTCGACCCCACCAACGGCATCTGGATGGCGGGCGATCATATCGTCATGGCTGTCGGTCGCGACTATGCCGAGATCGCGCCGGTGGATGGCGTGGTGCTGGGATCGCAGGCACAGAACATGGACGTCAGTGTCGATGTCGCGCCTTTGGTGGGGGTGGTGGCCTAAACCTCAAGGGCCAGACCATCCGCTCTATTGTTCGTCATCCCGGCGACGCCGGGACCCATGGAAGGAAACGGTTAGTGATGTGTGCCACGCTAGCCGCGCGCATCCATGGGACCCGGCGTTCGCCGGGATGACGGGGTGTAGGCAACCCTATTTCGTCACAGCGTTGTCGTTTCCGACATCGCCGTCCGTATCCGCATCCCCGGTGCCGGAATATTCGACATGGCTTTGTCCGCCGTGGCCCATGAAGCCGCCGCCGACGTCGTCCTGCTTGCCCTTCCCCGTATGTGGATTGGGATAAGCCCCGCCGTTGCTCTCGCTGTCGCTCTTGCCAGAAGGGTTGGTCACGCCATCGTCCGCGCCCTGCTTCGCATCGTCCCCGGGCATCGCCTGCATCGGTTGCTTGTCGGTCATGATCGCATCTCCTTGTGCGACCCAAACGACCCAACCCGAGATTGCGTTGCGCGACGCCCTCCCCCACATAGGCGCGTAATACACCAACGGGGAACCAATGGCCGATCCATATCAGACCTTGGGCGTCGCCCGCGGCGCGTCCGAGGCGGACATCAAGAAAGCGTATCGCAAGCTCGCCAAAGAGCTGCACCCCGATCGCAACAAGGACAATCCGAAGGCGTCGGAGAAATTCAGCCAGGTCACCAACGCCTATGACCTGCTGAACGACAAGGACAAGCGCGCCCGCTTCGACCGCGGCGAGATCGACGGCGACGGCAACCCCGCCTCGCCGTTCGGCTATGGCGGCGGCGCGCGGCCGGGAGGTGGTGGTCGCGCCGGTGGCCCCGGCGGCGGGTTCAGCAGTGCAGGATTCGAATTCGGCGGCGGCGGCAGTGCCGGCGATCCCGACATGAGCGACATCTTCGAAGGCCTGTTCGGCGGCGGCCGATCGCGCGGCGGCGGATTTTCCAGCGGTTTTGGCCGGCAGCCGCAGCCAAAGGGCGCCAACGTCACCTATCGCCTGCAGGTGCCCTTCGTCGACGCGGCTATGCTCAGCCCACAGCGCGTCACGCTGGGTGACGGCAAGACGATCGATCTGAAGCTGCCCGCGGGGGTCGAGACCGGCACCCAGATGAAGCTGGGCGGCAAGGGCGAACAGGGTCCGGGCGGGGCCGGCGATGCGATCGTGTCGATCGAGGTGCAGGGCCACCGCTTCTTCACCCGCGAAGGCGACGACGTGCGGCTCGACCTGCCGATCACGCTCGGCGAAGCGGTGGCCGGCGGCGCAGTGCGCGTGCCGACGGTCGACAAGGCGGTGATGCTCACCATCCCCAAAGGAACGACGTCGGGCAAGACCCTGCGCCTGAAGGGCAAGGGGTTCCACAAGAAGGATGGCAGTCGCGGCGACCAGCTGGTGACGCTGGTGATCGACGTGCCTGCAGACGATGCGGCGCTGCAACAGTTCGTAGCGGGCTGGACCGACCCACGGAACCCTCGGGCGGCGATGGGCGTCTGAACGTCCACGTGACCGATACCGCTGCCCTGACCCCCGAAGACCGTGCGCATCAGCGCCATGGTGCCCGCCATCAACTCGCCAAGCTGAAGCCCGGCCCCGCAGCGTGGGAGGTGACCAAGCGTTCCGCGCTCGGCGTGTTCAACGATGGTTTCATCCACGCCGGAAACCTCGCCTATCTGGCGTTGATGACGGTGTTCCCGTTCTTCATCACCGCGGCAGCGGTGCTGTCGCTGCTCGGCCAGAGCGAGGAGACGCAGCGTGCCGTCGCCTCGTTCCTCCACGTGTTGCCGCCCAATGTCGCGGACATCCTGCGCAAGCCGATCGCCGATGTGCTGGTCGCGCGAACGGGATCGTTGCTGTGGCTGGGCGGTCTGGTGGGACTATGGACGGTCGGCAGTTTCGTCGAGACGATCCGCGATATCTTCCACCGTGCTTATGGCGTGAAGGCGACCGCACCGTTCTGGCGATCGCGTCTGTCATCATCCGGCGTCATCATCCTGTCGGTGATCATCGCGCTGATGAGCTTTCTGATCCAGGGTATCCTGACCGCCACGGAACAGTTCATCTATCGCCTGTTGCCGTTTGCGGAAGGCGTCGCGGGCTGGGTCGGGCTGTCGCGGATCATTCCGGGACTGGTGATGTATGGCGCGTTGTATCTGCTATTCTATTCGGTGACGCCGTCCAAATATCGTTACACCGACTGTGCGAAATGGCCGGGTGCGCTGTTCACGGCCGGATGGTGGATCAGCATGACCGCGTTGTTGCCCAAGGTGCTCGCGCAGCTCGGCGGCTACGACCTAACCTATGGTAGTCTCGCCGGTGTAGTCGTGATGCTGTTGTTCTTCTATCTAATCGGATTGGGTCTGGTGTTCGGCGCCCATCTCAATGCGGCACTGGCGGAACCGCCGGAACCGGCGCTACAGGGGAGCGCGACCAAGATGGAGGCGAAGACGGCGTGACGGGTTTGATGGCGGGCAAGCGTGGGCTGATCATGGGTCTGGCGAACGACAAGTCGCTGGCCTGGGGCATCGCCAAGCAATTGTCCGAACATGGCGCGGAGCTGGCGTTTTCCTATCAGGGCGCGGCGATGGAAAAGCGGGTGCGTCCACTTGCCGAGCAGCTCGGCGTGGCGCGTCTGTTCGATTGCGACGTGTCGGACATGGCGGCGCTGGATACGACGTTCGAGGCACTGGCGGCGGAATGGCCGACGATCGATTTCGTCGTCCATGCGATCGGCTTTTCCGACAAGTCGCAGTTGCGCGGACGGTATTACGACACCACGCTCGACAATTTTCTGATGACGATGAACATCTCGGCCTACAGTCTGGTAGCGGTGGCGCAGCGCGCACGTCGGATGATGCCGGAAGGCGGATCGATCCTGACGCTGACCTATTACGGCGCTGAAAAGGTCATTCCGCACTACAACGTCATGGGCGTCGCCAAGGCGGCGCTGGAGACGAGCGTCAAATATCTCGCGGTCGATCTCGGCCCCGACAATATCCGCATCAACGCGATCTCGGCAGGCCCGATCCAGACGCTGGCGGCGCGCGGCATCGGCGACTTCAACTATATCCTGAAGTGGAACGAGCTGAACGCGCCGTTGCGGCGCACGGTGACGATCGAGGATGTCGGCGGCGCGGGCCTGTACATGCTCAGTGATCTGGCGAGCGGCGTGACGGGCGAGATCCACCACGTCGATGCCGGTTACAACGTCATCGGCATGAAGGCAGAGGACGCGCCGGACATCGCGCTGGCCTAGGAATGCCGCTCGACCCCTCTCCCCGCGGGGGAAAGGGAGGGGCCCGCTGCCGCAGGCAGTGGGAGGGTGAGGGTCAGTGCCACCACGCTATCCACCAGCTGACGGCACGATCGAGCGCGCGCGAAGCCTGCGCCGTGATGCCACCCCTGCCGAACTTTCTTTTGGTCTGCTCTGCACGGCAGCGCCCCGCCGGCCTCTAGTTTCGCCGACAACAGCGTCTTGGTCCGTACATTGCGGATTTTGCCTGCCAGAGCGCAAAGCTTGTCGTAGAGGTCGATGGCGATACGCATGGCGTCGCTGCCGCGGTGGCGGTCGATGCACAAAGGACGGCGTTTCTGGCACAGGAAGGATATCGAACCGTGCGTTTCGGCAATGCGGACGTGATGGGCAATCTTGACGGCGTCGCCGCTACGATCCTTGCCGCGCTTCCGCCATCACCTTTTTACCCGGCGATGCCGGGCGGGGCCCTTACTCTCCCCCATGCGGAGAGCAGAGCATGAGCGTCAATTCCTTCGGTCACCTGTTTCGTTTCACCACCTGGGGTGAAAGCCACGGCCCGGCGATCGGCGCCGTCGTCGATGGCTGCCCCCCCGGTCTGACGCTGAGCGAAACCGACATCCAGCCGTGGCTCGACAAGCGGCGGCCCGGCACCTCGCGCTTCACCACGCAGCGGCGCGAGCCGGATCAGGTGCGCATCCTGTCGGGCACGTTCGAGGGGCGGACGACCGGAACGTCGATCAGCCTGATGATCGAGAATGTCGACCAGCGGTCGAAGGATTATTCAGAGGTCGCGCTGGCGTACCGTCCCGGTCATGCCGATTACGCCTATGACGCCAAATACGGCTTTCGCGATTATCGCGGCGGCGGACGATCGTCCGCCCGCGAGACGGCATCGCGGGTGGCCGCCGGCGCCGTCGCACGACTGGTGATCCCGCAGGTACGTATTCGCGGCTGGGTAGAGGCGATCGGCGGCGACGGGATCGACTATGCCGCCTTCGACGACGCGGCGATCGACGAGAATCCATTCTTTTGCCCCGATCGTGCGGCAGCGGCACGTTGGGAGGCGCTGATCGATGGCGCACGCAAGGCGGGATCGTCGCTCGGCGCGGTGGTCGCCTGCGAGGCGACGGGCGTGCCTGCCGGCTGGGGCGCGCCGCTTTATGCCAAGCTCGACGCCGAACTGGCGCATGCCTGCATGGGGATCAACGCGGTGAAGGGGGTCGAGATCGGCGACGGCTTCGCGGCGGCGGCGTTGACCGGTGAAAGCAATGCCGATGCGATGCGCCCGGGTGTACATGGCGCTGACGGGGGGCCTGAATTCCTTGCCAACCATGCCGGCGGCATCACCGGCGGCATCGCCACCGGACAGCCGATCCGCGTGCGCGTGGCGTTCAAGCCGACCAGCTCGATCCTGACCCCGGTGGAGACGATCGACCGTTCCGGCAATGCTGCCGACATTGCCACCAAAGGTCGTCACGACCCCTGTGTGGGCATCCGCGGTGTGCCCGTAGTGGAAGCGATGATGGTACTGGTATTAGCCGACCAGGCGTTGCTGCATCGGGGCCAGACGGGCCGTTAAACACCTGACGAGTGGAACACTCTTCTGCCTAACCCGTTGGGTGCGGGCAAGTTTTGCAGGAGAGAACAATGCGTAAGATCATTCCGTTCATGGCCGCTGCCATGCTGATCCCAGCCGCAGCGTATGCCCAGACCAGCAATGGCGGCTCCGCCCCTGGCACGATGTCCGGCACCGCAAATGGTGCGACCTCGGGCAACATGGGTGGCCAGACGACCACGCCGACCGATCCCACGACCAGCACCGGTACCACGACGACCCAGGATCGTTCGTCGCGTCGTAGCGGCCGCCGCGGCAGCACCACGACCGGCACCGGATCATCGACGACGACCACGCCCGGGTCGACGACCGCAGATCCGATGAGTGGCACGACGGGCACCAGCACGTCCGGCACAGCCGATCCGATGGGCGGCACCACCGGCACCGGAACCGGCACGACGACCGGTACAATGGGCGGTTCGACCACGACGGGCACGATGGGCGGATCGACGACCACCGGCACCATGGGTGGAACGACCGGCGGCACCGGTACGACCACGCCGCCGCAATAAGCATCCATTCCGATGGACGAAAAGCCGGGTGGCGTCAGCCGCCCGGCTTTTTCGCGTCCGGATCAGTCCGCGAAGGGATCGCGGACCAGGATCGTGTCCTCACGCTCCGGACTGGTCGATACCAGCGCGACCGGGCAGCGGATCAGTTCCTCGACGCGGCGGATATACTTGATCGCCTGTGCCGGCAGGGCGGCCCAGCTGCGGGCACCGGCCGTCGATTCCTGCCACCCCTCCATTTCTTCGTAGATCGGCTCGACCGCAGCCTGATCGGCGGCGTGTGAGGGGAAATAATCCAGCTCCTGCCCATCCAGGCGATAGCCGGTGCAGATCTTCACCGTCTCGAACCCGTCGAGCACGTCGATCTTGGTCAGCGCGATGCCGGTGATGCCGCCGACCGCCGCCGACTGGCGCAGCAGCACCGTGTCGATCCAGCCGCAGCGGCGCTTGCGCCCGGTGACCGTGCCGAATTCGTGACCGCGCACGCCCAGCCGCTCGCCGGTCTCGTCCTCAAGCTCGGTGGGGAACGGTCCCGAGCCGACGCGTGTCGTATAGGCCTTGGCGATGCCCAGAACGAAGCCGACCGCCGCCGGCCCAAGGCCGGACCCGCCGGCCGCCGTACCCGCGATCGTGTTGGACGAGGTGACGAACGGATAGGTGCCGTGATCGACGTCGAGCAACACGCCCTGCGCGCCCTCGAACAGGATGCGCTTGCCCGCCGCGCGCGCCCCGTTGAGGTCGCGCCACACCGGCTTGGCAAATGCCAGCACATAACCCGCGATCTCGCGCAGTTCGGCGATCAGTCCCTCACGATCGATCGCTGGCGAGCCGAAGCCGGCACGCAGCGCGTCGTGATGCGCCAGCAGGCGATCGAGCTGCGGACCGAGGTCGTCGAGGTGCGCGAGATCGCACACGCGAATCGCGCGCCGGCCGACCTTGTCCTCATATGCCGGGCCGATGCCGCGTCGGGTGGTGCCGATCTTGCCCGCGCCGCTCGCATCCTCGCGCAGCGCATCGAGGTCGCGGTGGAGCGGCAGGATCAGCGCGCAATTGTCGGCGATGCGCAGCGTATCCGGCGTCGCGATGACACCCTGCGCCGCCAGCCGCTCGATTTCGGCCTTTAGCGCCCACGGATCGAGCACGACACCGTTGCCGATGACGCTGGGCGTGCCGCGGACGATGCCCGACGGCAGCAGCGATAACTTGTAGACGTTCTCGCCGACGACGAGCGTATGGCCGGCGTTATGTCCGCCCTGAAAGCGCACGACCATGTCGGCCCGCTCGGCGAGCCAGTCGACGATCTTGCCCTTGCCTTCGTCGCCCCATTGCGCGCCGATGACTGCTACGTTGGCCATGGATACAGGTCTCCGCCTGCCGGCGTTGATCCGTGCGCCCTTCGACAGGACTCGGCGCACGAACAGGTCCTGATTGCGAGGGCGCGCCTACCGGTCTCCGCCCGGCGGGTCAACCGTCCAGCGGACTGGCTCGGCCATCGACGAACAGATGCGTCGCCAGTTGCGCCTCCGGCGTATCGCCGGGTTCAAGCGCCGCGACAGTGACCCAGCCTGCCGCGCGCATCGCCGCACCCGCGTCGGCGGGGGTACCGAGCGGCAGGAACAGGCGGCGGCGATCGACCGGTCCCGTCGTTGCGACGATCGCGTCGGCGTAGAGCGAGAAACCCGTCGCGACCTCTTCGGCGCCATCGCCGTGGACGATCAGATAGGTCCCGCCACGCCCGACCTCGCGCGCGACGCCGGCAGCGAACAACGAGAAGCCGAGCCAGGTCTGATATTCGAAACCATGGCGTTCGGTGGGATCCAGCGTCAGCGTGATACCGGCGGGAATCGCCGCTGCGATGTCGGCGAGGCCGTCGAGTCGCGATGCGAGCACGCCTTGGTTATCGAACGCGCGCAACTGCGCCATCGCACTGTCGAACGGTCCCGCCGCGGCGATCAGCGGCAGATAGGCGGGCGCGATCCCGGCGACGCCGCCGGCATCCTTGGCGTCCAGCCGCTCGCGCAATCGCCCGATCCGGTCGGCGGCGACCGGCAGCGGTCCAGCGGCGAGCGTGTCGACCAGATCGGGCAGCGTGAAGTCGATAGACACGCCGGCGACACCGGCCGCGATCAGCCCCTCGACCGCCACACCGACGACCTCACGCGCGGCTGGAATCGAATCGAGGCCGATCAGCTCCGCACCGACCTGTCGCCGCTCCCGCTCCGGTGCCAGCGCGGATGCTCTCAGCGCCAGTACCGAACCGGCGTAGGACAGGCGGACCGGACGCGGATGGTGGCCCATGCGCGTCGCCGCGATCCGCGCAACCTGCGCGGTCAGATCCGGCCGGATCGCCATCGTCGTCTGGCTGACCGGATCGACAAAGCGCACCGCGTTGCGCAGGCCGCCGGCCTTCAGTCGCGCACCCAGCCCTTCGGCGAATTCGGCGAGCGGTGGATCGACGCGTTCGTAACCATGACCCCGCGCCGCCTCCAGCACGCGCGCCTCCACCGCCACGATGGCGTCGGCGAAGGGGGGCAGGCGATCGTGGAAGCCCTCAGGCAGCAGGCCGAATTTGGTCATGTCCGCGCGGATAGCGACAGCGGCGGGGGAGCGCCATAGCTGCGATGCAGCAGCCCTATCTGGCGGGCGGCGTTGTCGTCGTTGCGGACGGCGTAGCCGCAGGGATCGCGGACGGGGTGACGGGAAGCTCGACGGTCGGGTCCGATCCCCGCCCGCGCAGCCGGATCGTCCCGCTCGGCGCCTCGGTCATGCCACCCGCTCCGGCCTTGCCGCGACCATGAAGACGGTCGATCTCCGCCTGCCGCCGCTGCAGGTAGAAGTCGCGGGCATTGCCGTAACGGTCCCCGGGCGCGGTATCGATCGCTTTGTAGGTCTCGTCGAATTCGGCCCGGTGATCGAGCGCGCCGAGCACGCCGGCGGGAATCGCGAATTTGGGATCGGTCACCCCCTGCCCCAGCGTGATCGGCAGGATCAGGCGATCGACCGCGCCGCCGAACAGGTCGCGTACCGTCGTCGGCCCGACCAGCGGCAGGTACAGGAACGCGCCGTTGGGCACGCCGTAGAACCCCAGTGTATTGGCGAACCCGTTGCTCCGGCGCGGCAGCCTGAACGGTTTGCGCCTGGCGATGTCGAACAGGCCGATCGCGCCGATCGTCGTGTTGACCACGAATCGCCCGACCGTCTCCACCGCCTTGCCGATCTTGTGCTGGAGCACGTAGTTCACGAAGACGACGGGTTCGCGCAGATTGTAGAGGAAGTTGTGGATGCCGTCGCGGATCGGCCCAGGCACCTTCTTTTTATACGCCATCGACAGGGGGCCGATCAGCGCACGATCCACCGTCTGCGTCGCCTCAAACGCGGTCGCATTGATCCCGGCGAGCGGATCGGGGGCCTCCCATTCGGCGCGTGCGGTGACGATAATATCGCTGGGTGCCGATGTGCCGTCCGCCGCCACGAAGACCGGAAACGTGTCGAAAGGGACCGATACGAGCGGCAGGACGGACACGACCGGTGTGGCATCCGCCATCTGCGGGACCGTACCCGACGCACGATCCGCGATCGCTCCCGATCCGGTGCTCGCCGTCTGCTCAACCGGAGCGACGAGAGAAGGCGCGGGCGTAACCGGCTGATCCGACAGGGACAGCAGGATCGCGATCACCGACAGCGCCACTTACGATGATCTCCACACCGGCGCGAACCGACCGGCGGGTGCTGCATACCATCTATGCGGCAAAGCACCAGAGAGGGTGCCACGGAACGATCGCTTGTTCCGTGGCACCCTCCGGGTCGGATCAGAAGGTCAGACCCATCGCGGTCTTCACGCCGCCGAGAGCCTTCACCTTGGCCAGCAGCGCGACGTCGACCGGCTCATCGACCGACAGCAACAGCACCGCCTCGCCGCCCGCCTGACGGCGACCGAGATGGAAGGTGCCGATGTTGACCCCGGCCTCGCCCAGCGCCGTTCCGAGGCGACCGATGAAGCCCGGCGCGTCCTCGTTGACGACGTAGAGCATCGGCCCGACCAGATCGGCCTCCACCTTGATGCCGAACAGCTCGACCAGGCGCGGCGCCTGATCGCCGAACAGCGTACCCGCGACCGAGCGTTCACCATCGGCGGTCTTGACCGAAACGCGCAGCAGCGTGTGGTAATCGCCCTCGCGTTCGGTGCGGACCTCGCGCACCTCGACACCGCGGTCGCGCGCCAGCAGCGGCGCGTTGACCATGTTGACCGTTGCGGTCTGGGTGCCGAGGAAGCCGGCCAGCACGGCGCTGGTGATCGGCTTGGCGTTCAGCTCCGCCGCTGCGCCCTCGGTATGAACCGAAATCCGCGTGATCGCGCCGGTGGTCAGCTGACCCACCAGCGACCCGAGCTTCTCCGCCAGCGCCATATACGGCTTCAGCTTCGGCGCTTCCTCCGCCGACAGGCTCGGCATGTTGAGCGCGTTGGTGACGCCGCCCGAGACGAGGAAATCGGCCATCTGCTCGGCGACCTGGATCGCGACGTTGACCTGCGCCTCGGTCGTCGATGCGCCCAGATGCGGCGTGCTGACGAAATTGGGCGTGCCGAACAGCGGCGATGCCTTGGCCGGCTCCTCGACGAACACGTCCAGTGCCGCGCCGCCGATGTGGCCGCTGTCGAGCCCTGCCTTCAGCGCCGCCTCGTCGATCAGGCCGCCGCGGGCGCAATTGATGATTCGCACGCCCTTCCTGGTCTTGGCCAGCGCTTCGGCCGACAGGATGTTGCGGGTCTGGTCGGTCAGCGGCGTGTGCAGCGTGATGAAGTCGGCGCGGGCGAGCAATTCGTCCAGCGTCACCTTCTCGACGCCCATCTCCACCGCGCGCTCGGGCGTCAGGAACGGATCGAACGCCACCACCCTCATCTTCAGGCCGCGCGCACGGTCGGCGACGATCGAGCCGATATTGCCGGCCCCGATCAGGCCGAGCGTCTTGGCGGTCAGCTCGACGCCCATGAAGCGGTTCTTCTCCCACTTGCCGGCCTGCGTCGAGGCGTCTGCCTCGGGCAATTGCCGGGCGAGAGCGAACATCAAGGCGATGGCGTGCTCGGCGGTCGTGATGCTGTTGCCGAAGGGCGTGTTCATGACGACGACGCCCTTCGCCGACGCGGCGGGGATATCGACGTTATCGACGCCGATGCCGGCACGACCGACGACCTTGAGGTTGGTGGCGTGTTCGAGAATCGCCTTCGTCACCTTGGTCGAGCTGCGGATCGCGAGGCCGTCATAGTCACCGATGATCGCGATCAACTCTTCCGGCGTCTTGCCGGTGATCTCGTCGACCTCGACACCGCGCTCGCGAAAGATCTGCGCGGCCTTGGGGTCCATTTTGTCGCTGATGAGGACTTTTGGCATGGGGATTTCCTAAAGAACGACTGTCCTCCTGCGAACGCAGGAGAACAGGATTACAGGGGATGTCGCATGTGGCTCTGGGCTCCTGCGTGCGCAGGAGCACGGCAAATCAGGCCGCTTTCGCGGTCGCATAAGCCCAGTCGAGCCACGGCCCGAGCGCCTCGATATCGGCGGTATCGACGGTCGCACCGCACCAGATGCGCAGGCCGGCGGGCGCATCGCGATAGCCCGCAACGTCATACGCCGCGCCTTCCTTCTCCAGCAGCCCGGCCATCGTCTTGATGAACGCCTCGTCGGCGCCCTCGACGGTCAGGCAGACGCTGGTCTTCGACCGCGATGCCGGATCGGCGGCAAGATGCCCGAGCCAGTCCCGCTCCTCGACGATCCGGTCCAGCGCCGCCGCATTCGCATCCGACCGCGCGATCAGACCACGCTCGCCGAGCGATTTCGCCCATTCCAGCGACGCGATCGCATCCTCCACCGCCAGCATCGACGGCGTGTTGATCGTCTCGCCCTTGAACACGCCCTCGGTCAGCTTGCCCTTCGACACCAGGCGGAACACCTTGGGCAATGGCCATGCCGGCGTATAGCTCTCCAGCCGCTCGACCGCGCGCGGGCCGAGGATCAGGACGCCGTGACCGCCCTCGCCGCCCAGCACCTTCTGCCAGCTGAACGTCGCGACATCGATCTTGGCCCAGTCGATGTCATAGGCGAACACGCCCGACGTCGCGTCGGCGAAGCTCAGCCCCTCGCGGTCCGCCGGGATGAAGTCGGCATTCGGCACACGCACGCCGCTTGTGGTGCCGTTCCAGGTGAACAGCACGTCGGTCGCCCAGTCGATCTGCGTCAGATCGGGGAGCTGCCCGTAATCGGCGCGAATGACGGTGGGATCGATCTTGAGTTGCTTGACCGCATCGGTCACCCAGCCCTCGCCGAAGCTTTCCCACGCCAGCGTCGTGACGGGGCGCGCGCCGAGCATCGTCCACATCGCCATTTCGAACGCGCCGGTGTCGGAGCCGGGAACGATGCCGATACGATGCGTGTCGGGCAGGCCCAGCAGCTCGCGCATCAGGTCGATGCAATAGGCAAGGCGGGTCTTGCCGATCTTGGACCGGTGCGAACGACCGAGCGATTGGGTGGCGAGCTTCGACGCATCCCAGCCCGGAGGCTTGGCGCAAGGGCCGGAGCTGAAGAAGGGCCGTGCCGGTGTCATGGCAGGCTTGGTCGCATCCAACGCGGGTGCGGTAACGGTATCCGTCAAAGTATCTCTCCTCACAGAGAGCACGCGCCGCGTTGGGGCGGCGTGGCCCGTCGACGGCCCTAGAGGCGGTTCGTGCCGCTGGCAAGGCAGGTTTGTCCGTCCCGGACTTGTTTGTGCCCGCGCGTCTGACGCATGATCGCCGCGTGTATCGGTATCTTCGCTTCCCGTGTGTCCTGTCGGCGCTGGCCTTCCTTGCCGCCTGCGGCAGTCGCGAACGCCCTGCGCCGCCGCGCGACACGATCGCCAAGCCGGCGGCGCGCGAGACGGCGCAATGCCTCGCCGACCTTCGCGCGATGAACGTCGCCTACCGCGTGCTGCCGGAGACGGACAACGGCAATGGCTGCGGCCTCTCGGGCACGGTCCAGCTCGTCGAGATCGGCGTGCCTGTCACCGGCCTCGGTGCGGTGCGGTGCGGCGAGGCGCGGGCGTTTTCCGGCTGGATCCGCAACGCGGTCGCGCCGGCGGCATACCAG
The DNA here is from genome assembly GCF_920939475.1 of Sphingomonas sp. Leaf37. Classification (NCBI taxonomy): domain Bacteria; kingdom Pseudomonadati; phylum Pseudomonadota; class Alphaproteobacteria; order Sphingomonadales; family Sphingomonadaceae; genus Sphingomonas; species Sphingomonas sp. Leaf37. Next base: position 69,890 of record NZ_CAKLAX010000006.1, on the reverse strand, counting down.
ATCCTCGGCAGCGAACTCGTCAGCGTGCAGAGCATGGGCAGCTACGCTTGCCGCAACGTCATCGGGTCGAAGCGCACCGATCGCCGCTCCGGCCATGCCATCGCCAATGCGATCGATATCGGCGGCGTGACGCTGAAGGACGGGCGGCGCTTGACGGTGCTCAACGACTGGACCTCGCCCGATCCGCAGGTGCAGCGATTCCTCACCACGATCCACGATTCGGCCTGCCGCCGTTTCGGCACCGTCCTGTCGCCGGCGTACAATGCCGCGCACCGCAACCACCTGCATTTGGAAGATGACGGCGCGCGCTTCTGCCGGTGAAGATTTCCTCCGTTGAGCGGGTACGCGCTTTGCTCTAACCCCCTCGGATGACTGATACACGCGTACCCGAGCGGGTCTTTCCCCGCGCCCGACAGGATGCCGCCAGCGCCGAACAGGCGATCTCGACGCCGCAGACCGAGCATCCCGCCTACAAGCTCGCCTTCCAGGACATGGATTTCCTGCTGCGCGAAGACCTGCGGCCGATCCGGTTCCAGCTCGAACTGCTGAAGCCCGAACTGCTGCTCGAGGAGGCGCAGATCGCCTCCACCTTCGTCATGTACGGGTCGGCGCGCATCCCCGAGCCTGCCAAGGCGCAGGCGATGCTCGAACTCGCCACCGACGACGTCTCGCGCGCGATCGCCGAGCGACTGGTCGCCAAGAGCCGCTATTACGATGTCGCGCGCGAGCTGGCGCAGATCGCCAGCCGCGTGCCGCGCGATCAGGCCGGGATGCGCCAGTTCGTCGTCTGTTCGGGCGGCGGCCCATCGATCATGGAAGCCGCCAACCGCGGCGCGACCGACGTGGGGGCGGAATCGATCGGCCTCAACATCGTGCTGCCGCATGAGCAGGCGCCCAACCCCTATGTGACACCGTCGCTGAGTTTCCAGTTCCACTATTTCGCGCTGCGCAAGATGCACTTCCTGCTGCGCGCCCGTGCGCTGGCGGCGTTCCCCGGCGGGTTCGGGACGTTCGACGAGCTGTTCGAGCTGCTGACGCTGATCCAGACCGGCAAGATCAAGCCGATCCCGGTGCTGCTGTTCGGACGCGAATTCTGGGAAAAGGTGGTGAATTTCCAAGCCCTCGTCGACGAAGGCGTGGTGAGCGCGCGCGATCTGGGGATCTTCACCTATGTCGAAAGCGCCGAGGAGGCGTGGGACGTGGTGCGCAACTTCTACGATGAACAGGCGAAGAAGGATGGCTGAACCTTTGCCGTCGCCGCCCCTCGTCCCCGGGATACGTTCCGGGTGATTGACGGATTCAGGGCTATCGACCGGCACTCGCCCGATCGATAGCCCTGGGCGTTACTTGCCCGCCTTCGCCCCTTCGATCGCGGCGTTCGGATCGACAGATGGCGCGCCCGACGCCGGCGTGCCGGTATTGCCGAGGTTGTTCGCCGCATCGGTGTTGGTTACCGAATCCTTGCCCTCCGGCGCCTTCGCATCGGCAGGAGCAGCGGCACCCGCGGCAGGAGCGGCCGGCAGCGGCAGGTTCGATCCCTGCGCGTTCAGATAGACGATGACGTTGGCACGATCCTGCGCATTGCCGAGACCGGCGAAGGTCATCTTGGTGCCGGGTGCGAATTTGCGCGGGCTCGTCAGCCACGCGTTCATCTTGTCGAAGTCCCAGTTGCCGCCCACGCCCTTCAGCGCGTCGGAGAAGGCGAAGCCGCCCTTGCCCTGGCCGATGCCCTCGCCCATCGTCGCGTACAGGTTCGGGCCGATGCCGTTCGCACCACCCTGCGTCACGGTGTGGCAGGCAGCGCACTTCTTGAACACTTCGGCGCCCTTGCCGGGGTCGGCGGCCGGCAGCAGCGTGGCGATCGGCACCTCGGCCGCGCCGCCTTCGCCGCCCTCGGCCTCGACGCCCTCGATCGCATAGCCCATCTTTTCCGGCCGCTCGCTGTGGAAGGCCATGCCGCCGACGATCGACAGACCGAGCGCGAGCCCGCAGGCTGCCAGCGTCCACCCGGCGATCGTGTTGGTGCGGTTATCCATCTGCCTGACGCTGCCCCTGTTCTCTTCTTGCGCAGCGAACCCATAGGAAACGGCGGATACATCCGCAAGCGCGCGCTTGCTGGTGGCGCACAGGCACTCTACCGCCGCGGTCGCCATGGAAACCTATGCCGCCCCCGCCCGTCCGATCGTCGCCGCGATGACTGCCGCCGCCGCCGCCGACCCAGGTCGCGCCGTCGCCTTTCAGGGCGCGCCGGGCGCCAACAGCCATGTCGCGGCACTGGAGGCCTTTCCCGACGGCCTGCCGCTGCCGTGCTTCGCGTTCGAGGATGCGATCGACGCCGTGCGCGACGGCCGGGCGGATTGTGCGGTCATCCCGATCGAGAATTCACTGCACGGCCGCGTCGCCGACATCCATTTCCTGCTGCCGGAATCCGGGCTGGTCATCACCGGCGAACATTTCCTGTCGATTCGCCACGCGCTGATGGGCACCGGCACGCGCGACGACGTTCGCGAGGCGATGAGCCACCCGCAGGCGATCGGCCAATGCCGCCATTGGCTGAAGGCGCACGGTATCCGGCAGGCGTCCTATCCCGATACGGCGGGCGCGGCAGCCTATGTGGCGGAGCTCGGCGATCCGGCGGTCGCGGCGCTCGCCCCGCCCGGTGCGGCGACGATCTACGGCCTCAACCTGCTTGGCGTCGACATCGCGGATGCCGATCACAACACCACGCGGTTCGTCGTGCTGGCGCGCGGCGGCAAGCCGGCGGTAGGCGCCGACGGGCAAGACGGGGGCCCATGGATGACGACGCTGATCTTCGAGGTGAAGAACATTCCCGCCGCGCTCTACAAGGCGATGGGCGGCTTCGCGACGAACGGCGTCAACATGACGAAGCTGGAAAGCTATCAGCGCGGCGGGCAGTTCGTCGCGACGGAGTTCTTCGCCGATATCGAGGGCAAGCCCGGCGACGCCGCGGTCGATCGCGCGCTGGAGGAGCTGGGCTTCCATTCGAAATGGGTGCGCGTACTGGGCACGTACCGCCGCGCGCGCGAACGGGGCTGACCCCGCCGAGTCAGGGCGTCAGTCGCCCCTCGACGATGTCGTAGTGGATGCGCACCCAGGCACCGATCTGCGGCTTGCCGTTGATGCGCGGCGGCCGGATCTTGAACTGCCACGCCGCCTCGCGGATCGCGCGAGCCAGCCCCAGCCCGGGACGCGAATCGCCGATCTGAACGCAATCCTCGACCCGGTAATTGGGCGCGGTGCGACAGGCGATCTCTGCCCATGACCCCGCAGGCACGATGTTGCGCGGCATATACGGATTGAGCTGGGACGCCGCCGGCCGGACGTACCATTCGGCGGCGTAGAGGCGCTGCCCGCCTGGCCCGATACCCGCCGCCGCCGTGGTTTCGCCGTCGTCGCCGTCGCCCTGCCCCTCCGCCGCCGCCGCCATCTGCCTGCCCGCGCTGCCGCCCGACTTGCGCGACGGGATCTTGCCGACGTCGGAGGCGGCGAAATCGTTCTTGCTGAGCACAAGATAGCCGGGAAACGGCGTGTCGACCGGTGGCGGCACCGGCCTGTCCTCCGCCGGCGGCTTCGGTGCAGCGGGGGGATCCGGCGCGGTGCGGCGGCTCGCCTGTGCTGCGCGGGCGGGCGCCTTGGCGCTCCTGGTCGCGGTGGAATTGTTGTCGCCGACGGGCAGCATGTTGACCGTCAGCGACCGACCCGGCTCCCGGTCGGGATCGAACACCGGCGCGAGTTGCCACAGCAGCCATGCGATCAGGACATGCGCGGCGACGGTGAGCGCCAGCGACACTGCCCGGCGACGGTCCGACGATGGCTGATAGGACCGCATGGAACGCCGCGCCTAGCGTGGCCGGATGTCCGCCGCAACCGCTTCGAATCGCGCACGGTGGATGCCTGACCAGTGTCCGCTCCCTGCCACGTCCGCGCCATCTTCGAACGCCATCGACGCTCTGATGGATGACACCCCGCCACGCTCGTCAGCCCTCATGCGGGTGGCGATCTACGATCTCGACCGGACGATCACCCGGTTGCCGACCTGGACCCCGTTTCTGCTGCACGCCGTCGTCCGCCACGCGCCGTGGCGGCTGGCGTTGCTGCCCGCCGTGCTGGCGGCGGCGGCATTGCGGGGGGTCGGGCTGCTGCATCGCGACCAGCTGAAGCAGGTGATGCACCGCGCCGCGCTCGGCACGCTGTCACCGGATCGCGCGGCAGCGATCGCGGCGCGCTGGATGGCGCGATTCGGACCGGCGCAGATTCGCGCCTCGGCCCGCCGACAGATGGCGGCGGATCGCGCGGCGGGATATCGCATCGTGATCGCCACCGCGGCCTATGGTTTCTACGCCGAGGCGATCGCGCGCGATGTCGGCGCCGATGCGCTGATCGCGACGCGCACCGCGGTCGATGCGCGCGGGCACCTGCTGCCACGGATCGAGGGCGGCAATTGCTATGGCGAGGGCAAGCTGGCGATGATCGAGGCGTGGTTCGCGGCGCAGGGACTGGACCGCGCCACCACGACCGTCCGCTTCTATTCCGACCATGTCTCCGACGTGCCGACCTTCGATTGGTCGGACGAGCCCGTGGTGGTCAATCCGCATGCCCCGCTGAGACGCGTCACCGCACAGCGTGGCTGGCCTCAGGTCGACTGGGACGCCTGACCCGGCGGTTCCGCCACGATCCTGCGGACGAGGTCGAGGTCGTCGGGCTTGTCGACATCGACCGCAGCCAGCCCATGCCGTGCCGCGACGGCCGCCGCCCGTACGCCTGCGATCGCTCCAAGCTGTGCCAACGCGGCATTCAGCGTCAGCCGGCCGCCCAGATAGCGTAGCAGCGTGCGCACGCCCAGACGCCGGACGATCCGCCACGGCCGCTTGCGGTCCGCCTCGACCGACATCCACAGTCCAATCGCAGCGTCGGCGGCCGGCGTGCGCAACAGGAACAGGTTGCAGCCCGACCAGCCGCCGTCGGCAAAGCGCAGATAGGTACGCCGGGTCGGCGGCGCGTCGCGTTCGACGACATCGCGGTGCGCCAGCAGCGCGGCGACGTCCGCGTCGGGCGGTGCATCGGTCAGGAACTCGCACACCCATGCGGCACGCAACAGCGCGTGATCTGCCGTGGTGACCAGCAGCGGCGCGCCCAGCGTCCGCAAGCCCGACCGAGTGCTGGTGCTGGGGCCGGCAGCGGCATCGAGCGGTTCGGCACCCAGCCGGATTGCCTCGGCACGCACCGCAGGAGCGTTCGCCGACACGGCGATCCGGTCGGCACCCGCCGCCCGCAGCGCCGCGACGACCCGCGCCAGCATCGTCTCGCCTTCGATCACGATCAGGGCCTTGTCCGCCACTCCGGCATATGATGCGACCGCATCCGCGCCGCCGCGCGATCCCGCCAGTATCAGTGCGTTGAAGGTCATGCCTGACGCGCGTGCCATACCCGCCACATCACGCCCGGCGCCGCCAGAATCGGATGGCGTTCGCGCCACGGCGTCAGCGGCAGGTCGATGCCGGTGTGACGCTGCAACTTCCACAGGCCGTAACGGGCGGCACCATCGAACGTGAAGGCCGCCTTGATCAGCCGTGCGACGTTGAGCCATTTGCCGAGCCGCTGGCGCAACCACCAGGCCGCAAGCGTCTGGCGGCTGTCCCGCTCGGTCACCAGCGGGCGATAGGCGTCGCCGCGGCGTTCGTACCCGATCCCTGCGCCCTGCCACGCCAGCGGCAACAGGGTATCGAACCGGTCGGGATCGAAGGCGAGAATCTGCTGCTCTCGCCCCGGCGCCTCGACGCGCAGTTCGGCGGAATAGGTCTGGCGGAACAGCGCGGTCCAGAAATCGCCGGGGCGGCCGCTTTGCGGACCCAGCACCGCGGCAAAACGCGCCGCCGTCGCCGCGGCATGCGCAACCGCGCGAACCACCCGCGCACCGGTCACCGGATCGGCGCTCCACACCAGCCCGGCCGGCTGCGCAAACCGCGTCCAGACCGTCGTGTCGATCGTTCGCCCCCCGGCGGCGCGGCAGAATGTATCGAGCGGCATCGTCGCCACCTTGGCCCGGATCATACGACCACCGACCGGAAGCTCGTGGAAGCTGACGTCGGGCCAGAGCGCCCGCGTCGCCAGGGCCCGCATGCCGAAGCCCCGCGGCGGCGGCGTCAGGACATAGAAATCGAGGACACCATCCAGATCGCCGGTCCGCAGTACCGATCCGTAGAACAGCACCGCCACGCCATTGAGTCGCCGTACCAGATCGCGCGCCGCAGCCGAAACCAGCGGGGCGACCGCGACATCCAGTTCATCTGCGACGAACGACAACAAGGTGTGTCCCGCCGCCCGATCCACACCTGAACTCACGGGGCGGCGAACCGAATTGGCTCTCCCGCCCGGATCGTCAGATCGCCACCGGCATAATGTTCGCCGTCGAGAATGAACCCCTCGTCCGACCGGACATGGACGATACCCGGATCGCTTCGAGTGAAATCGTCCGATGTTGCTGCACCGCCGTCGGTTCCGGTCAGGATCGGCTTCAGCATGCGCAGCAGATGCTTCGGCGGGGCCTCGACAGTCAGCATCTTGAGGCCTGCGCGCTGGCGACCGAACGGTTTCAGTCCGACCGGCATCCGCTCCAGCGTCGATGCGAGCATCAGGTACAATCGGCGCGTCGCCGGCGCCTGATCGTCAACCTGCATGTGCATCGTCGTCCCCCGGCGCCAGGGGTTGCCGGGGCCGCCGAACAGCGTCTGGGCGATGCTCCAGCCGAGCGACAGCGCCACCGCGATACCGTTGAACGCGCCGGCACGGTGCGTGCTCTGCGCCAGTTCGGTCGCACGCACGAAGCCGCCCATGCCCAGCAGGAATCCGCGTGCATCGGGCAGGTCGCTGCCGTTGCGCAGCACCTCGACCGGGGAACGCTGGACGAACCGCCCGGCCTGTGCCGCGGCGATCGCATCGCGTACCGTCCACACGTCCGGAATGCCGAGGTCGAGTGCCAGCGCGTTGGTCTTGCCCGACGGGATGATCGCCATCGGCGGCAACCGGTCGAACACCCGTGCCGCCGCGGTCATCACGTCGCGCAACGTTCCGTCACCGCCATTGACGACCAGCAGGCCGATCTGGCGCGCGGCATAATCGCGCAGCGTGTCCTCCAGCGCGTCGAACGTCTCCGGCGCAGCGTAGAGCACGTCCGGCCAGTGATCCAGCCGCACCCCGGTCTTCTGATTGCGGTGGCTGCGAGCGTTGGCGATCACGCCTACCAGAGACGATGCCGGCGCCAGCGCAGCCGGCAATGCGACCCGCGGCAGGCGACCGTCAGCATGCGCGCCGGTCTGGCGAAACAGGACTTCGCCCGCCGCACCGAGCAGGGTCTGTCCGGCGGAGGGCCGCCCATCTATCCGTGTGGCCACAACCGCCCTCCGTCACAAGTCCTTCACCGAACTGTCACAGGCGAGAATATGGGCAGGATTACGGCCCCAGCAAGAAAATTGACGCATTTTAGTATGATTTCGCCGAAATGCGCGCTTCGCCCAAGTTCAGGCGGCCCCGGCAGACCGCGTGAGCAATGCGCGCGTGGCGACCCCGAGCATGATCGCGACGATCAACGCGTTGGCCAGCACGGCGACACCGATGCCGATGACGCCCAGCGACGGGCTGAGCCAGAAGCTGACGCCGAATAGTACGACGATCCCGACCAATCGGGCGATGAACGTCGCGCCGATCCGGTTGGCGGCGAGCAGCAAGGGCTCGAACCCGACGGTGACCAGATCGACGCATCCGGCGGCGGCCAGCCACAACAGGATCGGATAGGCGCGGCCGAATTCCTTGCCCCCCATCAACGTCAGCACCGGATGTCCGAACAGCACGACGATCAGGAAGGCGAATGCCGCGACGACCGAAGCCATCAGGAACGATCGCATGATCATCTGCCGCACCCGTGCCAGCCCGCCGGCGGCGACGGCACGAACGATCTCCGGAAAGGCCGCGCGGGCCAGCAATTGCGACACCTTGGTCAGCGCCTGCGCCAGTTGCAGCGCCAGCCGGAACGCGCCCGCCGACGCGGTGCCGACGGTGCCGCCGACCAGCAGCAGCGGGATCTGCTTGCTCGACAGACCGAGCGAAGAGCTGGCGTTGGTGGCGAGCGAGAAGCGGACGATACCCGGATGATCGACCACCACGTCGCGCACGCCGATGCCGCGGGCGAACAGCAGCTTGAGGTCACCGGTACGGGCGAGCGCCGCCCAGTATGCGGCGGCGGTCAGCACCTCGGCAAGGCCCCAGGCGATCAGGAAACCGGTGACGCTGGGCAGGAACACCGCCGCCCCGACCGCGCCCACCAGCCGCATCACCGGGGTGACGCTGTCCGCCGCCGCCGCGAACGAGAACCGGTCGCGCAGGCGCAGAATGCCCAGCGGAGTCGACCGGATCGACAGCAGTTGTGCCAGGGTGAACAGCATGGTCGCACGCGCGTGGACGGGCCGGACCCCCAGCGCCTCGCCCCACGTCCGGATGATGATCGCCGCCAGGATCACGCCGACCACCGCGCTCGCCAGATCGAGCAATCCGCACGCCTTGAACAGCCGCGCCAGCCGCAAGGCATCGCTGTCCTTCTGGCCGGGATCGCGATCGGCAGCGCCCAGATGCTGCGTGCCGTAGCGGACGATGATCTGCCACGTCTGGAACCCGACCACGGTGGCGAGCGCCTGTGACGCACCGGTGATCAGCGCGAACCGGCCGAAGCCGTTGACCCCCAGCGTTCGCGTGACGATCGCGAGATAGACGAGGCTCAGTACGGCGAGCACGCCGCGGCTGGCGAGCATCCAGCCCAGGTTCCGCGCGATGGCGCGCATCGGACCGCCCTGGAACAGGCCGGTCTTCGTGGCGTCGGGACTCATGCCAGCCAGCTGACGATCCTCTGCCCCCGCCTGGCGACGGCCATCGCCTGGAACAGGCGAATCAGGTGGACGAGGAGCGACAGCATCGTCCACATCGCCACCGCGACGATGCCCCAGTCGGGGCGACCGACCAGCAGCAAGGCGAACAGCAGCACCATGTTCGGGTTGCGGCGCGCGGTGATCAGGCGGAACCGGCTGTCGAACCGCTCCCACACGTGGATGTGCATTGCGAACCGCGCGATGAAAGCGCCCTCGATCAAGCGCTGCGCGACATAGCCGAACAGCATCGCGGCGATCACTGCGACGAAGATGTCGTGATCGAGCGGCCTGCCATAGGCGGCACATCCCGTCGCCCATGCCCACCACCAGAACGGCGGGTGGATCAGGTCAACGCCATGATCCCAGGCATTGCCGAGCGCGGACGAGGTGATCGTGCACCGCGCCAGCTTTCCGTCGACGGTGTCGAGGACCATGAACAGCAGCCCGACCGCCAGCCCGCTCCAGAACCAGCCGTACCAGAACGCCACGGTCGCGACGATGCACAGCACCGAACCCAGCGCCGTGACCTGATTGGGTGAGATGCCGGCCCGCGCGCACAGCCGCGTGATCCACAACGCCCATTCCGGCCACAGATATTTGGTCAGCAGATCGGTGACGCCCTTATACGCGCCGGTGTAGCTGGCGCGTTCGATCGCCGGCACGCTGGCAGGTTCCAGCCGCTCCGCAAACGGACGCTCCCGCTTTCGCAGCGCCTCGTTGAAGATGCCGTCCTCCGCCTCTGCCGGGATCACCGTCAGCGTGCCCGGCTCCAGCGGCCCGTTCGCCTCCATCGCCGCAGCGACGCGTGCGCGATCGGCGGCGTCGAGGATGTGCGCAAGTACGGGCACGCCGCCCCGCGTCACTACCGTGCCCGGTCGCGCGACGAGGTACGGCACCCACGCAGGGTCGAACGCGAACGCGAGATTGACGAGCAGCGCCCCCGCCGCATCGGCATCGCCCGCCAGCGGCAATTTGCGCGCCGCTGCCAGCCGCCGCAGCCGTTCCGCTACGGTCATCCCCCAGATCGGCGTCGGATTGTCTCCGATCGCGATCACGATCGGGCGCGGGGCGGGAACGGGCACGGTCATGTCCGGCCCGATAGCGTCGCCGATGCGATCGGGATAGTCGCCAGCGTTCAACTGGTCGCGAGCAGCCGCAGGATCGCCGCCGCCGCCCGGTCCGGTGCCACGCCGTCGCTGGCGCCCAGCGACGCCGCCGCGAACGCCTCCTGCGCCGCAACGAAGCCGGAATGCCGCGCCGTCGCGCGATCCAGCGCCGGCATCATGGCGTCGATCGTGGTCACCACCTCACCGGCCGCCCACATCGCATAGCTCGGATCCCCCTGCCACGCGACGGCGGCGGGATCGAGGAACACACACGGTCGCGGCCGCATCAGGAATTCGACGACCTGGCTCGACGTATCGCCCAGATACAGGTCCGCCGCCGCGGTGTAGCTGCCGTCGACCATCGCGAAACTGTCGAGATCGACGTGCACGTCGTTCCGACCTGCCAGTCCGGCCGCGAATGCGCGGACGTCCGGCGCCTTTTCGACCAGCCGCTGGTGAGGAGCGAAGATCAGATTGTAGCGGCCCGTCGCCGTCACACGTCGCACCGCCTCCTCGCCCCACGCCCACCACGAGGAACGATGCCGTTGCCAGTGCGGTGCGTAGAGGACGACCGGTCGATCCGCGGCAAAGGCGAGCGCAGCATGCGTCCGCTGGCGGAACCCCGACTTGACGTAACCGACGACCGCGATCCGTGCCGGATCGACGCCATGCGCGGCCAGCGCATCGCGTTCACGTTCGGCCGCGACGATGGTCAGCACCGCCGCCCTGCGTCGCCGATCGTCACGGTTCATCATCGATCCCGCGCCATGCAGGATGTTTACGAACCGGCTGCGCAGCGGCAGTAGCGTGGGAATCCACAGGCTGGTCTGTTCCGCCGACACCACCACTCGCGTGCCCATCAACCGCGGCGCGAGCCGTGCCAGCAGCGGTAGTTTTGCAGGCAAGGGCGGGTTGCGACCGGCGGGCCATGCATCGAGATCGCGGAACCCCGGTGCCCGGCGCAGCCGCACGTTGGGACGATCCCCCAGCCAGCCGCCGATCAGATCGCGATGCATCGACGTCGCCACCCATACGTCGACGGGCCGCTGTGGCGCCGCCTGCGTCAGCGCATCCAGCACCGGGTAGAGATGGGGGATCAGCAAGGTCTCGCCCAGAAACAGGAAGGCGACGTCCGCCGTCATCCGGCCCGCCCCTGCCCTGTCCAGGCAGCGATATCCTCCGGCTGGTCGATCTCCTGCCACGCGCCCTCGCCCGCGACCACCGCCCGTACCGGCGCATAGCTCGCGAGTTCGGCGATCACGGCATGATGGAAGGCGTTGAGCCCGCCCGGTCGCGCAATGACGCTTTCCAGCGCACGGACATAGGAGTTGCCGCCGTTCGACACGATCACCCCGAGCGAGCGATGCGTCGCGACATCGAGCGGCAACTCTTTCGCGACCGAACAGATCTGGCCGTTGGCGACGGTCACCAGCATGTCGTCGACCGCCGCGACATGCAGCGGCTCGACCAGCAGCCCGACGCCATCGCCCGGGACCGCCACTGCCGCGGCGATCAGGTCGGCCGCGAACACGGTATCGCCGTTCATCAGGCAGAACGGATCGCCCAGCAGGTCGCGCGCCATCCAGACGCTGCCGATACTGCTCGCCACCGACCAGAAGGGGTTGAAGATCAGCCGCACCGGCACCGGCGGGCGGGCAACGGCCAGATGCGCCCCGATCTGGCGATAGCGATAGCCGCCGACGATTACCGCCCGCTCGATCCCCGCGGCGTGCAGCGCGTCGAGCTGGTGGTCGAGGATGCTGCGTCCGCCGACCTCAACGAGGCATTTGGGGATTTCGCGCGTCAGCGGCAGCAAGCGCGAGCCGATGCCCGCGCTGAGGATTACAGCTTGCATGATCCCGCTTTTAACCGCGTCGTCGCGGTTAGCCCAGCGGATCGCAACCGGTCCGGCGCGGGATCACCACCACGTCGCCGCAGCGGGGCACGAAATCTATCATCCGCTCCAGCGATGCACCCGCGTAGCGGGCGCGGATCGCCGCGATCGATCCGCCATGCGCAACCACCAGCGTCGTGCCGTCCATCGGCAGGCGATCCCAGGCGGCCCATGCCCGCTGCGCCAGTTCCTGCCCCGTCTCGCCGTTGCCCGGTCGGAAGCCTGATGGATCGGTCATCATCCGATCCATCAGGTCGCCGGTTTCGCGCCAGATCGCCTGCCATCGCCGCCCTTCCCAGTTGGCGAAATCGCGTTCGAGCCAGCCCGGATCGGCTTGTGCCGATACGCCGGCCTGCGCCGCGATCGCCAGTGCGAGACGACGCGTCCGAATGGCGCCGGAATGTACAATCGCGTCGACCGTGCCGGCGGGAAACCGGCCAGCGAGACTGCGGCCGATCGCCATCCCCTCGCGGCTCAAGCCCATATCCGAACGCCCGTAACATCGCCCCGCCCACGCCTTCGCCACCGGCGGATGGCGGATCAGCAGCACGGTCGCGCTCACGCCGTGCCGGCCGCCAGCAACACCGCCAGCTGCCCCATATATGCGGCAAAGCCCAGGCAATCGCCGGTGCTGCCGCCGATGCGACCGCGCAGGAATCGCGTCAGCCACCACAGGAACAGCAGCCCGGCTCCCACACCGATCGCCAGCGCCGCCGGCTGCAACAGAAGCAGCGGCAACACGCCCGGTATGCTTAAAGCCAGCGCCGCCGCCGTCCTCAACCACGGTACGCCGCGGCCCAGCCGCGCCGAAATTCCGCCGGCGTCCAACGGTGGCGGCAGGATGGTGGCAAGCAGGACCGCCCATAACCGCCCGAACGTCGCCGCGCCGACGATCGCCGCCACCGCGATGTCCGCGGGCAGCGCGACGATCGCCGCCAGCCGCAATCCCACGGCCAGCCCGAGGCCGAGGGTGCCGTAGCTGCCGATCCGGCTGTCGTGCATGATGCGCAGCGCCATCTCGCCGCGGGCGGTGCCGCCGAACGCGTCGCAGAAATCGGCGACCGCATCCTCGTGGAACGCGCCCGTCAGCAGCGCCTCGACCGCCAGCGCCAGCAATGCGGCGACGATCGGCGGCCAGATCGTACTCGCCGACACGAACACCGCCGCGGTGCCCGCGCCGATCAGCGTGCCCACCAGCGGCAACCACGCCATCGCCCGCGCCAGCCCGTCGTCGGCTTGCGCCTTCGTCAGCCGTGACAATAGCGGCACCGGCACGCGCGTCAGGAATTGCACCGCCAGCAGCGGCGGCGCCCAGCCCGGCGCGCGCATCAGTCGGCCCGCTCCGCTCCGATCGCGTCGAGCCGCGCAACGTCGCGCAGCAAGGCCGCGGCGGAGTCGAGCAACGGCAACGCCACCAGCGCACCGCTCCCCTCGCCGAGCCGCATGCCCCAGTCGAGCAGCGGCTCCAGCCCCAGCCTTTGCAGCGCGGCGGCATGACCGGGTTCGGCAGACCGGTGGCCGGCGATCATCGCCCGCGCCGTACCGGGAGCGAGCCGTTCGGCGATCAGCGCAGCGGCGGTGGCGACATAGCCGTCCAGCAGCAGCGTCACGCCGCGCGCGGCGCCGCGCGCGAAGAATCCCGCCATCGCAGCGATCTCATACCCGGCGACCGCAGCGATTGCGGCCGCCGGATCCTCCACCAGCAGCGCCCGCGCGCGGTTCGCGGCGTCCGCCACGATCCGCGTCTTGTGCGACAGCATCGCATCGTCAGCACCCGCCCCGCGACCAACCGCATCCGCGGCGGAGGCATCGGTCAGCAGCATGGTCAATGCCGCGGCTGGGGTGGTATTGCCGATCCCCATCTCGCCGGCGATCAGCACAGCCGCACCCTCGTCCACCGCACGATCGGCCTCGTCCGTACCGATCGCCCAGGCGGCGGCGAACCGTTCCGCGTCCATCGCAGGGCTATGCGCGAGGCTGGCCGTGCCGGCCGCGATCCGCGCATTCCGATAGAAGGGTGGCGGGTCGACCGGGCGATCGGCGGCTACGCCGACATCGACCAGCCGCAACGGGCAGTCGTGCACCCCGGCCAGTGCGTTGCTGGTCGCACGGCCAGCAAGGATCGTCCCGACCATCATGCCGGTAACCGCCGAAGGCCAGGCCGACACACCGTCCGCTACACAGCCATGGTCCCCCGCGAACAGCACGATCCGCCGCGGACGCGTGCGCGGGTCGACCCGCTGCTGCGTCATCGCCAATCGCACGGCGATCGCCTCCAGCCGGCCAAGGCTGCGGTGCGGCTTGGCGAGCGCGTCGAGATGCGCCCAGATACTGGCTTCGTCGATCATCCCGCCTCCCTTGAGAATCGTATCATCGCGTCGAGATCGAGCACCTGCTCCAGAATCCTGGCGATGCCATCGAGCGCGGCGTCGATGACATCGCCGCGCTCCACTCCGTCGGATGTGGTGCCGAGTCGGGCCAGCAGATGGCCGCGCGCTTCGGCCCGGTCGAACAGGCCGTGGACGTAGCAGCCTGCGATCCGCCCGCCGGCCGCCGTGGTCCCGTCAGTACGGCCGTCTGCAAAGCGCAGCAGGGGCGGGACGTCCGCATCCACCGTCGTGATGCCGGCATGGATTTCATAGCCGCGGAAAGGGGTGTCCACACCGACGAAGCCGCCGTCGACCTGCCGCGTCTGCTTCGCGGCACCGATCACCGTATCGATCGGCAACAGGCCCAGCCCGGCGACACTGCCGGCGCTGCCCTCGATCCCGTCGGGGTCGGCGATCGTCCGGCCGAGCATCTGATAACCGCCGCAGATACCCAGCACGCGCCCATCGCGCCGGACATGCGCGGCGAGATCCACGTCCCAGCCCTGCGCCCGAAAGAACGCCAGATCGGAAATCGTCGCCTTGGTGCCCGGCAGCACGATCAGAGCCGCATCGCCGGGTAACGGCTGCCCCGGCGGGATCATCGCCAGCCGTACGGCGGGTTCATGCGCCAGCGCGTCGAAATCGTCGAAATTCGCGATCCGCGACAACATCGGCACTGCGATCAGCGGCCCCTCGCCCGCCCCGGTATCGCGACCGAGCGCCACCGCATCCTCGGCCGGCAGGCGGGCTGCGTCGGCGAGCCAGGGCACCACGCCGATGTTCTGCCAGCCGGTGCGCGCGACGATCGCAGACAGGCCGTCGTCGAACAGCGACAGGTCGCCACGGAACTTGTTGACGATGAAGCCGCGGATCATCGCCGCGTCTGCCGGATCGATCACCGCCTGCGTGCCGACCAGCGCCGCGATCACGCCGCCGCGGTCGATGTCGCCGACCAGCACCACCGGTACGTTCGCTGCGCGCGCGAAGCCCATGTTAGCGATGTCGTTACCGCGCAGGTTGATCTCCGCCGGCGACCCCGCCCCCTCGACCACGACGATATCGGCCTGCGCAGACAAACGATGATAGGCATCCAGCACCTCGCCCAGCAGCGCGGGCTTGCGCCGCCAGTAATCGCCCGCCCGCATCGTACCGCGCGCCTTACCCGCGACGACCAGCTGGGACGTACGGTCGCTCTGCGGCTTCAGCAGCACCGGGTTCATGTCGACGGTCGGATCGACCCGCGCTGCGATCGCCTGCAACGCCTGCGCCCGACCGATCTCGCCGCCATCGGCAGTCACCGCCGCGTTGTTCGACATGTTCTGCGGCTTGAACGGCCGGACGGTCAGCCCGCGATTGGCAAAGGCGCGACACAGGCCCGCGACCAGCACGGACTTGCCGACGTCCGATCCCGTCCCCTGCAGCATCACGGCAGGCATGCGAGGCCCCCGACCAGCAGCCAGAGCAACAGACACGCGCGACGATACACACGCAGCGCCTCGCCCAAGTCACCCGCATCGGGTGCGCGCCCCTCGCCAAGCCATGCCCGCGGCGACGGTTCGCCGTCATAGCGCACCGGACCGCCAAGCCGGCAGACGAGCGCGCCCGCCATCGCCGCTTCGGGCCAGCCGCCATTGGGCGAGGCATGATGGCGCGCGTCGCGCAACATCACCCGCCACCCGCCACCCCCCGCAAGGCACACCAGCATGCCGGACAGGCGCGCGGGCAACCAGTTGACGACATCGTCCGCTCGCGCCGAAGCCCAGCCGAACCAGCGCAGCTCCGGCGTGCGGTGCCCGACCATCGAATCTGCGGTGTTGATCGCCTTCGCTGCGAACAGGCCAGGCAGTCCGGCGACGACGAACCAGAAGGCCGGCGCGACGACGCCGTCGCAGAAGCTCTCGGCCAGGCTCTCGATCGCGGCGGTGGCGATGCCCGCCTCATCCAGCCTCGCGGTGTCGCGGCCGACGATCATCGCCACGGCCTGCCGTGCGGCGGGCAGGTTGCGGTTCGCGAGCGGGCCGAGCACGGCGGCAACGTGATCGTACAAGCTGCGCTGCGCGAGGCCGGTGGTGCCGATCGCGACGACGGCGATCAGGCCCCAGCCCGATCCCGCAAGCCCTTCGATACTACGACCCGACAGAACCGAAAGCGCGACCAGCAGCACTAGCAGGCCGATCCCACCCGCACGACGTAGCGACCTGCTCCCCCGGTTCCACGACCGCTCCACCCGGCCAATCAGCGCACCCACTGCCATCACGGGATGCGGCCAGCGGCGCGGATAGCCCAGCGCCGCCTCCGCGATCAGCATGGGCAGCAGGAGCGCGGCATGGTTCACCGTGCGATCGGCAGAATGAATCGCTGCCCGGCGGGGGTGGTGCCGATCTCGACCTCGACGCCATAGGCTTCGGCGATCAGCGGCGCGGTCAGCACCGCGTCGGCGGGACCGGCGGCGATGACGCGACCATGGCGCAGCAGCACCGCATCGTCCGCAACCCGCGCCGCCAGATGCAGGTCGTGCAGCACCAGCACCACGCCGCCGCCCGCCGCCGCCACGCCGCGCAACCGCGCGAGCACATCGAGCTGGTGCGCGGGATCGAGGCTGGCGAGCGGCTCGTCGGCGAGCAGCCAGTCCGGCTCCCCCGCCAGCACCCGCGCCAGCAGCGCCCGGCCGCGTTCACCGCCCGACAATCGCTCCACGCCGCGATCCGCCAGTGCGGTCATGTCCGTTGCCGCCAGCGCGCGCGCCACCGCTGCGCGGTCGGCATCCGTCTCGCCCCAGCGCCCGCGATGCGGAAACCGGCCGAGCCCGACCAGCGTCGCGACATCGACATCCCAATGCACGTCGGCCGCCTGCGGCAGCAGCCCGATCGCCCGTGCCCGCTCGCGCCGGTCGATCGTCTGCACGTCGCGCCCGTCCAGCGTCGCACGGCCGCTGTCCGGCTGCCGCAACGCCGCGAGACAGGCGAGCAACGTGCTCTTGCCGGCACCGTTCGCACCGAGCAGCGCCGTCACCCGTCCGCGCCGGAAGGCGAAGCTGACGTCGTCGAGTATGCGATTGCCGCCCAGCGACAGGCCGATCGCTTCGGCAGCGAGCACGCTCATGCGAGCCTCCGGCGCATGCGGAATAACAAATACATGAAGAACGGCCCGCCCAGCATCGACATCGCTATTCCGAGTCGCAGTTCGCTGACCGTTGGCGCGAGCCGCACGAGGCTATCCGCCAGCGTCAGCAACAGCGCGCCGCCGAGTGCGGAGGGCAGCAGGATAGCGGAAGGCCGGTTGCCCGCCAGCGGCCGGACGAGGTGCGGCACCATCAGCCCGACGAAGCCGATCACCCCCGCCGACGCCACCGATGCGCCGACGGTCAGCGCGATGCCGGCGATGACGACATATTGCAGCCGCCCCGGATCGACGCCCATCGACCGCGCCGCCTGTTCGCCCAGCGTCAGCGCATCCAGCGCACGTGCCGTCGTCGCCAGCAGGGCCGCACCTATCACGATCAGCGGCAGCGCGACCTTGACGTCGTCCCAGCTACGGTCGGTCAGCGCGCCGAGCAGCCACGTCACGATCTGCGACGAGACGAACGGCGTCGGCGCAAGACTGATCGCCAGGCTGGTGAGCGATCCGGTGATGCTCGTCAGGATCATCCCCGCCAGCGTGAACAGGATCAGGCTGCCCGATCGTCCGGCAATCACCGCCAGCAACGCCATCGTCCCCGCCGAGCCGAGCAGCGCGAAACCAGGCAGCAGCCACAGCTGCGCGGCATAGCCGAAATACAGCGCCAGCACGGCGCCCAGCGCCGCGCCGGACGACACGCCGAACAGCCCGGGATCGGCGAGCGGATTACGCAGATACCCCTGCATCACCGCCCCCGACAGCCCCAGCGCCGCCCCCACCAGCAACGCCAGCACGGTGCGTGGCAAACGCAATTCGACCATGATGATCGATCGCGGATCGGCCGCCGTCCACGCATCCAGCGGCACCCACACCTTGCCCGACGCTACCGACAGCGCGGCGACGATGACCACGCCGACCAGCAGTAGAAGGTTGAGCCGGCTCATACGCCATAGCCTTTGCGGATGGCACGCAGCCGCGTCATCGCCGCGATGATCGTCGGCCCGCCGCAATTCATCAGCCGCGTAGGATAGGGCGCGATCGCGATCCGCTGGCCCAGCCGCTTCACCGCCGGATGCGCGGTCACGCGATCCTCCCCCACCTCGGCCGCGCCCATCGACAGCAGCACGCGCGGCGGCCTGGCGATCAGATATTCCAACGGCAGCACATCCCATTTCTTCAGGCCATAGACCGCGCTCATGTTGCGGAAACCGGCGCGGCGCAGCAGGTCGTCGGACAGCGTTCCCGCCCCCGGCACCAGCCCGCCTGATTGCCAGATCAACGCCGGCACCGTCGCACCCGCCACCGGCCGCGCCGCCACCGCGATACGCCGGGCGAGCGCCTCGCCCCGCGCCGAATGACCGGCGACCCGCGCGATGTCGCGCACCTGCGCCTCGCTCTCCTCGACCGAATCCGGCACCGGATATTGCACGATCGCGATGCCCATCCGCTTGAGCGCGGCGAGCGTCGCGGGTTCGACGTGCGGCCCGGTGATGACCATGTCGGGGGCGAGCGCCACCACCTCTTCCGCCGTCCCCGACGTCGCGCGGAACCGCCGCGCCAGCGCCAGCGGGATCGACGTCGCGCGCGGGTCCTGCGAATAATGGCTGATCCCGGCGATCTGCGCGCGGTCGGCAACCTGCATCAGCACCGCATCGATACACGGGTTGATCGACACGATCCGTGGCATCCGCGGCAGCGGTGCCGCCGACACGAGCGGCAACAGCGCAATCGCCAATGCAAGTCGTCGGATCAATATTCGACCCCCTTCTGCGCCTTGAACCCGGCCTTGTAGGGATGCTTCACCTCGGTGAAGTCGGTGATCAGGTCGGCGATCTCCAGCAATTCCGGCTTGGCGTTGCGGCCGGTGATGCAGATATGCTTGGTCAGCGGCCGCTCCTTCAGGAACGTGACGATCTCGGCGATGGGCAGCGTATCGTCGCGCAGTACGATGTTGAGTTCGTCGAGGATGACGAAATCCACGTCCGGATCGAGGATCATCGCCTTCGATCGCTCCCACGCAGCCTGCGCCGCGGCGATGTCGAGCGCGCGGTCCTGCGTGTCCCAGGTGAAACCTTCGCCCATCACCTCGAACGTCGCCAGTTCGGGATGCACGTCGAAGAAGTTGCGCTCCCCCGTCTCCCACTTGCCCTTGACGTATTGCAGGATCGCGACCTTCAGGCCCCAGCCGATGCTCCTGATCGCCATTCCGAACGCGGAGGACGACTTGCCCTTGCCGTTGCCGGTGTGGACGATCAGCAGCCCGCGCTCGAGCGTGCGGCGGGCTTGCATCTTCTCGCGCGCCGCGGCGACGCGCGCCATGCGGGCGTTGTGACGGGCATGATCTTCGGTCATCGACGAAACTCCTCGAGGGCGGCGGCCAGTCGGGTCAGTCCCGCCGCACCGCGCGGCAGAGCGATCCGCAACCGGTCGTCGCGATCGGCAAACGGCCGGGTCAGGATGGCATGGCGCGCGAGCAGATCAAACAGATCGATGGCGCTTTCGCAGGCGATCAGGCGGAACAACGGCGCGCTGCCGACGATGCCCAGACCGGCACCATCGAGCAGGCGGTCGAGCAACGCACCCGTCTCGTCGATGCGTGCTTGCTGCGCCCGCCGCCACGCCGCGTCATGATAGGCCGTGGTGCCGATGGCGACCGCCGCCGACGACACGGGCCAGTCGCCCAGCATCGCCCGCAATCGACCGCCAAGGTTCCCGCCGGTGACGACGAACCCCAGCCGCACCCCGGGCAGGCCATAGAATTTGCCGAACGATCGCAGCACGATCAGCCGGTCGTTCGCCCGATCGCAGAGGCCACCGGCGGGATCGGCATAGGCTTCGTCCACGACGATCGTCAGCCGCGCAGCGAGCGCCAACAGGGTGTCGCGACCGACGACCCGGCCATCCGGATTGGCGGGATTGGCCAGCACCAGCAGATCGTGATCCGTCACGACGTCCGGCGTCACGACGGGGGTAGCGTCCGGCCACGCGGCACGGTGGCCCGCATAACCGGGCTGCACCACCGCGGGCCGCTCCACCGCCAGCAGCGGGGCAAGCAGCCGCATCGCCATATCCGTTCCTGGCACTGCGACCACCTGCGCCGGGTCGGCGACCCCGAACGCCTGCGCCGCCGCCGCTTCCAGTGCGGCGATCCCCCCCGGTTCGGGCAGGCGATCGAAGTGCAGCGGCACGTCCCCGACCGGCCACGCCCAGGGCGCGATGCCGGTGGACAGGTCGAGCCAGTCGTCGCCGCCGAACAGCACGCGCGCCTCCGCCACCCGCCCGCCATGCGCGCAGAAGGTGGCAAGGGCGCTGGCGTCGATCATCAATAGGTCAGCCGCACGCCGCCGAACGCACCGCGGCCGGGCTGACCATATTGATAGATCGTCTGGTAACGCGCATCGAACGCGTTCTCGATCCGGCCATAGACCTCGATGTTCCGGGTGACCGGGAATGCGGCGCGGACGTCGGTGACGACATAGCCGTCCAGCCGGCGCGCGTTCGACGCATTGTCGAAACTGTCGCCGATCGCGGTGATCGTCGCCCCCGTGGTCAGCCCGAACGGCCAGCGATAATCGGCGTTCACCGTCACGCTGCTGTCTGGCCGCCGCGCCAGATCGCGGCCGAAGTTCGCGGTGCCGGTCGACCGGTTCTTCGCATCGAGATAGGTGTAGCTAGCTGCGAAGGTCAGCGCCTCGACCGGGCGCAACGTCAGCGTCGCCTCGACCCCTTGCGCCCGCGTGCGCGCGATGTTGCCGTAGGTGCCGTTCGGCCTACCCGCGCAGATGCCGGTCAATGGCGCGGTGCACGACACGAACGTGATGAGGTCGGTCGACGTCCGCCGAAAATAGGTCGCGCCCACTTCCACCGCGCCATCCAGCGCCCGCTGCGTCACACCCGCGTCCCAGCCCTTCGACCGTTCGGGATCGAGCCGCGCATTGCCGTATTCGCTCTGCAACTGGTACAGCGTCGGTGCCTTGAACCCTTCCGAATAGCTGGCCCGGAATGCCGTCGCGCCGCCGTTGGGCGAATAGACGCCGCTACCCGAGAAGGTCGTCTCGCCGCCGAAGATATTGTGGTCATCGTGGCGCACGCCGCCGGTCGCGGTCAGTCCGGCGATCGGCGTCACCGCCAACTGGCCATAGACGCTGAAGATGCGCGCGCGACCACGGGTCACCGGCCCCCCGAAGCTCGACGTCGAGAAGCGCGACACCTCCCGCTCCGCCCCGAAGGTCGCGAACACCGCCGAATCGAGGTCTACCGTCCCCTGATATTCCAGCCGGTCGTTGCGACCGATGCCGCGGAACGTCTCGGTCGGGATACCCTCGGGATCGATGTTGCGGCGATCGGTGTCGGTGTGCGCATAGCCGAAGCGATTGCGGAAACGGCCGTCGAACAACGCGGCATTCAGGCCGGCATAGCCGACCCATTGTTCGTTATCGCCATATTCGCGGGTGTCGCCGAACGTGAAGCGCGGCGCGGGGAAGCCGTCAATATCGGTCCGCCCGTTGCTGTAGAAACCACGCAGGTCGATCGACACATTCTGCATCAGGTCGATACCGAGGCTGCCGTTGGCGGCATAGTTGCGGAACCCGTCACGCTCCTTGCCGAGGGCGTAGGTCGAGACGCCGTCGCTGGTGAAATAGCCGCCGCCCAGGCTGGCGGACACCGGCCCGGCCTTGCCCGATACGTTGGCGAACGCCTGACCGGTGTCGTGCCAGCCGCCTTCGGCGCGAGCGTTGACGCTGAGCTGCTCGGTCGGCGGGCGGGTGATCAGGTTGACGACGCCGCCGATCGCCTGGCTGCCCCACAACACCGATTGCGCGCCGCGCAGCACCTCGATCCGGCTGATGTTTCCGACCAGCAGATTGCCGAAGTTGAAGCCGCCACCGGGCGAGGACGGATCGTTCAGCTTGATGCCGTCGATCAGCGCGACCGTCTGGTCGCTGTCCGCGCCACGGATGTTGACCGATGTGGCGGTGCCCGCGCCGCCGTTGCGCACCACGGTGACGCCGGGCGTCTGGCGCAGCAGGTCGGACACAACCACCGCCTGACGCGTGCGGATCGTCTCTTCGTCCAAGACGGTAACAGACTGGCCGACGGTGGAAGCAGGCCGCGCCGCGCGATTAGCGGTGACGACGATGGACTCGTCCGCCTCGGCGGCCTGCGCCAGCCCGCCCGTGGACTGGGCGCTCCTGGCGGTCGGAATGGTCTGGGCGAATGACGGGGTTGCGGCGGCGATGCACGGCAACAGGATCAGACAGGCATAATTCTTCACGGTGAGTCCCCTTCGTTCAACAACGGGGACACGCGCCACGGCTCGCCGGAACCGATGATCCGTCGCGCACGACCCCAACACCGTCGTCACGCGAGGAAACCCTCGATCGCCCGGAACACCCCGTCCGCACGAAGGACAACCGCGACAGGCAGGTCTCCTGGCTTCCGGGTCGTCGCCTTGCCCGGCCTTCCCGGATCGGATGATCCAGTGGCACACGATGGAGCAGGGCTCGCCGGTCACAGTTGCGGGGACAGCCCCGGATGACGAGCGGATCGCTCGCTTCCGGGTTCCCTTTTCATTCCATCTCTGGAAACCTGTCGCGACCGCGCCCCTAGAGGCGAGCCGGGTGGAAGGCAAGACGATGGTGGCGACGACATTCTTTCTGGGGGGCGCGCGATCGGGCAAGAGCCGGCTGGCGCAAGCGGCCGCGGAAGCATATGCAGGCCCGCTCGCCTACCTCGCCACGGCCGAGGCCTTCGACGACGAGATGACCGATCGCATCGCGCGGCATCGGGCCGATCGGGATGCGCGCTGGACCACGATCGAATGCCCGCTCGCGCTGCCGGAAGCGATCGGCGCGGGACGGCAGGGTGCGATGCTGGTGGATTGCCTGACCCTGTGGCTGTCCAACGTGATGCTGGGCAACCACGACGTCGCGGCGCGATCCGCCGATCTGCTTGCCGCGATCGATGCCGCGCGAGTGCCCTTGTTCTTGGTCAGCAACGAAGTGGGGCTGGGCATCGTCCCCGAACACCCGCTTGGCCGGGCGTTTCGCGACGAGGCTGGGCGACTGAATCAGGCGGTGGCGGCGCGGGTGGATCGGACGGTGTTTGTCGTCGCGGGCATGATCCTGCCATTGCAGTCGTTCGATCCGGGCAGCTGATCGGCGACGGCGATGTTTCCCCTCGCCGCGCCGTAGCGTCACCGCTAGGATCGCACCCATGAACGATACCGCCACCACCGGCGGCGCCTCCGGCGCCAGTCTGATCCCCAGCACCACCGACGCCTTCACCTACGCGCACCTCATCGTCATTGCGATCTTCGCCGTGGTGGTGATCGTCGCGATCGTCTGGGGCATGCGTCTCAAGAGTCAGCGCAAGACGGCCGAGCACGATATCGCCGAACGCAATGATGAGGTGGAGCATGCAGCGGAACCGACGAAAGCAGCGCCTGCACCGGCCGTCGTAGAGCGACCCGTTTCGCCGCCGCCAGCCACCCCGCCCGCATCCGAACCGGTCATGGTGCCACAGGCCCTACCCGCCGCGCCCGAGCCGGCAAGGCTCGAACCGTCGGTTCCGCCATCGCCGGCAGTACCGTTGGCCGACGAACCGATCGCCGCCGGCGCATCGCTCGACGCCAGCCCGGCGACGGAAGCTGCCTCGACGCCTGTCGCGACCGGCGGCAATCCTGCCGACGCACCGGTGACGACGCTGAAGGGCCTGGGTCCCAAACTGGCCTCGCGGCTGGGCGAATTGGGCGTGAGCACGGTGGGACAGATCGCGGCGCTGACCGATGACGAGGCCATGCGACTCGACGCGGAACTCGGCCCCTTTACCGGCCGGCTGGCGCGCGACCGCTGGATCGAACAGGCGCGTTTCCTGGCGGCAGGCGATCAGGCAGGTTTCGAATCGGTGTTCGGCCGGCTGTAGACTGGCGACCCGCGGACAGCCTTCGAGGGGGCAGGTTCCCCTGTGTCAGGCCGTACGATCTCTCGACATGGCGACCCGGCCGGCGAATGCGGACATAGCGACACAGGGAACGGCCAGCAGCGTCAGCAGCGCCAGCGCGAGCGGCGAAAAGATACCCATGCCGGTGTTCGCCGACAGCACCGGGAGTTGCGCAAAGGTGACGATCGCCCCTGCACTCCAGTGTCGCCGCCGGAAAACGTAGCCCCCGATCGCTGCGAAAAGGAACGACGCCGGATACCAGAGGCGCCAATAGGCCGGGGCGTCCCAAGGCTCGGTGACACCCGCGATGCGACCGACGAGGAACCAGTAGAGCAGGCTGACGGTCAGGAGAGCAAGCGGCTTCACGGGTACGATGCTCCTGCCTGCGACACTTCCGCTTCCTGCCGGATGGGGGTTGACGCGGACTGAACGGTATCGCCGTCTGACGGGGCTCGTCCGTCCCGTCATGCGTCAGTGGCTTACACCTCGCTGACGAGCATCTTGTCGATGCGGCGGCCATCGAGGTCGACGACTTCGAATCGCCAGCCCTGTTCCTCGAAGCTTTCACCTTCGCCCGGCAGGTGGCGGAATGCGGCGAGCGCCAGACCCGCCACCGTGGCGTAGTCGCGATCCTCGGGCAGGTCGATGCCGAGGCGCTCGGCAAGTGCGTCGGCCGCCATCGTCCCCGCGACCAGCAGCGATCCATCGTCGCGCACCACCACCGAGGGCGCGTCATCGGGATCGGTATCGCTCGCGAACTCGCCAGCGATCGCGGCGAGCAGATCGGCCGGAGTCACGATCCCTTCGAAATGGCCGTATTCGTCATGAATGAGCGCCATCGGCACCTCTGCCTGGCGCAGCGCGATAAGTGCATCCATCGCGTCGATCCGGTCGATCACTACGGGCGCCTTGCGCATCAGCACCTTGAGATCGAGTGCCTGCCCGCGAAACAGCGCCGCTGCGATATCGCGCGCCTGCACGACGCCGATCACCGCGTCGATCGATCCCTCCGCCACCGGCAACCGCGTATGGGGCGTGGCGAGCAACGTATCGCGAATCCCCTCCGGCCCCAGATTGCAGTCGAGCCAGTCGACTTCGGTCCGCGGGGTCATGACCTCGCGCACCGGCCGGTCGGCGAGGCGGACGACGCCGGAAATGATCGTGCGCTCATGCTCCTCGATCACGCCCGACTTGCTGGCTTCGGCGACGATCAGGTGCAGTTCCTCGGCAGTGACCTGATCTTCCGATTCGCGGTTGAGGCCCAGGACGCGGAAGACGAGCGCACTGGATGAGTCGAGCAACCAGACGAGCGGTGCGCAGACCACCGCGATGTAGCGCATCGGCAGCGCCACCAGTGAGGCAACCGTTTCCGGCTTGCGCAACGCGAACTGCTTGGGGACGAGCTCGCCGATGATCAGCGACGCATAGGTCGTCAGGCCGATAACCAGCGCAAACCCGGCGGTTTCGGCGGTCTCCGGCGACAATCCGAGCGTTTGCAGGCGTGCCGCGGTCGGACTGCCGAGGCTCGATCCCGAATAGGCGCCGGCCAGGATGCCGATCAGGGTGATGCCGATCTGGACCGAGGACAGGAACTTGCCGGGGTCCGCCGCCAGCTTCAGTGCAGCGGCAGGTCCCTTCCTGCCCGATCGCGCCATCGCTTCCAGCCGCGCTTTCCGCGACGAGACGATCGCCAGCTCGCTCATCGCGAACACGCCATTGAGCGCGACGAGAGCGAGGATGATGAAGACATCAATCCAGGGGAAGGGCGGGAGCGGTGCCATCGGCGACGCCGTCTTTGCCGCACAAGTGGCGCGACGACAACAGCCTGTGTTGCCCGAAAGACGATAAGCCGTCAGCACGCATTCAGATCGCAAGCGGAACAAGCCGCTTCGGACCTGAGTTTAACAGCCAATCGACCACGAAAGGGATGTCATGAAGTCCAAGTTGCTCGCCGTCACCGCGCTCGCGGCACTCGTCACCACCAGCGCCTGCACGACCGATCCGGAAACCGGCGAACGCCGCATCTCGAAGACCGCGATCGGCGGCATCGGCGGCGCACTGGGCGGGTATCTGCTCGGCGACCTCGTCGGTGGGCGGCGTGACCGGACCGAGAAAATCCTGGGTGCCGGGATCGGTGGCCTCGCCGGTGCAGGCATCGGCGCATATATGGACAAGCAGGAGCGGGACCTGCGTGCCCGCACCGCCGGCACGGACGTGCAGGTGACGCGCGAGGGCGACAATCTGGTGCTCAACATTCCGTCGGGCATCACCTTCGCCTATGACAGTGCCGACGTGCAGCCGCAGTTCCGTCGCACGCTCGATCAGGTCGCCGACACGCTGTCGCAATACAACCAGACCTATATCGACGTGTACGGCCATACCGATTCGACCGGTTCGGATGCGTACAACCAGACGCTGTCGGAACGCCGCGCAACGGCGGTCGCGGACTATCTGGCGGGTCGCGGCGTGCAGCCGGCCCGCATCGGCACCCGCGGCTTCGGCGAATCGCAGCCGATCGCCTCGAACGATACCGATGCGGGCCGCGCCGCGAACCGCCGCGTCGAAGTAAAGATCGTCCCGATCTCGCAAAGCGACCTGCGCTGATCTTCCCCGACAAGGGAAAGATGCCGCGGCGAAGCCGTGGATGAGGGGGGGGGGTAAGCGTCGTGCTTAACGGGAAGCTGAGCGCTTACCCCCCTATCCAACAGGAAAAACTATACGGTGCGCCGTTCCCTGAAGAACGTTCGCAACAGGTCCGCTGCCTCGACCTCGCCGATACCGCCATATACGTCGGGCCGGTGATGCACCGTCGGCTGCCCGAACAATCGCGGGCCATGTTCGATCGCGCCGCCCTTCGGGTCGCTGGCGCCATAATATAGCCGCGCGATCCGGGCGTGGGCGATGGCGCCGGCGCACATCGCACAGGGTTCCAGCGTCACCCACAATTCGCAGTCTTCCAGTCGGTCACGGCCCAGTTCCGCCGCAGCCTCGCGAATCACCCGCATTTCGGCGTGAGCCGTCGGGTCGCACAGCGCACGGGGCGCGTTCGCGGCGACCGCGATTACATCGCCGCGCCAGACCAATGCGGCGCCGACCGGCACCTCGCCGGCCTGCGCCGCCGCCGCCGCGGCGTCGAGCGCGCGGCGCATCGGGATCGGCAGAGGGAACATCGCATCCGCCCTGCCCAACTCGCGACGTCAGGTAAAGCGGCCCCGCTCTATTGCGCGTTACCCGGCTTCTCGACATTCACCGTCGGCACCGAGACGGTCTTGTCCTCCGTTCCCACGCTAACGCGAGCGACGTCCGCCTTGAACTGGGGGGCCTGCACCATGGCCGGGCGGGTTTGGTCGATGTTGACGAGGCCGAAGTACATCAGCGCCACGGCAACGAGTGCGATCACCCCGATCAATGCCAGCAACGTGCGCATCCTTGCATCCCCTTTTCGATTACCTTTACGATGCCGTAACAACGCTGCCGCTCCGACTCCGTTGCATCGGCGTCCGGCCTCGTGGCTTTCACGCTGCCAAAGGTTGACGAAAAGTCGGGGAAGGGTTAGTGGCGCCGACTTTCCGGGCAACCGAATTCAGGATCAAAAACCATGTCGCGCATCTGCGAGCTGACCGGCAAGGGCCGGCAGGTTGGAAACAACGTTTCCCACGCCAACAACAAGACCAAGCGCACGTTCCTGCCGAACCTGCAGAACGTCACGCTGATGTCCGATTCGCTCGAGAAGAGCGTGCGCCTGCGCGTGTCGACGCACGGCCTGCGTTCGGTCGAGCATAACGGCGGGCTCGACAATTGGCTGGTGAAGACGAGTGAGGACAAGCTCTCGCTGCGTTGCCGCCGCCTGAAGCGCGAGATCGCGAAGAAGCGTTCTACCACGACCGCCGAAGCCGCCTGATGCGGTGAGCGGGGCGCAATGCGCTTCGCTTGATCGTCACGGTTCGCGAGGTACGAAGGCCCGCTGCTCCGACGAGCTGCGGGCTTTTGTCGTGCCGTCCGGCAATGACATTCGGATGGATCGAGCAGGGGGCTCAGTCCAACCGGAACTTGAGCAATAGCGTCCGCTGCAACACCGACTGGTTATCATCGGAAACGAGCCAGACGATCGTCGCGCCGTCTTCTACCGTCGTCGCGACGCCTTCGAAATTGTCGTGAATCAGTGGCGAATCGAGCGTCGCCAGCAACCGGCCCCGCGCAACCGCACCGCCGCGAATCATCGCCGCCGGCACCAACGACAGGCGATTGCTGAACCGGTAGGGCAACCGGAATGCCCGATCGAGGATCAGCAGGTCGCCATTGGGGAGCGCGGTCGCATCCGCCGGGTCGAATCGACCATAGGGCATATAGGCGAACGGCACCGGTCGGGTGACAATTGGATCGCCCGGAAAAATTAGTGCTTCGCGACTGTGCAAACGATCCGCCTCGGCGCCCCGCCAGCGTCGGGTGGGAACGTGGCGGTCTTCGCCGATCGCCACGAAACGGCCATCCGGCATTCGAGCCAGCGATTCGGGACCACCGTTGTCAGGCCAGGCGTCCATCTGCCCGGGTGCGCGCTGCGCCTCTGCCCTCGCAAGGCCCGGAGCGTAGCGCCAGATTGCATTGGCACGCTCGAACCCGATCCAGATGCAGCCCGTCGCCGGATCGATCGCCATCGATTCGCTATCACGTTCACGCTTTTCCCAGCCGATGCCGGGACCGGCAGGCAGGTTGAGGAAGCGCAGCCGCCGCGGCTTCCAGTCCGCTGCCATCGTGAACGCGACGACGTTGCCGCCGTCGCTGAGCAAGGTGATTTGATCGCCGTCCGCCTGCGGCACCACCGTCAGCGCCGAATAGCCGCCGAACGCCGGATCGATGCTGCGGAGCGCGACGCCGCCCAGATAGGTGAGCGCGCCGACGCGGGTGCGGTTCGGATTCGACGGGTCGATCGCCACCCGCGTCGCGATCAGCTGGGGCTTGTCGCCCAGCAGGGCGAGCCGCTGCCCCCCGGTCCAACCGGGGACGAGCAGCAATACCGCAAGGATGACGAACAGGACGCGCATGGCCGCCTCCATAAGCGGCGTGCGGGGCAGCGATAGCCTGAACGGCGGATAACGGGCGCATTCAGGCTTCGCTCAACGCGAATCGGGCAGATGATGTGCATCGACGACGGGAAGGTCCTCTACCGGGCCGCCGCCGAGTTGGACGGATTTTTCGGGAGAACACCCATGCTGAAGACCCTGAGCCTTGCCGGTGCGGCCCTTGCGATGACCGCAACCGCTTTGGTCCCCATCACCCCCGCTGTGGCGCAGAGCCGCTATTACGGCGAACGTGGCTATGATCGTGGCTACGACCGCGGTTACCGCAGCGACCGCGGCTATCGTAACGAGCGCGTCTATCGCGGTGACCGTGGCTATTACAACGACCGCAACTACCGCGCCCGCCAGAAGTGCAACGATGGCGATGGCGGCACCATCGTCGGCGCGATCGCCGGCGGCCTGCTTGGCCGCACGATCGACACCCGCGGCGATCGCCTGCTCGGCAC
Organism: Sphingomonas sp. Leaf37; assembly: GCF_920939475.1. Classification (NCBI taxonomy): domain Bacteria; kingdom Pseudomonadati; phylum Pseudomonadota; class Alphaproteobacteria; order Sphingomonadales; family Sphingomonadaceae; genus Sphingomonas; species Sphingomonas sp. Leaf37. The sequence continues at coordinate 40,002 of NZ_CAKLAX010000006.1, read as the reverse complement.
TGTGCTCGGCGCCGGCGCCGGTGCGCTTGCCGGCCGAGCTATCGATCGTTCGGATCGTCCCGGATACTGCCGCCGCTAGGCGGCAGTGCTTGTCCCTCGCGTAGCGTTTGAGGGCGGAGGGAGTCGGCTCGCAAGAGCCGGCTCCCTTTTGTTGTGTGGTTGGTGTGCTTCAGGCGAAAGCCGGCGAAGTTGCCGTCGAACGGGTTCGACCTTGGCCGACGCGGCTTCGCTCGTCAGTACATATGCTGCCCGCCATTGATGCTGAGCGTCGATCCGGTAACGAAACCACCCTCTTCCGAACACAGGAAGGCGACGCCGCGTGCGATCTCGCTCGCCTGGCCTAGGCGCCCGACCGGGATTTTGGCGACGATCTTCTCCAGCACGTCCGCCGGGACCGCCGCGACCATGTCGGTGTCGATATAGCCCGGAGCGATCGCGTTGACGGTGACGCCGGCCCGCGCGCCTTCCTGTGCCAGCGCCTTGGTGAAGCCGTGAATGCCCGACTTCGCCGCGGCATAATTGACCTGTCCGTACTGGCCGGCCTGCCCGTTGATCGACCCGATGTTGACGATCCGTCCCCATTTACGGTTTCGCATGCCGGGGAACGTCGCCTTGGCCATGTTGAAGCAACCGCCCAGATTGGTGTCGATCACCTCTTTCCACTGCTGATAGGTCAGCTTCAGGATCGTGCCGTCGCGGGTGATGCCGGCATTGTTGACGACGATATCGACGTCGCCGAGTTCGGCCGCGACTTTCGCACATCCTTCCTGGCATGCATCGAAATCCGCGACGTCCCATTTGTACGCGGTGATGCCGGTGCGTTCGGTGAATTCGCGCGCGCGTTCATCGTTACCCGCATAATTGGCGGCCACAGTGACTCCGGCTTCCTTGAGAGCAAGGCTGATCGCCTCGCCGATCCCACGCGTGCCGCCCGTGACGATCGCTACTCTGGCCATCAGTATCTCTCCCGTTCTGGTTGCGCGGAAGCTAGGGCAGGGGGAGATGGACTGGCAATGGCCGTAAGGTAATTTTACGTGTCCCTCAGTCCACCCAGCCGCGCAGCTCGCGTCCGATCAGTGCGCGCAGCATCGCCACGCCCGGCTGGCTATCGTTGAGACAGGGCAGATAGGCGAAGTCGGTGCCCCCCGCCGCGATGAAGCTCTCACGCCCACGGATCGCCAGTTCTTCCAGCGTTTCCAGACAGTCGGCGGAAAAGCCGGGTGCGATCACCGCAATTTTGCGCACCCCCCTGGCCGCCAGCGCCTCCAGCGTGTCATCCGTCGCCGGACCCAGCCATTTGGCCGGACCGAAGCGCGACTGGAAGGCGACGACCAGTTCGCGTCCCATCGCCTCCGACAGCAGCCGCGCGGTCTTCCGGCAGTGGCAGTGATACGGATCGCCCAGTTCCAGCGTCCGTTTGGGCATGCCGTGAAAGCTGGCGAGAATCGCATCGGGCACGAAGTCGAGCGCAGCCAGCTGCGTTTCGAGCTGCGTCTTCAATGCCTCGATGTAGGCGGGATCGTCGTGATAGGGCGGCAGCGTCCGGATCGCGGGCTGCCAGCGCAGACCCGCCAGCGCCGCGAACGCCTTGTCGTTGGCGGTCGCGGTCGTCGCGGCGCAATATTGCGGATAGAGCGGCGCGATCAGGATGCGTTCGCAGCCGGCGTCCTTCATCGCGATCAGGCGGTCGGCGATCGCGGGATTGCCGTAGCGCATCGCATAGTCGACCAGCACCGCCTCACCGAACGCGCCCTGCAGCGCCTGCGACTGGCGGCGAGTGATCGCGGCGAGCGGCGACCCTTCGTCGCTCCACACCAGGCCATAAGCGTGGGCAGACTTCTTCGGCCGGGTGTTGAGGATGATGCCACGCAGGATCGGCTGCCATGCGATGGCGGGAATCTCGACGACGCGCCGGTCGGACAGAAATTCGCCCAGATACCGCTTCACCGATCTGGCATCGGGCGCGTCGGGAGTGCCGAGGTTTGTCAGCAGGACGCCGATCTTGCGGGGCGGGATCGGGGGATGGTCGGCGGGAAGCGTCATGCCGTCGACCTTAGCGGCAGGTTGCGCACGCGGATACCGGTGGCGGCATGCAGCGCGTTGGCGATGGCGGGCGCGACCGCCGGCACCCCCAACTCGCTGACACCGCCCGGCGCTTCGTCCGATCGGACAAATTCGACGATGATGTCGGGGGTGTCGGCGAGCCGCGGCAGCGCAAGGCCTTCGAACCCGCGCACGTCGGTGCGACCCGCCGTGAATCCGGTCGACGCCCCGATCGCCTGGGCAAGGCCGAAGATCAGCCCGCCCTCGATCTGTTGCAGCACCATATCGGGGTTGATCATCCGCCCACAATCGACCGCGGCGACCAGCCGTTCGACGCGGGGGCGGCCGCCCTCCCCCATCTCGGCTTCGGCGAGCACGGCGATATGACTGCCACGGAAGCTGTGACAGGCGATGCCCTGCCCCGTCCCCGGCGCACCGCCACCCCAACCGCCGAGCGCAGCGACCGTCGTCAGGCACCGCGCCAGCCGCGCATCGCCGCCGAGCATGCCGATACGGTAGGACAGCGGTTCGGTCCCGGCGACGCGGGCGAGCTCGTCGATGAAACATTCGGTGAAGAAGGCGGTATAGCCATGCGCGCCGCCGCGCAGGTGGCCGGTCGGCACGGCGATATCGGCGACGTGATGGCGGATCGCCAGCGCCGGGATGCGATAGGGCGGCAGCGCGCCTGCGACCGGATACGGATCGGTCCCGCCCAGCGCGAACGCGGCGGCGGCAGGCACCAACCGGCGCGCCAATATGTGGCCGCTGGCAGGCGCGGCGATGCTCGCGTCCCAGGCCGCGATAGCGCCGTTGCTCGACAGCCGCGCGCGCATCCGCGCCTTCGCCGGCGGGCGGAAGCGATCGTGGAGCACATCCTCGCCGCGCGACCAGACGAGGCTGACCGGACGCTTCAGCCGTATCGCCAGCAAGGCCGCCTGCTCCGCCACCAGTGGATCGAGCGTGGCGCCGGACCTGCCTCCGCCCAGCGTCGGGTGGATCACCACCGCCCCCTCGGCAAGGTTCGCGGCCCGCGCGGCGGCGGCGCGGGCGGCCATTGGCGCGGCGGTGGGCAGCCATATCTCCAATATGCCGTCGCGATAGGCGGCAGCGGCCGCGACCGTCTCGATCGCTGCGTGAACGCCGGCGGCGGCGGTGTAATCGGCGGCGATCACACCGGCACCGTCGAGCAGGCCACCGATGGTGCCGACCATCGCGATCGCCTTGCCCTCCCCGGCCAGAGCAGTATCGAGGCTGCGGGCGATCGCCGCAGTGTCGACCAGCGGTCCCGGCGTCGCAAAGCGTGGCGCCATCGCCTCCAGGGCCCGGTTCGCCGCCCACCACGTGGTCGCGACCGCCGCGACCCAGCCCGGATTTTCGACCACTGCCAGCACGCCGCGGATGCGATCGGCGGCGGCGCGATCGGCCCGCACCAGCCGGCTATCGCCGATCGGCCCTTGCCGGATCGCCGCATGAACCATGTCCGGCAGGCGGATATCCCCCGCGAACGTCGCCGATCCATCGACCTTGGCCGGGACGTCGATCCGCGGCAACGATCGCCCGGTCAGCTGGCCCGCGCCCTGTACGCCGATCGGCAACGGGTCGGGCACCGCTTCTGCGGCAGCGTCGGCGGCGAGCTCCGCGAAACGCAGGCGTTTTCCCCGATGCACGACGAACCCGGCCTCGACGCCGCAATCGGTCCACGCCACGCTCCATCGGCGCGCGGCGGCCTTGCACAGCAAGGCCCGGGCGGCAGCGCCGGCGGTGCGGCAGCCCTCCTCGAACATGCGGACCGATGTCGATCCGCCGGTGATCATCAGCCCGGCGCGTTCCGCGAACGCCTGTCGCAGATCGTCGGGCAGGCGGGTGAACGTCCCCTCGAACAGATAATCGAGGCTGAGCGGGTTGGCGTAGAGCGGGTTCACCGGTGCCGCCTCCACCCCGACGGTCCGCCAGTCGGCCCCCAGTTCGTCGGCGACGATCTGCGGCAGCGCGGTGTAGACGCCCTGCCCGTGTTCGAGCTGCGGCACCGCGACGGTGACGTGGCCGTCGCTGCCGATCTTCAGCCACGCGCCGAACGTCGCCTCACCGGGCGCAGCGGACAGGTTGGGACGATAGCTGCGCGGCCACAAGGCCCAGGCGACGACCAGCCCGATACCGGCCCCGCCGCCGACGATGACGTTACGCCTGCTGATCGTGTCCATCGCCGCCGGCTGTATCGAGCCGGACGGCGGGAGGAAAGGGACGCTCCGCCGTCAGAAGGCGTAGCGGGCGCCGAAGATGAATTGCCGGCCGCTGTGGGTCAGCACGTTCAGCCGGTTGCTGGCATCGACATACTGGTCGTTGAACTGGTCGGTCAGGTTGATCATCTCGAGGCTGAATTTCAGCGCGTCGGTGATGTTGTAGCTGACCTGCGCATCGACGTTGGTGGTCGAATTGGTGCCGTTGAAGCTGTTGCCCTCGGTCCCCGGCACCGCCGTCAGATATTTGTCGCGATAGGCGATCGATCCCCGGACCGAGAAGCGCTTCGTCTCGTAATAGAGCGTAGCATTGGCCGCATGGCGCGACAGGCCGACGAGCGGCTGCGTCACCGTCGCGGTGCTGGTCGCCGACAGCAGGTATTTGATGTCGGACTTCACGTAGGTGTAGTTCGCCAGCACGCCGAAATCGCGCAGGAAGCCGGGCAGGAAGGTGAAGGGCTGCTGCACGTTCACCTCGAACCCGCGCAGCTTGCCGCCGCTCGAATTGACCGGCTGCGTCACGGTGAAGATGTCGTTCGCCGATGCCGCGCTGCCGGCGAGCAGCGATGCTGGCAGGCCGAGATCGGCGAACGGCACGTTGACGCTCAATGTCTGGACGAAGGTGCCGATATCCTTCTGGAAGCCGGAGATCGCATAGACCGCGCCCTTGGTCGGATACCATTCCAGGCTGGCGTCGAGATTGGTCGATTCGGTCGGCTTCAAATCCGGATTACCCGAGCTGAAACCGCGGTTGCCGCCCGAGATGTTGAGGTTGCCGCCCGGCGTCAGTGCGGCGATGCCGGCACGCGACAGCGTCTTGGCCGCGCCGAAGCGGACCAGCAACGTATCGGTCAGATCGTAGACGAGGTTGGCGGACGGCAGCCAGCGATTGTAGCTGCGCTCTGCCGTCAGCAGGCTGACCGACGTGCCGACGCCGGTATAGCCGGTCGAGACCTGGTTGGTGTGGACATAACGCACACCCGCATCGCCGCGCAGCCGGATGCCCGCATCGGCCAGGTTGAATTCGGTCATCCCCCATCCGCCGGTGTCGCGCTCGCGCACCGTGATGTACGATCCGCGCGCGGTCGCATTGTCCAGCCGGCCAACGGCGTAGAGTGGATCGGTGTAGATGTTGTAGAGCGCGGCGAATTTGTCGATGTCCGGCACCAGCCACGACGTCGGCGTGCCGTTGGGCAGGTCGATGCCGCGCCCGAAATTGGTGTGGAGCGTCGTCGCCGCGGCAAGCTGCGCCGGGGTCAGCGTCTGCACCACCGTCTCGCCCGCATTGCGGCGGCCCTCGGTCGAGGAATATTGGAACTCGCGCCAGTCGACGCCCGCCTTCAGCTTGACGATCGGGCTGGCGGTCCACTCCAGATAGCCCTTGGCGGTCTTGAAGCTGTTGTCGACCGTCTGCGGGCGGACGCGCACTTCGCTGTTGCCGTTGGTGAAGGTGTAGCTGGCCGGATTGGTGACGTCGAAGCCGGGGCGGATCGTCGGGAAGCGGGTCGAGAAGTCGTAGTAGAAGTTGTTGGAATTGACCGCGTCGATGGTGACGGTGGTCTGGGTCGGGTTGCTGAATTCCGACTTGGCGTAGCCGACGGTGCCGACGAACTTCACCGCATCGCCGAACTTCTGTTCGAGGTTGGCGGTGCCCTGATAGAAATCGGTGCGCAGGATGTCGTAGCGGCTTTGCGAGCGGACATCGACGTTGTCGAACGTGCCGCTGATGATGTTGCGCTTGTCGTCCACCACGCCCGAGCGGATGATCGTCTGCGGCTTGCCGGTGCCCGACCGGCTGAAGCTGATCGCCTGGATCTGCGATTCCGCGCGACTGCCATCGAGGCGCGAATAGAGGCCGTCGAGCGAGATCAGCGTCGCATCGGTCGGCTGGAACTGCACCGATCCCGCCGCACCGAGTCGCTTCTGGTCGATCTCGTAGGTGACGAGGCCAGGGATGCGCGGGTGGAACAGGCCCTGGCCGGCATAATCGGTCTGGGTGGCCACCGATCCGTAGTTGATCTGCCCTAGCGTATAGCCGGGCAGGGTGGATGCCGCGTTGAAGCCGCCGTTGAACCCGCCATAGGTCCAGCGCGTGATGTTCGCGCCCTCTTCGCGCAGCTTGCGCTCTTCGTACGCCACCGACAGCAGCACGCCGAACCGGCCATCCTCGGTCGAGGTGGTGACGAGGCCCGAGAAGCGCGGCGTCGCCTTGCGGCGCAGGTCGTTGTAGCTCGCCTGCGCCGAGATCACCGCGGTCGGCTTCTTGTAGTCGAACGGGCGCGAGGTCTGGAGGTCGACGGTCGCGCCGAGCGATCCTTCCTCGACGTCCGCGGTCGCGGTCTTGCGGACGGCGAGGCTGTTGAACAGGTCGGACGAGAAGATGTTGAAATCGAAGCCGCGACCGCGGTTGACGCCGCCGGAATTGTCGGTGCCGCCGGTGGTGCCGATCGCTTCCATGCCGTTGATGCGGACGCGGGTATATTCCGGCCCGAGGCCGCGGACCGAGATGTTGCGGCCCTCGCCGTTGACGCGGCTGATCGCGACGCCGGGAATACGCTGGAGCGATTCGGCGAGGTTGAGATCGGGGAATTCGGCGATGTCCTCCGCCTTGATGACGTCGATCGTCGCGGTCTGGTTGCGCTTGATGTTGATCGCGCTGCTCAGGCTTTCGCGGAAGCCGGTGACGACGATGTCCTGCCCGCCGTCATTCAGCGGTGGCGCGTCGGCGACCTGCGGTTCGGGAGCGACCGCGGGCGAGGCGGGCGGCGAGGCCGTGTCCTGCTGGTTGCCGGGCGCGCGGGCGGCCTTTTCGGCATTGGTCTCGGGTGCGGCCTGCGCGAAGGCGGGCGCTGCGGTCAGGCCGATCGCGGCCGTGGTCAGCCCCAGCGCGATCTTCAGTCCACGGATGCCGGACATGCCCATCATCGATCCCCTCGTTACTATGTCCGACCTTGCCGTAACCGGGGTCGGTTCTGTCATGCTGGGGTAGCGCCGGGGGGATGGGCAAAGCCAACCTCAAAACGGCATGGATCGTTGCGGGTCGTGCATGGGTGTGACTCCTGTCGTCTCTCTGTCATCCCCGCGTCGGCGGGGATCATCATCATGACGGTCGGGAATGGAGCCGCAGCGTCTGCCGGTATGGATTCCCGCCTGCGCGGGAATGACGGCGGAGAGGTGTAGGTCGTTGCGGGTGTTGCATTGGTGTGATCCGCGCCTCCGTCACCCCGGACTTGTTCCGGGGTCCACTCCGCCGCGAAGGCAAGACAAGAGGCTCAAGCTTTTCCCTTGGCCGCGCGGTGGACCCCGGAACGAGTCCGGGGTGACGGGGGAAGTGGGGCGAGTGGACCCCGGAACACGTCCGGGGTGACGGGGGAACATGGGGCAGGGGACCCCTATCCAGCCATGCATTGGCTCGATCGTCCCGGTTTTCGACTTGGACCCCATCCCTCGCCTCCGTTAGCGTCCTCCATCAGCCCGCGCAGACGGGCGTTACGTCACACAGGAGAGCGATCGATGACCGCCGCCGCCATCAAGGCCGTCGCCAGCCCCGCCACCGGGCAGCCGCCGACGCGTGTGCGCTACCGGATCATCGCGCTCATCTTCCTCATCACCTCGATCAACTATGCCGATCGTGCGACCTTCTCGATCGCGGGGACGCAGGCGTCGGGCGAGCTGGGGCTGTCGCCGGTGCAGACCGGGTTCATCCTGTCCGCCTTCGCCTGGGCCTATGTGCTGGCGCAGATTCCGGGCGGCGCGTTGCTCGACCGGTTCGGGACCAAGCGCATCTACGCGGGCGCGATCGCGCTCTGGTCGGTGATGACCGCGATGCAGGGGTTCGTCGGCTGGTTTCCGGTCATCTCCGCGGTTGCGACGCTGTTCGTGCTGCGCTTCCTCGTCGGGCTGGCGGAGGCGCCGTCGTTTCCCGGCAATGCGCGGCTGGTCGCGGCGTGGTTTCCGGGGCCGGAGCGCGGCACCGCATCCGCCATCTTCAACAGCGCGCAATATTTCTCGCTGGTCGCGTTCGCGCCGCTGATGGGATGGCTGGCGCACAGCTTCGGCTGGCGGTCGGTGTTCTGGGCGATGGGGCTGCTCGGTATCCTCGCCGCGCTCGCCTTCCTCCGCTACATTCACAGCCCAGTCCGGCATCCCGCGATCAACCAGGCCGAACTCGATCATATCGAGGAGGGCGGCGGTTTGATCCGTATGGAGGAGGCCGTGGCCGGTCCGCGCACCTTTACCTGGCCGAATGTGCGGCGGCTGCTCGCCAATCGGATGATGCTCGGCATCTATCTCGGCCAATATTGCATCAATGTGCTGACCTATTTCTTCGTGACGTGGTTCCCGATCTACCTCGTCAAGGAGCGCGGGCTGAACATCATGGAGGCGGGGTTCGCCGCCGCCGCGCCGGCGATGTGCGGCTTCGTCGGCGGGCTGGTCGGCGGGTTCGCGTCGGATGCCATCCTGAAGCGGACCGGCAACCTCGACCTCGCGCGCAAGGGGCCGCTGGTCGCGGGGATGCTGCTGGCGACGGCGATCATCGCCTGCGTCTGGGTGGAGGCGGAATGGCTGGTCATCGTGCTGATGGCGGTGGCGTTCTTCGGCAAGGGCGTTGCCTCGCTCGGCTGGGCGGTGATGGCGGACGTCGCGCCGAAACAGCTCGCCGGTCTGTCGGGGGGCGTGTTCAACATGTTCGGCAACATCGCCGGGATCGTCACGCCGATCGTCGTCGGCTTCATCGTCGGTGCGACCGGGTCGTTCGACTGGGCGCTGGTGTTCGTGGGCGCGCATTGCCTGCTGACGATCTTTGCGTTTCTGGTGATCGTCGGGCCGATCCGGCGGCTGGAGTTGCCGGCATGAGCATCGACCGCCGTTCGCTGCTGACCGCCGGGGCGGCGCTGACCCTGCTGCCCGCCGCCGCAAAGGGAAAGCCGCAGCCGCTGGTGGTGAACACGCCGATGGCCGCGCCGCGCTGGGCGCTGCTGCAACGGCAATTGCTCGCCGCCAATGCCGCGGCGTGCGAGGCGTTCTTCGCGAAGTACGTCGGGCCGGGCGATGCGTTGCAGGTGTTCGAGCGCTGGGGTGCCAACGACGGGCCAGACGATGCGGCGGAGGCGACCAACGACTGGGTGACGCTGCACGCGCTCGGGGCGTCCGACCGGCTGCTGACGCTGGCGCAGCGGTTCTGGGAGGGGCACATCCGGCAATATACCGCGGCGAAGACGGTCGAGGTGCCGATCGCGCGGCAGGGCATGTACTACCGCGAGTTTCCGGTGCAGATGGACTGGCAGCACAACAGCGAGGGACTCACCAGCTTCAACGTCATGGGGCTGAGCGCGCCGCGCGATGCGAGGCTGATCGAGCGGACGCGGCGCTTCGCCGATTTCTACACCGGGCGCGACCGGTCGGTCGCCAATTACGACGCTAAAGCGCGGGTGATCCGCAGCGTGCTCAACGGCAGCAAGGGACCGATGCTGCGGCAGGCGACGCCGCTCGACTGGACCGGCGATCCGTTCGACACGCGGCCGTTCCACATGGAGCATGGCGAGCAGAATTACGCGCAAACGCTGGCCCATTACGACGAATATGGCGACGTGGTCGGCGACAATCCGCTGAATCTGCAAGCGACGACGCTGGGTCTCAACGCCTATGCGCTGGGCGCGGGCGAGCGGTTTCGGGGCTGGGCGCTCGACTATCTCGATGCATGGATGGAGCGGGCGCGGGCGAATGGCGACATCGTGCCGAGCAGGGTCGGGCTCGACGGCAAGGTGGGCAAGGAATGGTGGAAGGGCGTCTACGGCTGGGGCTTCTCGCCGAAGGTGCCGCAGACGGGGGTGCGCGAGAATCGCAACCGCGTGCCGCGATCGATCACCGCTTTCTACAATGGGCTGCTGCTGACCGGCGACCGTGAGTATATCCATCTGTGGCGGCGGCAGTCGGCGCGGATCAATGCGGCGGCGAAGCGCGTCGACGGCGCGATGTCCGCTCCCAGCATGTATGGCGCGGACGGCTGGTACGGGTGGAAGCCGGGGCCGTATCGCAGCAGCGGGTTCGAGATCTGGTATGCGACGCAGGACCCGGCCGATCTGGCGGCGGCGGGGGATAACCCGTGGGTCGCCTTCCTGCACGGGCGCAACACCGGCTATGCGGAAAAGGCGCTGGCTGCCGATCTCGCGCGGGTGGCGGAGCGGGTGGCGAAGCGGGAGGCGGACCGCACCACGCGGATGGAGCGGCTGGCGGACTGGACGATCGATATCAACCCGGCGAGCGCGACCGCGCTGATCCAGACGATGACGGGCGGGATGCACATCGCCCGGCCGTCGTGGTCGCCGACCTCCCCGCCTCAAGGGGGCGTGCCGCTGCATTGCCGGTTGCGCTATTTCGATGCGGAGCGGCGGCGGGCGGGGGTGCCGGACGATGTCGCGGCTCTGGTGCATGCCTTGGGAGATCGGTCCACCGAGGTGACGTTGGTCAACACCGGGCGCGTGGCGCGGACCGTCGTGGTGCAGGGCGGGAGCTATGCCGAGCATCGGATCGATGCGGTGACGGTGGACGGCGTTGCGCGGGATGTTGGCGGGCGGGACTTTACCGTGAGGCTGGAGCCGGGATGCGGGGCGCGGATGACGCTGGCGATGACGCGCTATGCCAACCGGCCGATGCTGGCGTTTCCGTGGGATCGATAGCTTCGTGCTCCTGCGTAGGCAGGAGCACGGGTGGGTTTGCGGCGGACGGTCGGCGCCTCGTCACCCCGGACTTGTTCCGGGGTCCACGTATCCGCGAGGGAAAAGCCAGAGGCTCGAGGGAGTCCGTTGCTGCGCGGTGGACCCCGGAACAAGTCCGGGGTGACGGAGGGGTTTGGCGGACGTCGGGATTGGCAATTAGCCGCCGGGTTTGATGTACGGCGCGACCGCGAAGAGGAGGCGTTCGTCGCGGCGGGGGTCGCTTTCCACCCGTATCTGCCGGTCGAAGATCATCGTCGACCGGCGCGCCAGATCGTAGTGCGGCCATGCGGGCAGGCCTGCGCCGTTCGGATCGCCCTTCCGCGCCAGGCGGATGAAGGCATCGGCCATCCGCCCCGCCAGCCTCTGCGCATCGACGCCGTTGCCCGTCCGCGCGTTGGTGATGGCGGTGTTGTCGAACACCAGCCCGATGTCGAGCGAGTGGAACGCGCCGAGCACGCCGCCCGCCTCCGGCGCGGGAAAGTCGAGCTGGTACATCCATGTCGGCGCGCCAATCTTCGCGCGCTCCTCCGCCTGGATCAGATGGCCCGGCCATGATCGTCCTGCGGTCGAGGCGGCGAGCAATACCTGCCCCGGCGTGCGTTGCGGATAGAGTTCGCGATAGCGTGCGATGACGTGATCGACGCCGACATCGCGCGTCATCTGCGTCATCAGCCGTTCGGGCAGGTTCGCCCAGGTCGTGTCGCCGCGCTTCAGCATCGCCTCGATCCACAGGCCGGTCTCGTCGTGCGTGTTGCCGACGATCAGGGGGATATGCGCTGCCTCGCGCGGGGCGTCGGGGTAGAAGGGGTGGCGCAGCAGAATGGTGTGGTCGAGCGTCGAGGTGAAGCTGATCTCGCCCTTGCCCTCCAGCGGGTCGGTCATCGCCATCGCCGCGACCAGCCGCTCGACCGGCAGCGTCGCGAGTTCCGCCGCATCGCGCGCGCCGGCCTTCGCCATCCACGCCTTGGCGCGTGCGGTGGCGTGGTTGGGGCCGGCGGCGGTGACGTGCTGGCCGCTCATCGTCGCGGCAGCGTGGAACAGCGGGCGCGCCTCCGCCATCGCCATCAGCGTCACCACCTTCGCGCCGCCGCCCGACTGGCCGAAGATCATCACCCGCTCCGGATCGCCGCCGAAGCGCGCGATGTTGTCGCGCACCCATTGCAGCGCGAGGACGATGTCGAGGTTGCCGACGTTGCCGCTCTCCGCCGGGCCACCAATCTGCGCGAGATACGCGTAGCCCAGTCCCGCCAGCCGATGGTTGAGCGTCACCACCACCACGTCGCCGCGCCGCACCAGCCGCTTGCCGTCGTACAGCGGGTCGGATCCCGAGCCATGCGCGTGCGCGCCGCCATGGAAATAGACCATCACCGGCCGCTTTCCGGCATCGAGCGCGGGCGTCCAGACGTTGAGGAACAGGCAGTCCTCCGACGTCGGCTCTTCGGCCTTCGTCTGCGGCGAGGCCGCGCCGTAGCGGGTCGCATCAGCGACGCCGGTCCACGGTTGCGGCGGCAGCGCGCGGCGGAAGCGGCGGGGTGCGGTGTCGGCCCCGTAGCGGATGCCGCGGAACACCAGCACGCCGTCCTCGCGCAGGCCCCGTACCCGGCCGTAGGTCGTCGTCGCGATCGGGTCGGCCCCGCGTGCGCCGGTGGTGGCGGGCAGCGCCGCCATGCCGGCCAGAACCGCGCGCCGATCGATCATCCCGCGGTTTCCTCGCACAGCCGGCGCATCGGGGCGAGCGCCGGGTTATGGTTGTCGCGCCGCCACGCCATGAACAGCTCGACGGGTCGCTCCGGATCGGTGGCGAAGCGGCGGTACTGGACGTCCATCAGGTGGAGCCCCGATGCCGATTCCGGCACGATCGCCGCGGCCAGCCCGGCGTGGACGAGGCCGAGCATCGAATGGATCTGCGTGACGTGCTGGACGTATTGCGGGCTGACCCCCGCTTCGTCGAACAGGCGGATCAGCATGTCGTGGAAGTACCCCGCGCCCTGCCGCGCGTACATGATGAGCGGCTGGCCGTCGAAGTCCGCCGGTTCCAGTGCCGACTTCGCCTGCCGCGGATCGCCGGCGGGCAGCGCCACCACCAAGGGTTCGTGCAGCACCAGGGCGGTGTCGAACTCCTGCCGGGCGAGCGGCGGGCGGACGAAGCCGATGTCGATCAGCCCGGTAAGCAGCGCATCGACCTGATCGGTCGTCACCATCTCACGCAGTTCGAGGTCGATGTTGGGCAGCGCCGCGCGCGCCTGTGCGACGATCTGCGGCACGAGGTTGTAGCCCGATACGGCGGTGAAGCCGATCGCGACCTTGCCCGCATCGCCCTTCGCGACGCGGCGCGCGGAGAGCTGGGCGCTTTCCGCCAGTCGCACGATTCGCCGCGCCTCGATCAGGAACACGCGGCCTGCCGGGGTCAGCGCGACGTTGCGGCTGGTGCGTTCGAGCAGCGTCACGTCGAGGATGCGTTCGAGCAACTGGATCTGCCGGCTGAGCGGCGATTGCGTCATGTTGAGCCGCTGCGCCGCGCGGCCGAAGTGGAGTTCCTCGGCGGCGGCGACGAAGCAACGGAGCTGGCTGAGTTCGAACATGGCCCAGCCTATCGCGGTCAGGCGGCGGCCGCGAGGGCCTTGGGCGACACCCGCTCGATCAGCACGCGCAGCTGGTCATGCTCGGCATCGGACAAATCGGTGAGCGGCGAGCGCACCGGGCCGGCATCGCGGCCGACGATGCGCATGCCCGCCTTGACGATCGACACCGCATAGCCGCGGCCCTGGTTGCGCAGCGTGATGTAGGGCAGCACGAAATCGCGCAATTGCTGCATCGTCTCGGCATGATCGCCCGCGCGCACCGCCTTGTAGAAGGCGAGCGCCCATTCGGGCATGAAGTTGAAGATCGCGGAGGAGTAGGTGGTAACGCCCATGGTGAGGTACGGCGTCGCGAAGGTCTCCGCGGTGGGCAGGCCGCCGATATAGGTCAGCCGGTCGCCCATCCGGGCGTAGATGCGCGTCATCAACTCGATATCGCCGACGCCGTCCTTGAAGCCGACGAGGTTGGGGTTGCGGTCGCACAGCCGGGCGAGCGTCTCGTCGTCCACCACTGCATTGTCACGATTGTAGACGATGACACCGAGGCCGGTGGCGCGGCACACCGCCTCGATATGCCGTTCCAGCCCCTCCTGCTTCGCCCCAACCAGATAGGGCGGCAGCAGCAGCAGGCCGTCCGCGCCGGCCCGCTCGGCGTCGCGCGCGATGCCGGTGGCGATTGCGGTGCCATAGCCGCAGCCGGAGATGACGGGCAGCTTGCCGCCCGCTTCGGCGACGGCGGCGGCGACGACCGTTGCGACCTCGGCCGGGGTCAGCGAGAAGAATTCGCCGGTGCCGCCCGCCGCGAACAGGCCGGTCAGCTCATGGCCGAGCATCCAGGCGCAATGTTCGCGATACGGCGCTTCGAGGAAATTGCCGTCCTCGTCGAAATGCGTGACCGGGAAGGACAACAGGCCGCCGCCCAGGTGGCGCGCCATGTCGGTGGGGCTCATCGTCGTCGCCGAACTGGTCACTGCACTCTCCTGTCGCCCCCGCGTCATTCATGCATCGCGGGTCTTGGACAGCGTGGTACGGTGACGACGCGGCGGGGTCCAAACCAAAGCCGCGATGGATCGATGCACGCCTTGGCTGGATCGCTCCCGACGGATACACATATGTCGTGCCCCGCGCCCGAAAGCGGCCGGCGCCGCTAGCGACCCGGCGTCGGACGCAGGTGCCGGAATTCCGATCCCGCCTTCCACTGCGGCCACGCGTCGGATCGCGCCAGCTCGCCGCCGACGGTGCCGACCAGCGCGATATCCTGAATCGCACCGGCGAGGTTCCAGTCCTCGCTCCACCGGTCGCATGCCTGATGATAGCAGGTCCCGGTATAGGCATCGATCCACGCCTGCCCGCGCGCCACGCCGCCCTGCTTCATGTCCGACGCCCCGGCGATGCCCATCAGCAGCATCACCGGTACGCCGCGCTTGGCGAA
The DNA here is from genome assembly GCF_920939475.1 of Sphingomonas sp. Leaf37. Lineage (NCBI taxonomy): Bacteria > Pseudomonadati > Pseudomonadota > Alphaproteobacteria > Sphingomonadales > Sphingomonadaceae > Sphingomonas > Sphingomonas sp. Leaf37. The sequence goes on along the minus strand of NZ_CAKLAX010000006.1, from coordinate 24,992 downwards.
CGAGAAATGATCGGCGCGATAGAACAGCCCACGCTCCGGCAGCCCCTCCGGCGTTACCCGCCGCCCCTGTGTGGCGGCGACCCGCGCCATCGCATCCTCCAGCGTGTTCTGCCCCTTGCCGACGAGGATGACGTCGTTCGCGAGACCATCGGTCTGCAGGATGTCGAGCGTCAGGTTCGCGACCGTCCGGTCGATCGGATAGAGCGGATTGGCGGCATAATATTCCGATCCCAGCAGCCCGCGCTCCTCGGCCGTCCAGGCGGCGAAGACCACGCTGCGGGCCGGCGGTGGCGCCGCCTTCATGCCGCGCGCGATCTCCAGCAACCCGGCGACGCCCAGCGCATCGTCGTTGGCGCCGGCGCGATAGACGTGGCCCGCCGCATCGGGCTTGCCCTTGCCATAGGCGTCCCAATGCGCGCCGAACATCACGACCTCATCAGGCCGGGTGGTGCCGGGAATCCGCGCGAGCACGTTGTGGCTCGTCACCACCTCATGCGCGACCGGCAGTTCCGCATCGAGGCGCACGCCGTCGAGCTCGACCGGCCGGAAGTCGGGCGACCGCGCCGCCGCTTTCAGGGTGTCGAGGTCCAGCGCGGCGGATGCGAACATCCGGCGGGCGGCAGCCTCCGCGATCCAGCCTTGCAGACGGACGCTGGTCACGTCGGCGGGCTTGCGAACGATGTCGTAATTCTCGCCCCCCGGGCTGACGACGACGTTCCAGCCATAGCCCGCCGCCGCCGTGTCGTGGACGATCAGCGCACCGATCGCGCCGCGTCGTGCCGCCTCCTCGAACTTGTAGGTCCAGCGGCCGTAATAGGTCATCGTCCGCCCGCCGAACCGGCTCGCCACGGGTTCGCCCGCCTGTGCATGGAAATCGGGGTCGTTGACCAGGAACACGATCACCTTGCCGCGGACGTCGACGCCCTTGAAGTCGTCCCATGTCCGCTCGGCGGCCGTCACGCCGTAACCGACGAAGACCAGCGGCGCATCGATTCGCGCGACGTCGTCGGGCCGGATCGTGGACACGTACAGGTCCTTGCCCGCCTCCAGCGGCGTCGTGCCGGCGGGCGTCTTCAACGACAGCCGCTTCGTCGCACCCAGCCGGGTGTGGAGCAGCGGCACGGGTTGCACCCACCCGCCCTTCGCGCCCGCGGGCTCCAGCCCCAGCGCCTTGAAGCGGCCGACCAGGTAATCGATCGTCTTCGCCTCTCCCACCGTCCCCGGCGCGCGTCCCTCGAACGCGTCGGATGCCAGCGTGCGGACCGTCTCGGTCAGGCGCCCCGCCGTCGTATCCTTCGCCGCCTGCGCCAGCGCGGGGGTGCCGAACGCCAAGGCAGGCGCCAGAGCGAGGACGATGGGGAGCGCGAGGCGGAAGCATGTCATCCGGCCGGTCTAGGCCGCCGTCGCGATGCCGACAACGGTCGTGTCACCCACCGCTTGCGCTCGGCGATCCTTGCGTGGAGGAGGGGGTGAAGGAGAAGGTCTTGGCCAGCGTCGCGATCGCAGGACTCAGCAAGCGTTTCGGCACCACGACGGTTCTCGCCCCAACCGACCTGTCGATCGAGGATGGCGAGTTCGTCGTCATCGTCGGGCCGTCGGGCTGCGGCAAGTCGACGCTGTTGCGGCTGATCGCGGGGCTGGAGGAGCCGAGCACGGGCAGCATCGCGATCGGCGGCCGCGACGTCACGCACGCCGCGCCGGCGGATCGCGGTCTCGCCATGGTGTTCCAATCCTATGCGCTCTACCCGCACCTGACGGTCGCCGAGAACATCGCCTTTCCGCTCAAGGTCGCGAAACGGCCCGGGGCGGACATCGCCGCGCGCGTCGCCGCGGTCGCGGAATCGCTCGACCTGACGACGCTGCTGGCGCGACGCCCGGGGGCGCTGTCGGGCGGCCAGCGCCAGCGCGTCTCGATCGCGCGCGCGATCGTCCGCGAGCCGCAGGTGCTGCTGCTCGACGAGCCGCTGTCCAATCTGGATGCCGAGCTGCGGGTGCGGATGCGGCACGAATTCGCCCGCCTTCATGCGCGGCTGGCGACGACGATGATCTATGTGACGCACGACCAGCTGGAAGCGATGACGCTCGCCAACCGGATCGTGGTGATGAGCGAAGGTCGCATCGAACAGGTCGGCGCACCGCTGGACCTCTATGCGGCGCCGGCGACGCTGCACGTCGCGCGGGCGATCGGATCGCCCGGCATGAACCTGATGCCCGCAATGATCGAGGAGGCGGATGCGGACGGCGTGACGGTGCGGTTGCCCGATGGCCATGCGGTGCGCGCTTCGGTGGCGGGTGCGGCCGGCACGACCGTGATGCTGGGCGTGCGCCCCGAGCATCTCGTCCCCGATGCCGCAGGGCCATTCGCCGGTCCGGTGGAGCTGTTCGAACGGCTGGGGCCATTGTCGTTTGCGCACCTCGGCGCGCGCGGGGCGATCGGTACGGTGGTCGCGCAACTGCCCGGCGACCGGCGGGTGACGCTGGGGGAGACGCTGGCCTTCGGCATCGCACCCGATCGCGTCCACCTGTTCGGACCCGACGGACGTGCGCTGCCGCGCCTGCCCGCCTAACCCTTCACGCTGCCGCCGAGCAGGCCGCGCATGTAATAGCGTTGCAGCGCGACGAAGAGCGCCAGCACCGGCAGTGTCGTGACCACCGCCGCGGCCATCATCAATTCGCCGTCCGCGGCATGTTCGCGCACGATCGCGGCGACCGCCACCGGCAGGGTGTAGCGGTGCTGGTCCGACAGGACGATCAGCGGCCACAGGAAGTCGTTCCAGCTGCCCAGGAACAGGAACAACGCCAGCGTCACTGTGATCGGCGCGAGCAGCGGCAGCACGATCGAGACGAAGATGCGCGCCTCGCTCGCCCCGTCCATCCGCGCCGCATCGATCATCTCGTCCGGGATGCGCAGGCAGGCCTGCCGCACGAACAGGATCGCGAAGATTCCGGCCAAACCCGGCAGGATGACGCCGGCATAGCTGTTCACCAGCCCCAGTTCCCTGAACATCAGGAACAGCGGCAGCATCGCGACCTGCCCCGGCACCACCAGCGCCGCGATCAGCACCCTGAGCAGCCGTTCGCGCCCGGTGAAGCGCAGCTTGGCAAACGCATAGCCCGCCGGCACCGTCAGCAGCAGCCCCAGCGCGGTGGAGATCGCCGCGATCGCGACGCTGTTCCACAGCGCGGGCACGATCCGATAGTCGAACCATGCGCCGTCGATCAGCCGGCGGACCAGCAGTTCGTGATAATTCTCCCACGACCAGCGGCTCGGCCAGAACGGCGGCGGGAACCGGCTCGACTCGCCGCGCGGCATGAACGACACGGTGACCATCCAGATCAGCGGTACCAGCGTCACCGCAGTCAGCAGCGCGACGGCGGTGTTGGCGACGAGCGTCCGCACCGCCTTGCGCCGATTGGCAGGTCTTTCCGGGGCCTCGGTCACAGCCATTCGTACCGCCGGCCGATCCGCGTCTGCACCGCCGTCACCGCGAGGATCAGCAGGAACAGGATCAGCGCCACCGCCGACGACTGGCCGAGGTTCCACCATTTGAAGCCTTCGTCGAACATGAAATACAGGATCGTCACCGTGCTCTGCGCCGGCCCGCCCATCGTCATCACATAGGGTTCGGCGAACAATTGCAGGAAGCCTGCGACGCTCATCACCGCGGCGAGCAGCAGCGTCGGCCCGATCGCCGGCAGCGTGACGTGGCGGAACCGGCCCCAGCGCGACGCGCCATCCAGCCGCGCCGCCTCCATCAGATCCTGCGGCACCACCGACAGCGCCGCGGTGAAGACGATCATGTTGTAGCCGAAGATCTTCCACGTGACGAACAGCAGGATCGCCGGGATCGACGCATGCGGATCGCCCAGCCAGTCTACCGGGCCGATGCCGACCAGCCCCAGCGCATGATTGATCAGGCCGTAACGGGTGTTGAGCAGGAACCGCCACACGATCGCGGTCGCCACCACGCTGGTCACGTACGGCGCGAACAGCGCGACGCGCCACAACGGCTTCCACCGCACCGTCGCATCGTGCAGCAACAGCGCCGCCGCCAGCGAGGCGCCGATCGCCATCGGCACGCCCAGCCCGGCGAACAGCGCGGTATTGCCCAGCGCCCGCCAGAACAACGGAGTCGCGAGCAACCCGGTGAAATTGTCGAACCCGACGAAGCGCAGGTTCGACCAGTCGGCGAACGCGTAGATGCTATAGTCTGTCACGCTCAGCGCCAGCGCCAGCAGCGTCGGCAGGATGAAGACGAGCGCGATGATCGCCAGCACCGGTGCGACGAACCACCAGGCGGTGCGCTGTTGCCGCGTCATACGATCCGCCCCGCCGAGACCAGCGCCCGCCGCCTGGCAAGGATGCGGTCGACCCGATCGTCGATCGCTACCAGCCCCTGATCGATCGTCGACAGGCCGCGGACGATCCGCTCGGCGACCAGTTGCACCTCGATCTTGATCCGTTCCCATTCGATCACCGGCGGGGCCGTTACGGCTTCGCGTATCTGTTCAGCGAATGGCGCGAGCAAAGGGGTGTTGAGCTGCGGCGTCGCCCAGGCGCTCTCGCGGGCCGGCAGCACGCCGATCAGCCGCTGGAACCGCAGCTCGTTCGCCGCGGACGTCAGGTGCCGGACCAAGGACCATGCCGCAGCCGGTCGCGGCGTACCGGTCGATACGCACAGGGCGGCGTCGAACCGCGATCCCGGTCCAGGACCATGCGGACCGGGCATGCGCGCCACGCCCCAAGCCGCCGCCGGCACCTCGGCACGGCGTCGGTCGAGATCGAGCAGCGTCGTCGGCCAGCTCGGCCAGATCGCGAAGCGGCCCTGCGCGAACGCCCCCAAGGCATCCTGCACCTCGGTCGACAGCGCCCGTGGTGCCAGCCCCTCGGTGAATAGCGACAGGTAGAATTCGAAGGCGGCCCGCGCCTCCGGGCTCTGGAAATTGCCGCGCGTGTTCCGGTCGCGCAGCAGCGTCGCCCCCGTCTGGAACAGCATCGTGAACAGCGTATCGGGCCAGTTGAGCAGCGTCAGGATCACGAAATCGTCGGGCCGCCGCCGCTTCAGCGCGCGCGCCATCGTGCGCCACGCCGCCCAGTCCATCGGCGGATCGGCGTAGCCGGCGACGGACAACAGGTCGCGGCGGAAATATTGCACCATCGGCGCCACCGACCATGGCACGCCACATGGTCGCCCGCTTGCCCTCGTCTGCGCGAGCGCCTGCGGCACGACATCGTCGACCAGCGCATCGTTCGGGACCGGCCGGATCGCCCCGATCATCGCAAATTCGGCGATCCACGTCATCGGCAGCATCAGTACGTCGGGCAGCCCGCCCCCCGCTTGCGCAGTCAGCAGCTTCTCATGCGCCGCCGTCGACGGTACCGACTGCACATCGACCGGGATGCCGGTGGCGCGGGTAAAGTCCGGCATCAGCAGCGGCGAATAATCGCCCTCGTAACTCGTCGCCCAGAACCGCAGCGGCACGGCATCGCTTCCGCGCGAACAGCCCGCGACGCCGAGCGCGAGGGCGGCGGCACTGGTCGCCAGCACCCGCCTGCGCGTTGGCTCCTCGATCCGCTGCGCTTCGCTCCCCATCACAGCGTCTTCGCAGGTCATATAGGTTAGCGCCAGCGCAACCGATTTAGATGAGGGGCGTTTTCTTACTCAGAAGCCCGGAGAACGGGTGTCTCGCGACAGGGTGCGGGACGACAGGGGATTGCCGGAAATGACGATGTCGATGATGCGGGTCGCGCTGGCTGCGACCACGGCAATGCTGTTCGCCCTGCCCGCACAGGCCCAGCAGCAAACACCGGTGCCCGCGACGCCCGATCCGGCCGCGGCCGCCACCGATCCCGCGGGCGAGGAGATCGTCGTCACCGGCACGCGCATCCGCCGCCCGGATTACGAATCGCCCAATCCGATCGTCTCGCTCGACGCCGCCGCGCTCGCGCAATCGGGTACGACCAACGTCACCAGTTTCCTGCAGCGCGTCCCCGCGCTCACCAACTCGCTCGATTCGACGCGCACCGCCGGTCGATCGCAGGCGGACGGCGCGGTCGGTCAGGTCGGACTCAACCTGCTCGACCTGCGCGGACTGGGGCCGAACCGCACATTGGTGCTGGTCAACGGCCGCCGTCACGTCGCCGGTCAGCCCGATTCCGCCGCGGTCGATATCAACACGATCCCGACCGACCTGATCGAGCGGGTCGACGTACTGACCGGAGGCGCGTCCGCGATCTATGGCGCGGATGGCGTATCGGGCGTCGTCAACTTCATCACCAGACGCGATTTCGACGGTATCGCGGCACGCAGCCAGTTCGGCGTCTCCGACCGGGGCGATGCGGGCAATCGCTTCGCATCGATCGTCGCGGGTCGCAACTTCGCCGATGGCCGCGCCAACCTGACCCTCGCATACGAATACAACGCCGACGATCCGCTGGCGAATGACGATCGCGATTACCTGGCGCTCGGTCAGCGGCAGTTCTTCGTCAACGCCGACGATTACGACCCGACACGGGCGGGCAGTTACCAGCAGGTGCCGGTGCGCGACCTGCGCTACCCTTATGGTTCGAACCAGGGGTATATCACGATCGGCAACCGCACGTTCCGCGGCGACGGCGCCATCTATACGCCGGGCCGATTGCTCGCCAACGACGGCTATTCGATCGGCGGCGACGATACGCCGGTGGCGGGCTATATCGGCGACATCTTCCCGCGCACCCGCCGCCACGCCGTCAATGTGCTGAGCCGGTACGACGCCTCCGATGCGTTCAAGGTGAGCGTCGAGGGCAAGTTCGTCCAGAATACCGTCACCAGCTTCGGCGGCTTCGGCGGCAATTATCCAGCGACGATCGCGCTCGACAATCCGTTCATTCCCGCCTCCATCCTCGCCGCCGCACGGCAGGAGGGGCTGACAGCGATCGACGTCAGCCGCAACAATTTCGACATTCCGCGTCGGGGCGAGGAGGATCGCCGGCGGACCTATCGCGGGGTGATCGACGTGACCGGGCGGATCAGCGATCACGCCAGCTACGATGTCTCCTACACCTATGGTCGCACCGACGTTCGCGCGACCAAGCTGAACGACCGGCTGAACGACCGTTTCCTCGCCGCGCTCGACGTGGTGCGCGATCCCGTCAGCGGCCAGCCGGTCTGCCGTTCGCGCGCCGCCGGCTGCGTGCCGGTGAACCTGTTCGGCGGCAACACCGTCGATCCCGCATCCTGGGCCTATTATCTCAGCGATCCGGTCAGCAACGCGCGGATCACGCAGCAGGTCGTCAATGCTTCGCTGACCGGTGATTTCGGTCAAATCTTCCGTCTACCCGGTGGCCCGGTCCAGTTCGCTGCCGGGGGCGAGTATCGCCGTGAGACCAGCCGCTTCCGTCCGGCCGACGCGCTGGTGAACAACCTGTTCTACCAGTTCGACGAATATATCATCCCGACCCCGTCCGACGGCAGGTTCGACGTGTGGGAGGCGTTCGGCGAGGTCAATGCGCCGCTGTTGAAGGACGTGCCGTTCGCGCATGTCCTGTCGGTGGGCGCGGCGGGCCGCTATTCGGATTATTCGACCGTCGGCAGCACCCGCGCCTATCAGTTCAACGGCGTCTGGGCGCCGGTGCGCGACATCAGCTTCCGGGGATCGTACGGCCGGTCGGTGCGCGCGCCCAATATCGGCGAGATCTTCCGTCCGCAAACCGGCACCAGCAACTTCTTCTCCGATCCCTGCTACGTCGGCAACCGCGGCAACGGCACCGCGTTCCGCGCGGCGAACTGCCAGACGCTGATCGGCGGCCTCGGCGGCAATCTCGCCAGCTTCACCGCGGCGAACAATCCCAACGCGACGATCTTCATCCCCGGCACGGTGCAGGGCAATCCGGACCTGCGGGCCGAGGTCGCGCGGACGTGGACAGCCGGCGTTGTGCTGCGGCCGCGCTTCGTCCCCAACCTCAGCATCGCGGTCGACTGGTACGACATCCGCCTGCGCGATGCGATCAACCAGCCCGACGCCAACATCATCGCCGAATTGTGCGTCGATCAGCCCAGCCTCGACAATCCCTATTGCCGATCGATCAGCCGCCAGCAGGGCACCGGATTCATCAACGGCTTCGTCGTCCAGCCGCAGAATGTCGCCGCCTTCCGCACCTCCGGGCTGGAAGTCAACGCCGCATGGCGGATCGATACCGCGCAGTTCGGCCGGTTCGATCTCCGGCTGGTCGGCGGCTATCTCGCGACGCTGGAACAGGTCGCCACGCCCGGTGCGGCCGTGGAAAACAACGTCGACGCGCTGTTCCGTCCGCGCTTCAACGCCGCCTTCTCGCCGACGTGGAGCATGGATGCGGTGACGCTGTCCTACAATCTGCGCTGGCAAAACGGCGTGCGGCGCTACGGCCGGTTCGACACGAACGACAATCCCAGCTTCGTCGATCCCCGCTACTTCCGCTACAAGGCGCTGTGGCAGCATGACGTGCAGGTTGAGATCGCGGCGAGCGAACGCTTCAGTTTCTATGGCGGGGTCAACAACCTCGCCGATCAGAAGCCGGATATCGGGTTCGAGACGAACGTGCCGATCTCGCCACTCGGCCGCTACCTGTATGCCGGGGCAAAGATGAATTTCGGCGATCGCTGAGGGCCGGCGCAAGCGGGGACCGATCCACCGATGCCGCCCTTGATCGGCAGCATCGGCACCCGCATAGCCGACCGATGTCTCTTGTTACCGATATCTTTCCGATCGACCTCGCACTGCCGGACTATGACGTCGTCATTCCCTGTCACGATCGCGCCCATGTCGTCGCCGATGGGGTCGCCAGCGTACTGGCGCAGGATCATGCGCCCGTCCGGGTGATCGTGGTCGACGACGGATCGAACGACGACAGCGCGACCGTGATCCGCGCGGTTGCCGACGCCCATCCCGGCCGGGTCGAAGCGGCGATCCTGCCACGCAACGGCGGCGCCTCGAACGCCCGCAACGTCGGCGCCGCGCTGTGCCGTTCGACGTGGATCGCCTTCCTCGACAGCGACGACGTCTGGCTGCCCGGTGCGGCGGGTGCGCTGCTCGGTGCGGGGGCGATGCGCAAGGCGGACATCGTCGTCGGCCATTTCGCGCGGGTCGAGCATGGCAGCGCACCGGGCGAGCCGGAATGCGGCTGGAACGGCGGCGATATCCGCGCCGCGCTCGCCACCGGCGGCGTCGTCGGCCCGTCCTGGTCGATCGTCCGGCGCGAGACGGTGTTCGCGGTCGGCGGCTTCGATCCCAGCTTCCGCAACTGCAACGACTGGGATTTCTACACCCGTGCGGCTGCGGCGGGGGCGAACTTCCGGCGGATCGATGCGTGTGTCGCATTGTATCGCACGGTGGCAGGGGATCGGCTGGTCAACGATCATCTCGCCGGGTCGCGCAACGCCGACCGGGTGCTCGCCCACCCCTATCTGGCGGGACTGGTGGCGGCGAACCGCGCGGGCTGAGCGATCAATGCGCGTCGCCGTCGCGGGCCGCGGCACGCCAGAACATGATATAGCCGAACAGGCCGGATATCAGTGATGCCGCGAGGATCGCGAGCGAAGCCTGTTCGGTCTGCTCGGGCCGCTCGAACGCCAGCTCGGCGATGAACAGCGAGATGGTGAAGCCGATCCCCGCGACTCCGCCGATACCCAGCACCATGCCCCAGGTAACGCCCTCGGGCAGCGCCGCACGGCCCGATCTGGTGGCGAGCCACGTCGCGCCGAGGAATCCGAGCGGCTTGCCGATCACCAGCCCCGCGACGACGCCCAGGCTCAGCGGCGCATGCAGCGCCTCGGCGATCAGGGCGGGGGAAAAGTGGATGCGTACGTTGGACAGCGCGAACAGCGGCAGGACGATGTACGACACCCACGGCGTCAGCACGCGGACCAGTCGCTCCGCCGCCTCGTCCGTCGCCGCCGCCATTTCGTGGATATAGCCCAGCCGCTGCTGCGCCTCCTCCCGCCGTTCCTCCGCTTCCGCATCGTCGTCGGCCTGCTCGGCGGCGCGATGGGCCTGCTGGAAGGCGTCGACCGGACGCTGCACCCGCTCGGCGAAACGCCGCTCCGACAGGCGTGAACTGGTCGGCAGCAACAGGCCCACGGCGACGCCGGCGATGGTCGCGTGGACGCCCGATCCGAAGACGCCGATCCAGACGACGATGCCCAACAGCACATAGGGGATCGGCGCCACCCAGCGCAGCCGCAGCAGGCCGACGATGCCGAGATAGGCGACACCCGCGATCGCCAGGAACCAGGGATGGATCGTCGCCGTATAGGCGATCGCGATCACCAGCAGCCCGAACACGTCGTCGATCGCTGCGAACGCCAGCAGCACCGCCCGTACGGCGGGCGGCAGCCGGGTGGTGAACATCGCGACGATGGCAAGGCTGAACGCGGTATCCATCGCCGCGACTACGCCCCAGCCGTGCTGCGTATCGGTGCCATGGTTGAACGCGAGGTACAGCGCCACAGGTACGATCAGCCCGCCGATCGCGCCGGCCACGGGGAATGCCGCCGTCCTGAGCGACGACAGCGATCCCTTGACGAATTCACGCTTCACTTCCGTGCCGATGATCAGGAAGAACAGCGGCATCAGCGCATCGTTGATCCATTCCGCCGCCGGCCGCGCGATCGACCACGCGCCATAGCGGATCTCCACCGGCCGGTCCCACAGCCGTACGTAATCTGCCCCGATCGGCGAATTGACGACGACCAGTGCCACGATCGACGCCAGCAGCAGCGGCCCGCCGGAAATCTGGCCGATCGCGAAGAACGGCTCGATCTTCTGCAGGAACGCCGCCGCCGGCGAATGATGCGCACGCGCCGCAACGCGCCCGGAAAGGCGCGAGCTGAGCGCCATGTGTCTATCCCGTCCGTTCAGTGTCGTGAGGGATACGGATGATACCCCGCGCCCGTTCCGCCGCTATCCCCGCACCGTCACCGCGCCGCCGGCAACGGGGCATGGATCAGGGCCCGACATCCGCGGCACCGCTCTGCACGCGCAGCGCCTTGCCCGCCTTGAATCCCAGCGCCGCACCGACCCGGTCGTCCCAGCCATAGGGATCGTTGCGCACGACCGGTTCGCCGGCGTCGTCGAACAGCACCGTCTGGTACAGCATGCGCACCGGGATCTGCCGCGGCAGCTTGACGAAGGTCTCCTTGCCGGTCTCGCGCGCCTGATGCCATTGGTCGACCACACCCTGATCCCTGGCCAGCATCTCGGCGAAGCCGAGTGCATCCTCCACCCGGACGCAGCCATGGCTGCGCTGGCGCTGCACCATCGCGAACAGTGGCTTGGCCGGCGTGTCGTGCAGATAGATCGCATGTTCGTTCTGCATGTCGAACTTCACCAGCCCCAGCGAATTCTTCGGGCCGGGCTGCTGCACGATCCAGCCGTCCTTCCAGACCATGTTGTTGGCCTTCAGATAGCCGGCGCCCTTCTTCGCGATCTCCTTTTCCTGGATCGAGCGCGGCACCGTCCACGTCGGGTTCGCCACCAGCCGGAAGATCGGCGAGCCCAATTGCGGTGTTTCCGTATCCGGTTCGCCGACGATCACCTTGCGACTGTCGACGATCTTGCCGTCGCGCCAATAGGTCAGCCGTGCCGCCGCAAGGTTGACGTCGATCCGCGTCGCCGGCGGGTCGCGCTGCAGCCAGCGCAGACGTTCCATCGCCACGGCGATCGCGCGGCTGCGGTCGGCATCCGACATGTTGAGGATGGCGAGCGCCTCGCTGCCGATGATGCCGTCGGGCTTCATCGCGTAATCCGCCTGCATCCGCCGCACCGCGGCAACCATCGCGGGGCTGTAGCGGTCACCCTGCGCCGCATCCGCAGCGAGGTAATCCAGCACCACCAGTTCGCGCGCGATCGCGGCAAGCCGCGGATCGGCCGCGCCCGGCTCGATCGCCTTACCGGTGACGGCGATCCCCGCGACCGGCGCGGCGGGCTGCTGTCGCAGCTTCAGATACGCCGCCGACAGCCGTCGGTAATTGTCGTCCTGCGGCGCGAGGCTGTCGAGCCATGCGGTCAGGTCGCCGGCGCGCAACGCAGCGGCCAACCCGGCCTTGAGGTCGCCCTCCGGCCGCGGCACGGTGTAGACCTCGTACAATTTCGTCGGATCGGTTGCGCCGCGGCTCAACGCGGTAGCGAAGCGCAATGCCTGAGCGGTCTGGTCGGCACCGCCGTCGGCCGCTGCGAACGCGACATGATCGAGGCCATGCGCCGCGCGCCCCTCGATCGCCTTGCGCAACTGCCCGCTCGTCTGGTCGCTCCACCGGGCGGGCGCCGCCGCCTCGCCCGGTTCGGCCGTGGCCGCCGTCGTGTTCTGATCCGGCACGACCTCGACGCTACATGCCGACAGCAGCAGCCCCAGCGTCAGCGACTTTCCCCATGTTGAACGCACACATCACTCCCGAAATTTCTGGCTGAACGCGCCACCGACCGGGTCGGCTCCGGCAACGCCGGACAGCACCCGATATCGGACGCCCGTCTGGCGTATCGCGGATGACGATCGGGTGAACGGTGAAAACGCCGCGACGAATGCCCGCCGGCGTCCCGCGGGTAAACGGAAGATTCACCGCATCATGTTGTAAACGCGGCAGCTCTCATCACCGGAATCCAACATTGCCCCATTCCCTGTTATCCCGTCGTAACCTGATTGGTGGCGGGACCGCTGCTCTGGTGATGGCCGCCCTTTCCGAACGGGTGTCCGCCCGCACGCCGGAACGCCGCCTCGCGCTGACCAACCCGAACACCGGCGAACGATACGACGCCTGCTTCTTCGCCGATGGCCGCTATCGTGCCGATGGGCTGGCCGAGCTGAACCACGCGATGCGTGACTGGCGCACGGGTGCGACGCGCGTCATGGACCCCCGGTTGCTCGATCTGCTGGTGCACGTCCGCGACCGGCTCGATGTGGCGCCACACAAGCCGCTGAAGCTGATCTCCGCCTATCGCAGTCCGAAGACCAACGGGATGATGCACGCCCGGTCGCACGGCGTCGCCAGCAAAAGCCAGCATATGCTCGGCAAGGCCACCGACATCGCCATCCCCGGCGTGCCGCTCGGCCGGCTGCGCGATGCCGCATTGTCGTTGCGCGGCGGCGGGGTCGGCTATTATCCGCACGACGGCTTTGTCCATGTCGATACCGGTGCGGTGCGCCACTGGAGCTGACGCCGATCCTCGATGCCGCTCAGGGCACCGATATCGCGCTGCCGGCCTGACGCGGGAACGATGCCAGCACGGCGTCGGCCAAGGTCCGGGCAACCTGATCGATTGCACCGGCACGCGTGCCGGTGACGCGAGCCGTGACGGCCCGTCCCGACCAGACGATCTGCGCATCGGTCCGTCGCGAGATGACGACCGTCAGCTCGGTCACCACCAGATCGCTCAACCGATCGCCGCCGGGCGGAAGCGCGAGGCTGACGCTGCCGTTCAGCGCCGCCAGCGGCGGGGACGATGACGGGATATCCGCGGCCACGACGCCACGCGACGTACGCGTCACCTCCACCCGCGCGATATAGCGTCCGTGACCCTGTCCGGGCAGCGGCGTGAAGCTCAGGCGCAACAGCGCCTGCTGGACCGCATCGTCGAACACCCGACTCGTTTCCGCCGGCAGCGTCGAGGCGGTGCTGATCGCGATCGTACCTGGCGTGATCTCCCTTCGCGTCGGGGTGGCTTGACCGGGTATCATCGCCGCCCCCAGGGCCGCACCGAGCAGGATGAACATGGTCCGATCGTCTCCGTCGCAGGCATCGCGGAGACAGGCCAACTCGCTGACGTCACCGAATACACAAGATTATACCGCCGAGAGGTGCAAGCGAGCGTGGCCGCCATCCGGTTCCCCACCCTATGCCGAACTGTCGTCCGCCGCGATGAACGTTCGCGGTCGACGATCATTGAGGGCCATGATCACGACCATGACCCGGAGCGACTGCGATGAAGACCAGCGGCAATACCATTCTGATGACCGGCGGCGGCAGCGGTATCGGCGAGGCGCTGGCGCACCGCTTCCATGATCGCGGCGACACCGTCATCATCGCCGGCCGCCGGCAGGAGGCGCTGGATCGCGCCGCCGCAGGGCGCGAGCGCATCCACACCATGACCCTCGACGTCGAGGACGAAGCCGCGGTGGCGGCATTTGCGGAACGGGTCGTTGCCGACTTCCCGTCGCTCAACGTCCTGTTCAACAATGCCGGCATCATGACGTTCGAGGATCTGACGACATCGCGTGATCTCGCCGACGCCGCCGCGACCCTCGCCATCAACATCCTCGGGCCGATCCGGCTGACGGACGCGCTGATCGATCACCTGACGCGGCAGCCCGATGCCGCGATCGTTACCGTCACCTCCGGCCTCGCCTATGTGCCGCTGGTCGCCGCACCGACCTATTCGGCCAGCAAGGCGGCGATGCATTCCTATACCGTATCGCTCCGCACCCAGCTGGAGGGCAAGGTCGAGGTGATCGAGCTGGCGCCGCCGGGCGTGCAGACCGATCTGACGCCGGGGCAGGCGAACCGGCCGGGCTATATGCCGCTCGAGGCATTCGCGGACGCGGTCGCCGCACAGTTCGCACAGACACCGACGCCCCGCGAAATCCTAGTCGACGAGGTGCAGTTCCTACGCCAGGCCGAACGGGAGGGCCGGTTCGACGAGACGCTCAGGACGCTGACGGAACGGGCCGCGCAACAGCGGGCGGCCGGGGGTCAGTGACGGACGGTCCTGCCGACGGCGATGGCGATCAGCGCCAGCGGCAGGGTCAGACCGGCCCAGGCGATCCAGTCGACAGCCCCGTCACCCAGCAATCCGGCGATCAGCGCGATCAGGCCGATCGCTGCCACGGCGACGGGGATGCCGAACGTGCCGCCCCGGCGCGTCATGCCGTCGCTGCCCTTCGCCCGCGGCCCAGCCACAGATAGATACCGCTACCGAGGACGACGATAGCGATCACGTCCAGCAGCGCCCAGATGATCTTCAGCGGCAGGGCACCATAGTCGCCGAAATGCAGTGGCTGCGACAGGCGCAGCGCCAGCATGTACCACGGCATCGACCGCATCGCCGTCAGCCGCCCGGTGCGCGCATCGATCAACGCCGGGGTCAGCAGCTGGCGCGTCGCCGGCGTCGCCCCCTTCAGCCATACCGCGTAATGGTGTTCGCTGCTGAAGCGGGTGCCGGGGAATGCCACGAACTGCGGATCGGTGCCGGGCGCCGCGGCACGGGCGGTGCGGACCGCAGCGTCGAGCGGGCCGAATGCGGCCACAGGCAGCGGCGGCTGCCTCTCATAGGGTCTGGTCAGCGCGGTCAACTGATCGCTGCGCCATACCGCCACCAGCGTCTCCGACAGCGTATTGATGACGCCGGTCAACCCGACGACACCCAGCCACATCGCGGTAGCGATGCCGAGAAGGTTGTGCAGATCGAGCCAGCGGGTGCGGCGACTGCGGGTCGTGCGGACCTCGCCGAACGCCAGTTTGCGCATGAACGGCGCGTAGACCACGATCCCCGACACGATCGACACGCAGAACAGGAACCCCATGAAGCCGAGGAACAGCTTGCCCGGCAGACCGGCGAACATGTCGACGTGCAACCGCAGGATGATCGCCATGATCCCGGCTTCCTCGTCCAGCGCGCCGACCGGCTGCGCCGTGCGCCGGTCGATCGCGGTGATGTGGAGGTTCCCGCGGCCTGGCTGCGCCACCTTTCCGGTGGTGACGTTGGCGACCGGCCGATCGTCGTCGAAGCTCATGAACAGCGGCCGTTCGCCGGGGTACATCCGCATTGCCGTGCGCACGAATGCGTCGAGTGGCAATTGCGGCGTGCCCGCAGGCAAGGCCGCGAGCGGAGGTCGATCGTCGAACGCCGCATCGATCTCGTCGTGGAAGATCAACGGCAGGCCGGTCAGGCACAGCATGAACAGGAACAGCGTGCAGACGAGGCTGGTCCATTTATGGACCCAGCACCACGTCCGCACGGTCCGCGTGCGCATCAATATTCGACCGTGATGGAGGCCTTGGCGGTGCGCGGTTGCCCCTGCAACAGATAGCCGCCGAACGCCGAGGTCCAATAGCGCCGGTTCGCGACGTTCTCGGCGCTGACGCGCAACGTGACCGGATGGTCGTCGGCGACGAGGATATAGCGCAGCCCCAGGTCGAACCGGGTCCAGTCGTCCAGCCGCTGGCGATTGGTCACGTCGAGGTACTGGCGGCCGGTGTGGACGACGCGACCGGTCACCGTCGCGGCACGCAGGAACGGCGGGATCACCTCCAGTCCCAGGTTGACCTGATAGTCCGGCACGCCGATCGCGTCGTTGCCATCGGTCAGCCCGCCCGCGGTGCGTCGCAGCGTGGCGTCGTTGATCGATCCCCCGCCGATGACGCGCAGCCAGTCGACCGGCTCGCCATTGAAGCCCAGTTCGATACCCTGATTGCGTTGCCGCCCGTCGACGACGAAGGTGGTAGCGGCAGGACTGGCCGTCGTCGGCGTCGCGATGCTGTAGCCGTTGGGCTGCGTCGTCCGGTATAGCGCCAGCGTCGCGGTCAGGCGGCGGACCTGCAATTTGGCGCCGATCTCATATTGCGTGGTGCGATAGGGCTCGAACACCTCGCCGGGGTTGGTGATCGTGCCGTTGACCGGTGCCGTCGGCCCCTGAACCAGCCCCTCGATCCGGTTGCCGTAGAACGAGAGGGTCGCGGTCGGACGAACGACGATGCCGACGACCGGCGTGGTCGCCGATCGATCGTAGCGGCTGGCCCGGCCGAAGGTGACGCGGTTGAACGCCTCCACCGTCAGGTTCTGCTGGCGAACGCCGCCCGTCACCAGCACCCGGTCGTCGAACAACCCGACCGTGTCGGATACGAACAGGCTGCCGAATTCCGTTCGCGACGCCCGCGGCGGGTTGGCGAGATCGCCGCCGGTGCCGGGCAGGTCGACCGGCCGCGCGACGGCGACAGGCGCGTAGATGTTGGTGATCGTGGTCGTGCTGATACCGCCGGTCGCGGTACGATAGCCACCCGACGCGAAGGCATTCCTGTTCTCGGCGAGATTGAGCGTCCCGCCGACGCCGATCGCGTGGCTGGTACCGGCAACCGTGAACTTGCCACGCACGCCGATCTGGCCGCTTTCATTATTGTCTTCGCGGGGGACGAACAGGCGTGCCTGCGTCGCTGCACCCGTTGCCGAATTGGTGACGGTCGGCGTCGCGTAATCACCGTCCTCGCGCCCGTCGCGCAGGCCGGCGGCGAGATAGACGGTCCAGTCCGGCGCCACGTCCACCTCGGCCCGCGCGAGCGCATAGACATCGCGCAGCCTGGTGAACGCCCAGGGCTGCGCGTAATTCGCATACGCCCCCGGCACCCGCGGGATCGCGAGCGTGGTGTTGGCTAGGCGCACCTGCGGTCGCGGTTGATAGACGCGCTGGTCTTCGTAACCGACATCGAGGAAGAAGCGGCCAGGTCCGGAACGGAAGTCGAAATCGGCTCCGGCGACGCGCACGCTGCGCCGCTCGTCATCGATCGGGGTGTCTCCGTCGCGATAGACGCCGTTGACGCGGATACCGAATGCATCATCGGCACCGAAACGCGTACCCAGATCGATATTGCCGCCAAAGACGCTGTCGCCGGCGTAGCTTGCCGTCGCCCGCAGCAGCGTCCTGTCCGCGCGCTTCGGGATCAGGTTGATCCCGCCGCCCAGACCACTGCCGCCGGGCGCTGCGCCGAACAGGAAGGCGCTGGATCCGTTCAGCACCTGCACGCGGTCGTACAATTCGGGCGAGACGAGCTGGCGCGGCGTGATGCCGTACAGCCCGTCCAGCGCGACGTCGTCGCCCGCCAGCGGAAAACCACGAATGACGAACAGTTCGGACTGGTTTCCGAACCCCTGTGTCGTCCGCACCGACGGATCGTTCTCCAGAACGTCTCCAAGCGTCTCGGCCTGTTGGTCCAGGATCAGCTGCGAGGTATAGTTGCGAACATTGAACGGGCTCTCCAGCGCTCCCCGCTCCCCCAACGCTCCGAGCGAGCCTTCACTCGTGACCTGCGCGCGCTGCTGCTGCGCGGTGACGACGATCTCCGGATAGGTCTCGGACGGCCGATCCTGCGCTTGTGCAAAGGCCGGCTGGCCTGCGATGAGCGCAAGCAACGATGCCGATCGATAGAACGTCTTCAATGTGGGACCCGCCGAACTGGTTGACGTCAGCGCTACTAGGCTATTGCGATGCGTTTGCAACATCATACAGGGCGGGGCAGCCGGTATCTCCCTTTCGCCGCCGCTTCGAAGCGCCGTACGTCGGCAGACATCCCCTTCGCTCGTCGGAGCGGGACGGTTGGATTCACGTTCCCGAAGGAGGTCGGCACCAGTGACCCGCCCGGTCCGACCTAGGGCTGATCGACATTCGGACTTGAATGGATAAGGCTGCCCAAGAGACATCGTCACCCCGGACGTGTTCCGGGGCGACGATATAAAGAGAAACGTCCGCCGAACGCTGAATGTCGATCGGTTCTAGATCATCAAGGCGACGAATATCGCACCGGTGCGATCCTTGTCTTGCGCGATGTCGAACGCGTCGTTGATCCGATCCAGAGGAAAACGATGCGTGATGAGCTTTTGC
Organism: Sphingomonas sp. Leaf37; assembly: GCF_920939475.1. NCBI lineage: Bacteria > Pseudomonadati > Pseudomonadota > Alphaproteobacteria > Sphingomonadales > Sphingomonadaceae > Sphingomonas > Sphingomonas sp. Leaf37. Next base: position 6,391 of record NZ_CAKLAX010000006.1, on the reverse strand, counting down.
GTCCGGAGCTTGCCGCGGGCGACGAGTTCGAGCACTTCTTCCTGCTCGGGATAGATGTCGTGGAAGGCGAAGCTGGCGCTCGGGATCAGCGCGATCTCGCTCATCTGGAGGCGCTGCCATTCCAGCGCGATGCTGGTTTCTCCCTCGTCGAACCCGCCGACCAATATGACTTTGCCGCCGCGCCGCACCAGTTTCGTCGCCAGCGGCAGGGTGACGGGCATCGCGGTGCCGCCGGCGCATTCGAACACCACGTCGCAGCCGCGACCGCCCGAAAAGTCCATGGCGGCAGCGACGGGATCGGCCTCGCTCGACAGGACGGCCCGGTCGGCGCCGAGTTCGCGGGCGACGTCCAGAGAATGCGCCACCGTGTCGACGATCAGCACGTCTGCGCCGCTCGCCTTCGCCAGCATCATCTGGCCGAGTCCGATAGGCCCGGCGCCGACGATCGCGACCTTTGCGTTGATCGTCAGGCCGGACAGATGCTGCGCGTGAAGGCAAACCGCATAGGTGTCGAGCAGCGCCGCATCGTCGAAGCCGACATGGTCGGGCAACCGGTAGAGCTTGTGCTGCGGGCCGACGACATATTCGGCATAGGCGCGCGACACGCTGGCCCGGCGGGTCGGATAGAGGTCGGGGCAGCGATTATACTGGCGCGCGCGACACCAGTCGCAACGGCCGCAACCGAGCACCGATTCGACCAGCACCCGGTCCCCCGGCTTGACGCGGGTCACATCCGCGCCGACCTCGACCACCTCGCCGGCCATCTCATGGCCCATGATACAGCAACGCAGCTGCTCTTCCGGCTTTTTCCAGTGGCGCAGGTCGGTGCCGCAGATGCCCGCGACGCGGATGCGGACCTTGGCCCAGTCGGCGGCGGGCAGCGCGGGTTCCTCGACCTCTTCGATGGCGAAACGGCCATCGGCGGTCTTCAATGCGGCTTTCATGCGTCGATCACTCCGGAAAGGCGGCGTCCGGTAGAGCGGGTGCAGCCCGCGATCCGCCGGGTCACGAAAGCGCCTGCACCCGCGGCTCGATACGCAGCGACACGATGTCGACCCGCGTCGGCCGCGTCAGGATGAACGACACCGCCTCGGCTATGTCCTCCGCCCGCAGCATTTCGGCGCGCGCGATCCTGTCGCGCTGTTCGTCGGCATCGGCCTGCTGCATGTCCGATCCGGCGGTACCGGGTTCGACCAGGCTGACGCGGATGTCGCGGTCCTCCACTTCCTTGCGCAGCGTCTCGGCGAACGCCTGCAATCCGGCCTTGGTGGCGGAATAGACGCTCTCGCCTGGCGCGTGGATGTCGGCGCTGATCGAGCCGATGACGACGATCTGCCCGCCCTTGCCGAGCCGGTCGAGCGCGCCGCGCGTGCAGGCGAGCGCGCCGACGAGGTTCACATCGATGACGTAGCGCCACGCCTCGTCCGCCATGGCGTCGATCGGATCCGCGCCCAGCGCCGCGTTCGACACGAGGATGTCGAGTCCGCCCAGACGTTCGTCGACCGCGTCGAAGATGCGTGCGATATCCTCCCGCCTGGCGAGATCCGCGGTCAGTCCATGCAACTCGCCGCCGCACGCGCGTGCGACCTCCAGCGCCTCGTCCAGCGCCGCGGCGTCGCGGCCCAGCGTCACGACCCGCGCGCCGGCGCGGGCGAAGGCGATCAGCATCGCCCGCCCGATGCCCGTCGTCCCGCCGGTCAGCAGGATACGCTTGCCCGTCATCGTCATGCGTCGCTCCAGTTCAGGATCGCCCGCGCATTGGCGGGGACCAGCCATTCGATACGGTCGTCCGTCACCTGCGACGGCCGCACGCTGTCCCCATCGGCCAGCATCAGCTTGCACGCGGGCAGGGCGCGCCGCCCCCGCCTCACCACCGCGAGCAGTGCGGTGCATTGATCGCCGCCGATCAGCGTCAGGCTGTGCGCGCGCTCGCCGGTGCGTTCGCCGGTCACGATCAGATGGTTGCAATAAATCTGGAACGCGGCCCCTTCGAGCACGTGGAAGGCTCGCGATGCCAAGATAAACGGTGCGCCGGCGCCGTAGACCTCCTGCCCGACCTGCCCCGGTGGCTGTCCGTCGGCGTAGAGATCCTCGACCGGAAACGAGAGTGCGCGATCGACGTGACCGTTGCGCCATTCGGTCGCGAGACACACCTTCGGCAATGCGTCGGGATAATAGAACCACGCCCGGTGCAGGACGTATTTGCAATATTCGGTGATGAGCATCCGCGCTGCCGGGTCCAGTTCCGGCCCGCTGTCATGCAGGACGCGCTCGAACGCGGCGAAGCTGTCGAAACATTCGTATAGCGCCATGTAGGGCGCATCGTGCAGAGCGGTCGCACCGAAGAAGTTGCTGTAATGCTTGGCAGCGGCGATCTGGGATTCCCAAATCTCGCAATTATGGAAGAAGCTGGCGAGATAGACATAGGCCTGCTCGCGATATTCGGAGCGGCCGGTGATCCGCCACAGCCGCATGCAGGCGGTGGCACCCCACGCGGTCAGGTTCGCTTGATATTCGAGCTCGAACCGCATCCCCATCGCTGCGTCGATGGCGGCGCGCGCCTCGTCCAGATAGCGCGCCTCGCCCGTCAGTTCGAAGGCGAGGATCATCACATAGGCATAGAAGCCGCCGACATCGGTCTGACCGTGCGTCTGGTCGCCGCGCTTTGCGGTGACGACCGAAAAGTCGCGGACGTCGTACTGGATCGGAAAGTCGTAGGCGAAGTGATGCGCCGCCCGGATGCCGAATTCCACCGAACGCAGGAACAGGTCGCGCGCCCAGTCCTCGCCATCGAGCGCGAGTTGCGCGAGGTTGCGGAGCGGATGGTAGAGATACCAGGCATCGACCGCGTCGGCATTCTTGTCGTCGCCGACATTGGGCAGATAACGGCGTAGCGTGCCGAGGTCGGCATCGAAGAACTTCTCCATCCCCTTGGCCAGTTCGGCTTCGAGCGGCACCGGCTTGCCCGTCCAGCGGGCATAATCGTGCAGCGCCGCGACGATCGTCATCTGCACCATCGAATCCGGATATTCCGCGGCGGTGTACGGGCGGATGTAGCGATGGCCATAGGCCTCGCACGTCGCCTCGGGCGCGGCGTCGAGGTCCTTCAGCGTCCGCTCCGCGCGCGCCAACCAGTCACGGTAGACGACGGTGGGCAGTTGCATCGCCGTATAGGCGACACCCAGCATTTGCACGAACCGGCGCGCCTTTTCCTGTTCGGACGATCCGGCGATGTCGCGCAGCACCAGTATCGCGTCGCCGATCGCGGTCTCCTTGTCGGCGGGCAACGGATCGACCGGCGGCGTCCCGCTCTGCGGCGGCGTCGGCGGCAGATAGCCGAGTTCCGGCCATTCGCCGCCGACCATGCCCATCGGCGCGGTGCCGGTCGCGTGGAAATAGCCGTTCAGCGCGGTCAGATCCTGCACATAAAGGATATGCCCGAACGCCGGCTGGTCGAGCGTCAGGTAGATCAGCCCGGTGTTGGGTCCGCGCTGCGCCGCCTCGACCCGGCCCAGCGCACCGAGCGGATCGTCGTTGGCATCGATGGGGTACAGGTCGCGGGGCAGGAACGGGATCAGCAGCGGCCGGTCCGGCGTCAGCCACACCCGCACGCGAAACCGGTGCAGATCGACACCGCTGCCCTCCAGCACGATGCGGTGGCGCCCGATCGCGCTGATCGCCTCCAGGTGCAGCGCCTGTCCGTGCCGAACCTTGCGCCGTGTCACCCGGGTGAAGCCGCCCGGGGCATAGGCCGCCCGTATCGCCAGCCCGCCGCGTCCCGTGCGGCGGATCACCGCCCAGATCGAATCGCTGCCTTCGCCCACCTCGACATCGAATTCGCCGGTCGTGAACATGCCGAGCCGTTTCAGCCCGTCAGCCAGATCGGCGCGCAACGACAGGACATGGAGGCTTGCGCCGACGGCGGACGCATCCGACTGGCGCGTATCGGTTTTGGTATCGTTCCGGATTGTCGTCGCCATCAGTCGTAGCCTCCGTGCCGGATGACGTTAAGTTGTTGTACGACATGCGAAATAAACTGCGTTACGAACGCCTGTGCTGGTGTGTCGCGGCCTGTGCACGGCGCAGGCGGACGCGCAGGCGGGCATCGCGCAGCAGAGTACCCGGCAGGTCGGTCGCTGCCCGCAGCCCCGCCACGCTGGAGATGTTGCGGATCGAGCGGCGGGTCTCCTCGATCACCCGGCCGACCATCTCCCGCCGTTCGACCGCGCCGTGCTCCGCGACCAGCGACAGCCGATGGATCGCGTACAACCCGATAACGCCGGCGATCAGGAAATAGAAATCCCATTGCGAAAGCAGGATCGGCAGTCGGACGATGCCGTTGGGGCTGGTCCAGCGCGCCACGAGCTCGAACCGGCGGCGTCCGAAAAATTCGGCAAGCAGCCCCCCCACGATCGGTGCGATCCCCGCCGCGACCGCGGTCGTCATCGCGCTGACCGCGACATAGGCGGTGGCCGATCCCTTCGGCGACAGCTTCAGCGCAATGTTGGTGCTGGCCAGCGTCAGTCCTGCGATCGACGCCCCCATGACGACATGCAGCAACACCAGCCAGAGTTGCACGACCTCGCGCGGGCCGAACTGCGATGCCCCCGTCATCGCCACGATGGCGAGGATGTAGACGGGGGTGCACACTGCCAGGACGGATTTGTTGGCATACCGGTCGCTCAACCGGCCCCACAGCCGGACCGCGGCGATGTTGGCGATCTGGCTGACCGCGTTGAGCACCATGACGAAGCTCACGTCGAAGTGCAGTTGGCGGACGATGAAGACCGTGAAAAAGGGGGTCGCGAAGTTGATCGCGAATTGCGAACTCGCCACGAACATCAGCAACCGTCTGAAGTTGGCGTCGGCGAAGGGCGAGCGAAGCAGGTCGCGGAGCGACGCCGGGCCGGCGGCGGGCGGCATCTGCGGTTCGGGCATGGCCGCAACCACCGCAGCGCTGATCAGGCCGGTGATACAGCCCGCGGCGAACATGCCCGCGAACACGTAATTGCGGGCCGGGGACGCAGGCGGCGTCGCCTCCAGCGCCAGTGCCGCGGCGAGACCCAGCACCAGACCGATGGCGGTCAGCCACAGCGATCGTCGGGCGAACACCTGACCCAGTCGCTCCTCCGGCGCCAGATCGCGCATCCAGGCATTCCAGGCGCAGGCGCCGACCGCACTCATGCCGCACAGCACGATCTGGGCGGCAAGAAACACCAGCAGCGCGCCGCTGCCAGCGAAGAACGCGACGCCGGCCATGACCGCCAGCATCGTCCGCCCGATCAGGCTGGTCAGCACCGCGATCCGCTTGCGGGTCCGCCAGCGCTCGACCAGCACCATGGCGGGCAATTGCAGGACCTGCGTCAGGAACGGTGCGCTGGCGAGAAACCCGATCATCAGACTGGACGCGCCGAGATGCAGGGCGAAAGCGGTCAGGATGACGCCCGACGTCAGCGCGCCGGCACCCCCGGAGAAGACCGCATCGCGCACCAGCAGTTTCAGACCGCGCTCGCGGTCGGCGGAAACCACGATCGGCTGGGGCGTCAGCGTCAGCATGGCCAGGCGTTCGAGCCATGTCGGTCGGAGGAACCGATCGTCACCGTATGATCTCCATTACGTGCGAAAGCGCGCTAAACATGCCCCCCTCAACGCCAAAGTCGCCGAGCGGAAACATGAAAGCGCAACAATATCATGATGTTGCAAATGAGCGACAATCGGAGATCGCGGAAACGTCGGCTGAGTGCGCCGCAATCCTGGTAGTGCTCGACATCGTCGTCCTGATTGCGGTAATCGTCATCGGCAGGATGCAGCGCAACGGAGCGACAAGACGCGCGAACAAGGCGTGCCGACACCGGCGGGCGGGATGCCGCACATGACGCCGCCCCCGTCGCGCGACTGACCCGAAAGAGGCGGCGATCCGCATTCACCACCTTGCTTGTGGCACCGACTGTCCGTTGCGCGGCCCGTTGCGCGGCGCTGTACGCCGGCCCGTCCGCCGGTCGTGGCGAAGCTATTCCTGCTGTTGCAGCCAATCGGCGCGTGAGTCCAGCATCGGATCCGTAGCCGGCGCACGCGGACCGTTCGATCTTGCGGCAGGCGTCTTGCCGCCATCCGTCCTGCAGCGGCGGCTGCGAGCACCGATCACCTGCGTAGGGCGCTTCTGGTCCATGATGGTTTCCCTGCCGCTTCACTTCGCCTCTGATGCCGCCAGGCGGCCGTAGATGAGGCCGTTTTTCTTGAGATCGTGGCCTGTGCGGACCTCCGCGTCGGTTTGTGAGGTGGCCCCCTAATTGACCTGACAGGGTTTCGCTCTTGGATAAGAGTGAGGCATACGACTGACGGTACGACCAGGCGTTACAATGACGGGGAGGTCCTTTCCGGTGTGCAGCGC
>NZ_CAKLAX010000005.1:0-207760 GCF_920939475.1 Sphingomonas sp. Leaf37 | reverse complement strand
TCTTGGGGAAGTATGGCTGCAGGCGCGCCATCTGCTCATCCGTCAACCAGTACAGGTCGCTCATCCACGCTCTCCTCACGGAGCATGAATCAGATCGCGGCGCTCCCATCAATGGGTCCTGACCCTAGGTCCGCCGGCTGCTGAACGAATGTCTGGTTCTGGATAGCGAAGTGGTGAGGCTGAACGGCGGGAAATGGGTCGTGTCGGCGGGAGCGTCGGGCGGCCGCTCTCGCCCATAGCGGACGTTCAGGACATACGAATTATCGTTGCTCGCCGGGACGGCGGCACGATGGATAGTTGATTGGAAAGGCAAGCGCGCTCCAGTAGCCATCGGCGCCTCTTGTGAGCCTGAGCGAAGACACTGCATCGTAGCTTGGTCGGATACGATCAGCTCGCTGCTGGAGCGCCTGATCACGAAAGCATACATCAACGCCTTTGACGGATGTAGCCAGCACGGTGAAGCTCATCAGCCAGCCACCGTCGCGACTGGTCATCGTCACGCCACTTTTACCCCGGTCGGTTTCGATAAATCCATAATCTTCAGGCGTCCGCTTGCCGGAAGCTCGTCGAGGTCCGGTAGAGTTCGGAAATGAAGTAAGGTCCAGTCTGCGGATCAGCTGATCGATCCCGTCGCCCGTCGTTACAATCGGTGCGGGGATGTGATCATCAACAGCGACACCCAAGGACGTCGCGCACCATCTACGCGCTAGGTCGAAGGCGGTCGACATGCCACCCTGGCGGCGTCGAATTCGACATACGGGCTGACCGACACCGCTATGATCCCTATGATAGTAGACGATAATCCCGGCTCCGCTGCCGCTGTATCGAGCGCGGTAAGCGAGGGGCGATGCCGACCGTGATTGTGTGGTCGGCTGTTCGGCGTTCCAGGGTGTCAGCCCTTCGGCTTCGATCAGCGCATTGGCGAGCGCTTCGGGCTGCGGGATATTCGCATCTAGGCGGGATCGACATTCAGCCTTCCACCTCCCCGGCGGAGGCCTAGTTGGGGGAGGTTAATGATGAGGCGCATTCCTGCGGCACCGAGGCCTTCCCAAATGAGCCCCGGCTTTCGCCAGGAAAGCAGGTTTGTCCACATGCCGTCTCTCGGTTGCATGTCATCGATTCGACGTGAATTGTCATACTCGGGCCGGCGAAAACCCGATGCACTGGTTCAGCAAATCACCATCATGTCGGCGTTGCCGATGCCGCCGGCGCGGACATGACGGAACTCCGGATCTTGTCCGAATGATCGCTTGGCGCCTGCTTCACGCAAGCGCGACGTCGTCAATGTCTCGACCCGCTATTCATCTCGTCGGCCTGCGCGAAGCCCGCCAAAGCGGCGTCCTCGATCAACAGGTCGATCGCCGTCTGCAAGTAACAGGCAATGGGGCTCGGTGCTTCTCGATCCAGGATCGCAAGTGCCTTGATCATATGCAGCAACGCTTCGTCTCGCCCCTGAACCATGTCTGACTTTCCGCCCCGTTTTCGTTACACGGTCGGCTTCGATCCTCGCGGCATTTGCGATGCCGCGTCCGTTCCGCATCGGTAACTTCGCTGTGCTGTCGTGATAGCGGAATACGGCGGCTTTCCAACCTCCCGGCACTGCCACGCGACGCTTCGAGGATCGGCCAGTTCACCGGCTGATGCACGCGTTTCTGGCGGTTTTCGCAAATGTGCTATCTACGGAATGCCCGGACGATGCACGGCGAAGTACGAAGCTTCGTTGACACACGCGATAATGCTATCCTAGGTTTATCGGCCGTTGCGGCCATGTAACACGTCAATAAAAAAGCGCCTGTGCAGAGCGGCTTTTGAGATCGCTTGTCCATGTCATCGAATCACGCCGGACTACTGCCGAAGTCGCAGCCGGAGCTGCGGCTGCTCCACGTCGTTGACACCATGGATCAACTCGAGGGATTGAACGACGGCGGCAACATCGCGGTCGACTTTATGCGCTGGTCCAGACGCGGCATTCATATCGCCTTCGAAGGACGCCAGAGTCCGTCGCTGAGCGTCTGGACGACCGAGACACGCAGCGGGTTCAGGACCCGGCCGAAGCGAGCCGCTGATCTGTTCACCATCCGCTTCGTCAACAATGGCGCAATGTCGCACGATGGTCCCGGCTCCAGCGATATCGTCGTCGGGTTCGACCAGGCGCTGTTCACGTCGTTTGAGGACATGCGCTTCGAATGGGCCTCCCCCGGCTTTTCCTCCATCACCGCCACCGTCAGCCGCGACGTGATGATGAAGGGGTGTCAGGCGCTCGGCGGTTCGGATTCGAACATCCTGCCGCGGTTCGCGACGGTCGTCGATCCCCATACCCCCGCCCTCGCCGCGTTGCGTCGCACGATCGGCCTGCTGCGCGACCGCCCGATGGGGCCGACCGATGAGACCGACCTGATCACGCCCCTGCTGCAGGAAATGCTGGTCTACCAGTTCATCAGCGCCTGGCCGACGATCGGCGGATCGATCGGGTCCAGCAGCGCCGATGTCGCCGACCGGCCCGTCCGTGCCGCCATCGACTATATCGAAGCCAATCTGCGCCGGAAAATCGAGGTCGCGGAGGTCGCGAGCGCTGCCGGGCTCAGCGTGCGACTGTTGCAGCTCGGTTTCAAACGCCGGCTCGGGTGCAGCCCGGTGCAATATCTCATCGGACGCCGCCTCGACCGGGTGCATTCCGAATTGCAGACGTTCGATGGCCTGACCGTGCAACAGGTCGCCCGGGGATGGGGATTTTCCCATATGAGCGATTTCAACCGACGCTATCGCGATCGTTTCGGCCACACGCCGGGCAGGCTCGATTACTCGTGACGGGCTACCCTGAAACTCCGCCAGTTTGAAATTGGTGAGCAGTCGCCTCGTCGAGAAACATCGCGGTTCGTCGTGTACATGGCGCGAGCGAGCATAACTCGCTGCTTCTGTCCCCCTGATAAGATAGGTTCCATATCACCGACTGGAATGTGATACCTTACCGGCATACCTTATTTTTTTGATCTATGCTGGAGGCCCGAGCCGACGCTTCCATTCTAGGCGGGATCGACATTCAGGATTCTCAAATGGGTTGAAGACTGATTCAGAGGCATCCGTGTTGAAGCGCGGAGCGAGTGATGGGGATCAAGCGGTACGAGTTGAGCGAAGCTCAGTGGTCGCGGGTTGCGTCATTGGTTCCAGGCAAGGCGACCGATCCGGGTCGGACGGGCGCAGATAACCGCCTGTTCGTGAACGGATGTTTTTGGGTTCTTCGCTCGGGCGCGCATTGGTGCGATCTGCCGGAACGCTATGGCAAGTGGAAGACGGTGCACCGGCGTTTCAGCCGATGGTGCCATGCAGGCGTCTGGGAGCGCGTGTTCGAGGCGCTGACGGCCGACCGGGACAACCGGTATCTGATGATCGACAGCACCATCGTTCGCACCCACCAGCAGGCAGCGACCGGAAAAGGGGGGCCAAGGATCAGGCGCTGGGGCGTTCCCGAGGTGGACTGACGACCAAGATCCACATGCTCGCCGACACGTTCGGCCGACCCTTGCGGTTCCGCATCACGCCGGGTCAGGCCAGCGACATCGCCTCTGCGCCCGATCTGCTCGAAGGCCAGCGAGCCAAGGCGATACTTGCCGACAAAGCCTATGACGGCAACGACTTGCGCGACCGGATCGCAGGCATGAACGCTGCCGCTGTCATCCCGTCAAAACGCAACCGCAAGGTCGCCATCCCGCACGACGCCAGCATCTACAAACATCGCAATCAGATCGAACGGTGCTTCAGTCGCCTCAAGCATTTCCGTCGCTTCGCTACCCGCTACGACCGACACACCGTCCACTTCACCGGCTTCGTCCACCTCGCCGCCGCCATGATCTGGCTCCGATGAATGTCGATCCCGCCTAGCACCAGCTCCGCCGTCACTCCCTCCGGTTCGAGCACCTTACTATTGTAAGACGTTAGCACCTGAGAACCGCCAGCTAGCATCATCACTACCAATAAGCCGACCATCGTGCATCTCCTTCGCCGATTAGGATAACCGGCTGGTTTGCAGCTTTCATGCAGAAGCCGACTGCAGCCCTTCAAACCTCCGTTCTCGTCACCTAGAGGCTGCTGACCGGCCCTTCGAAGCGGAACGGCGGTTTTTCTCCCAGTTCACGACATTCGTCAGTGGATGGCCGGGGTGGCAAGCTGGTCGTTCGCGCTGATGAACAAGCGTCCGAAGTTGGGGAGCGGGGAAAGTGAACTGAATGTCCACTTGTGGGTCGTCGTCACCAGCAACCGAACGTGGTGTCATCGAAAGCACGAACTTTGGGTAGGGACGTCTGGATCGTCAGCCTCACATAGCTGACTTTCCGAAGTCGCCCATTGCCAACGTTGGACAGCTGACGATCATGTCTCCCGCGATCACTCGATTGCGCGGTTGCATGCCGCCGGGCGCGCGATAAGTGAGCGCGGAAGCCCCGCGTTGCCTGGAGTAAAATGATGAAGCGCTCTCAACGCCTGCGCCTGACTTTCCTGGCCATCGTCTCCGCAGTCCCGTTCGTCGCCTATTCGCAGGAAACGGCGGTTCCTGCTGAGCAGGTACAGGACCTACCGGTCCTCGGTCCCAAGCCCTTTATCTCCTATTTCAAGGCGCTACCTGTTCGCGGAGAACTGTCGACATCCGCCTGGGGCGCGAAAGAGGTTGGCCCGCGTGATCCGGCAAACGGGCTGGAAGATCCGACGCTGACACGTTGGAACTACTGGGACGGGCAGATCCTCAGGGGGTCAGATGGCAAATATCGCATGTTTGCGAGCCGCTGGGATCAAGCGCTCGGACACAAGGCGTGGGGCGGATCGAAGGCGGTGTTGGCGGTCAGCGCCTCCCGCCTTGGACCCTATCGCGACCACGGGTTGATCTGGCCTGACGATCAAGCCGGCCTAGGCCACAATGTGACGGCCCTACGGCTGCCGGATGGTCGCTATGCGGTTGTGATCAGCGAAACGCGCGACGGCACTGTTTTCGTATCCCGCTCGATCGACGGACCGTATCGCAAGCTTGGAACGATCGCGATCAATCAGTCTCGCTATCCGCTGCTCAAGACGCCTGGCGATCGGGTCAACAATCCAGGCACGCTCCCACAACGTCTGTCGAATGCCAGTGTAACGTTGCGCCCTGACGGCGCCTTCCAGATCGTGCCGCGGTCAGGGCAGGTGCTGATTAGCCGTACAGGCATCCTGGGGCCTTACGAGATCATGGGAGACAGCGTCTATTTTGGGTTGGCCGGCATCCCGCAACGCGACATGCGCGCCTATGAAGACCCGGTGGTTTGGTACAGCGGCGGCTGGTATCACATCATCGTCAATCATTGGCGCGAGCGCCGGGCCTACCATCTGCTTTCACGCGATGGGATCACAGGGTGGCGCTTCCAAGGTCTGGCTTACGAACCGGACGCTGACTTTGTGCGCTATGCGAACGGCAGGATCAACCACTGGAACAAGCTTGAGCGGCCTGGCGTCTTGATCGAGGACGGGCACGTCACGGCGATGACCTTTGCGGTCACCGACACGGCCAAGGATACACAGACGGGCAGCAACGGCCATGGCAGCAAGGTCATCGTCGTGCCCTTCGATGGCGCTGCCATGGACCGCGACCTCAGAACTATCGATGGGCAGAAAGCAGTGATCAAGCGCTGATCTGATCCGCAGCCGCGAGTAACTGCAACGTCCACTTTTCCATCCACCTCGCGACATTAGTGACCGGGAAGCCTAGCGCGAAAAGCACCACATCGCGGAGATGAACGAACGACCGAAGTTGGGGAGCGGGGAAGGGGACTTGAATGTCCGGATGTGGGTCCTCGTTCCGGTTCCCGCCCGGCCGATCCCGCGTTTTGCAGCTCATGCATAGGGACTTGCATTTCAAGCTAAGCAACGTGCCGGTTGTCGGGAGATGATCGCCCCGGTGTATGTCCTGTGTGGAGCTGTGTAAGCGGGATCGGCAGGTAATCCGCCACCGCGCCAAATCATCCATTTTCGGCGGGAACCATCCGCCCGCGTGGCGCGGTTGCCCCAGACTTTCCAATCAGGAGTTTCGCATGAGTATCGCTTCGGCACTCGGCCTCGGCGGCCGCAAGGTTCGCTACGCCATCGTCGGTCTCGGCGACATCGCACAAGAGGCGCTCATGCCCGGCGTTTCGCATACGGGCAATTCGACGATCACCGCTCTGGTGTCTGGTGACCCTGAAAAGCTGGAGAAGCTGGGCAAGCGGTATGGCGTGAAGCACCTCTACAGCTACGAGCAATTCTCTGAACTGCTGGCGTCGGGAGAGATCGATGCGATCTATCTCGCCACGCCAAACTGGCGGCATGCCGAGTTTGCGGTGCCGGCGCTGGAGGCGGGCATCCACGTCCTGAGCGAAAAGCCACTTGATGTGTCGCCGGCCAAGGCCCGCGAGATCATGGCTGCGGCGACACGGGGCAGGGCGCAGCTGATGACCGCCTACCGCCTGCACTTCGAGCCTGCGACACTCGATGCGATCCGGCGCATTCGTGCCGGCGAACTGGGTGAGCTGATCGCGTTCACCGCCTGTTTCACGCAGATGGTCGATCCCACCAATCATCGCGCGACGAGCGGGATCGAAGCCGGGCCGCTGTTCGACATGGCGCCCTACCCAATCAATGCGATCCGCTACCTGTTCGGGACGGAGCCGCTGGAGGTCGTTTCGGCCGTGGCCACGCGCCATCCTGAATCGGGCTTCGGCGACTTGGACGACACATTCGCGGTCACGTTACGCATGCCGGGCAGCCGCCTCGCGCAGTTCACCGTCAGCTACTACGCCAATCAGGTCGACATACTTACGATCGCCGGAACCAAGGGATCGATCCAGATGGACCCGGCCTTCGGCTTCGGCCAAGGCTTGGCACATCGGCGTCGGATCGGCGATAAGGACAGCCAGCAGACGTTCAAGGCAACTGATCAGTTCGGTGGCGAGTTGCAGTATTTCTCGGAATGCATCTTGGAGGATCGTAGCCCCGAGCCGGACGGTGAAGAGGGGTTAGCCGACCTGCTTGTGATCGAAGCGATCATCGAGGCGCTGAAGACGAAGCAGCCGGTCAAGGTCGCGTACATCGGGCGGACGAGACGGATCGATCCTGATGTGCAGGAACGAACGTTGCGCGCGATCTCGGCGCCCGACCCCGTCAACGCCTCGTCGCCGACAGGCGATTAATCCCCCTCGTGCCGAAGAAAGGTTCAGCCATGTTCAATGGAGAGCGGGCGCTCGAGCGACACGCGGCGATTGTCACCGGCGCGAGTTCCGGAATCGGCCTTGCCGTGGCCGAGGCGCTTGCAACAGCGGGTGCGGCGGTGGTGGTCAACTATCACTCCGATCGGGAGGCCGCCGACGAGCTGGTCGAGCGCATCGTGGCGCGCGAGGGACGGGCGATCGCCGTGCAGGCTGACGTTTCGGATGAAACGGGTGTCGTGCGCCTGTTCGATACTGCAGCCGAAGCGTTTGGCCGGATCGATGTGCTGGTGTCCAATTCGGGCGTGCAGAAGGATGCGGCAGTGGCGGATATGTCGTTGGCCGACTGGAACACAGTGATCGATATCAACCTGACCGGGCAATTCCTGTGCGCACGCGAGGCGGTCCGCCGCTTCAGCACGCAGCCGCAGGAAGGGCGCCCAGCGCGCAGTGCGGGCACGATCATCGCCATGAGCTCGGTCCATGAGGTCATCCCATGGGCAGGGCATATCAATTACGCGGCGGCCAAGGGCGGCATCCGCATGCTGACCCGATCGCTGGCGCAAGAGGTCGCGGCCGATGGCATTCGAGTCAACGCGATCGCACCGGGCGCCATTCGCACGCCGATCAACAAGGATGCTTGGGACAGCGACGCGGCACTGGAAAACCTGCTGCGGCTGATCCCCTACGGCCGGATCGGCGAACCTGAAGATGTCGCTCGCGCCGCTGTCTGGCTGGCGTCGGACCAAGCGGATTACATCACCGGCACGACCTTGTTCGTGGATGGGGGCATGTCGCTCTACCCCGAATTTCGCGACAATGGATGATCCGCGTGGCGTGCCGCCGCTGCGCAGCATCGGCGATCACGGCATCATCGGCGATCTGGAGACAGCGGCACTGGTCGCATGGGACGGCACGATCGACTATCTGTGCTGGCCATCGCTCGACAGCCCGACGGTGTTCGCCGATCTGCTCGATCGCGACGGTGGAGCGTTCTCGATCCAGCCGGACCTCGACGATCCGGAGGTGATGCAGCTCTACGTTCCGGACACCAACGTGCTGGTGACGCGGTGGATGGCGGAGGAGGGCAGCGCCGAGCTGATCGACCTGATGCCGCATCCCGATGCGCGGGTGCATCCCGATCGCGGCGCACAATGCGTGATCCGGCAGATCAGGGTGACGCGCGGGACGGTGGTGTTCGCCGCGCGATGTGCGCCGCGGTTCGATTACGCCCGCGAAGTGCCGAGGGGATTGGCGGATGCGGGAGGCGTGCGCTTCGACGGGCGCGACCTCACCCTGCGACTGTTCGCGTCGATGCCGCTGGCCTGTGATAGCGGCGACGCGGTCGGACAGTTCAAACTTACGGCTGGGGAAAGCGCCTGGTTCGTGCTTGGCGGCGACACGCTCGTCGCGCCCGACGACGCACAGGTTGCGGCTGAAGTTGCTTCTACCACCGCGGCTTGGCGACGTTGGGCAGGGAAATCTAGCTACAAGGGCCGGTGGCGCGAGCAGGTGCTGCGATCTGCCTTGGCGCTGAAACTGCTAACCTCCGCACGCCATGGATCGATCGCTGCCGCGGCGACCTTCTCTCTGCCGGAGGCGACGGGGGCAGGGCGTAACTGGGACTATCGCGCCACTTGGATTCGTGATGCCTCCTTCACCGTCTATGCGTTCATGCGGCTCGGCTTCCTGAAGGAGGCGGAGCATTTCCGACATTGGGCCGGGCAACGGGTGATGGCGTCCACACCCGACGATCCGATCCGCATCATGTACGCGCTCGATGGGAGCGAAGCGGCGGACGAGCAGGAACTGGCGCATCTGGCGGGCTATGCGGGCAGTCGGCCGGTGCGGATCGGAAACGCTGCGCATGCGCAGAGCCAGCTCGATATCTTCGGCGAGCTGCTAGACAGCGTGTACCTCTCGAACAAGTATGGCGCCGCGATCAGCCATGACGGCTGGCAGCATATCCGCGGCATCGTCGAATATGTGACCGCACATTGGCAGGAGCCCGATGCGGGCATCTGGGAGATGCGGGACAAACCGCGGCACTTCCTGCATTCGCGGGTGATGTGTTGGGTGGCGCTGGACCGGGCCATCCGGCTGGCGAAGAAACGTTCGTTGCCGGCACCGTTGGTTGAATGGGCGGAAACTAGGGACGCAATCGTCGCGGATGTTTGGGCGAATTTCCGTCATCCCGAGCACGGCTATTTCGTCCAGTCGCGCGGCGGCACCCAACTGGATGCCGCACTGCTGATGATGCCGTTGGTGCGGTTCGTGTCGTCGACCGATCCGGTGTGGCTGACGACGCTCGACGCGATTGGCGAGCACCTGCGCGACGACGGCCTGATCTACCGCTATCGCAACGCTGACGGACTCGAGGGTGGTGAAGGCGCGTTTACGACCTGCACCTTCTGGTATGCCGAGTGCCTTGCACGTGCGGGGCGGACCGACGAAGCGCAGATGATCCTGGCCAAGGGGATCGCGTATGCGAACCCGCTCGGCTTGTTTTCGGAAGAGCTGGACCGCCGCGGTCAGCCGCTCGGTAACTTTCCGCAGGCGTTGACCCATCTCGCCTTCATCAGCGCGGCCTATTTTACTGATCGGAGGCTCGATCCCAGCTATCGGCCGAACTGGCAGCCTTGACGGGTCAGAACCGCCGATTGGCATCCTCTTTCGCTTTTGTAGAAGGAGCGAGGGAAGCGACATCTATGCTCGGCTTTCGGAAAGACGGCTGAACGGTGGTCCAGTGACGAAGCCGATCGACACGCGGGCTTCTACTCGTGGGTCACCGCAGCCGTATCACCACGATCCTTCCGGCTCGGCTCGACTGCCGTTTGATGCGTGGGGTTCCTATAATTCGCACCTGCCGAGCTCCACGCCTGTTGGTCGCAAAAGCGCGTACGCGGTCCCCGGTGTGCCGTAAGGCACCAACATGAACGAACGGCGGGAGTACGGTGGCGGGTAAACCTCTCTGGATGACGGATAGTGGGTCGTCTGCGACCAGCACGGGCAGCGCTGATCTGACGACTACCAAGTCTCTTCCTTTATTCGGCGCTGGCGTTCGGTTTCCGCTGCGCTGGTGACTGGATGAGGATGGCCGACCGTCGGAATTTGACCAGCCGGTGCCCAACGCGTGACGATCACGCCCTTCGTGCCGAGTTGCTGGTCGAGAAGACGCAACGCGCCCGGCGGGGTGCCGTCGCCGAACAGGCGCTTGCCGGTCCCGAGCACGACCGGAAAAGTCATAAGCACCAGCTCGTCGATCAGCCCGGCAGCGAGAAGCGGCGGGTAGAGCGTCGACGATCCTTGGATCAGCAAGTCGGGGCCGTCGCTTTCCTTCAGCGCTCCGACAGCAGCTATGTTGCTCAGGCGGTGGCTGTTGGCCCAGTCGAGTGGCTGGTCGCCATGCGTCACGACATGCTTTTCAGCGGCGGTCAGTGCCTCGCCCATGCCAGCCATGTTGCCGTCCACAAAAGGCCAGTACGCCGCGAAAATGTCGTAAGTCCGCCGCCCGAGCAGTAGCGCATAAGGAGGGTCGAACAATCCGCCCAACACCGGATCGATAACATCGTCCCCAATGCCGAACACCCAGCCGCCCTGATCAAACCGGCCGGTCGTGTCCTCGGTCGGTCCCCCGGGCGCCTGCATCACACCATCGAGTGATAAGAACGCCGCGCCGGTCAGCTTACGCATCGATCATTCCTCCGGTGCATATCTTGCCGATCACCATTCTTTACCGAAACACATCGAGCAGCAAGCGAGCGATCCAAGCTTAGGCGCACCTAAATGGACGGCGGGCTTCAAGAAGCCATTTACCGCAGCCGAATGTCTGCAATTGGGCCCACAGGCCAGTGAGTGGCATCAATGATCGCCGAGCGTTAGCGCGGTATCTGACTGCCTGGTGATTAGCGTCGGCTCGATCAGCTGCACATCCGTCGGTGCCTCAGAGCCAAGCTGTGCCAGCAGCTTGTTCGACGCCAAACATCCCATGTCGCGGATCGGCAAGCGTACGGACGTCAGGTTCGGCCAGACGCGTCCTGCCATCGGCAAGTCGTCGAAGCCAATTACAGACAGGTCGCGAGGCAGGTCGAGTGCACGCTCGCGTGCCGCCTGCATGATGCCGATCGCCATGTCATCGTTGAGCGCGAATACGCCGGTGGGCGGGTGCGGCAGGTCGAGCAGGCGATGACCGGCTGTAACGCCGGATTCGAAGGTGTACCCGCCCTCGATGTCGTAATCCTCGCCGACCATGATGTTGTGTTCGGCCAGAGCCGCCAGGAACGCCTGTCCGCGCTCGCGCGACGAGCGATAGCTGGTTGGCCCTCTCACCAGCGCGATGCTGGTATGTCCCAGCCCGAAGAGGCGTTCTGCCGCCTGACGCGCACCGAGATGGTCGTTGCTGACCACCATGACCGCGGGATCATCCAGCGCGGTACAGGCGATGCGGACATAAGGGCAGCCGGTCTCCCGCAGCAGGGCAATGAGCCGCTCGTCTTCGGACAGGGGAGGGGGCAGGATCACGCCGTCGAGCCGCTGGCGTTCGATGAAGCTCCGCACGTCGCCCAACAGGCTCTCGGCATCCCGGCGGCAGGGATGGACGACAAGTTCCATGCCGGCGGGGCGCAGGACGTCGAGGATGCCGAGCTGCATGTTGACGACGTAGGTCGGGCTGGGATTTTCGTATATGAGGCCCACGAGGAACGACCGGCCGAGGGCAAGGCTGCGCGCCTGCGGATTGGGGCTGAAGTGCAGTTCAGCGATAGCGCGGTTGACCCGCTCGATCATCACTGGCTTGACGCTCGGTTCGCAATTGATGACGCGGGATACCGTCTTCTTCGACACGTGAGCCTTTTCGGCGACGTCGTTGATCGTTGCGCGCCGCATGACCGGGGGTCGGCGCGTCTCGTCCTCTGCCACAGCTGCCGTATCCCTTCGTTGACTCCCTCTTAGCGCGTCTGCGTGTGCATCGCCAAACGCTGTCAGTTCGGCGCACCGGACTCCATGCCCAACTGGTACGGCGTAGTCGGGGCCGCGACCGGCGTCGGACGGGCGGGGGGGACGAGCTTCACGGCCTGATCGAGGCCGCGACCGGTGACATTCTCGGCAGCGATCTTGGGCCCCGAAAATACGTTGACGTTGATGCTCGCGATCTCGACTCCCCGCATATTGGCGAGGGTGATGCCGTGGCCGGCGGTGCCGGTGACGTCGCGCAAGGTGAAGCCGTCGAGCGGCTTGTCAGGGTGGATGTTCACCGCCTCCACCAAGATGGGTACGTCCTTCACGCGGATTCGCTCGAAGGTGAAATTACGGACCGTCGGGATGCCGGCGAGACCGGAGACGGGAAACTGGTCCTGCTTGCCACTGTCCAGGAAGTTGAGGCGCAGGAAGCCGTAGCCGGCACCGCTGACATCAAGATCGCGCATCGTGATGTCCTCGATGAACGCGCCGCGACCGGGGCGGCTTTTCAGATAGATCGTAAAGGTGTGGGCGAGGAGGAAGCGGCAGCGTTCTACCAGCACGCGGCGGATGCCACCCGAGGTCTCGCTACCGATGCCGATACAGGCCCAGCGATGGTCGCGGAACACGCTGTCGGTGATCGTCACATCCTCGGTCGGACGCCCGATCGTCGTGCCCTCCATGCCCCGCCCCGATTTCAGCGAGATGCAATCATCGACGGTGTCGAAGTCGCAGCGGTCGATGTGCACGCGCCGGCAGGAATCCACGTCGATGCCATCGGCACGGCCTTTCAACGTCACGCCGCGAAAGATCACGTCGTCGCAGTAGACCGGGTGTACAGCCCACATGTCGTTCTGTTCGCCGGTGACGTCGGTAATGCTCAATCCGCGGACATCGGTGAATTCGAGCAGGGCGGGATGGCGCAGCCCGGTCTTGGCGACGCGCCCCGGTATCGCATCCGATGCGATGATACGCCCCTTGCCGGCGATGCCGACGTTGCGCGCGTCATTCGCCCAGATCAGCGCGATGTAACCGGGTACGAAGCGCCCTTCCCAGCGGACCTGTACGACCGGATAGTCCGACAGGTCGGGCGATCCGAGCAGGGTCGCATCCGCCTCGATCCGCAGCACGGTGTTCGATCCGATGCGCAACGCTCCGGTAAGGTAGCGGCCGCCGGCGACTACGACCTCACCGCCGCCCATCACCGCGCAGCGATCGAGCGCCTGTTGCAATGCGGCCGTATCCTTGGTCGCGCCATCACCCTTGGCGCCCAGCGCTCGCGGATCGATCCGCAGCCCCGTAGCAGGGGGTACGAAGGGAGCAGGCAAGGCCGGCGCTTTGCCCGGCGCGGCCGCCTCGATCCGGGTGGCGATGGCGGCGGCACCGAGGCCGACGGCAGCGATGAAGGTGCGGCGGTCTGTTGTCATGGCAGGCCTCGTCAGCGGAAGGGGATGGGCGTGATGGGGTCGCGAGCCGCGCGCACGACGATGCGGGGGCGGGCAGGGGCCAGTTTGGCCAAGCCTGCCGCGTCGAGCGGTTCGCCAATGGCATTTTCTGGATTGACCAGCGCCAACCGGTCGCCGAGCGCCGCCATCAGGTCGGGCAGGTCGTAGCGCGCAAGAACACCGGGCAGATTGACCTCCGCCATGTCGCGAGAAATCGGCCTTTCGACGAACTCGCGATAGCGGGTGATCGCCGCGTCGCTGATCACGCCCGCCACCCGTCCGTCGAGGACGCCCACGTGCAGTGCGACCGGTCCCAGCGCACCGCTCCCCTGGACGACGATGCGTCCGGCCTCCGGCCTTCTCGCGAGCCAGTTCAGCGCCGCCAGGGCGTCGTCGGTGCGCATGCCGACCGGCGTTCGGCCGACCAGCAAGGCGCGCAGCGATAATAGTGTCCAGTCGCCAGTCAGCGGAGATTTCAATTCCTCCGTGCCGCCCGCACCGCGTGGCTCGATCGCTAGGACGTTCCATCCCGCCTTCGTCCAGGCATCGATCGTCGCCTGTGGTTGGGCGGCGAGCAACAGCAGCGTCGGCCGCTTACCTGCCGATGCATTTCGGACGTAGCGGCCATCGACACGAAGACCGGGTGCCGCGTCGAAGGACAGCGGTGCGGCGATATGCTGCCCTACCGGTACGTCCGCGCCGAGAGTCATCACAGGCGGCGCCGCTCCCGCTGATACCGTGATCCGCGCGATGTCGCGGAGCGCAGTAGCGAGTGCGTTATCGGTCGGTCGCGGCGTGGCCAGCGCCTCTGCCGCGATCATCTGTTGCAGCTTGGCACCGCCGACCGCGCCCCCGGCCACCAGGAGCCTGGCCGGATCGCCGATCGGTTCGGGTCGATAGGCACGTTCGGCGGCATCGCCCTTCAGCGTCCGGCTGAAGAAGCCGACGATCCGGGGCATGATCGGGCCGAGATTGCCATGGCCGCCCGGCCCCTCGATCATGGTGATCCCGTCGGGCGCTCCTGATGCGGTATAGAAGCGCCGCGCCTCGGCATAAGCGGCGCGCGCGCCGGCGATCGGGAACATGTCCGCCTGCGTCGATATGACCGCAAACGGACGAGGCGCGACCGCCTCCACCCAGTCGGCGAGATCGAGACCGCGCTCGAGGAAGAAGGGAATGGATTGTTCGCCGTCCTGCGGGCCGGGGCCGCCCGCGCCGAGCAGATGCGCGTAATCGTTGACGTAGCAGCCGACCGCCGTCGCCCGCACGCGCGGATCGAGCGCGGCAAGATAGGCGGTGATGGTGCCTCCGCCGGAACAGCCGAACGCGCCGATCCGCGCATCGTCCACGTCGGGCCGCGACATCAAATAATCGATGCCGCGCACCGCATCCTGGATGAAGAAGCGCGATACGTGACCGCCGGTCGGCAGCGCCTGTTCGAAGCTCATGCTGTGCTCGCCGGTCGGCCGCCCGACCTTGGATGCGCCGATCGCCGGGTCGTAATGCTGCAGCCGTTCGCCTTCGCCGACGATGTCGATCGACAGGACGAGGAAGCCGGCCCGCGCGAAATGCGCTGCGAGGGGATGATCGCCGATCTTGCCGTCGACGCCATGGCCGGGCTGCACGATGATGGCGGGGAAGGGGCCCTTGCCCGGTGGGCGATAGACGATCGCCGAGACGCGATAGTTCGGCAGGCTCTCGTACCAAAGCCTCTCGAACGTATAGCCGTCACCAGCCCCCCGTCCGGTTACCTTGGAGACCACGGGACCGGCATGGGTTTCGAGCCGGATCAGGTCGGCGAGCTTCGCGCGGACGAGAACCTGCCGCTCGCGTGCCTGCTCGGGCGTCGCGATCCCTGCCATCGTCGCCGCGCGCGCCTGCGCCTGCCGGGCCGCCTCTGCGGTGAGATAGGCGATCAGTCGATCGCGGGCGGTCTGCTGCGCCCCCAGGGGTGCCGCTCCGGCGAGCAGCGCGGCGGCGAATATAATACGAACCATGGCGCTCATCCCGATATGTCCGCCGCTTTGGCGACGCCACCCGGTGTCGGTCCAGCGACGGCGACACCGTTTCGGCGGACGTTGTCGTAACGCAGTCCCTCGACCCGGGAGACGATGTCCGGTTCCGCCGCGCGGATCACGGCGGTGTCGCGCAGCAGGATGTTGCGGATCGGCGCACCTACGAACCCTTGCAGATCGAGCATGCGCTGGCAGCGTCCGACCAGCAGCCGCTCGATGCTCAGCGTATCGAAGACGGGCGTGAAATCGCCCTTGGCGCCCTCGCCGTAGTTGTAGTCGATCGTGATCGCGGCACGCGCGACCTGCCCGACCGTGACATCACGAACGTGGATGTTCTCCAACCGTCCGCCCCGCGCGGCGTTGTTCTTGAAGCGCAGCGCGGTGTTGAGATTCGGGCTGTCCATCCGGCACCGTTCGACAAAGACGTTGCGGACGCCGCCGGTGATCTCGCTGCCCAGTGTCACGCCGCCATGGCCGTCGGCCATCGTGCAGCCGGCAACCATGATATTCTCCGAGGGCACGCCTAGTCGCCGGCCATCGGCGTTGCGGCCGGACTTGATCGCGATGCAATCATCGCCGGTATCGAACAGGCAATCCTCGATCAGCACGTCGCGGCAGCTTTCCGGATCGCAGCCGTCGTTGTTGGGACCGTGGCTCGATATCGTCACCCGCCGGACGGTCACGTTGCTGCATTCGACCGGATGGATTTCCCACATCGGGGATCGCAGAATGGTGACGCCTTCGATCAGGACGTTGTGACAGCGATAAGGCTGGATGAACTGCGGCCGGATCGTCGCGTCGGGCCCGAATATCCGCCGCGCGACCGGGACATTCTCCTCCGCCAGCCGTCGCAGTCGCGCACCCGAGGATTCTCCCGCGCCCGACTGTCGCCGCGCCCAATGCCACCAATGATCCGGCCCCGCCTGGCCATCCAGCACGCCGCTGCCGGTGATCGCGATGTTTTCCGCACCATAAGCGTAGATGAAGGGCGAAATGCCCATCAGTTCATTGCCTTCCATGCGGGTCAACACCGGTGGGAAGTACAGCGTGGGATCATGAGCGAAGCGTACGATGGTATCATCGGCGACATGAAGTTCGACGTTCGATTGCAGATGGATCGGGCCGGTCAGCCACACGCCGTCATTCAGCACCACGGTCCCGCCGCCCGGTGCGCGTGACGCCGCCTGAATCGCCCGGGCGATCGGTACCGTCGCCAGCGTTCGCCCATCGGCCACGCCGCCGAACTGCCGCGGGCTAAACCGGTTGCCCGGTGGGAACGACGGCGGGCGAATTCGCGATCGAATACGAGCCGCCAGCGCCCAGGGATCGTCACCGCTTCGCGGCATAGTAGCGGCGCAGGCGATGGATGCCGTCGCCGCGCCGGCGCTGCCGATCAGCGCCCGGCGGGTCAGCCCCAGTGCGGATGTGTGCATTGGTGCCGCTCCTCAGAAGCTGTAGCGGACGCCTGCGTAGAACTGTCGCCCGCTCTGAAAGTAATCCTGCACGCGTTCGGCGACGGAGTCCGAATAGGAGATCGTCGGTTCGTTGGTGAGGTTGATCCCTTCGAGGCTGAACGTCAGGCTCTTGCCGATCCGATAGGACAGCGAGAAATCGACGTACGTGGCCGCCGTGTTGCCGGCGACGTCGGTGTTGTAGCTTGCAGGCACCGCCGTCAGGTATTTGTCGCGGTAGTTGCCTGACACTCGCGCCTGGAACGGGCCCTGTTCGTAGTAGATCGTGGCGTTGAAGGCGTTTTTCGACAGGTTGAGCAACGGTTGGGAGACGACGGCCGAGGCGCCGCTGGTCGCGCTGACAAAATAGTCGATGTCGGAATCGACGTACGTGTAGTTCGCTAGAATGCCGAAGTTGGAGAGGAACGACGGCAGGAAGGTGAGGGCCTGCTGGTAATTGAGTTCCAGCCCCTTCAGCGGCCCACCGGGCGTGTTCACCACGTTCGAAATCTGGAACAGGTCGCCGCTGGTCACGCCGGTGCCTGCGAGCAGCGAGTCGGGCAAGCCGGTGCTGGAGAACGGCGCCGATGTCGTTATGTTCTGCACATAGGTCGAGATGTCCTTGTAGAACACGCCTGCCGACAGGACCGCACCACGGGCGGGGTACCATTCCACCGCGAAATCGACGGTTTTCGCGCGATAGGGTTCGAGCTGCGGATTGCCTGTCGTCACCGCGCGCGACGCGCCGGCGACAGATACATTCGTTGCCGCCGAGATGCTGCCAAGCCCCGGGCGGGCCATGACCTTCGCCAGCCCGAAGCGCACCAGCAGCGTGTCGGTGGGCTCGACTACTAGATTGAGCGACGGCAGGTCGTCGTCATACGACCGCCCGACGACGGTCCATTCGAATCCACTCGGGTTCACCGTGGTAGGCACGGTCGCGTAAAAACCGGATTCCTGTTTGGTGTGGACGCGGCGGTAACCGACGTCGCCGCGCACCGGTACGCCGCCGATGTCGAACTTGAAGGCCGCTTGGACGTAACCGCCGGTATCGTCCTCGCTGACCGTGCGATTGTCGCCACGCGCGCTCGCCGTGGTTTCCGACAGCAGGAAGCGACCCGAGTTGCCGAACACGCCATAGGCGGAGGCGATCGCATCGCTGTTCGGCGACAGCCAGCAGCGATCCGTGCCGGCGGGCAGATTCAGCCCGCGCAGGCCGCAATATTGTTCGGTGACCGAAGCCAAGCTGGTTCCGGCGGGCAGGTTGGGGATGTTGCCCTCGCCCGACGCGAAACGCTGGCCGCGACCGATGAATTCATAGCTCTTGCGCTGGAACCCGGCGGTCAGCGTCAGCATATCGTTGACGCGGAACGAGAAATCGGCCTGCCCGGTCTTGTAAATATTGTCGTTGAAGTTGGGGCGCAGGCGAATTTCCGGGCCGCTCGCACCAGTGCCGCCGCCGGGTGCGATCCGCGATTGCCCCAGATACCACTGATTTGCATTGGTGACATCGAAGCCATAGTTGATCGCCGGAAAGTTCATCCCGGACGTTCGCATGTCGTAGGAATAGCCGTCGGCGTTCTGTCGATCGATTTGGGTAATGTAGTCGACCGCGTTGTTGAAGTCGTTCTTGACGTAACCGCCGAGCAGGCTGACCTTGAACCGGTCGCTGAACTCATGTTCGGCATTCAAGGTATATTGCTGGAAGACCGTTGAGTATCGATCGACATAGTTTTCCGAACGCACGTCGACGTTGTCGAGCGCCATGTAGGTCGCCGTGCCGTTCTCATCGACTGCGATATCGCGTACGACGACCTCGGGCTTGCCGCCCGTCGATGCGGGTCGGCTGAGCGAGATGGATTCGAGCTGACGTTCGTTCCTGGTCGCCCGGAAGCGGCTGATGAGCCCGTCCAGCGTGATCGTCGTCGCCGGTTCGGGGCGCCATTGAAGCGATCCCGTGATGCCCAGCCGCTGCGTTTTCTGGCGGTAATCCTGGTAGCGCAGGAAGCGCGGGTATCGTGTGTTGACGTTGCTCGCCAGCGCATAAGCGGCGGGATTGGTGCCGGCGCAGAGGCTGGCGTTGGTCGCCGGGTTGCAGAAGCCGCCATCGGCGTTGCCCTGCTGCCATCCGACGGTCGAGACGCCGTTCTGGATCAGGTTGCGTTCGGAGAAGGCGATCGACGATGCGATGCCGATCTCGCCGATGCCGGTATCCCAGCGGTTGCTGCCGAGGATCGCGAACCGTGGGTCCAGCGAGTGCGACAGGTCGTTGTACCCGCCCTGTGCGGAGACCGCGAGCACCTGCCCCTTCGAATCGAACGGCCGGCCGGTATGCAGGTCGACTGTCGCGCCGAGTGATCCTTCCTCTACGTTGGCAGAAGGCGTCTTGCGCACATCGATCTGGTTGAACAGCTCGGATGCGAAGACGTTGAAATCGAAACCGCGGCCGCGGTTGGACCCGGTCGTTGCCTGCGCCTCGATGCCGTTGATGCGGACGCGCGTGAAATCCGGGCCGAGGCCACGGACGGAGATGTTGCGGCCTTCGCCGCCGTCGCGCGTAATCGTAACGCCGGGAACACGCTGGATCGATTCGGCGAGATTGTTGTCGGGAAATTTCGCGATATCTTCGGCGACGATGCTGTCGACCACGGAGTTGCTGTTGCGCTTGACGTCGAGCGCCCGTTCGAGGCTGCCGCGGAAGCCGGTGACGACGATATCTTCGCCGGTCGTAGTATCTTCACCGACCACCGCAGGCTCGACCTGCTGGGGGGTCTGTACCGCGGGATCGGCCGCGGGCGCCACTTGCGCGTCGGCCGCGGACAGCGCGAAGGCAACGAACCCGGTGGCGCCAAGCAGGCGCGATTTGTGCATGTACATTGTGCCTCTCCATTCACAACAGACTTGGTCGGCTGCCTGCTTGCCGTTGCTGCAGGTTCTGTTTGACACCGGTGTCTTTCATTGTTGGTCCGACAAAAGTCCACCGGTGTCAAATGGAAATGTCAGCAAGGCTTACGTGCGTCCAGACTGGACTGACGTGGTTACCCTATTGCTTCGGTTGAGAAGGGTAGGTGACTGCACACTGCAGCAGCGTCGCCGCTCCGCCTCGGCAGGAACGGATCTTATGAAGGCTGGCAACGACGCGAACATTAAGTACGATCGTCCCGAAAGAGCCAAGGTCCGCCTGTCTGCCGTGTTTCCGCCAGATACCAAAACTTTCGTCCTACGGACTTTGAGGGTGGTCATAGACCTAAAACGCAATTCAGATGCTCTGCCGACACCATAGGGACACTAAGTCTATCATCGATCCGGTAGCCGTTAGAATTTATATGAACGACTGGCAGAAGTTGGGCATCGGGCAGGCACTTTGAAGGTCCGGAAATGGGTCTCAGCTGGCGGATACCCGTACCAGATGGGTGGGGCCGGTACCGACCGGCCCCCATCGATTACTTCTTCTTTTTGTCGGGGCGCTGAGACAATGCAGATCCAGCGGCTGTCTTCGAGTCCTTGCCGGTTCGACCGTCCTTCAGGACCTTTGAGGCTGCCTTGCCGGCCTTCTCGCTCGTATGCTCGTTCTTCGCCATCGTTTGGCTCCAAGCAAACACCATCTAGTGGTGCAGAGCCCTAAACCGTCTATTAGTTGATTGGTTCCTAACTTGTTCCCACGAGGGCAAGGTCTTGGACGGCGTCATGAACGACCGTCTGCTTATGGGCAGCGTTATTGGCGACCTGAGCGTCCGGAACTGAGTCAAAATCCTCCCAGTACGCCGAGACAAATAGCCTTCGCGTCCCCGAGAGCCGTGATCCCGTGGATCCGCAAAGCTTGTTCTACCTCAACGCCGCACTTTCAAGACAGGTCGGGACTCAAAAGAAAAGCGACCAGTATCCTGAGCTCAGAACCGTCGCCTCAACGTGCCGAAAACCTGTCGCGGCGATCCAGCCTGCAGCGTATTGTTCAGGGAGGTGGCATTGTTGAAGAACTGGCCCGAGCCAAGCGCGGCGATGTAATTCTCGTCTGTCAGATTGACAGCATTGATCTGGATTTCGACGCCTGCAAACGTACTGTCCGCCGGGAAGCGGTAGCCGATCGCGGCGTCGAACAGCGTGTACCCCTTGACCGTCACGTCGCCGGTGTAGGTGACGTTGCGCCGCGACGTGTAGGCCCCCGCGAGATTGCCGAAGAACCGGCCGTCGTCGTAATTGATCTCGCCCTTGCCAAGATGGGCGGGAGTATCGACGGTCCGGACGCCTTTCGTCCGAACGAACGCCGCGCCATTGACCGTATCGTCGTCGTAGGTGCTGTCGTTGTACGAGTAGGACGCGATCAGCGCGAGCGGACGGGCGACCTGGTAGGTTGCCGCCACTTCGACACCGCGGCTGGTGACGCTGCCGACGTTCTGCAAGATGCTTGGATTGCCGAGGATGTTGGCGCCGCTGAACGCCGCCAGCAGCCGGTTCTTGAATTTGACGTCATAGCCAGCGACGACGCCGCGCACCGGGCCGAGATCGAACCGCCAGCCGGACTCAACGGTGCGCGAGGTTTCGGGCTTCAGCGTGTTACGGATCGCTTCGAACCCAACCTGCGTGGTGCCGAATGGGCCGCGGAACGAGCTGATGTAGGCGCGCATGTTCTCGGCGTAGTTTGCGAAGAACTCCTGGCGCCCGACGCGGTAGGTCGCGCCGATCTGCGGCTGGAACAAGTCCTTGGCGGCGATCCTGCCGTTGATGAACGGCGTGCCGAAGGTGGTCGTGATGCCGTTCGATACACGTGCGCCCTTGAAGCCACCGGCGATCGTCAGCGTGTCGATGACCTTCCAGCTGTCACTGACGAAATACTGGTTGGTCACGGTGGTCAGGTCGGTGAGAAAGTCGCTGCGGAACGGGTTGGTCAGGAAGGTCGTGACGTCGGGCCGGTTGGTGAGGCTGGCGGCGTAGTAGTTGCGGTCGGTGCTGGCGCGATTGTCCTCGTGCCAATAGCCGATCTGGATTGTGTGAACGCCGAGCGTCGCCGTCGCACGGGCGAGGCCGCCATCACGCTTGATGCCGTATTCGGTCGTGCGGACGGACAGCGGAAAACCATCGGGCGAGAAGACCGCGGGCGTGTAGATGCCGCCGGTGCCCTTGTCGTAATGATGATAATAGGTAGCGCTCGCGTCCAGCCAGTCGGCGACCGGCACGTCGAGCGTCACCGCGCCCAGCCAGTCGCGCCGCACGCCACCGCTGTCGTAATAGGTGTCGTTGACGTTCGTATAGGGCGCCGGGAAGGCGACGCCGACAGTGGGGAAGGGCAGGGGCCGGCGTCCGGCGGCGGCAGTCTGGTTGGCGCTAACCTGCGATAGCAGGATAGCGGTGGCATAGTCCGGATGAAGGAAATCGAGGTCGTAGCCGATCCGCGACAGCGTCGCCGGCGATAAATCGGCGTAATTGCGTTCCTTGTGGAGCGAATAATTAACCCAACCGGTCAGCGTCGCCTCACCGATCTTCTGAACGATCTTGCCGTTGACCTTGTTGTCGGACTGACCGCCAAAGCCTTTCCACTTGCTGGCGTCATGGATCACGCCGGATATCGACAGTAGCGTTCCGGTTGACAGTTCGCCGCTGTCGAGCCGTCCATACAGATGCACAGTGTCGTACATGCCATAGGTGAGTGCTACCTCGCCGCCGAGCTCCTGCGACGGTGCGCGGGAGACGAATTCGAGATTGCCACCGAGATTGCTGGTCGAGGCGATGCCGAGCGATCCGGCGCCTTGGGACACGTCGACCCGCGCGATGTTCTCTGCTGCGATCGCACGGCTGATGTGGAGGCCGTTGTGGTTGTTGTAGAACATGTCGCCGAGCGGCACGCCGTCCAGCGTGTAGCCCATCTGGCTTTGATTGAAGCCGCGCACCGACAGGCGGGTGCCGAGCTCGTAGGAACCAAACGGATCGGAGCTCTGCAGCGCCACGCCCGGCAGGCGCGCGACCGCCTTCAGCGGCGAACTGCCCGGCGGCAGGATCTCGATAGCCTTGCGCGAGACCGTCTGTTCCTGGCGAACCTTGCCGCTGCCATAGACCACGATCTCGGCCGCCGCGTCCTGTGGTTCGCTCGTGGCGGCCCCGACAGGCGCCGTGTCCTGAGCGTGCGCGAGACCGGACGTGGCGAACAGCGCGGTCGCCGAGGCAAGCAGCATCGTCTTGTAGATCATGGGGGTTCCCGCTGTGGAAAAGGCCGTGGAGGGTCGTCGCTCATGCGACGATCGTTGCGAGGCGCTTACGATCACTCCGGGTCGTTACCGTTGCGCTTCCGCGACGTTTTCGTGACTGACCGCGGTTCTTGTCACCGCTTCGTCATGGCGCGAGCCTAGCCGGGGCTGCATGACGACGTCCGACCATCTATGGCATCGCCGTGCCCTGCTCGCTGCGATGGTCGGGCTCGCGGTCCTGCCAGCGGTGCCGCTCGACGCCCATGCCCGCGCCGATGCCGACCCGTTCGGGCTGGGCGTGGCGAGTGGCGATCCTAGCACGGACGGGTTCGTGCTGTGGACGCGGCTGATCGGGCCGCATGCGACGCCGCTGCAGGCCGCTACGGTCGAGGTTCGCTACGAGGTCGCGACCGACCCGCACTTCCGCGCGATCGTCCGCCGGGGACGGGGCGGCGCTTATCCGGAACGCGCGCATGCGGTGCATGTCGAGATCAGGGGACTGCCGGCGGGGCGGCGCTACTGGTATCGGTTCCACGCGCTCGGCGCGACCAGTCCGGTCGGGCGGGCGGCGACCTCACCCATAGTGGCCGACCGGCTGCGGCTGGCGGTGACCTCCTGCCAGCATTGGGAGCAGGCTTGGTTCGGCGCCTATCGCGATATCGTCGCGGCCGAGCCGGATCTGATCCTGCAGTTGGGCGACTACATCTATGAGCAGAGCTACCCGGACCTGCCTCGCGTCCGCAGCTTCGGCTCGCCCGAGCCACGCGATCTGGCCGGCTATCGCGAGCGCCATGCCTTGTACAAGACGGACCCGGACCTTCAGGCTGCGCACCGTGCCTGTCCATGGGTGGTGACCTGGGACGATCACGAGGTCCTGAACGACTATGCCGGCCTCGCCAATCGCGAGGGACTGCCACCCGCGCTGTTCGCGCCGCGGCGGGCAGCGGCGTACCAGGCCTATTTCGAGCATATGCCGATCCGGCCCAGCCTATGGCGCAATCGCCCCGCGCCGCAATTATACCGAGCCGTGGACTGGGGTGAACTGGCATCGATCTCGGTTCTCGACACCCGGCAGTATCGCAGTGCGCCACCATGCTCCCCACCCGATCTGGCGCGGAACATCAGGCTTGAAAACTGCGTCGAAGCAGCAGCACCAACGCGCTCGATCATGGGGGCCGCTCAAGAACGCTGGCTTTCCGAACGTCTCGCAGGCGAGCGCCGACCTTGGACGCTCATTGCGCAGCAGGTGTTCTTCGCACCTTTGTGGTTGGATGGCGCGCATACGGCAACCTACAGCGATCAGTGGGATGGCTACGCGGCTAATCGCACTCGTCTGCTTCATGAAATGCAGCAGCCTGCGGTGACGAGTCCGATCGTTTTGAGTGGCGACGTTCATTCCTTCTGGGCGAATGATCTGATGACCGACGATGGTAAGATCATCGGTTCCGAGCTTGTGACGTCCGCCCTAGCTGCGGCCTCTCCTCCGATCGGACGGTTTGGCGAGGTCACTCGCAACAATCCGCACATTCGTTTTCACGACGTACAACATGCCGGCTGGACGAGGATCGACATCGGCCGCGACTTCGTGCGCGCGGAGATGCGTATGATCTTCAATGGCCTCGATCGAGATAGTGCAGTCCGCAGCGGAGCCACGTTCATCATACCAGATGGTTCGCGTCGCATTTCAAGAGCTTAGCCGAAAGGATCTCCTATGCCGCGAGATTCCTGCTGCGGACATGAACGAGCGTCCGTAGTCGGACTCGGGCAGGGCTCTCTAGGTGGTAACTTGTGGATCTCGGCAGCCGCTGGCGGCCTGATCGCCGGCTGACCACGCTCTTCTGCTCGTAAGGTCGTTCGCATCCTGGAACTAGCTGCTTTGCAGGCTTCGAAGCCTTTCCATTTCCCCGTGTCCGCCAGCCCATGGCGGTGAAGTGTTTGCGGGGACGGATTTTGAAAAAAGCGCTTCACGATGGTGAACGGTCGCGCGGTAAGCACAGGCGGCATACCAGTGAGAGGGCAGTAATGACGGACGCCGCAAACGTAACTGCCGTGGACCACACAGGCTTCGCTGTGTCGTCTTTGGACGAAGCCGTTCGGTTCTGGACGGGAGCGCTCGGTTTCACGCTCGAGCGGCGTTCGGAGATGTGGGGCGATTTCCTGCATCAGGTGACAGGTGTCGATGATCCGAAAGTGAGAACGGCGATCGTCAAGGCACAAGACGGGTACGTGATCGAACTGTTGGAATGTTCAAACGGGCTCCAGAACGGGACGGTGCCCAGCGGGGCGGGATCGATCGGAGCGGCCCACCTGGCTCTGACCGTAAAGGACATAGATGTCGCCATTGCGCGCGTCGAGGCAGCAGGATGGAAGGCGGAAGGCAATCCGCTGCCGATCCCAGGCGGTCCACGGAAGGGAACGTCGGTGGCCTACGTTTCAGGCCCCGATCATATCACGATAGAGCTTATGCAGCCGGCAGCCCGTTAGCCGGCCGGCAGGAGCTTTGCCGCCTCATCATCCTTTTTGAAATTTGGCAGGGCAGCGGACAGGCAGAAGATCAGCGCCTTCTGTGCCGCAAAACTAAATGGATGGCAGAAGTTGGGGAGCCAAGAAGAGGCCGCGAATGACCGCAAGTGGGTCTAGGTAGACAATAACAGCCGACAGCGGCAGCGCAGCTCTCTCTCTTTCTCTGGCCTCGAAGCCTTTTTTCCCGAAGAGCCGCTTGCGAGACGAGCGAGCGTTGGCAATCGCGATCAAGGTAGCTGAGTTGATTCTCGGCTCGGCATCTACGCTCGAATAATCGGAGACAGCAATTTGTCGCGCTTGCGGTTCGTCGTTCCAACGCTCCTCGCAGCTGGCCTGACCGGCGCAGCTTGCGGTCAGGCGACTACGAGCGAAACTACGTCGGCTAGGATTGAAGTTCCGAAGGTGGAGCGAAAGGGCGTGTGGCAACCCACAAAACGCGGGACGCAGATACCATTGTGGCCGGCGGACGTGCCTCTGGCGAAGCCGGACACTGGCGACGAGGCCGAGGGCACGGGAAACGGCTCTCCGCTTGTCGGGGGCAGGAAATGGCATTGGGCGAGCTACGTCACCCGGCCGACGATGACGATCTACCGGCCCATAGGGCGGAACACGGGCGCAACGATGCTGGTGCTGCCGGGCGGCGGCTTCTACGCGGTGGCGACCGACCTGGAAGGCACCGAGATCTGCGACTGGGTCGTCGCGAAGGGCATGACATGCGCTATGCTGAAATATCGGACGCCGCAGGTCTGGCCTAAGGTGGACGGGCGGCAGAAGCGGCCGGACGTGCTGCTGGGCCTTGAGGATGCACACCGCGCTATGGGGCTGTTGCGCCACGGAGCTGCGACCTACGGAATCGACCCGCATAAGATCGGGGTGATCGGCTTTTCGGCCGGCGCCTATCTCGTGACGAACCTGAGCAACGATTACGAGCGGACGTACCCCATCCGCGACGCCGCCGACCGGGTGTCGCCGCGACTCGACTTCGCAGTCGTCGCCTACACAGCGCGTGTGCTCGACACCAGTAAGCGCAAGAACGAACTCGAGCTCGCGCCTTGGGTCAGGATCAACCCGAAGGCGCCGCCGACGCTCATCATCCATGCGATGAACGATCCGGTCGACGATATCCGGCAGCCGATGGCTTACGCACTGGCGCTTAACGGCGCAGGCGTGCCGGTTGACATGCGCCTGTATGCAAAGGGCGGACATGCATTCGGGCTGCGGCCGACCGCCGAACCGATCACGACGCAGTGGCCGGGGCAGGTCGAGCAGTGGTTGCACAACATCGGCATGCAGTAGGCCGTTGCGGCCCGAGTTCCGGTGCATAGACGAGGCGCCTGGAGGCGCGCCATCGGCGGGCCTTCTTCGAGGCCCGGGGGGAGGAAGCGGTCACCCTTCATCTTTCGCAGCAGCCGTCCTTGCCCTTCGAGCAGCGGTCCGCGCTCGAGAACGTGGTATTAGCGCCGTGCTTCGCCGCTCATCGAGATGAACGAGCGGCCGAAAGCAGGATGGGTTTGAGTGGCCGTGAACGTCCGCACTTGGGTCTTTGTTCACCCGCATCCTCTTGCCCATTCACCGCCTTGTGGGCTGAGCCTAAGCGACCTGCAGAAAACGCTAGTGAGCGTTGCGTCCGGAGTGTCGGGCGGTAACGCAAATTCGAGAGGTGGCTAATGGCATCCAAACTTTTCACCCCGGTGCTCGCGATGATCGAGGACGCGGTCCGGGACGGGACCCCGTCGGCGATCTTCGCGAAGGCGAGCAAGGTCTCGATGGATGCCACCCGCCGCCTGCAACTAGCGGCGGCGGAATCCGACATGCCGTTGCTGCTGCTTCGTCGTAGCCGCAATCGTGATCAGGACCCGTTCTCCGAGCCGTCTGCCGCGTGGACGCGCTGGCGGATCGGGGTGGCACCGTCGGCACGGCTGGAGGTTTGCGGGTGTGGGAAGGCGAGTTGGTCGGTCGAACTGGCGCGGCAGCGCGGTGGTGAGAGCTCCTCCCTGATAGTGGAGGGCAGCGATGAGACGGGTCGTTTCGCTGTTCCTGCCGAACTTGGCCATCAAATGGCTGAGACGGCCCGCTACGCCGCTGCCTGAGCCGCAAGCCCTCCAGATGCCGGTCGACGATAGTCCGCATGCCTGTTGGGTGCTCGGGGCGGCGGATGGCGTCCTGGTGCCCGCTGGCGCGTGCCAGGGTGCCCAAACGCCGATTGACGTCGACACCCGATCTCTGGGTTGCCGGTCCACGCACAACCACCGATGCGCCAGCTTAGCCGGCGATCAAAGCGGCGAGCCATCTGTACAAGGCCGCCGCCCCGGCTGTGCGCATGGTCGCATCAAGGGCAGACGTGCCGGATGGACGCCAGCTTGCAGCCATCACGTAAATCGCGACCGGTAGAAACCGGTTGTAGTTGGCTATCGTGGTAATCTGGCGACCAGCAAACGTCTTTGCTGAGCGCGTCGACTTTGCTCAGGGCTGCGGCCAATGCAAACCGAGTTCCAGCTTGAGGGGCAGATCCCGGCGTAGCGACCGGCGTTAGGTGTCATCTGCCGCCCGGATCGCCGGTTTCAACATGCCGTAATGTTGATCATCCAGCGCTAATAGCGCGGCGCCTTCGATGGGCCCGCCGACCGCCAGGCCAATGCTTGTTGAGATCTGCCATTGCATATCCTTCCGTAGACCGTCATACATATGTCACCTTAGGTACATAAATAAGCCGGCACAACGATGTCGGATTTGGGGGATGGTCATGAAATTCGCTACCTTGCGCGGCCTGTTGCTGCTCTCGAGTGCCTTGCCGGCTGCTGCGCAGGCGCAGCAGGAAATCGTCACTCCCCCAACGCCTTCACCTGCGGCAGCTGGGGCGGCGAGCGAGCAGGACATCATCGTTACCGGCGCCCGTTTACAGGCCGTTCGCGAGATCGAGGCCAAGCGGCAGATCGAGGTGATCTCCGACAGCATCAGTGCCGACGAGATCGGCACGTTGCCGGACTTCGGACTGGGCGAGGCCCTGCAGCGCGTGCCGGGTGTCTCGACCGTTCAAAACAATGCGCGCGGGGAAGCGCAATTCCTCTCCATTCGCGGCCTCAATGCCGATTACAATCTGGTCCAGATCGACGGCGTGACGCTACCTGCGAATGAGGTCGGACGGCGCAACGTATCACTCGACGTCATTCCCTCATCGCTCGCGAGCAGGGTCGAGGTCTACAAGTCGGTCACGGCCGCAATGAACGGGAATGCGATCGGCGGTATCGCCAATCTTCGCACACGCAGTGCTTTCGAGGGCAAGGGCGAACCGTTCGTGGGCGGCCGGTTCGATATCGGACAGTGGGATTTCAGACGAACGCGCGGCAATCGTGCGCCATCGGGTCAGGCCGAACTCGTCGCCTCGACGACCTTCGGCGCGGATCACAAATTCGGCATTGTAGTAGCGGGCAGCTACTTTTGGCGCGACTCCGCGTCGGTCAATTCGGCTACGGACAATTACCTCTATTTCGATCCGGTCGCCGGCACGCGACTGCTGTCCCCGGCCAGTGACGTCAGCAAGGCGTTCGCTGCGCCCGATCGTCGGCGCTGGTTGCACTACGACAATGTTCGCCAGCGATACGGCATGTTCGGCAAGCTGGAATTTGACGATCACACGATGTTCAAGGCTGCGGTGACCCTCGCGGACTTTCGCCACATCAATGACGAGGAGCGCCAATCGAATATTGTCGTAGCCAACACCGCGGTGACTGCAGCGACCAATCGCTACATTCATTTCAGCAACGTGAGCGCCACGAGCGGTAGCGTCGCGAACGCCAATGCGCAGGCCGACCTGTCGAACTTCTATCAGACCCGTCGCATGCGCTATGCCGACGCCCATGCGGAACTGACGCCTGGTGATACGGTGAAGGTCGATTTTGGCCTCAATTATGCGATCGCCACCTATCGGCAGGATGCGCGGCTGGCGACCTATCGCATCGCCAATACGTCAAGCCTTGCCTATCGGTACGCCTACACGCCCGGTGGTTTCGCATTCTTCGACTTCGCCAATCCTGGGTTCGTTGCCAACGCTGCCGAGTATCGTCAGTTCGAATATGGCACCAGCAGCGACGACAATCGCGAGGAGGCGCTGACCGCGCGCGCCAATCTGAATATCAACATGGAAGCGGATGATCGCGGCTTTGGGATCGCGACTGGCGCCTACGCCCGTTTCCTCGACCGGCGCTATGACTTCACCGTCGACAATTACCGGACCACGCCGGCGAGTAACCTGCTGCTGTCCAACGTTCTCGCCAGCGAATCCTATGTGCCATACAACGGTGGTGGTCAGCGGGTCCTGTTGGTTGACCCCGCTTCGGCGGCAAGCGCCTTCGCGGCAAACCCAGGCAGCTTCCTGGGCGTCAACAGCGCCAATCCGGCAGGGAACCGCCAGCCTGACTACACCCTCACGGAAGATATCACGGCAGCTTACCTGATGGCACGCTACGCGTCCGATGCCGTCCGCCTGAGCGCGGGCGTCAGGTTCGAGGATACGATGCTGTCCACGAGCGCAAACCGGCAATCGGGGTTGACGAGCGCGCCCGTGTTTGACTTTCGGCAACAGCGCCAGCAGTACAGCGAATGGCTGCCCTCGGCGCAGGCGGACTGGGATATCACCGATCGCCTGCGCGTCCGTGCGGCGTTCAGCCGGACCCTCGGTCGTCCCAATTACGATGATCTCGCCGGGCGCGAGACGGTCAACATCGGCATCACAGCAAACAATCCCGATGGCGGCGTGTCGATCGTCAGCGGCAACCCGGGCTTGCGACCGCGCCGGTCGGACAATTACGATCTCAGCCTCGAGTACTACGTCGACCGCGACATCCTGTTTTCGGCAGGCCTGTTCCAGAAGGACATCGCTGACGAGATCATCTCCACCCGGAACCAGGCAAATGAGGTGTTCGAAGGCGTCGCACAGCTGGTCACCCGCGTCCGCCCGGTGAACGCAAGCGGATCGCGGGTGCGTGGCATCGAGTTGAACGCCGTCGTTGCCCGCATGCGGTTCCTGCCCGGACCACTCGCCGGGCTGGGCTTTTCTGCGAATCTGACCCTGCTTGATCCGACACCGCCGCAGGTTACGCTCGCCGACGGCATCACCCGTCGACGACTGTCAGGGCTTTTCGAGAGCGCCGATACGGTCGCCAACGTCAAACTGTTCTATGCTGCCGGTCCGGTTACGCTGCAGGGCGCGTGGAATCATCTGTCGCCGACCCTCTTTTCGGTATCGACCAGTGATCCGTTGCAGGATCGGCGCTATGCCGCGAGCGATCTGTTCGACGCGCAGCTACGCCTCAAGCTGGACCGTCATTGGACGATCGTCGCCCAGGCCAAGAACCTGACCAACTTCCGTCCGCAGCGTCTGTTCGGTCCCGGATACGGTCTGTTGCGCGAGGAGGTCGACAATGGTCGGTCTTTCTACGTTGGCGCACTGGTACGCTATTGATGCGCGTCGCCATCATGCTGCCGCTCTTGCTGGCGGCCCAGCCAGCCGGCGCGCAGCGCTACCTGACTGGCCCAGGCGTCGCGTTGATCGACGTGTTGCCGCCCGCGCCAGCGAGCGGCTCAGCGGGCGACGAAGCGGATCGCGCTGCCTTTCGCGCAACCCGTACGCTCTATGGATCACCGCGCTGGCAGCAGGCAATCGGCGACGTCGACGAGGGCGTACTTGCAATGCTGACGGACTTCGATGCAGCTGCGGGGCGTTCCTTGTCGCTCCAGGCTACGCCGGCAATTGCGCGGCTGCTGACCCGCATGCGCGGCGATGTTGCGGCTGCCGTCAACGCGGTAAAGCCGGTCTATGCCAGACGTCGACCATTCCTGATGGACCCCGGCCCTGTCTGCCAGCCGCGCGGGGTTTTGGAAAAAAGTTTCGATTATCCGTCGGGGCACACGAGCTGGGGAACGGCAGTGGCGCTTGTGCTCGCCGAGCTGCTGCCGGATCGAGCCGCGGCGATTCTGACGCGCGGGCGGGAGTATGGCGACAGTCGCGTGATCTGCGGCGCTCATAATTTCAGCGCGGTGACCGCGGCGCGGCAGGCCGCCGCGGCGGTTGTCGCGCGGCTGCATGGCGATGCAGGTTTCCGAAGGGATATGGAGGCGGCACGCAACGAACTCGATTGCGCTCTCGCCATCATGGCGCGCATTGCCGACCCCGAGGCCGGCACGATCGTCGTAGCGCATCGCGGCTGCCACACCGCCATCGCCGGGGCGGGCAGCGCGCCCGAGAACTCGCTCGCCGCGCTCGATCGTTGTGCCACCTTCGGCATCGATGTCATGGAAGCAGACGTGCGGATGACCCGTGACGGACATCTGGTGATGATTCACGATGCCACGGTCGATCGCACCACGAACGGTAATGGCAAGGTCGCGGACCTGACGCTCGTGGAATTGCAGGCGCTGCAGTTACGCGACGATCTTGGTGGTCCGGCCAGCCTGCTGACCGGGCATCGCATCCCTACGCTGGCGGCGATGCTGGCGGCTGCGGACGGGCGGATCGTGCTCAATCTCGACATAAAGGATGCCGTTCACGCCGAGACGATCGCGGCGGTCCATCACGCCGGAGCCGAGAGTCGCGTAATAGTCAAGGCGACCGCCGGCATTGCCAGTCCGCCACTGGCAATATTGGCACCGTTCGATCGGGTGCCGTTCATGCCGATGTTGTCCGGTAGCGTCGAATTACCGCAAGTGATCGCGCGACAGGCATCTGGATCCACAAGGCCGATCGGCTACGAAGTCCCGCGCCTGCCCTTGGCGATGCTGGCTCTGGTCGTTGCGGCCGCTAACACCGCCAGAGGGCGGGTCTGGGCCAACAGCCTGTGGGACGGTTTCGTCGCCGATATCGGGGGAGATGCGCTGGCCATGCGTCATCCGGACGCCGTCTGGGGACGGCTTATCCGCAGCGGCGTCTCGATCATCCAGACCGATCAGCCTGTGCCGCTGCGACGGTTCGTCGCAGCACGCTGACCGTTCTTCGGTGCGCGGTCAGATGGCTTCGTCCCCGATCGTGCCATCGCTTTCCGAGGCACCGAAGAACGCCGCGCGGAGGGGCAAAGCCGCGGCACCGATAGCCGCGGCATCGCCTTCAAGGCCGGACGGGACGATTATCGGGGCAGGGCGGTGAACACCGCGTCGTTCGGGATTGGTGATGGTGATACGCTCGATTATGCGTTGTGCCAGTGCCAGCGGCAGGCGGCCACCAAGCACGATCATCGCGGGATCGAGCGTCGCAAAAATCGACGAGACGACGAGATCGAGCGAGGGGATGCAAGCGTCCAGCCAGCGGTCTACGGCGATATGCTCAGCATCGAATGCGGCAAGCATCGTATGAAGATCGGGATAGGTGACGCCGTCTTCAGCAAATAGGATCCGCAACGTCTCCAGGTTCGGTTGTGGCCAGCCTGCCGGCAGGATCGAGGCGAATTCACCGGCATTGCCGTGATGCCCGCGCAAGGGACCCTCCTGGCACATCACGCCCCCTCCGAAACCGGCTGAGAAGTACAGATAGGCGAAATCACGTACCTCGCGCCCGCGGCCCAGCATGGCTTCGCCTACCGCGGCGACGTTGCCGTCGTTGTCGACCCAGATCTTCCGTCCGAGAGCGTCCGACAAAACCGTGTCGAGCGGGATCAACGCCCAGGGGTCGAGCTGGCGCGGCGGATTGAGGCGCGCGCCGTCGCCGATGAAGTAGCCTGTCACGCCAACCCCGATGCCGAGGAGCGCCGCCCGGTCCCAACCGGCGTCCTCGATGGCAGCGTCGATCATGGCACGGATCTGTGTACAGGCGGGTGCGATGGCCGCATCGGCCAGCCGTTCGTTACGCACCCCGGCTATCGTACCGGCAAGGTTCAGCAGCACCAGCGATATTGCGTCGGTCATCACCGATAAACCAACCGAAAACGCGGCATGCCCGA
This sequence comes from Sphingomonas sp. Leaf37, assembly GCF_920939475.1. Classification (NCBI taxonomy): domain Bacteria; kingdom Pseudomonadati; phylum Pseudomonadota; class Alphaproteobacteria; order Sphingomonadales; family Sphingomonadaceae; genus Sphingomonas; species Sphingomonas sp. Leaf37. The sequence goes on along the minus strand of NZ_CAKLAX010000005.1, from coordinate 174,064 downwards.
CCAGCGACAGCTTGGCGCTAGGTTTGCCTCGCCCCGCTGCGATCGGCGTGCTCTCGCTCAACAGTTCTCGCGTCAGCAGGGGTTCGATCAGGCGAGTGATCGAATGTGGAGCCAGACCGGTGAGGCGGGCGAGATCGGCGCGACTGGCCGGCCCGATCCGCGACAGCAGTTCGAGCAGGACGCGCTCGTTCGCCGTCGCGGTGCGGCGGCCGTCCTCCCGGAGGAAGTGCTTTGGGAAATTGCCCGCGGAGATTCCGGTCATGATTCTGGAAAGGGCCGACGAACAGGCGGAGTCAAGCGCGCGCGCACCAGCACCGCTGCAACGAGGCAGGCACCGGCCACCGTCAGCGCGAAAATGGAAAAGGTGCCAGGCCCGAACGTCGCGACACCGCCCAGCCCGCCCGCGAGCGCCAGACCGCTCGCCCCGAGCGCCAGCTTCGCCGTCATGGTGAAGACACCATAAGCACGCGGCCCATCGGCGAGCGCCGGCAGCAGCGTCCATCCGATGAGGTTGATCGTGCCCATAGCGAAACCGATCAGCACGATCATGACAGCGCCGCTGCTCCATGCGCACGCCGCCGCGATTGCACCTGCCGCGACATAGGCAGCGCTGAGACAGGTCAATCCGCGCCGGGGCGTGCTGTTCGATACTGGCAACAGTGCCGACAGCGTTCGGCCAGCGATCAATAGTGCAATGATCGTCGATCCATCCAAGGGACTCGCGGGAAGGTGCAGTAGGGCCTTTGCCAGACCGCCGAGCCCGACGATGCCGATGATGCCGGCGGTCAGGAACGGCAGCGGCAATCCGGTCAGTCGGCCGGGTGCTCTCGCAACCCTCGTTCCCGCAAACGCAAGCGGCGAGGTAGCGAGGAGCGGCACCATGGCCGATCCGACCAGCAGCGCAGCAAGTGCCATCATCCACAGCAATGGGGCGGTCGCGCCGGCATCTGCGCCGCTCACACCCCATGCCGCGATCAGCGACGCAAGCGCGGTGCCGATTGTCCGCACGCGCGCCAGCCAGGCCGCCCGAGGCGGTGTGCGGCCCAGCCGCGTCAGCAGCGCGTTATGCGGGACGTCGCACCCGGCATAGGAAATCCGGAAGACAAGCGTTGCGGCCAGCAATGCCCATGGTCCATGTGGTGCCAGCTGGATCGTGGCGGGAAAGCTGGCCGCAGCCAGTACAAGCGAACACGCCGCCAGCGGAGCTGCGTGAGACGGCTGGCGATCGAGCCACAGGCCGATACACAGGTCGGCAATGCCGTTCGCGATCAACCCGCCCAGAAACAACGCACCCGCGATCACCGGATCGACCGCATAGACGGTTACAAGCAGATAGATGGTCAGGAGGTCGCTTGCCGTCCACAACAGGCTCTTGCCGACATGAGCGACGCCATAGGCAAGCCAGACGCGACGCCATTTCAGCGAACCCAGCGGACCTTGTACAGGTGGAGCCCCTCCACCGGCACACGCACCGGAGAACTGCCGTCCGGGTTCGCGATCGTGAAGCCTTTCGCCCACCAGCTTTCCTCTGCCTGCACCCAGGCAAGATGCCCGTGCATGTCGACCGACTTCACCTTCAGCTTCGGGTTGAGTGCTGCGAATGGTATGAAGCTGCCCTCGCGCGGGTCGAAGGTCCAGACCCCATCGTCGGTCGTCACAAGGTAGAGACCGTCGGCGCGGCGCGACAGATCATGTCCATCCCGACGTCCCGGCAGCGTCCAGCGAGACGTTTCGCTTAGTTGCGACGTGCCATGCTTTCCCCCTACCTTATAGGCCTGGATCAGGTCGTGCGACAGGACGAACAGTCGGCGAAGCCGCTCGTCCCAGACGGCGCCATGCCCCGACGGCAGAGGTCTGCTGAGCAATGGCGTTTCGCTGCGGTTGCGATCGTAGACTTGTAGCCGGTCGCCCTGCGCGTGAAGGGAAAGCGCCACAGCGATCCGTCCGCCCGGCAAGACGCTAGCCGAGTGGGCCATCGGCGCGGTGGCACGAAACGATACGCGGCCACTCGCACGATCGACCACGACGACACCGCCCGTCGATGCGGTAATCAGGATCGCACGCCCCTCATCGATCGGTTTGCATTCGTCGATGCGCGCGAGGAGCCGCGTCCGATAAGCTGCGGGGAGGTCGGTCGCAGTTGCGGCGCTCCACCTCCAGATTTCGGTAGCGCGCGGCCCCGCATCCGATGCGGTATCGACATCATACTCGCGGACCTGATCGTCGCCACAGGCATAGAGGCGCTCGGCAGCCTGAGCCGATCCCGGCGTGGCCATCGCGAGCGACGCCGCGGCAATTTGAAACAACATCCTTATTGCCTTCCTCGGGTTGCTCCGAACGATATTACTCGACCGTCACCATATTGTCACCTATGGTGATTAAGTCGAGTCCACATCGTGCCCCGCAGTCGAAATCGCGACGGGACTGATGGTACGCCTCGATTCAATCGCAGGAAAAAGGTGACATACCGATGAGGCATTTGAACACGTTCCTACGTCGCGCAGCGCTGCCGATTGTGCTCGCTGGTCTGGTCAACGCACCGGCCGCATTTGCCCAATGCCTTCAGGCATCGGATCACATGGCCGAGATCCTCAATCGGCGACATACCGCCGATACGATGGTTCTTGCGCATCGGGGGTACTGGGGCAAATACAACAGCGGCGATCATTCCATTCCAGAAAACTCCACAGCAGCGATTGTTTCAGCCAACCATGCCTGCATGGACGGCATCGAGGTGGATGTGAAAGAATCGCAAGATGGTGTTCTCTACCTTCTGCATGACTTTCATCTGGGTCGTACGACAGACGTTTACTCCGTTAAGGGAGGCGCGAAGTACAATCCGATGAACAACTCGGGCACCAATCCGGCAATCAATCAAGTCGCGGCCATTGATATTGATCGTCTCAGGCTTTTGACGCCGGACCGGAACGGCGTCAGTTTGCACCGGGTGCCGCGTGTCAGCGGCGTACTACAGTCATGGGTACTGAACAGGCTTTCGACCCCAATTATCTTCGACACAAAGACGACCAGCGCAGTCATCAGGCTTGATCAACTGGCAGGAAGTGTGGTGCCGAATTCGGCTTCCACGATGGGTGCCAAGGTCAACGCAACCCTTTATCCCGATCCCGCGGCATTTTTCCGGGACGCGCCGCGGCTGGCGCCGATTCCTGTATTTACTACAAATATGCTCGGTGTGATAAACGTCGCTGACAGCCTGAACAAATGGGGTCGAGTCACCAAGACGGTCGAAATAAACGTCAAGCAGCACAATGGCTTGCTGTCGTACCAGAAGAACCAGGTTCAGCATAATGGGAACAGGGTCGGCGTTTTCCATGCCATCCCGGATGGCCCCGTTGCCAATGCATTTTACAAAAATACCGGAGAATGCTGCTACAGGCTTTCGGATGTCTATTACCACTACATTGTGATGCGTCAGGATGCGGGTCGTGACACCGATGATAGACGCGGAAACCTCGACTTCATCAATTCCGAGCACTTCGGCCTTATCACGTCGGATGATCCGAACGGTGTCGTCAAGTTCCTCGCGGGTAAGGGAAAGCGCAACAGTCATCTCAAGCGGTACGATTAAGCTGGTTCGGGGAGTGTCTTTCCAAGACGCTCCCCGACTTGATCCAGCGGCCGGAGGAAAGGCGCCCCATATGATCCCGAGGAAATCGCGCGTCTCTGACTGTCGTGGTTTGGGATGCCCCCGCTCACGCTATCGAGATCCGAAGCAAGATCCGTGTTTCATCTGCGCCTGTTTCCTCAATCTGCAGCGGCTCGATCAGAGTGTAGCCGGATTGGGAAAGCGCGGTCGGAATGTCATTGCTCACCATTTGCTCGAGGCCTTGTTGATCGCCCTCGTTCCGGGAGCCGGCCGCCTTGGCACTCACGGTGCATGACGCACCACTGCATTCGGTGACAATCTCCTTCAGGCTCGGCAGCGACAGGGCCAGACGTCGAGTTACAGTTTGGCCGTCGGGCAGAGGCGTGTTCACCATATCAAAGCCGCGTTGGACAGTATCATTTTGTGATGAAGCGACCTTTTCAGAAGATATGGCGGTATCGACAACAATAATACTAGGTGTTTGACTGGTTGACGACGCACCGCTCATTTGATCATGAAAAACATACATGCCGCCGCCTAGGCAAACTGCAACTGAAGCTGTGAACAGGAAAAGTCTAGTCATGCTTCTTGACGTATTGTCGCTCATCCTGATTTGCCCCGCGATAACCCAGATTTTACGAATGCCTTCTTTAAATCACTTGGCGCTATGTGGTCTACCCATAGATGGTAATCCACGTGCCGACGTTAAAATCATCGTGAGAGGCAGCAAATGAGGATTTTTCCTATAATATGTTTTGCGTTAACAATGCTTTGTTCCAGCCCCGTTGCTTCGCAGATGCAGGCTACGTCGGATAGAACCACCCATTTGGCCATAAATCCCGGAGAGGAAGCGGCGCTGATCGGCAAAATGCTGCGAACTCGCATTGATTTTTCGTGGATCTTCGAGCCAGTCTTGCTCAAGCGAATTGAGCCCTCCGCAGATGATCGTGCAAAAACCGGCGAGATTATCGGTATGGCCCGTTTCGCCCGAGTGAAGGGGCTGCCACTGCGGCCCGACGTGCAAACAGCGTTGACAGCGTCCGAGACAATCATCCTGGCAGAGGCAGCTCGTAGAAATCTGATCGATTCCATCGTGGTTTCGGACGCTGACGTCATCGCCCGCATCGCGGAGCACCCAGGACGTTATGACGAGTACAGGCTCAGCCATATCTTCATCACCGTGGGATCAAGCCCGAAAGGTAAAGCGCGCACTGATCAGGAAGCATTAGCGCTCGCCAATCAGGTGCACGCCCGCATTAAAGCCGGGACGGCGTTCGCAGAGGTCGCGGAGAAGCTGTCTGAAGATGCGGATACCGCCGTTCATGGCGGTATATTACCAACCATGAAAGGCGTGACTATGAACCCGCTTTTCCTTGATCATGTAGGCCGACTGCCCGAGCTCGCCGTCACGCCGCCCGTACGTGGACCCGATGGCTACCACCTCATCCGTCTTGAAAGTCGCACTGTGGCTAACACGCGGTCCGCCCGGTTCTGGGTCGAGCAGGATGTCATTCACGACAGGCTCCCCACCCTAATCGCGAACGCATTGGAAAGTGGCATTCCCTCTAGGGTCAGGACCCATTGATGTGAGTGTCGCGATCTGATTCAGGTTCCGTGAGGAGACCGCACGTGAGCGACCTATATTGGCTGACGGACGAGCAGATGGAGCGTCTGCGGCCGTACTTTCCCAAGAGTCTTGGAAAGCCGCGGGTCGATGATCGGCGGGTGTTGAGCGGCATCGTTTTCGTCAACCGCAACGGGCTGCGCTGGTGTGATGCGCCAAAGAACTTTGGCCCTCACAAGACGCTGTACAACCGGTGGAAGCGCTGGGGAGAGAAGGGCATCTTCCTCCAGATGATGGATGGATTGGCTGCCGCGCGCGCCGAATCGAAGGCCGTCATGATCGACGCGACCTACCTCAAGGCACAGCACACGGCATCGAGCCTGCTGGTTAAAAAGGGGGTCTTGGCCGCCTGATCGGCCGCACCGAACGCGGGAGAAACACCAAGCTGCACGCCGTCAGTGATGCTAACGGCCGCCGGCTCAGCTTCTTCATGACCGCGGGCCAAGTCAGCGATTATACCGGGGCGGCGGCCCTGCTGGACGAGATGCCAAAGGCACAGTGGCTGCTCGGCGACTGCGGGTATGATGCCGACTGGTTCAGGGACGCTTTGTAGGCCAAACGCATCCAGCGCTGCATCCCGGGTCGGAGATCCCGCAACGAGCCGGTCAGGTACAACAAGCGCTGCTACAGGCGCCGCAGCCGCATCGAGATCATGTTTGGCAGGCTGAAGGACTGGCGACGCGTCGCCACCCGCTACGATGGCTCCGTCAAACCAAATGCACCGGCTCGTAAGGAGGGCAGGGTAGGGGCGTGGCCATGCCCCGCGCTCGGAAGCCTGCCCCACCGTTTCGCTACTTCAACTCGTCGCTGGAGGTGCTCCGATTGGTGGTGCTGATGTACGTGCGCTTCCCACGGTCGCTGCGCAATGTGGAGGACCTGCTGTTCGAACGCGGGATCGACATCTGTCATGAGACGGTGCGGCTGTGGTGGAACAGTTTCGGTCCGCTGTTCGCAGGCGACATCCGCCGCCAGAGGGTGAGCCGCATGCGGGGCTTCCGCCACTGGCGCTGGCATCTCGACGAGATGTACGTGAAGCTGAACGGCGAGATGGTCTACCTATGGCGAGCCGTCGATCACGAGGGCGAGGTGCTGGAGAGCTACGTTACGAAGAGCCGCGACAAGGCGGCGGCCCTTGCCTTCATGAAGAAGGCGCTAACGCGGTACGGCTCACCTGAGGCGATCACTACTGACGGCCTTCGCTCCTACGGTGCGGCAATGAACGAGCTGGGCAACCGCGAGAAGCAGGAGGTCTGACGCTGGGCCAATAACCGGGTGGAGAACAGTCATCTGCCATTCCGTCGACGGAAGCGAGCGATGCTGCGGTTCCGGCAGATGAAGACGCTGCAGAAGTTCGCCTCCGTCCACGCCAACATCCACAATCACTTCAGCCTCGAACGGCATCTCGTCGACCGACAAACGTACAGGGAACGACGCTCCGCCGCGCTGGCGGAGTGGCAGACGCTTGCCAGCTAGGCTGTCGCCTTCAAAAACCCAGGTGCATCTCGTGGAGAGCAGTTCGCGTTAGACTGAAAGCACCATCAATGCGGTTGCCTCCTGTACGCAGGCCTGACCCTCCAGGCTGTGCGGCTTCAGATCAACCGCGTCGATCAGTACCTGCATCGGCCGGCCCGCTGCACGCCATTGCTTCACAACTGCGCCATTTTCCGCAAAATGATCCCGTAACGTCGGTAAGTCGAAGAAGCCTGTTACGCTGATGAGGATCACGCCGTGAAGCTGATCATCTTCGATCGCGTGTGTGGGCTTGGCTGCGACAAGAGAATTGGACATTGCCGCGGCTTATGAAGTCACAGTTGCTGATACGTGTATAACCCAGAACGGTTCCGTTATCTAAAGTCCAGTTTGCGGATGTTCTGAAGCCGAGACTCGGGTGCGGTTCTTTGCGACCATGGCTGAGGGTATCGAGACAGTCCGTTCGCAGCTTCAAGTTACTCGCCGTTTACCGGCTGCCGCTAATATCGCGGTGTGTCGTTCAATAAGCCTTTCCGCGCCGTTCCTATCCACATGGGGAGGCACTATCGCACCAAGCGGCGGCGGGCGCAGTTTCGGCGAGCAGCTCTACCGGCGGCAATTCTTGGGGCCGCGGCGATGGCGGGCGGTATCGTGGGTATAATGCCCCCTTCAACCCTGTCGTTCCTCAAACCTGGCTACGACGATACGGTTAGCGGCTGCACGGTCACGGATGGTGACACGATCCGATGCAATGGCGAGCGCATACGGCTGCTAGGCATCGATACGCCCGAATTGCCCGGTCATTGCCGCAAAGGTCGAGATTGCGTTGATGGCGATCCCTATGCGGCGACGCGATCGCTAGCTGACGCTCTGGTGGGGACGATCCGCATTAATCGGGTTGGCGAGGATCATTACGGGCGTACCTTGGCCATCCTGTCCAGCGACAAGGGCGATTTGTCATGCTGGCAGCTTCAACACGGGCAAGCGGCCTACAAGTCGCAGTGGGATGACGGAAAACGGGTGCTGCGAGCGTGTCCGGGCTCGGCTCTTGCGGTATGGCTGTAATCGATCTTCATTGCAGGCAGCAGATCGGCTAAGGCGGGGCGATCAAATTGTGTTCGATCGCCCCTGACGCTTAGAGCCTAGAACCTGATCCCCATGCCATAGACGACCTGATGGCGCTTCGGCTCGATGCTCGCGCGTATATCATCGGCGATAACCGATTTGTCGCCATAACCAGTGTAGACGTACTCTAGACGTCCGTAAACGCGACCGGTCAGCGTGCCTTCGATGCCGCCGCCAACGTGGAACCCGTCAAAATTGCGGCCCTCGTTCTCGTCGGCAAGAATAAGGTCATTGTCTTGATAGTCGAGGGACGCACGACCGTTGGAGTAACCACCCCTAGCGTAGAGAGCAAACTGCTCGGCTACTGGTACGCCCAGACGGATACCGGCCGTGAGATTGCGACCAGAACGTAGGCAGAGCCTGTCATTACCGTAAAGTTCGCCGCATTCCTTTGCAGAAGAGTCCTCGATGCCCGCGTATCCGCCAATCAACACATTATTCAGCGCATAATCGTAGCCGATTTCTCCACCGTAGACTGCTCCACTCTTGCTCGCGTTGCGGCTAATTCGATCGACGCCATCGGACAATGTTGCGCGAATGTTCGGATTGTCCCAGCCTACCCGTGCTTCAATGTGGACCCCTGTAAATAGCGGATTTACAGATTGGGCAGACGCGGACGTTGCCATCAGTGTGGCAACCGCTGCTGTTCCGATAGCAACGAACTTCATTAGAAACCTCCTAGTACCCGCCAACTCGCCGGGCGTGGCTTCTAAACACAACAATGGTTAACACCGGCCTTAATATATTAACACCGGCCTTAATATAATAGGATCGATTCGGAAGTAAATCGATCGCCTCAACGTTAGATTTTAATGTCTAAAACGAACATATCAATCCAAGTAAAGAGCTTTTGCAATTCGCATTTGTACCTGTACAGACCTCCTAGTAATAGCATTGGTCGCAAAAATTTACACCACTTAATGCAGAATCCGACGATACAGATCCAAGAAAATAAAAAGCCGCTATGCCGCGCGGGAGTAGCTTGATTAAGATAGCAAAAACATGCCGCGTCTGATCAACGCTGACGTTCTGTACAAGGATCTGGCATGCAAACCTGTATTCAAGTAGCGACAATCTCGAGTACGGCTTTGATACCGAGGATTGGCGGCGAAACTGGTGAGGACTGATTTTTTTGCCGATCCCCACCATGCTATTTAAAATGCCAGGATTATTCAGCTGTTTGAGTTACCAAGGTGCGCCTGTGCAGCAGCTTTGGCATCGCTCGCCTTACGAGGCTTTGCAGCTTTCCCGTCTACCTTGACAGCGTTTGTCTGGCCCGGCTTGCGACCAAGGCCAATTTTCTTCGCCATGGCCTGTCGTGCTGCGGAGTATGTCGGGGCGACCATGGGGTAATCCGCCTTCAAGCCGAAGCGTTCGCGGTATTCCTCCGGGGTCATTCCGTTGGTCGATAGGTGGCGGCGCAGCGTCTTATAAGGCTTGCCGTCAATCATACTGATGATGAAATCTGGCGAGGCCAGGGATTTCCGCGCCGATACAGCAGGGGTATATTCCTTCGTGAGTTCGGCAGCCGTGGCGTTGGCATCTTTGCTAGCCGACAAATCTGTGATTGTCCGATGCATTTGCTGCAAAAATGCTGGCACATCGTCGGCATTCACTCGATTGTTCGTGTTGCCAAGCCAAGCAATGGTCAGGTCGGCGGCGAGAGCGACCGTAGCCGAGTCGGATTCGGAAGACATGCTGTTACTCATCTTATGAGGGGCCTATGCCCATAAACTCAAACCAGCTTTCCTTCAATAAGGATCATCAAATACTACATCTTCCGAACGCATGACAGTTCATGACGATGGCGATACCAACACCACAAAGGTCGAGTCACTGCCGTTACATCATCGACGATCACCGCCACCGCCGCAGACGCTAAATTCGCCTATTGGCCGTCTTAAACGCGTTAGAACGCCGTCGTAGTCGTGAGGCTATCCAGGTAACCTAAGGCCCCGGATTGGCGTCTGGCGGCGGACGAACGGTCCTTAAGGCAATTTTCGTAAGCCTGCGGTGATCTGCCTGGTATGGCGAGGAGCGACCCTTGGCTACGTTACGCAGCGACAAGGGCGATCTGTCGTGCTCGCAGCTTCAATGCGAGCAAGCTTCCTACCAGGCCTATATCGGCACTAGGCTGACCGTACTTGTCCGATGACGGCGGCAACGTCGGGGCACCACCACCGTAGCCAACGCGAATGAACGCTGATCCACCAGCCAGTCTCTGGAAGATCGCCTAGTCTTTCTCACCGCGGGCCATCCGCCCGCCGCTGTACGGCGCCCTCTCGGCATTGATGTAGCCGAGTTGCACACCGCGTGGGCTCATCACCGCAATGGCGTTGCTGTCGTGCTTGTTCGTCGGCTCCGGGATCAACTCGATCGGTTCGCCGGGCAACGTCATCATCGCCTCGGACCGGCAGTTGCTGCCGTCCGTGTTGGGGAAGTCGATGCCTATGACGGCCAGGGTAAGTTCCTGCATATGCGACCTTTAGAGACGAATGCCGCAACGCATTAACCGCAAGCGCTTGACGGGATGTCGGCGGACGCGAAGAGTCGCAGCCGAGCAGCGGACAACGATCCGCTGCCGCAAGGGAGAGGTTCGATGAAGACGCAATACGCCGCCGCGCTATTGGCGGGTACAATAGTCGCGGCGCTGCCCGTCCACGCCCAGACGGCGAACACCGCACAGACAGCCTCGCAGAAGGGCACATCCTACGACCGGATGGTCGTGTTCGGCGACAGCCTCGCGGACGGCGGCTACTATTTGACGCTTGATCCGCGCCTTCCACGCGAAGCCGGCAGCTTTACGACCAATCCCGATCCGGTATCGCCCGAAGTGCTTGCCGCGCGCCTGGGTCTGCCGCTGGCACCCTTCTACGGGCAGGGTGGCACCAACTACGCAGTCGGCGGGGCTCGCGTTACGGCGGCCAACGCGCTGTCGATCCCGGTCACTACGCAGATCAGCAATTATCTCGCCGCAGGCGGTAAATTCGGCCCGCGCGATCTCGTCTATATCCAGGGCGGCGGCAACGACTATTTCGCGTTCCAGGCGGCTGGCAGCACTAACAACGCCATCCTAACCACCGCCGCGACGCAGCTGGCCGATCAGGTGCGACGAGTGCAGGCGGCTGGTGCGACGCGCATCATCACCCTGGCCGTGCAGACCGGCGGTGCCGCGGGGCTCCAGCTATTCAACAGTACCTTCGCCAGCGCGCTCGCGGCCGGAAACGTCAACGCGCTATACTTCGACACCGATCGGCTGTTCAACGAACTCGTTTCGAGTCCTTCGACCTATGGCTATACCAATGTCACCGGCGTCGCCTGCACGGTACCATCGTCGCTATCGTGCACGCGCAGCACGCTGGTGGCGCCCAATGCCAACGAAACCTACATCCTCGCTGACAGCGTCCACCCAGCCGGCATGACCCAGCGGATCCAGGGACAGGCGATCGCCAGCTTGGTGCAGGCACCGGAACAGATCGCCGGGCTCGGTTATGCCGCACAGGCGATGTTCCGGGCGCAGCGCGACCTCATGGAAGGGCCACAACGGGGCGGCTCGCAACGGCTAGGGCGTGGGCTGTCGGTGTTCGGCAGCGCGGCCTATCATTATTACAGCACCGGGACCTCGGCTCAGCACGTTGGCCTGACCGAGCGCGGCTTCACTGGGGCGGCCGGTGCGGACCTCGCTATCGGCGCAGCATCCGGCGTTGGCGTTGTCGGCGGCTATTCCAGCGGCACCGGTGATTTTGCCGCGGGCGCCGGCAGCTACAAGCCCCGCGCATGGTCGGTCAGCGGCTATGCTCGCGGAGAATTGGGGCCGGTGCGTCTGCTTGCCGACGGCACCTATGGCGAGATCGACTATCGCCGCATCCGGCGCTCGGTCCAACTTGGGCCGGCGCTGCGCAGCCACGAAGGCCGCACTGACGGTGACTATGTCGCCGGACGGGTTACCGCCGCCTTCGACCTCTTCGCCCGTGGCGGCGTGGCGTTCGGTCCTGACGTGGCCGTTCAGTACGACCGGGTGCGGCTCGACGGCTATGCCGAGGGGGGCGGCCTATCGACGGCAGCGACCTTCGGCGACCAGCAGATCGAGAGCCTGACGGGCCGCTTCGGCGCGGTGGTGCGATCGGTTCCCGGTCAGCCCGTCCGTATGTTCGCGCGGGCAGGCTATGAGCGCGAATTCGACGACGATCCTCGAACGTTCACGATCACGCCGACCGGCGCGCCGATCAGCTTTACCAGCGACGTCATGCGCGCTGACCGCAGCTACATGAGCTATGCGTTCGGTGTTGACGGACAGATTGCCGGCGCTCTGTCGTTGCGGGGTGGCGTATCCGGCTACGCTCTTCGCGATGATCGGGATAGCGTTACCGCTTTCGCGGGTCTGTCGGCAGCTTTCTAAACGAACCCCAGAGGCAAAGCGCGGGGCGGCGGATCAAGCTGCCGCCCCAACTGCTCAGATTGGCTTCGCGCCAGGCGTGCCGCACTTGGCGAACTTACCGTTCGCGGCCTTGCACCGCGTCGCCTTCACGGGAGCCTTGGGCGGGCATTTCGTGAACTTGCCCTTCGCATCCTTGCATGGTGCTGCGATCGATGGTGTGGCGGTCACCAGCAGACCCAAGCTAGCCGCGGCGAATAGAAGTTTGCGCATCAACATCCTCCCGCCCGGTGATCGGGCTGATCGATGCTGCGTCCGCGCCAACGCGCCGTCAAATGACAATCAGGTTAGGATTTTACTCCCCTCCACTGCAGGGGGCGAGCCATGGCTGAGCTTCGATGCCGGTCTGTTCGATGAACCGGTCAGTCTAGCAGTTGGGTAAGTCGCCTAGTTCGAACAGTCGGTTTCGGCGCAAGACAGCTTCTGCATTCGTCTTGATCCCGAGCAACGTTGGGCACTTGGTGAAGAATGCCGCGTTTGTCGACGATGTCGAAAGCTAGAATCCGAAGCAATGGTGATGCCGTTACGTGGTGGTTGGTTGCCGTGATGGCAATGGTCTGCACGCTGACGGTCCTTGGGTTGGGCTTCAGGATCGCGATGCCACAGAGCCTCATTCCTTTAGTCGGCTTGACGTGCCTCTTATCGGTGATGCTGGTCGGGAAGGTGCGGAACCGGCCGTCGCTATACGAAGGTGCGGCGGCCTTCCTGCAGATGACGCTATTTACGCTGATCGGCGTCGTTCTGTCCTATGGCCTGGCGGCCCGTGCCGGACCGCTGTGGGACAGGCAATTCATTGTCTTGGACCGGGCAATGGGTTTCGATTGGCCGTTCCTCTTTGCCGCAGCGGATCGCCTCCCGGTCGCGCTTTGGATCGGCGGACTGGCGTACCATAGCCTCACACTACAGATGGTCGCCTGCATCCTGGTGTTGAGCGCGACCAGCCAGGTGGACCGGTTGCGCACTGCGGTGACCGCCGCGATTGCGAGCGGCTTCGTTACAATACTGATCTCCGGTCTGATGCCGGCACTCGGCAACGTTTTCGACCCCGGGCTTTACATCCACCTTTGGCCATCCGTCGCGTGGAGGGAGCAAGGCATGCTCGTCGGACTTCGCGACGGAAGCTGGCGCACAATCGATCTCACGCAGATGATGGGCATCGTCACCTTCCCCAGCTACCATGCTACCCTGCCCATCATCCTGACTTGGGCGGTCGGCAAGACCTCTTGGGGCCGCATCATCGCCCCGATCTGGGCAACCGTCACGATTTTCGCCACGCCGCTATTCGGCGGTCACTACGCTGTCGATGTGCTTGCAGGTGCAGGTCTGGCCGTACTGGCGCTGTGGATTGCACCGACGTTTTCTTCCGTTGCGGCGTCCTTGAATGGATTCAGTGTTTCAGCGACCGGCTCTTTAGCTGTCATCGTTCGTTCTGTCCGGAGATGGCCTGCCGCTCGAACTGCGATGCGGGAGGAATAATCCGGAGCCGATAATGCAATGGTCTGAGAAGCTCGCTCTAGTTGTAGGCATGGTCGTGTTCATGGAATGCTTCGCGTGGGCGACGCACAAATACGTGATGCATGGATGGGGGTGGGGTTGGCATCGCTCTCACCATGAACCTCGATCTGGCGTGTTCGAGAAGAACGACCTGTACGCTCTGAGTTTCGCCGCCATTGTCATCGGCATGTTCGTCGCCGGCCTGCGGTGGGAGCCGCTTTGGTGGTGCGCGCTCGGTATCACAATCTACGGTGGCATCTATGCATTCGTGCACGACATCATGGTGCACCAGCGTTTCGGCATGCGGTGGGTGCCACGACGCGGCTATTCAAAGCGGCTGCTGCAGGCGCATCGCCTCCATCACGCGGTAAAGGGGAAGGACGGGGGCGTCAGCTTCGGTTTCTTGTTCGCACCGGATCCCGCGAAGCTGAAGCGCCGACTGGCGGAGCGCGTAGAACAATGATTCGCCGTCGCGACGGCTCTGTCCTCAGCCTATTGCTTGCGCTTCTCATCGGGGCGGCGTGGACGACGATCCACGTCGTCGGCATCTTTTTTTGGGAATGGAGTGCCGCATCTGCGGTTGCGGCGGTGGTGCTGGTCCTGTTGCAGGCGTGGCTGAGCACCGGCCTTTTCATCATCGCGCACGACTGCATGCACGGTTCATTCGCTCCCGGGCGTCCAACGATGAACACTGTGGTTGGCACGATCTGTCTGGGCGCGTACGCCGGCCTGTCTTACGGAGTGCTCTACCCCAAACATCACGCCCATCACGCGGCGCCCGGAACGGATGCTGATCCCGACTTCAACCCTACCGGACCGTGCAATGCATGGTCTTGGTTTATAAGATTTTTCACCGGCTATTACACTCACGCACAGATCGCGCGCATCACAGTGGCAGCGATCATCTACATGCTGCTCGGTGCCTCGCTTGTGAACATCGTTGTATTCTGGGCCATCCCTGCGCTCGTCGCGCTAGCTCAGCTTTTCCTGTTCGGGACCTATCTGCCCCATCGGCATGAGGCGACGCCGTTCGCCGATGCGCACAACGCTCGGGGAAACGGCTATTCGCCACTTGGCGCCCTCGCTACCTGCTTCAACTTCGGAACGTACCACCACGAACATCATCTCAGCCCGATGATTCCGTGGTGGGGGCTGCCGCACGTGCAGCGGTCATCTGAACGCTTCGTCGATCCGGGCGGCGGCGCTCGCGGCCCCGCCGGCGGCCTTCATTTCAACGGATAAACTAGCCGCCACACGGCGGTAGCTCGGGTCCGACATAACGCGCGTCAGCTTTGCGGCTAGGCTGCGAACCGTGACGAAGCCGGGTGACGCGACCTCGCCGGCACCCAGCCATTTCAGGCGCGCGGCCGTGCCGGGCTGTTCGAATGCGATCGGCAGGGCCACGATCGGCACGCCGGCCGCTAGCGCATCGAGCGTGGTGTTGAAGCCGCCGTGCAGTACCGCTGCGGAGCAGCGCCGCAGCACGCTCTCTTGCGGCCAGAAAGCGCGGACTAGCGGATCGCCGGGCAAGGCTGCAGCCTGCGTCGAACTTAACCCTCCGCCATGCCCGATCACGGCCCTCGCGCCGATGGTCGCGCATGCCGCCGACATCGTGGCGAACAGCCTGCATCGAGAGCCTTGGAGCGTCCCGAGCGAACAGAATATCAACGGCCGATCGTCCTCTTGAAGATCAGTGTCCACCAATGACTGGACACGCCAGGGACTGCCGTAATGGAAGTTTGGTGGCAGGTGCTTGCGGGCGTAGTCCAGCGCCTGCGGGCATTGCGCCACATAGACGCGGGCTTCGGTCTGGCCATGCGAGAATCCGGCATTGCTTCGGTAGCCTTCCAGCATATCGGTGACAGGGCGCATCAGCCGTTTCGCAACCCAGTAGCCGCCGCGGTTGCGGAACCGTCCGGTCGCGTTGGCGCTATACTTCCAGCCGAGATACGGAGGTGGCACATCAGGTTCGCCGAGCAGCGGTAGACCGGTGACGCTGACTGCGAACGGCAGATCCAGAGATTGAGCAAGAAGCTCGCCTGCCGGCTCTGCGGAGTCCGCGATCAGTGCGTTCGCCCCAATCCTATCCAGCGCGCCCGGAGCATGCTTCAGAAGCCGCTCGCTCATTCTCGCCGTTGCCTGGATCATGCGCGTAAGACCGACGGGACCTGTGGGAGCGGCAAGAACCGCATTGTATTCAGCAAGGGATTGCTCTGCGTCGATCACCATCGACAATGGCTCGAAGCCCATCTGCGTTCGACTGATAAGTGGGGCTACGTCCGCCTGGTGCACAAAAGTGACGCGATGCCCAAGGCTCATCAGTTCGGCTCCGAGAGCCTGCAACGGATTGACGTGACCTGGGGTCGGGGGTGCGATGATCGCGAAATGACGGCGGGCGGTGCTCAAGCAGGGTCCGATCGGCAGGAAAGCAGCTGCATCAGGCTCTTAGATCGTTCTCGACCCCGGGCATCCTCACCCCGGAGGCGCCGCATACGCGTGATCGAGCGCTAAAGCCTTAGCATCGATCATGCCGTTATCGAATTTGTAATCGAGTACGGCGGGTCCGGAGCTCTGCGATGCAATCGTGATCTGATCACCGCCATCCGTTGAAATAAAACTATGTTCTCGCGGGTCGCTGCTGAGCGGGCGGTGCCTTGCCAGTAGGGCATCGGATCTCCACGCTGGATGAATGGACTACGAAGATCAACTCATTCCTCCGCAGCGCCGAGTGAACGAAGGCTCGGAAATTAGCACCGTTGAACGTGCATTCCAGCTAGCGCGCACCGGGGCGTGCCATTCCGTCAACGACATTCGCGAACGGCTCCTGCGGGAGGGGCACGCGAACGTCGTGAGCCATACCTCCGGGATGAGCATCAAAAAGCAACTCAACGCGATATTGGCGGCCCGTGGCGTGACCAGAAGCGCCGCCAACGAAGACGACGAGATCAGCGAGTGATGCGATGTCGCCGTCCGACCCTTTTCGATGTTGAGGTGGCGATTGTCGGGACAGCGGTGATTGCGGGCGCGGTATCCACCTTGTGGACAGCGGCGCGCTGGTTGGGTTTGGTCTGACGTCCAACCGCGCACGCCTATTGAGGGAACCTGTGACGCTGTTCGGGCGCTTGGGCGCTAAGTGAGCGCGGGACGTAGCCCGGCCGAAAAAGGTTCCGGTCGAGCTGTTCTCGAACTCCGGCAAGGCGTTTGCCGTCCGCGAAAAGGGCGGCCGCCGCGCAGTAGATCTTATTCTGTGGGATTTCCTTGGTGAGGGACCGCCCACCAAGGGTGAGATGTGGTTCGCCTTGCCGGAACAGCCTGTATTCGGCGTCGCTGGGTTCTGGCAGCAGACGGCGAAGGGGACGGTTTTTACGATCATAACCTGCGATCCGACCGGCGATGACGTCGGTTCATCCGCAATGCAAGCGCAGCAGTCGATCCGCGAAAGGCACGAACAACCGTCGTTCACCGCGGCGCGAGACGCTCCAGTGGTAGTGAATGCCCTGCAGGTGTCGATCCTGTGAGCTGTGGGTCGAGTTCGCCGGCGTTGATTGCGGCTTCGAGTGCATCCAGCACCGCCGGAAGCTCTTCAACCTTCCAGAACGTCACCGCCTGCCCGCCTATGACCATGGGCTGGCCATCCGGGCGGGTGGGTGTGAATGCCACTCGTCCAGCGTCGTCAGGGACGAGCCACTGCCCGCCGGCTTGGGTGGACTGGTTCATATCAAACGCCGCTCGAGCCTGACATAGCTTGTCGAGCAACGCGGATCGTTGCGAGGCTGTGTCGCCCGAATTGGCGGCGACCGCAGCAACAGAACCAGCGGCGCTGGCAGCGCTATCAACGAGATCCTTCGGTGACATATTCCTGGCTCCGTATCCGCGCGCGTTATCACACTGAGATCGTTCAACGATCTGGCAGCCACATCGGACCCGGCCGGGCTAATTATGCTACGACATATGGGTGATCCGCACGGACGATGTCGACCGTTTCGCCGATCGCCTCAAAACGGGCAGTAGCTCAGATCACCCGTCAAGCTATTGAGGCGAGCATTGGCGCTGCTTCAACCTAGCGATCGAATTTGTCCTGATTGTTCTCGCTCATAATGGCGCTAAACCATCTTAATATGGGGGAAACCAAATTCGATCGCCTGACTGATGGGCAAAAGGAATGCCTTCGGCTGTTTCACGCCCGTTGGGAGGTGAAAAACATCGCGCGGCACATCGGGCGCAGCCCCGTGACGGTCAATCAACGGCTGGCGGCAGCGCGCCGACATCTTGGCGTAGATCGTAGCGCGGAGGCGGCTCGTCTCCTCTTCCAGTACGAGGGCGGCATGTATGAACCGCCTATATATGAGCCAGAGATAGTGGTGCTGCCGCCCGTTGAAGCGGCACTCCTCGCGGACAGTAGCGGTGAGGGGAAGCATATCTTCCCTTTGCCGTTTCCAACGGGAGGAAGACCGCACAATGAGATGACTTTCACCGTAAAGCTCTTCTACTCGCTCGTGCTGGCAGCGATCATCGCCCTTGTGTTTGGCGGATGCGCCGCTGCCTTAAGCAGCCTTTCCGAAATGTTCTGACCGGCACAAGCAGCTGGTCAATCTTGCGCTATCAGCGCCCGGAGAAAACCATGCCCCACATCGTTCAAGAAGCCGCCGCCTCGATCGTTTCCGAACTCGCTCCGTTCGAATGCGCCATTGATGTTGCGATTGCCCGCGCCGGTCGCTTCCTTGCGTCTCTCGCCGAGGGTACAATCGAAGCACAGGTCGGCCCTCTACCGATTCATTCGGCGATGATGAACACATTCGCGACCGTCGCCGCGTTAGGGGAAGTTCGTAATGGCATCGCCGCCACCCGACGCGAACTTGTGCTGACGCGAGCCAAATTTGGCATGCAGGAAACCGCAATTGGCAGTCTGCCCGGTTGCCCGCCCATGGAAGCCGTGCTGACGAACGACACGATCATCGCCTAGAGGGTTCGACGCGGCGGTAATGTGGCTATTGTATCGTTATGCTGACCGTCGCGTTGATCTTTGTCCCCGTCATCTTCCTATGTATCCTTGCCGCCACGCTGATCTACGTCGGTGTCCGAGGCGAGAGTGCCGAGCGTTGGTGCATCATCGCCATCACGATCGGTTCGCTTGCGACAGGCATCGCTGCCAATCGTGGCCCGGTTTGGTACAGCGCAGAAACGGGCATCTTCATGGTCGATGTCGCGACGCTCATCGCCTTCATCGTCATCATGGCAAGGAGCACGAGGTTTTGGCCTCTTTGGATCACGGCCCTTCAGATCATAGCGGTGATGACGCACTTGGCCCGCTTCCTCAAACCGCAGACCGTCCCAATGGCTTACGCGGTCGCGGAACAGTTGTGGGTCTACATCATGATCGTGATCCTGATCGTCTCAGTACGGCAGCAACGATCACAGAACGCCTTCGCGAAATCAGTCGGCTCGTAACTGATTACATTCACGCCCCTGCTCGCGTGTCGGATGGGCCTCATGACCTATTGAAAACCGCCGAAAACATTATCTTAGCAAGAGCGAAGCGTCGGAAATATCTCCGCTCAAGTCTCTTTATTGAGCCTGACTGGGATATGCTGCTCGATCTTTACGTGGCGGGGCTTCGAGACAGGACGATCGCTGTTACGTCACTGTGTATCGCTGCAAACGCACCTCCAACAACAGCTCTGCGCCACATCAGTGTCATGGTGCAGCGTGGTGAAATCATCCGGGTCCCTGATCCAGAAGATCGAAGACGTGCATATCTCAAGTTGTCCGACGAAACACGCGTGAGAATCACCGCTTGGATAAAAGACTGCACTTAAACGCTGGCAGCCGACAGGGACTAAACAATAATGCGCGCATACTGGATCAGCTTCAAAATTGGCGATGCGACGGTGCGAAGTTCAACCGCCGCACGCCGCCAACAAGCCGTTCAACAAGTCATCGATGATATATCGAAAGATTGTTGGACGGAGACCACCTGCTTCGCAATCTTCCGGTCCGATCTTTCCCTGAAAGCCATTGCTATTAAGCTGAAAGCGGCAATTAACGTGCAGCACGACGTGTTCGTCATCCGCACAGTGGAAGCCCCGTACGCGATCGTATGTGGCAAGAATCCTAGCAATCAAATTCTAGGATTGATTAAATACATTGAACTTATATGAGATCGTAAATGTCAGTGCTGATCATGCATCGCATTATCGACAGTCCGAATATCGCTAAAGTCCTGCTCAATGAATTCACCTAATGCCGCACGGAAGCCAGGGTCGATCGCCTCCAGAAGCTCAACCTCAAGCTCCCAAACAGCCTGCTTTATAGCCGCCGCTTTATCCGGATCAGGCAACTTGGTCCTCCAACGTTTGATCGCTACTCTATCGATTATCCGATAATGCCGCCATCGCTTCGTCGGATCCTGCCAGAAAATGGGCCGGTTGGTTATCAGGTCGGGTAGCCGCCACCCTCGGGCAAGTAGCGGTGGTAGGCCACATACCAGCGATAGGTGCCGGGCAGGCTCCGTCAAACCAAATGCACCGGCCGGTAAGGAGGGCAGGGTAGGAGCGTGACGATGCCCCGTGCCCGCAAGCCTGCCTCACCGTTCCGCTACTTCAACTCGTCACCGGAGGTAATCCGGCTGGTCGTGCTGATGTACGTGCGCTTCCCACGGTCGCTGCGCAATGTGGAGGACCTGCTGTTCGAACGCGGGATCGACATCTGTCATGAGACGGTGCGGCTGTGGTGGAACAGTTTCGGTCCGCTGTTCGCAGGCGACATCCGCCGCCAGAGGGTGAGCCGCATGCGGGGCTTCCGCCACTGGCGCTGGCATCTCGACGAGATGTACGTGAAGCTGAACGGCGAGATGGTCTACCTATGGCGAGCCGTCGATCACGAGGGCGAGGTGCTGGAGAGCTACGTTACGAAGAGCCGCGACAAGGCGGCGGCCCTTGCCTTCATGAAGAAGGCGCTGAAGCGGCACGGCTCACCTGAGGTGATCACCACCGACGGCCTTCGCACCTACGGTGCGGCGATGAACAAGCTGGGCAACCGCGAGAAGCAGGAGGTCGGACGCTGGGCCAATAACCGGGTGGAGAACAGTCATCTGCCGTTCCGACGACGAGAGCGAGCGATGCTGCGGTTCCGGCATATGAAGACGCTGCAAAAGTTCGCCTCTGTCCACGCCAACATCCACAACCACTTCAGCCTCGAACGGCATCTCGTCGACCGACAGACCTACCGGAAAAGACGCTCCGCTGCACTGGCGGAGTGGCGGAGTGGCAGATGCTAGCTAGCTAGCCCGTCTCCTTCAAAGACCTATTTGCATCGTGTGGAGAGCGGTTCGCATTAGACTGACAGCACCGATCAAACACCTAGCTTGATTAAAGATGACCGGCAGTGCTTTGGCTGGACGGGTCCAGCCTTTACGTTCCGAGTCCTGGCGATCGGTTCTGGACGGCCGACACACCTTCGTCCCAACCCTAATTAGCGATAACACTGATTCCTGCTAATTACATTCTAGTGTGATTTCTGGTAGTCGATTAGCCGTTTCAACGGCGCGGCGCGGTCTCCCGTACGGAAGCCGGTCGAATTAACGTGATGCGCAGGAGCTTGGCTTGACCATTGATGATCAGATTGATGCAGCGGCTCGCGTCGATCGTGCAGACCTGGATGCGATCGTGGCTGATGCGCTGGTGGTCGTTGATCGAGTTCAGTCCCTTGAACCCTATCTCCCGCAGCTCGCCCCCCAAGACCGCGAACGTGTCGACGACTATGTCAAGCGCGCGTCCGCCGATGCGACCTTGCGTGCCTACAAGTCGGATTGGCGCCTCTTTTGCGCGTGGTGCCAGGAATCCGGGTATCGTCCGCTCCCCGCGACGCCGGCGACAGTCGCGGCGTTCCTGACGCTGCTCGCCGAGAGCGGATTCACCCCTCAAGAGCCTCGGCGGACGAAACGCGGCACGGTACTGCCGCGCAAAGAGCCGGTGCCGCTCGGCCGCGCGACGATCGGCCGCCGGCTAGCGGCTATCGTCTTTGCTCACCGTGCTGCGGATATCGAGCCGCCGACTTCCCAACCGGACGCGGCTCGCCTCGAGCGCGCCATGCGTGGCATCCGCAAAGACAAACGCAGCGAGTTGCCTGGCAAAAAGCGCCCCGCTGACGGGGACGTGCTACGTGACATGTTGCGCGCGATCATTGGTGAAGATCTGCGCGCTTATCGCGATCGCGCATTACTCGCGATCGGCATGGCCGGTGCATTTCGGCGTTCGGAGCTGGTCGGTATAACAGTAAGCCAAGTAATTGAGGACAGCCGCGGACTTCTCGTGCGGATCGCCGCGTCGAAGACTGACCAAGAAGGCAAAGGGCATACTGTCGCAATTCCAGATGGTCGGCGCCTTGAGCCTGTTCGGCACTACCGCGCCTGGTTGGAGATCGCCGGGATCACCAGCGGTCCTGTCTTTCGCAAGCTGACGCCTCAAGGCCGTCTGACCGAAAGGCCTATGAGCGCTCAGGGCGTTGCGCTCGTGGTAAAGGCCGCCGCTGTCGCTGCTGGCTACTCACCTGAACTGTTCTCCGGTCACTCCCTCCGCGCCGGCTTCCTTACAGAAGCCGGTCGACAGAACGCCAATCTCTTCAAAATGAAAGAGCACAGTCGGCACTCCTCCTTAGAGATGGTTGCTGAATATGTGCGTGATCATGAGCGGTTTCGGGAGCACGCGGGTGAAGGGTTTCTGTAAGCAGACATTCCCTTCTCCCGCTCGCGACTTTCGGACAGGCGTTCATATTGAGCATCACCAGCCAGCGTGCGGTGGCCACATCGGTTTGCCGCCAAGGGGAAAGATTGTCAGGCTCGGTCGTGTTTGTCGCACCTCCATGTGCTGTAAACCGCACTACGGTAGCGACGGCCAGCGTCAGCAGCATGACAGCGTATCTGAGGCGCTTCAGATGGCTGTGATCTTCCCTTGGTCCGACGGACACTCTGGGTTAGCCGGTCATGCGCTGCTCGGCTTGCTCGGGAGTTAGATACCCGAGGGCCGAGTGCATCCTAATAGCCTTCGATGTATCCGAACAGCGCCTGTCGGGCTTCCGCCTGGGTCGCCCAGCGGCATTGATGGACCAGTTCGACCTTCAGGGTGTGGAAGAAACTCTCCATCGGGGCATTGTCGTAGCAACTGCCGGTGCGGCTCATCGAGGGCACGGCGCGGATCGCCGACAGGTAATCGACATAGGTACCGGCGGCATATTGCGACCCGCGATCCGAGTGGCAGATGAGGCCGGGCGCTGGACGCTGCCGCTGAGCGGCCATCATCATGGCAGCGAGTGGCAACTCGGTTCACATATGGTCACGTATCGCGCACCCGACGATCTTGCGGGTTGCCAGGTCGAGCACCGCAGCCAGATACAGCCAGCCTTCGCCGGTCGCTATGTCGGTGATATCGGCGAGCCAGATCGTACTCGGCGCGGTCGCCACAAAGTCCTGCGCCAGCAGGTTCGGGGCAATCGGCAGATAGTGACGACTGTCGGTGGTGCAGGGCCGGAACCGGCGCCCGGCCAGCGCACGGATGCGGTGTCGACGCATCAGGTGCTCGACCCGGCCACGGCTGCACTGCCGGCCCTCCGCCCGCAGGGCGGCATGCATCCCGGGAGACCCGTAGCGCCCCTGATGGCGCGCCTGGAGCCGAGCGCGCGAACGCCAGGTTCGCCGTCGTTCGCGCGCTCGGTGCCCGGCCACGCCAGTCGTAATAGCCGCTCCGCGACACGCCGAGCATGCGGCACATGACGTTCACCGGCCAGGTAGACGCATGCTGCTCGATAAAGGCGAACTTCACCGCGGCATCTCCGCAAAGATGCCGACGGCTTTTTTTAATATGTCGCGCTCCATCCGCGCCCGGTCCAGCTCGCGCCGCAGCCGCGCGATCTTAAGACGCCTGATCCGCTGGCGACGCCAGCGCCGATACTGGCGGCTTCGCCGCCGGGCTTGCCGGCACAGCGCTGCCATCCCCCAACTTGCGCTGCCAACGACGCAACATCGTCGGCATAATCCCCAACTCGGCGGCCACCTCGGTCTGCATCCGACCGCTCGTCTCCCACAGCGCCACCGCTTCACGCTTGAACTCGTCCGTGAACCGACGCTTCGTCGTAATTGCCATTATACACCTCCTGGCTCCGCAGAACCTATCATCGGTGTCCGTCAAACCGAGGGAAGATCAGCCATCGCTCTCGCTGCTACACCGTCATCTCCTGGCTATGACCAATGAGTCCTGAGCGTAGAGGCTGTTATGAACCTGCAGCGAGTGCGGCAGCCTGCTTCATCATGAGGCAGGCGAAGGCGACGATGTGAAGTCCTGCGAGTGTTTCGGCATAGCGCTCGGAATCTTTGACGAGACGCCTGAAGCGGGTCGCCCATGCAAATGACCGCTCGACGACCCAGCGTCCCGGCAGGAGGACGAAGCCACGTTTGGCCTCTGGCAGCTTGACGACTTCGAGCGCGATGCCGTGCCTGCTTGCCGCGCTGGCGGCCCGTTCGCCGGTATAGCCTTGATCGACCCAGGCCAGTTCGACGGCGTTGTCGGTGACCGCCTAGACGGTACGCGCGAGCCGTTCCACCTCGCCGCGATCCTCCGCACTGGCCGGCGTGACGTGGAGCGCCAGCAGATGACCCAGCGTGTCGACGGCCATGTGGATCTTCGAGCCCTTCTTGCGCTTGCCCCCATCATAGCCGGCGCGTTCGCCGCTTTTGGGCGTGGAACGTAGCGTCCGGCTGTCGATGATCGCAGCGGTCGGTTCGGCCTTGCCGCCTGCCGCCAGACGCAACACCGCACGCAGCTCGTCCACCAGCGCTTCGAAGCAGCCCGCCGCCAACCACCGCTGCGTCTGCTGGTACACAGCCGCCCAGGGCGGAAGATCGTTCGGCATCCACCGCCGCGGCGCGCCGGTCTTCACGATATAGCGCAGACCGTTGAACACCTCGCGCAGATCGTGTTCCCGCTGGCCGGCATCCTCGCGCTGCAACAGCAGGTACGGCGCAACCAGCGACCATTCCTCGTCGCTGACGTCAGACGGATAGGGCTTGCGACAAGTGTTCATTCGATGACGGATGAATCACGCACGCTCCCAAGTCCATAACAGCCTCTAGGCCTTGGTTCAGGCGCGGTCGCTTGGTCATCTGCCTCCTGTTCGCGGTCAGCGTAGCCGCCGTCAGATCGGCAATCCACTCGTTCCCGCTGTCCAAAATCTTTGGGCCGCCTTGGTTTTGCATTGCTAACCACCAGTGACATTGTAAGCTGTTACCTGGTCAGGCCTATCAGCTCTTAAGAGGCGGTAAGTATGCGGAAAATCCTTCCAGCGTTCGCAGTAGGTCTTTTGGGCACAAGCGGCATCTGTTTTGGTGCCGAAACCGTTTCATATCAATATGATGCTCTTGGGCGATTGGTAGCCTCATCGACGAGCGGCGGACCTGACAGCGGCGTTGCCACAGGTACAAGCTTCGATCCGGCGGGCAATCGCAGCCAGTACACCGTGACTGGCGCAGCAACGGCTCGCCGTGACCAGGCTCCGGTGAATACGATCAGTGAAAGAAAAGTGGAACAAAGATAGTGATTAGCCAGCGCTGTTGATCAAATGCGACAGCCCGCACTGCAAGATGAGCTTATGAGGAGCAGAGCGAAGTGAGAATCAACAACGGCACGGGAGTTTGTCGCTCTTTCGCTCAAGTGATTATGATCGGGCTTACGGTTCCATCCGCCGTGCAAGCAGAAGATCAGATCCGAACCCCAGCCACCGGGCAGGCTCAGTCCGCCAAGGGCGGCGGCACCACCAACGCGCTGCCTGGTTGCGGTGTCGGTGGCGGCGAACCCGAAACGCCCCCAGGCCCCCCGCCCCCGGTCAAGTCCGCCTTTGCCAGCAGCCCAGGTGGGGTCGATATGCGCTCGGGCAGCTATAGCTTTGAGAATGAGGATCTTTCGATCGGCAGCGGTGGCGACGCGCTATCTCTCAAGCGCGTCTTCTCGTTTGATGGATGGGATGGCAATGTTCACCAACGCTTCGGCAAATTTTTTAATCACAATTGGTCGATTATGGTGCGCGAAAGGCGGGTTCCCGTCGGTGGTGCCTGCTATCCGAGTCAATTCGATTACAACGTCACCGTTGATTTCGGCGCGCTGAGTGAAGGTTTCCGGTCACGTTATCAGCCGATCGCGTTTGAGCAAACCGCTGCCAAAGCGGGGTATGCCGAATTGGCTGCGTCCGGTGGCTATACGTTCACTGCTCGGGATGGAACACGGGTCGTCTTTCCAGCGGTTTCGGGGGGGGCAGGTTGCGGAACCTGGATGGAGGCGTGCGCTTATGCCGAAAGCGTAACCCAGCCGGATGGCACGGTCTTCACTCTCAGTTACGAAAGCGGGGGAAGCCAAGGTAAACTCCGAAGCGTTGTCAGCAATCGCGGTTTCGCATTGCTCTTTGAATACGGCGGGGGTGAATTTGTCACCAAGGCATGCGTGATCAATCTTGCGGTCGCTCCAAAGCCAACGGACAATAGCTGTCCGATCGGCGCGGTGACGGCGACCTACGGCTATGCGGGCGACGTGCAGACCGTCGCCGCGATGCCGGCCGGCGGCAGCTGGTCCTTCGCGCAGCCGAGCGCCAATAGTTTCAGCCTGACGCGTCCAGGCGAAAGCGCACCGTTCGTCATCAACAGCTACGATCTCTATTCGGCGGACTACCCGCAGCGGAGCTTGGCGGTGACCCATCAAGCGCTCGCAGGTGGTACTTCATACAGCTACCAGTGGGATCTACTTGAGAATACCGGTGGCGATGGCTCGTATACCGCCGAAGTGACTGGCGGCAAGCTGACCGACTCCGCAGGCGGAACCGTCGAGGTCCGCTATGGTATGTATACCAAGCAGCAATGGGACCAGATGGCCCCACCCTATTATTATGCAACACCAGGGCCGGTCATGGTCAAGGACCAGTTAGGTCGCGTGACCAGTGCTGATTATTGCGACACCACGGCAACCAGTGGCCACTGTCCTTATCTTCAAATCCCGCCGCTCAAGCGAACTTCAAATCCGGAGGGTGATACTGAGGAATATGTCTATACTTCGTATCGCAACCTTTATCGCACGACCAGGATCGCCAAGCCCGGAACCAATTTAGCAAATTTGATCGAAACGCGCGATTATGGTGGGACGACCCCAGCGACCCGATCGAAGCCGACGGCGATCACCGACTCGCGGAGCAACGTCACCAACTTCTCCTATGACCCGACCCATGGCGGGCTGTTGTATGAACAGGGACCGGCCGACAGTAATGGCATAAGGCCGGTCAAGTGGAGGCATTATGTCCAGCGTTCGGCCTGGCTATCCAATGGCGGTGGCGGTTTCTACGCTGCTCCTCCGGTGTGGGTGATGGACTATGAGGGTACCTGCCGCACGACCGCAACGAATCTCAGCGACGGCAACTGCGGGGGCGGTGCAGCCGACCGGACGGTCACAACATACGATTATGGCCCCGACAACGGTTCGGCGGGCAATAACCTGCTGGTTCGGGGTGTTACTGTGACCGCGGACGGTCAGTCGCGCCGGACCTGCTACGGCTACGATGGGCAGGGACGACGCATCTGGGAGACGTCGCCGAGAGCCGGTCTCGGGGCATGCTACTGATGCGGCTGTTCCCACGCCTGTCCGGCCTTCAACTCGCCAGTGTCACGCTTCCGCTGGCGTCATTCCTTTTCCCTTCTGCTGCCTTCGCCCAATCCTCACCATCGCCCTTCACGAGCGGGACGCGGTACGATGCGGCGGGCCGTGTGACGGGGACGATCTCTGCAGACCCGGACTGGAGTCTGGGCGGTGCGAACGGAGGTGTGCCGTATCAGGCGGTGCGCAACACCTACGATGCGGCGGGGCGACTGACCCGGGTCGAGAAGGGATATCTGGCGGCGTGGCAGTCGGAAGGCACTGAGCCAAGCTATTGGTCCGGGTTCAACGTGGTGACGGTAGTGGACACCGCGTACGACGCGATGGGCCGGAAGGTGAGTGAGGCGGTGTCGCCGTCGGGCGGCTCCGCGCAGCAGTACACGCAGTGGAGCTATGACGGTCTGGGTCGTCCTGAGTGCACTGCGATACGGATGAACCCGGCTGCGTTCGGTGCTGCGGGGGCGTGTGGCCTGGGGCCGGAGGGCAGCTTCGGTCCAGACCGGATCACTCGCAACGTGCACGACGCGGCGGGGCAACTGGTTCAGGTGCAAAAAGCGGTGGGTACCGCGCTTCAACAGAATTACGCGACCTACGAGTACACGCCCAACGGCAAGCGCAAGGCCGTAATAGACGCCAACGGCAACCGGGCGGAGATGGGCTGGGACGGGCACGACCGGCAGGCGAGCTGGGTGTTCCCACACCCGTCGGCAGCAGGCCAGGTCAACGGCGGCGACTATGAGGCGTACGGTTATGACGAGAACGGCAACCGGACGAGCCTGAGGAAGCGCGACGGGCGCACGATCAGTTACGCATATGATGCGCTGAACCGGGTGACAGCCAAGACCTACCCGCAGGGCGGGGCGCGTGGTGTCTACTATGCCTACGACCTGCGGGGTCTACAGACCGCGGCGCGCTACGACGGTCCGGGCGGAGGCGATGCGGTCACCACCGGCTATACCGGCTTCGGCGAGATCGCGTCTTCGACGACGGCGATGGGCGGCACCAGCCGGACGCTGAGCTACCTCTACGATGCCGATGGCGGGCGCGCGCGGGTGACATGGCCGGATGGCATGCTGGTGCAATACCACCGCTACGACACCGGTCAGCCTTACTATTCCGATGTCAACGGCGCGCTGCCACTGTTCCACACGCCGCTGGACGCAGCCGGGCGGGTGGCGGCGCTCTACCGCTGGGGCGTGAATGCGGGCACGTGGAGCGTCTCGACCGGCTACGGCTATGACGACATCTCGCGCGTCAACCAGCTCAACCACGGCTTTGCGGGCGGCGTGCACAACGTCCAGACGGGGTTGGCCTATAGCCCGGCGGGTCAGATCACCAGCCGCACGCGCGACAACGATATCTATGCCTTCAACGGCTATGTCAGCGTGACCCGCGACTATCAGCGCAACGGGCTGAACCAGTACACCAGCGCGGGACCTGCGGTGTTCGGTTACGATGCCAACGGCAACCTGATATCCGACGGGGCCACGGCGTACGGCTACGATATCGAGAACCGGCTGACCTCCGCGTCGAACGGCGCGCAGCTCACCTGGGATCCGACCGGGAGGCTGTGGCAGACATCGGGCACAGGATATGGCACGCGCCAGTTCCTGTACGACGGCAGCGCGCTGGTCGCGGAGTATGACGGTTCCGGCGCGATGCAGCAGCGCTACGTCCATGGCGACGGCGATGACGTGCCGTTGGTGCAGTTCGCGGGCACGCAGGTGTCGAGCCCTTCCTACCTGTTCACGGACCATCAGGGCTCGGTGGTGACGCTGACCGACGCCAACGGGGCGGCCGTTTCCATCAACCGCTATGATGAGTACGGAATCACGCGCAACACCGCCA
Source organism: Sphingomonas sp. Leaf37 (assembly GCF_920939475.1). Taxonomy (NCBI): domain Bacteria; kingdom Pseudomonadati; phylum Pseudomonadota; class Alphaproteobacteria; order Sphingomonadales; family Sphingomonadaceae; genus Sphingomonas; species Sphingomonas sp. Leaf37. Next base: position 144,782 of record NZ_CAKLAX010000005.1, on the reverse strand, counting down.
ATGGCGACGTCGCGCCGGTGGGACGCTTCGGCTACACCGGCCAGGCGTGGCTGCCCGAACTGGGCATGTACCACTACAAGGCGCGGATCTATTCCCCCACGCTCGGCCGCTTCCTCCAGACCGACCCCATCGGATACGATGACCAGATCAACCTATACGCCTATGTCGCAAACGATCCGGTCAACGGGCGTGACCCGAGTGGGAAGTGTCTCTGGGACCTCTGCATAGCGGAGGTCACGGCAACCGAGGTGGTAGGCGCGACCGTCATCATTGGCGGAGCCTGCTACTTCTCGGGTGCTTGCCAGAGCTTCTCGGACGCTGTGCGAAAAGGCGTAGATTACGTTTTCAAGAAGGAAGATACGCCTGATAAAAAGGCTGACAAGCCTGCCGCCGCTTCAGAAGAGAGGGCAAAAAGCCAAGCAAAAGGAGTGCCGGACTCCCAGATCGGGCCTAGCGGCAAGCCTAAGATGCACAACGTGGATCATCCCACGAGGAAGGGCGCACGAGAAGCCGCTAGCAGGGATGCTCCAAGGGGTGGCCGGGTCCGCAATGATACGAGTCCCGCGAACGACAAACAGGGGCCGCATTATCAGGCGGAAAATCCTGACGGAACTAACGTAAAGCCTGTCATCCACCACAATTATCCGGAATGAAAACATGGAAGCGTCGATGACGGTATGGCTTGGGCGAGCACTGGTTAACGCTGTTGATGGATCGCAACAGGCAAAGAGAGGCTACTCTTCGGCTTATGGGTTAGTCGCTTCTACTGCGGAAAACGTTGTAGGATCGGTGGTCCAGTTGGCAAAGGAGCTAGAGGAAAATGAGGTCTCCCTTGTGGGATTTGATTGGCTTCTGCCTACGGACGAGATGCAGAGAGAATTAACGTCGGAGGAAGCCGAGCTTGTTGCAGGATTGAATGCTTATCCAGTGCAATTTAAGGAATTTCACTGGTTTAAGTCAGCACCAAATGAGGGTATTTGATATTGCTGTCGACCGCCCCGGCCTGCGCACCATCGCGCAACCCGAGCGCCTCGGTGAGCTTGGCGCGGCTGTCGGTATAGACGGCCGCGCTGGTCCTGGCCCTGCTGATCGCGACATAGACGGAGGCCGCATCGACGGTGTTGGCCCTGAACGATTCCAGATGGACCAAGACCCGATCGCACGTCGCGCCCTGGCTGGAATGGATCGTCCGCACCCACCCCGGTCGGACGTGCCGGTCGGCGAGGTGGGCGAGGTCGAGCATGTCGCGGCGCCTGTCCTCGCGCTCGACGACCATGCTCGCGCCCTGCGGGTCGATCGCGACCACCTCGGCGGTGTCGCCATTGTGCCGCTCGGCCCGATAGTTTCGGCCCCCTTCAGCTTCTTATCGCGGCTGGCGTCGGCCATGATCGTGCTGCCGTCCACCGCCAGGTCGCGCCCCACTACCAGCCCAGCCGCGGCGCACCGCGCGACCACCTGCTCGAACAGCAGGCGATGCAGGTCGCAGGCGCGGAACCGGCCATGCCGGTTCTTGGAGAAGGTGGATGCAAAAAAAGTTGAAGCACGGCTAAGAGCCATTGAGAGGCCCTAAGAGGGTTTTAAGAACTGTTGTAGAATGCCTTTCTACAACAGCAGCCCCTTGACCCCCATCCTGATTTCTGTGCCTACAGCCCAAAGGGCTACCCCATCCCCGATGGGGCATGACGATCGAACCCTCGATCCTTTCACTTCGATCTTTATCGAGGTCAAAAGGCGAGGCCCGTTCCATGCAAGACCCTACTACTCGTCAGGTTGAATTGTTTCTGAAAGCCAAGCGCCCTAGGTCGGCGCTCACGATTGCTATTCTGCGTGGATTCCCGTGGTGGCGGCTGTCCGGTGGCGTGGTCGGGCTTGCAGCACTCGGACACTTCAATCCGTGGGGCTGACGATCGGACTTCTTGCCGCCTCGTCATCCCGGTCGATCTCGATGGTACAGCGCACCGTCTTCTTCGTCTTCACAGCTTTCGTGTAGCAGGCTTGCACAGCCGTGCGATTGGCGGTGATGATCCGGTCAGCCGCCGCAATGTTGGCGAAAGCATCCGGCGCCGCGGCCCGCATGCGGCGCTCTACCGCTGGGGCGTGAATGCGGGCACGTGGAGCGTCTCGACCGGCTACGGCTATGACGACATCTCGCGCGTCAACCAGCTCAACCACGGCTTTGCGGGCGGCGTGCACAACGTCCAGACGGGGTTGGCCTATAGCCCGGCGGGTCAGATCACCAGCCGCACGCGCGACAACGATATCTATGCCTTCAACGGCTATGTCAGCGTGACCCGCGACTATCAGCGCAACGGGCTGAACCAGTACACCAGCGCGGGACCTGCGGTGTTCGGTTACGATGCCAACGGCAACCTGATATCCGACGGGGCCACGGCGTACGGCTACGATATCGAGAACCGGCTGACCTCCGCGTCGAACGGCGCGCAGCTCACCTGGGATCCGACCGGGAGGCTGTGGCAGACATCGGGCACAGGATATGGCACGCGCCAGTTCCTGTACGACGGCAGCGCGCTGGTCGCGGAGTATGACGGTTCCGGCGCGATGCAGCAGCGCTACGTCCATGGCGACGGCGATGACGTGCCGCTGGTGCAGTTCGCGGGCACGCAGGTGTCGAGCCCTTCCTACCTGTTCACGGACCATCAGGGCTCGGTGGTGACGCTGACCGACGCCAACGGGGCGGCCGTTTCCATCAACCGCTATGATGAGTACGGAATCACGCGCAACACCGCCAATGGCGACGTCGCGCCGGTGGGACGCTTCGGCTACACCGGCCAGGCGTGGCTGCCCGAACTGGGCATGTACCACTACAAGGCGCGGATCTATTCCCCCACGCTCGGCCGCTTCCTCCAGACCGACCCCATCGGATACGATGACCAGATCAACCTATACGCCTATGTCGCAAACGATCCGGTGAACCGGACAGACCCTAGCGGCCAAGACGGTGAGGACATCGTTGTTCGCGGTAGGCGGCTACCCTCAATTACACTGATCCCGCCAATTCTTATTCCTGGAACGGCAACGAACCGAGCGTGGGCGCAGCAAGCGGCTAAGCAGACTCAACAGGCATGGAACAACCTCAAAGAAAACGGCGGCGCATGCTATTGGTTTTGGATAAGTTGCAACGAGAGTGATGAGCCGAGTGAGGGCGCAACTCCCGGTCGGGAGACGAAAGGGCCTACTAAGCAGTTCGAGAAGCCAGGTGGCCTACAAGAGGCGAACGAAGATTTCGATAAGTCGAAGCCGCAGAACGTGTCCGATAAGGGAAATGGCATTCGGGTAGGGCCGATGCCAGACGGCAGAACAATCATTGTGAGGCCGAGGAGCACGGATGGACGCCCAACAGTGGAGGTCCGGCGGCCCAATGGCCGTGGATATGAGGTGCGATATGGTCCAAGGACATGATGAGAGTGGCGCGGAGGTTTTTCGAAACATTTCACTTGATAACCCTGCCGGAATACCGAATCTTCTCACTATATCTGATGATAAAGATTCTTTAACAATTCGGTGCTCCTTTGAGGAACGCGGTACGTATGAAATTGTAATCAATGATGTCTTCTGTTATAAGAAAACGGAAGAAAGGTTTATGCTATCAACTGTAGAAATGATGCATAGATCTAATAATCTTGGCAGCTTTGCTGTTTCTGTAAGTGCATCAAGGCTTGTGAAATGGTTGGAGGAGGAGTCACTCGGCACGACCGTCGGCTTGAGCATGTCGCATATCAAGCTGTTTTTTTCTCAAGATATTGTCGATATTATATTAAGTGACGACGCAATGCGTGGCATCATAGTAGCACGCCTTTGAAGGCGGTGTTCTCTTTGTCGACTGCCCCGGCTTGCGCCCCATCGCGTAGGCCGAGGGCCTCGGTGAGACCGGCGCGGCTGTCGGTGTAGACGGCCGCGCTGGTCTTGGCCCTGCTGATCGCGACATAGACGGACGCGGCGTCGACGGTGTTGGCCCTGAACGACTCCAGATGTGCCAAGACCCGATCGCACGTCGCGCCCTGCGAGCTGTGGATAGTCCGCACCCAACCGGGCCGGACATGCCGGTCGGCGAGATGGGCGAGGTCGAGCATGTCGCGCCGCCCGTCCTCGCGCTCGACGACCATGCTTGCGCCCTGCGGGTCGATCGCAACCACCTCGGCGGTGTCGCCATTGTGCCGCTCGGCCCGATAGTTGTTGCGGGTGAACTGGATGCGGTCGCCCTGGCGGAACTCCTGCGCGACCTCGGTGAAGGCCTCGGCGACGTCCGCGCCCCACCGGGCGGGTTGCTGGCCGATGGGCTTGGGGGCGGTGCGCGCCTTGGCCGATTTCTCGGGCATGAGCCGCACGGTGCCGGTCGCGGGGTCGACGGCCTCGACGCGGTGCCCGACGCCGGCACGTGGGCGGCCTTTGCCGCCCTTGCGGAACGTGACGATGTCGCCGGGCTGATAGCTGGTCGCGAGCCGGGCCTGCGCCCTGGTGAGGCCGCGCGGCTCCACGACGCTTGCGACCGTCGCCTCCTCGCCGAGCGTGCCGTCGGTAGCCAGCGCGGCGCGGATGGCGTCGGTCAGCTCCTGCCGGCCCTGACGGGTCGGGTCGAGCACCAGCGTCTTGGCCCTGTCATCGCGGGATAGCGCGGCGAAGTCGCGGGCGAGGACGGCCTGACGGGTCTGGGTGTCGGGCTGTTCGATGATGCGCCCGCCCCCGGCATCGAGGGCCGCGAACGCCTTCGCGGCGTCGCCGGCGAGCATGGCCTCGACGGCCTCGCGGGTCTGATCGTCGGTCTGGCGGACGATCTGGTCGAGGACGAACGTCGCCATGCCGTGGTCCTGGAGCTGGCCGAAGGCGCGGCCGGCCTCGACGCTGCCGAGCTGGTCGACATCGCCGACGAGGACGAGCCGGGCGCCCTCGGCCTTGGCCTGCGCGGCTGGTGTTCATCGACGAGACCTGGACGGCGATTAACATGACGCGCAGCCACGGCCGCTGCCGGCGGGGCGAACGGCTGCGGATGGGTTACCCGCACGGCCATTGCAAGACGACCACGCTGGTCGCGGGCCTGCGCATGACGGGCATGGCCGCGCCGATGGTGCTCGACGGCCCGATCAACGGCGACTGGTTCGAGGCCTATGTCCGACAGGTTCTCGTTCACGACCTCAGAGCCTGACTCATAATTCGAGCTTTGCGAGGCGGCGGTTCATTCGCCTAATGGAGGCGATGATGAGCCATGCTTCGGTTGAGGCGATGGAGGCCTCCCAGTCTTTGGCAAGGCGCCGGCATCGGTTGAGCCAGGCGATGATGCGCTCGACCACCCAGCGGCGGGGTAGGACGACGAAGCAACGGACATCGGAACGCCTGATGATTTCTATGGCGACGCGATCGAGATGCGCGATGGCAGTTTGCAGCTTCTGTCCGGCGTAGCCGCCATCGGCGAAAAAGCGGGCGAGCAAGGGATATGCGTCCCGGCATCGCTCGATGAGACCGGGCGCGCCGTCACGGTCCTGGATGTGGGCCGGATGGACCAGGGCATCGAGCAGGTTGCCGGCCGTATCAGTCACGATGTGGCGCTTGCGACCCTTGATCTTCTTGCCGACATCATAGCCGCGCGGCCCGCCCGCTCTGGTGGTCTTCGCCGACTGGCTGTCGATAATACCTGCAGTCGGTTCGGCCCGGCGGCTCTCCGCCACCCGTGTGCAGGCCACCAGCACCGCGTTAATCGCGTCGAGCAGACCGCTGTCGCGCATCCGGTATAAATGATACTGCACCGTCGTGAACGGCGGGGAGTCCCGAGGCAGTTGCGCCCACGGGCACCCCGTCGCCGCGAGATACTGGATCGCGTTCCACAGATCCCACCCCCGATGCAGGCGTGGACGTCCCACCTTCGTCGTGCGGGCCAGCAGTGGAGCGATGATCGCCCATTCCCGGTCGGTGCAGTCGCTTGCGGAGCGCAGCGCTCGTCTGTCATGCTCGCAGCGAGCGGTTTCCGTCCAGCTCATGTGATCTCCGTGGTCTTCGCAACCCCGGTGAATCACAACTGGCTGAAATCGCTCAACTCAATTTTCGGTCGGCCTCTAAGTATATCAGGTGACATTGTTGCTTAGTAGAATAGAAGATTTTTATAAGTTCCGCCCTGTGATTTAGGTCACTCTTTGTCTTACCCAGTCGATTTGCGTGATGCGGCGTTCGCCGTGACGTCGTTCAAGCTGCACGACAATGTCGACTACCCGATCAATATAGGCGAGGATATCGTCGCGACGAAGCCGAGCGCCGGATTGCAGCACCAGCAGCACTAGCTGCTCGATCGCCCCCGTGGGCGTGTCGGCATGGATGGTCGTCAACGAGCCCGGATGACCGGTATTTATAGCGCGGAGGAACGTGGACGCCTCAGCGCCTCGGAGCTCGCCAAGGATTATTCGGTCGGGTCGCAATCGCAACGAGGCGATCAGCAGATCTTCCATCGTCACGTTTGCCTCGCCCAAGCCGCCGCGAGCTGCGACCAATCCAATCGCATTCTTGTGCCGCAGCACCAGCTCTGGCGTGTCCTCGATCAACACCAGGCGTTCGGCTGCATCGATCTCGCGGAGCAGAGCATTAAGGAAGGTGGTCTTGCCGGTCGAGGTGCCGCCAGAAACGACGATGGTTTTCCGCGCGCGAACCGCAGCGCGCAGGAAGGCGCCCCAATCACGCGCCTCATGCAATCGGGCTAGTTCCTCTTCAATAGGATCAGCGGCGTCAGCGCCCGATGTGCAGGCAAAAGCACCATCTTGCTCGTAGTCGGCGATCGACAGATCGGAGGAGACATGCTTGCGGATGGCAATGGCCATGCCTTCTCGCGTTGCCGGGGGCGCAACGATCTGGACACGGGCGCCATCGGGAAGCCGCGCGGCCAGCAAGGGATGCTCACGGCTGATCCCCTGATGGGTCAGGCTCGCAACCTGCCGCGCCAACCGCCAAAGCTGCGCCTCGGTGATTTCGGGTGCGATGTGCCGCTCAAGCCTACCATGCAGCGTTTCGATCCATAGTTCGCCGACGCGATTGACGTAGAGATCGGTGACATCCGGACGGGCAAGCTGCTCAAGAAAAGGCGCAAGATAGACGTCGAGGTAGGCCGACGCACTCATTGAGACGAGAGCTGGCCGGCGGTGAGACCGGAGAAATCGAGATCGCGTGCGACAAACACGTTGAGCGCCGCACCTTGCTTGACGGTGATCTTGGGGCGGTAGTCGTTGGGAATCAGCCCCTGCCCTAAGTTTGAGATCGGCCCCGATGGGATGCCGACCACCACCGACCCCGACCGAGGTCGAGACGCAAGGTTCACGCCCACAGTCAGCGCGGATTGTAGCACGGCACCGGCAAAGCGTTGGAGGAAGAAGCTGTTCACCTTGCCAGGAATGCCGCTGCCGCCGAGTTGGTCGGCCGCCGGCGAGCCAAGGCGGATGGTCACACCGTCGGGGCGAACGACACGCGTCCAGGTGACGAACACCCGGTTCTGCCCGGAGCGCACTTCTGACTGATACTCACCGACAAAGCGAGAGCCACGCGGGATGAGAATACGGCGGCCGTCAAATCCACGCGTGTCACGCGACGCGATTGCCCTTACTAGGCCGGGCTTTGCGGTATCGATCGGGGTTTCAAGGGCAATCGGAATCTGCGTCCCGATCGGTACGACGTCGGTGCGGCTCACCATCGCAGTCGCTTTGGCGGGAGCATCTTCGAACCCGCCCGTGCCGTTTCGTCCTGCATTTGCCCCGGCGGCGTTGGAAGTCTGCGTCACTCCACTCACTGCGACGGCCTCTGCGCCTAGATCGAATACGACCGCACCTTGCGGTTTCTTTTCGCGGGTCCGCTCCGACGGAGCGGGCGGAGACGAGGGCACGAACGGTGCTGGTTGCGCCGGCATGATAGCGGGTGTCGTCGTATCAGCTGCAGGCGGCGGGTCGTTACGAACCGGCGGGAGCACAGGCGCAGGCGACGTTATGATGACGGCTGCCGGCGCTGGCGGGGCAGAATCAGCAGGGACAGGCACACGCAGGGGTGGCGGAGGCGTGAAGCCATCGGCTTGTGCCAACGTTTGCGGGATCGACACCCGCCGCTGGCGTTGGCCGTTAAGGACAACGAACAGGATCAGGGCCAGCGTAACGGCGCCCAGCGCGATCACAGCTCCGGGTAAGCCCTGCCGGGGCAAGCGCACCACAGGCCGGGGATCGTGCCCAATTGGCTCCGCCGACGGTTTCGATGGTTCGCTGCGGCTCATGGCCGAGCCTTAATAACGATCCGCGTGGCATCGGCGTGGACCTTTCCGAGGCGGAAGACATATCGCCTAGCGACGCCCTCAATGACATAATCACCATCGACCATGCGGCCGTTGACGAGAGCTTCGCGTCCCCGCTCGTCGATAGCGAAAATCGCTGGTAGCGAAGTCTTGAGGTCCCAGGTGATAGTCGTACGCTTGCCGTCGTCGCTCATCGCGATCGGATAAAGCGTCGTGTTGCCCTTGAGGCGATAATCCGCTTCGCGCCTGACCTTTTGCGGACCACCCGGCTGGCCGGCAGGATAGGAGAAGCGCAGGACGAAGGCTCCACCTCCCCCGCCTCCATCGGCGCTGATCACAAACACATAGCGTCGCTGATCAGTGACAATCATCATGTTCGTCGTGTTGGCGGAGCCCAAGGGCTTCACGACCACTCGATTGCCCGAGCGGTTCGGCGTCACTTCCCAGCCAGCATCATTGCCGACGACGATGGTCTCGACCCGTTCATCGCCAGCAAGTTCGACGATTGCAGCATAGCCGCTCCCCACGCGGAGATCAAAGACGCGTCCACTGTCATAGGCCATTGTCTGGATACGCGGATCGGCCGGCATAGCGAAGGGCATCGGCACGGACGGCATTCCCGCCTGCGGAACTACTGCGAGAAGGGCAAATGCAGCGAGCATCATGGCTGCTGGCCTGTCACGGGCACCGCCGGAATAGCGGAGCCGGGGCCAAGCGGCGAGCCCATCGGGATTTGATTGGCTAGAACTTCCCGCTGCGCGATGAACTGTCCACCAACGCCGCCTAGCGCGCGCTCCGTCGACATCCGGCGTGGGACAGGCGTCCGGGTTGGCATTGGCGGACTGACGCGGGTTTCGATCACGGGCATCTCGGCAGGCACACTAGGCGTGCTCACGACCGGGACGGGCGCGACGACTTCGGGCGCAGGCGGTGCTTCGGCATCGCGGCGATAGCCAGTGACCTGGAAGCCGAGCGGGTTCACCAGCCGGTCGCCGAACGCCATCGGCGCATCCGAATAGCGAAAGCGAACGACCGAGATCCAGGGTCGCGGTGCCTCTGCCTGACCATTACGATCGACGCGTTGGGTATCGAAACGCACAAGGCTGACGCCGGACTGCAGCCGGGAGACGCTTTTCACGCGCACCGAGATCAGTGTGCCACCCGGCAGCGACTGGATCGGACTTGCTGGATTGGTAGCGGCGATGCCGGACAGGTAGGACGCACGGGCACGGCCTGCGGACCATAAAGCAACACGGCGATAGTCAACCTGGAGCGTTGCGCGGTCGAAGCCTTCTCGTGCCGACACATACTGCGCGAGATAGGCATCGGTGAGCGCCGCATCGGCAGAGACCCGCTGAGGTGTGTTGGGATCGAGCGCTTGCACAAACCCGGTCTGCCGATCGACAAGCAGTGTGATCGGCTGCACCGTCTTGAGCGGCGTCAGCATGGCAAGCGCCACCGCTTCGAAGGCCGCGGCGCCGACGGCGATGCCTGCGATAGTCCAGGCGATCTGTTTTGAGCGTGAAGTTCTGGCGCGGGAATCCTCTGCCCAGCTGCGCGCCTCTTTGAAGTACGTCTCGCGCTCGGTCATGCCGCTCCGTCCCGCCGCATAGCGCTGCGTGTCTTTCGTGTCATCGATCGGCGACCTGAAGGGCCAAGTGCCGCCGACGGTGATGCGGCACCCTGCCCGCGGGGGGCCTCCAGCGGCTGACGCCGGCTGCTGCCCCCGGTCGACACTGCTTCGCCGGCGGCAATCGCAACCTGCTCGCGTCGCATAGTCCCGGCAAGAGCATTGGCCACGCCTTGCGCCCGGGGCGGCGCTCGAGCAGGTTCCGTCGCACTCTTTCCACTGTCGCGTGCCGCTGGCGCCGTCGAACTCAAACGTTCGCTGAGACTGCTGTGCGAGCGCTCGGTGCTCAACGTATCCTGACGCTTGAGCGTGAAGCTAAAGGCGCCTGCCATTCTGGCCGCTGCCCAGATGGCTGTCAGCATGACCAATGTGAAGGCAAGCACGATGGTGGTCAGCGCCTGGGGATCAATGACCGTGACGCCCCGCTCGACCGCCTGCAGGTGGGCAAGTTCGCTTTCGACCAGCAGCAGATCGAGTGCGGTGACGATCGTCGCGCCAAGCAGCGCCAATGCGGCGCCGGCAAGCGCCCGTACCCAGCCGATGAAGAGGCCGAGCGTTGCATCGAAGAGCAGCGTCATGATCGCCAATGGCGCGATCGCGAGCAGCAAGCCCGCCACGAGACGCAGCGCGCCGGCGATCCCCAACGTCGAAACGACAAACCAGGAGGCTGTTTGCGGCAACGCCGCCTGGCCGAGCGGGCCGAAGCTGGGTTGCTGCTGTTGCTGCGTCCTCTGAGGTGCGCCTCCCTGCACCGCGCTGGCTCCTCCCTCCGGTGCCGCTTGTGGGACCAGCGCCGGATTGACGCTCGAGCCTAGCCGGATCGTGTCATAGGCCTGCTGGATCCGGACATCGAGGCTCTCCGCCGACAGACCGCTGGCGGGCAGCAGGACCGCAGCAAACTCGCTCGGTGCATTGACGGCGACGCGGTAGACGAAGATCTGAAAGGCAGGCCACCCGGTCGCAAGGGTCAGCACCATACCAAGCCGGATCGCCCAGCCGATGCCATCGCGCATGGTGGGAACAGAGCCCAGCAGGAAGCGATAGCCGATCAGTGCCACGAAGATCGTGACGAACCCGGTCATCATACCAGCAACCATCGGACCGCCGGCAAGCGCCTGATAGCCGTTTTCACCCAGCGCCTGCGCCTGGCAGGTCAGGAAGCTCGACAGGCGTAGCGCTACGCCAGCATCGGCATCAGGAAGCGAGCAGGCAATCATGCGACTGCCGCCAGCAGTCGCGGCATCCACAGCGCCGGATCATCGCCGACGTCGGCACGGATAGCATCGAGCGCGCGTACAGACCGCTCGCGTCCAGACAGGATCGTCAGCAGATCGCGATCCCCCGACAAATCAAGACGTGCGACGACGCTGTCCTGGCCGTGCTTGATCAGGAAGGCGCGCGCATTGTCCGGCATGGTGCGGACAAGGTCGTACTCATGCGCTGTCAGCCCGAACCCGGTCATATAGTCGCGGGCCTGCGCTTTGGGATTGGGCATGAAGATCTGCGTTGCCGCCTGTTCGACGATTGCCGAGGCGATGCGACTGGATAACGCATCTTCGGCGCTCTGCGTCGCAAATCCGACGATGCCGTTGCGCTTGCGAATGGTCTTCTCCCAATCGCGAATTCGGGCGGTGAAGACCTCGTCGTCGAGAGCCTTCCAGCCCTCGTCCACTACGATGATCGAGGGCGTCCCATCGAGCCGCTCTTCCACCCGGTGAAAGAGGTACATCATCGCGGGCGTCCGCACGATCGGATCGTCGAGAATCCGGGTCATGTCAAAACCGACGACACGCTCGGCGAGATCGGTGCGATCGTCCGCATTGTCGAACAACCATGCGCGCTCGCCGCTGCCCCACCACGGCGCCAGTCGCGACGCGAGATCGCCGCCTTTGGGTCGCGCCTGACCGCGCAGCAATTGGGCGAAGTGCGCCAGCCGACGATAGGTGCGCGGGGCTTCCATATTGGCATCCACCGCCTCGACGATCCGGGCCATATCTTCGCTATCGAGTGGACGGACAGGATCGGCGACGAGGCGCGACAGCCAGTCGACTAGGAAGCGGCGGTTCTCCGCCGTGTCATCAAGCAGCAGCGGGTTGAGTCCCGAAGGCGCGCCAGGGCGCAGCACATCGTAGCGCCCGCCGATGGCACGCAGGAACAACTCGGCGCCGCGGTCCTTGTCGAAGAAGACGATACGGACGTCGTACTTGCGTGTCTGAGCGAGCAGGAAGTTCAGGACAACCGTCTTGCCGGTGCCCGACGGACCGATAACGGTGAAGTTGCCGAGATCGCCATGGTGGAAGTTGAAATGGTACGGACCCGCTGCGGTTGTCTCGAGCACCGTCACTGCAGGCCCCCAGTGATTGCCTTCGGCCTTGCCGACAGGAAAGTTGTGCAGGCTGGCAAGGCTGGCGAAGTTGCGGCTGGCGACGAGACCGCGGCGCGGCACGTAGCTGAAATTCCCTGGAAACTGGGCCCAGAACGCCGGCTCCAGTGCCATCTCTTCACGCACCGCGACAAGACCCAGATCCGTGAGCGTGGCCTGCACCTCGGCAACGCCGTCATCGACCTGCGGCAGTGTATCGCCGAGCACTGCAATGGTCAGGTGATGCTCCCCGAATGCGGCACGCCCCGCAGCGAGATCGTCGCGGGCGCTCCCGAGCTCTCCACGCAGGCTCAGCGCCTCATCATCGGCCGCGCGCATGCGGCGCAGCGTCAGGTTGACCCGACCGAGCGCTGCCTGGCGGTCGACGAAGCCGAAGCTTTGCGTGACGGTCAGTTCGAATGGCAGACGCAGCAACTCGTCCAGCATGCCGGGACCGGTCTGCCCGGGATAATCCTTGATCGAGAGGATCGCCTGGAAGCTGCGCGGCGCCTCGCCAGTCGCTCCCAACTCGACCGTATCAGCGCCGAAACTGACCCGGCGTGCGGGCAGATACTGGCCGACGTCACCTTCCGGCAGTCTGACCGGGCGGAGTTCGCCGTTGTATAGCCCTGAGAGATACTCCAGCACCTCTGAACATGGCCCGCCCTTGCCATCGTAGCTGCCCAACAACCTGGCGCCGTAAGCGCCGAGCGCGGCGAGCAGCGCGTCACGCGCCGCATCGAGTGCCCGTAGTTCGGCACTCTCCTCGGCCGCATTGGAGGCTCCTCCCCGCCCGAGCCATCGACCGATACGGTCGGCGATACCGCCGTGCCCCTGCAGCGGTCGACGTAGGATGCAGAGGAACAGATCGTTCGAGAATAGCCGCTTGGATGCAAGACGATCGCGCCAGGCCGCATCGACGCTGGCGCTAAACGCATCCGGGAACCGTGCTTCGAGCAGCGGCTCGACCCGCCGGCGGATTACATGATGATAGAGCGCGAAGCGCGACGATCCGATCGTCTGCAACATCGCGTCGCGTAATGCCTTGCGATAATTGATCTCGGCAGTGTCTGCAGTTTCGAACAGCAAACCGTCGAGCATCAACACCTGCATCAGCCGGCCATCGCGCAGCATGACGGTATGGTCGTCGATCTGTGCGAGATAGGGCAAGTGGTCGCCCGCCGGCTTCTCGCGTGCCCAGTCCTGCGCGGCTTTGTTCACGGACGGTAGGCGTTACAGCGCCACAGACGATAGTTGGGCACGCGCGGGCAACGCCGCACCTTGACCAGCCACAGGTCAAAGATGCGTGGATCACGGAGGCAGGCGACCACGCCGATGGCATGGACCAGCACTACCGACAGCAGCACCCATACCGACTTGAACACGAGGAACAGTTCCGTCGTGAGGATGGCATTGCCGATGGCAAAGCCGTAGGTCACGCCGAGCAACATCTGCGGGCGGGTTAGCCCGACGAACAACACGTCGCGATCGAGGCTCTCCAGGTCAGTAGCCAACGCTCGACGCCGACTGTATGCCGCCGACGATACTGGCCGCCCCGAACAGGATGAAACAACCGAGGATCACGGTGGCACCGTAGCGCCAGTTCATGCGACCGGTCAGCATGAGCAGGCCGACGGAGGCGACAGCTATGACCGCGATCACGGTTGCGACGGTGCCGAGCAGCGTGCCCTGCAGCCAGTGGACGGCACCGACGACGGGTCCGGACCCGGCGGGATCGGAGAAACTGTCCTGAGCCGTGACCGACGCCGACCAGGTCAGCGCGGCAAGGCTCCCCAGAATTGAACGGCTCTTCAGCATGTATCCCCCCTTGCACCGGCGGTGCGCTTTATATCCCTCACGATAGATGGAACACGTCAATCGTGTTTCGAGCAACCTTCCACATTTTGTCCCATCACAGCCTCCTTATCTCAGCGCGGGAAAAGGTTAGGGGAGCTGTCTTGTGGACGCACAGGCACTGACGCGCCCGCGTATGGATCATAGGGCACCGGTGGGGGCACAGGAGCAACGTACGCTGGGAGTACCTCGACCGCTGGAGACAAAGAATCTTTAGAATCGACACTGCTCATTTCTATCAGGCCATCGGCGATCAATCGCGACGAAAATAGGATGAAGCAGCCCATGATTGCCGCGACGCCATTTCGGAACGGCAGGCGTCCACGTAACATCGCCATGCCGATCGCTGCAACCACAAGAACGGCTATTGCCGTTCCAACCGTTCCAATCATTAACTCGGTGGCCCAGTTAACAGCCGCCACAGGCGAGGATGGAAGCGAATCCACGATCATTATGCCCCTCCGGTAGACTACTTCTTACTCTGCAGCCAGCGCTTAACTGCGCCGTGGTGCAATGGAACCTGCCTTGATCCAAGATCTGCCGACCGCATAGTCTCGGATGATAAACTTCGGAATATCAGGCAATTTAAATAATTTAGGCACACACCTATTGCTATCCAAGAGTGTCGTTGCGGGCATTCTACGCGAAGCGACGTAGGATATGCTCAAATCAGACTCAGAGATTCGGATATGGGTTCATTGCGCATCGCGACTATTGCTCTTTGACTTTCGCCCATAAGCTCGGCTAGCAATTCAGCAGATATTTGGGAAGATCGAGATGATCAAAAGTGCGGCAGCGGTTTTTGCGCTTTTTATACCCCCGTCTGCGATGTCTCAGACGACGACCTACAAATATGATGCATTGGGACGCTTGGTATGACCTGCTCCCCGTTTTCAGGCCGCTGATAACTTAGCTTCGGTGTCCATATGCCCCTGGCGGGGGCGGTTCGTAAACTCGGCGGGTGCCATCCCGCCAAGACTGCTGTGCGGACGCACGGTGTTGTAGTCCGTCCGCCATGCCTCGATGATCCGTCTCGCCGCAGCCAGCGAGGGGAACAGATGCTCGTTCAGGCACTCGTCGCGCAAGCGACCATTGAACGATTCCACAAAGCCGTTCTGCTGCGGCTTGCCCGGCGCGATGTAGTGCCACTCGACCCCGGTGTCCTGGCACTAGGTGAGGACGGCGTGACTGGTCAGTTCGGTGCCATTGTCGCTGACCACCATGCACGGCAGCCCGCGACGTTCGGCGATGGCGCTTAGTTCGCGAACGACCCGCCGGCCCGACAGCGAGGTATCGACGATGCACGCCAGGCACTCCCGGCTGTAATCGTCGATGACGTTCAGCATACGGAACCGCCGGCCGCAGGCCAGTGCATCTGATACGAAGTCGAGCGACCAGCGCTGGTTGGGTTCCCGCGGGATCGCCATCGGCGCCCGTGTGCCCAGCGCGCGCTTGCGGCCGCCACGCTTGCGCACCGTCAGTCGCTCCTCCCGATATAGCCGATAGACCTTCTTCAGGTTCATGCCATTGCCCTCACGCTTGAGCAGGATCGCCAGCCGTCGATAGCCGAACCGGCGTCGCTCGTTCGCGATCTCGCGCATCCGCACGCGGACAGCATCGTCCTGCCCGCGAAGCGGCTCATATTGCCATGCCGACCGGTTGACCCCGATCAGCCTGCAGGCGCGACGCTCGGAGAAGCCATGATCGGCCATCAGCTTCTCCACCGCAGCGTAGCGCTCCGCAGACCGGGTCAGTTTTTTCCCAGCAGATCCTTCAGCGCCGACACGTCCAGCATCGATTCCGCCAGCAGCTTCTTCAGCCGGCGGTTCTCGTTCTCGAGAGCCCGCAACCGCGCCGCCTCCGACACGGTCATCCCGCCGTACTTCGCCTTCCAGTTGTAGAACGTAGCGTCACTGATCCCGTGCTTCCGGCACAACTCGGCGGTCTTCACGCCGGCCTCATGCTCGCGCAGCACGCCAATGATCTGATCCTCGGTAAATCGGCTTCGCCGCATCGCTCATCTCCATCTGACGAGCTAACTTACCAATGGCATGATTTCTGGGGAGCAGGTCACTTCTTGAGGGCCGTGACAACAATGTCATCCTCCTGCTTTTGCGGCAACCGTGTTTTGCCTACATTAAAATGTCAATCTATCCTAATACTTGCTACTGCATACTCAAGAATGATGGAATAACACCAGTTAGCCACAGGATTATCATCGTTGTGCCGCCGAGGCATAGCCATGCCCAAACTAAAACAGGATGACTATGCATTGCAATTGCAATCCTCGATTTGCGGAGGAAAATGATAACTATCCCCCATAAAAGAAGAGAGAGCAGCAGAAAAAAGGATAATATGATAGCCATTTCGCTTTACTGCATATAATTAGTGATGATTTCAGGCAGGACCGGAGCAATCGGCTTGCGTGACGGCATACAAGTCGGAGCTGTTGATGATATTTTATTCACGGGCAGTTCTTCATCGGATGAGCGCCCTGAGATGAAGGTACTTCTTGCACCAGCCACTTGCCCCGGAGACGGGCCACTACCTTTTTAGCGAAAGCCTGAGCATTCTCGGAATTATCACCCGTCGAAAATCCTAGTGCAACTTGGTATCTCGTAAGACCTAGATTTCCTGCCGTCATACCAATCCCACCACTCCCTTCAATACCAACATTAATGGCGCGGCCATTGGTGGATAGCTGGTCCGCAACTTTTTTTGCTTGATCAAGCTCAGCTTGAGTCCTTGAGCTATTATCTATGAATGTCATTTGCTCCTGATCTGCAATCGACCTCAACATACTCAAAAATGAACTTACGCCACTATCATCTTGCAGGCATAGCTGAACAATTTTGAATGGTCGTTGCCCTTGAGAGCATCCTGATAGAATCCAGCTAATTGATAGCACAGAAACTAAGATCGTAAGTTGGCGAAGGCCTCGGCTTTCTTTAATGCGCTGCGCTATCATCGCCATCCTACCTCAAGCTGGATGCGACGGGGCTGCACAGTTCTTGCACAGCGTTCGCAACTGAGCCAAAATATGCCAGCCCTACTACATCATTCAAGAATGGATCATTCCCCGACCCTGTTCCTGTTATCGTAATTCTAGACCACCCAGACTCCAAGGGAGCCACCTGCATAACTACTGACCCTGGATAAAACTGGTGTGTCGGAAGGGTCGTATTAGTGATCGTCATCCGTCCCGGATCAACGCTCTGCGATATTGGATTGTTACCTGTGAGAGTTATCCTTGGCGTGAAGCCATTCCTGGCCGCGGGCGATCCTGGTGCACTCATTCCAGGTGCTTTCAACTTGTTGAAAGCGCTTCCTGCCGAACACTGAACATCACGATTGATCGTATAGTTATGAGGCTGTCCATTCTGCGGCGTCCGTGTTCTCGGTTGTGACGAAAAGTTGGATCCGCCCCCTGTTCCCAAGCCCCATCCCCCGGTAAAACCACCGTTATTTGCAAATGGAGATTGGTAATCCGGTATTTCGACGCATGATCGCCTACTGTCAGGTATAATATAGTCAGCGAAAGACCAAGTAAATGGAATAATAAAACAGAACTGTCTTAATCCAGTTGGATCAACCTTGTTGATCGGGTCACTGCCGACATAGTTATACCAGTTCACGCCATCCGCGTATCCAATCGGATCGGTCTGCATGAAGCGGCCGAGCGTCGGTGAGTACACCCGCGCCTTGTAGTCGTACATGCCGATCTCGGGCAGCCACTTCTGCCCGGTGTACTGGAACAGACCGAGATTGTTGGTGCCGGGGATGCCGTACTCGTCGTAGGTGTTGATCCGAATCGCGTTGCCCGCGTTATCGCTCAGTGAGACTATGGAACCGCGCTCGTCCGCATGGAGATAACGACGGTCGTTCGTACTCGCACCTTCGTACCAGACCAATGGCTCGTTATCGCCCGGGCCGTAAACATAGCGCCGCTGGATGCCGCCGTTGATCTCCGACACTGCCCGCGTACCGACATAGTCGAGGTTGCTTCCAGGCTTGATCGTCAGCAGCCCCATCGGGTTATGATAGAAGAACTGGCCATTCCCCCAGGTCAGTGCATTGCGCGTGTTGTAGCCGAAGCTCGAACCGTTGCCCGCCGAGGTCACATTACCACGGGCGTCATAGGTCGGGATCACCGGACCGGACTGGGTATACTGGTTGAGCCCGTTAGCGGTATAGGGTCGATCGACGTTGTAGTGACCGGTGAAAACGTAACCGTCGTTTGATACGCTGCGCGTTGCGATCTGCCCCGCCGGATTGTAACTGAAGCCATAGCTGACATCGGCGCTGCCGCCGGCGAGATCCTGCGTCAGTTGGTCGAGCGCCAGCGCGCCGTCGTGATGGTAGCTCGTCGTCGTACCGTTGCCGCGTGTCAGGCTCGTCCGTCGTCCCAGCGTATCATAGCCGAAACTCGCCAGCGCAAAGCCGCCGTTCTCGCGTACCGCCGTCATCGCACCGGTGTTGAGATAGTCATAGGTGACGAAGAACCCGTCGCCCCATGTCTCGCGCGTCATCCGCCCGGCGGCATCATATTGCAGAGCGTTCGACGACAGGTTGCTCGACTGCGACACCGTCCGTCCCAACGCGTCATAGCCGAAAGCGTTGTACCAGCCGTTCTGGTCCTGCGCCCGGGTCAGGCGACCAAGCAGGTCATAGGTGTAGCTGACGTCCACCTCCGCGACATTGCTGTTCGGGTTGTCGTCATACACCCGGCGCCCAAGATTGTCATAGCCGTAGCTCAGAACCTGTCCGTCGCGCAGGCGCCGGCTGGTGACATTGTCTGCCGCGTCATAGGCCAGTTGCTCGTAATCGCCGCCCGAAGCCGCGCCGGCCCCCTTTTGCGCTACCGGGTACCGCGTCACGGTTAGCCGATCGAACCCGTCATATTCGTACGCTGTACGATTGTTCTCGCCATCCGTTACGCTCGAAGTTGCGCCGTTGGGCGTATAGGCCGTCGTTTCCGTCGACACATCGGCAGTCTTGTAACCGCGCTCGACAATCGTTGGCTGGTCCGCCGCATCATATTGCTGGCGCGTAATCCGATCGGGGCCGAAACTCGCCGAAGTGCCGAGATCGCAGGCCGAGCCTGGCAGCCAGCTGAACGCGCTGGGGTTCATGCGTACTGCGACGCATTCGGGCCGGCCGAGATCGTCATAGTCGTATTGCGTCACCGCCCGTATGACGCCGCCAGCGCTTACGGTATCCTTCACCAGATAATCCCAGGCGTCGTAATCCGTCGCCTTCGTCTGCGCGACCACGAAGCTGTCGAAGGCATTCACCCCCGTCGAGGTCACTGTGCCCGACTCCGTCTGCGTCAGCTTGCCCACCGTGTAGGTGTAGCGCGCCGCCCGCCGTGGCAGAGGCCCGCCACCGTCCGGATCCACGTCGATGCTACCGGTCAACCGCCTGTCAGAATTCCATTGGAAATGGCGTGTGTCGTCACTACCGGGCAACGGTCCATCGACCGATACGACGTTGTCGAAGGCATCGTAACCATAGGTCTGCGTCGAGGAGACCGAATTATCACCAGCACGCACGGTGACTTGGGTGGGCAGCAGGTTAATGCCGCCGGCGGCGACGGCATACTGAATTTCGGTCAGCGTCTCCGCTGATGAGCCATAACATGTTGCCGCAACACCACATTGACGTACCGATGTCAGCTTCCAAACGGGCGAGTCCGCGTTGACCAGATTGCCGCTCGTGTCCTTGATCTTCGCGTAGAGGGCTGTGTAGCCATAGTCGATCGTTGGCCGCGCCTGCCCGCCAGATGGTGCCGGGAGTTCGACCTTTGTGGCTTCGGCATGATCGGCGCTGTAGGTGTAGTCGGTACGATTGCCGCGCGCATCACCGGTCCAAAGTGGTTTCAGACAATATTTCAGACTTTCGACCGTGCAGTTGGTGACATAGCCCGCGTTTGTGACGACATCCGCAGCGCCACTGCCGGGTTTGGCCGAGGATCGTGTCTCGACTACTCGGCCAACAGGATCGAAGGACAGCGTGGTCGCATTGCCTTCGGGATAGGCAGTTCGATAAAGTCGGCCAGACGAATCATAGGCATAGGTTGTTGTGTTACCGAGGCCATTGGTCTTGGAATCTAGGCGGGTAACGTTGTCGCCGGTGTGAGCGATGTTGTAAGTCGTCGATTTACCGTCGGCATTGGTAACGGTGACCGCCTCGTTCGCTCCTGACAAGGCATACGTGTAAGCGGACGTCTTGCCATTGATCGTGAGCGTGTGGACCCGATTGTCGGGGTACTTGCCGATCTGAATATTGGGATTACCGGCTCCGTCCAGGTTGATACTCGATACGCCTGCGCCGGTGACCGTCGCCTGGTAACTGGAATTTGGCGATTGGAAGATTTTGTGAACCACGCCGTTTGCGTCGGTGGACTGCATCACCTGCAATTCGGGCCAACCCTTGGTCAGGTTGGAGCAGCTGTCGGCGTTCGGATCACAATAATCCTCGCCAAGATTAATCGCTTTCACCCCGACCAGCTTGTTGAATTCGGAACCGGGGCTATTCGAGGCATAGATAGCCTTCAGCATAGCTCCCGTATTTGTCGTGAACGATTGCACCCGCTGGTAGGTAGTTCGTTGACAATTGGGATTATCCAGTCCGAAGCGTCCCCCGCCGGTACAGTTCTGCTCAAGAACGGCGACTCTATAATGAGCGACCTGAGACTGGCCATTTGCGCGAACTATCTTCTCCAATCGCGCGGTCGATCCGTCGGCAGCAGACCCACTTTGCGTCATGCCCCTAGTTCCGGCGAGCACCGGGGTGAACTCGTATCGAGTACCGTCCGTATTCGTGTACTTCACCTGGCCATCGGCAAACCTCGTCAGCGTCGACCCGTCCGGAACGAGTGGAGTGTAAGTGATGTCTCCACCAGATTGGCCATAATTTACAAACCGGTAAGAATTACCATCTATGAAGACAAATGCATTGAAGGTATTTGTACGAACCAAATTAGTAAATGTTGTTTCCTCTACAGTGCCGTTCCAGACATTGCTGAAGCTTACATCGCCGAATGCGATGCCTTTCGATCGATTGATATATCGCCCAGACGCCACATCAACGCTGTTAACGTCTACCACCGGAGTAGCTGGAGGCAGATCGCTATTCGATTGGGCAAATGCCGGAAATGTCGCGCTCCCCGCCAATATGGTCGAAATGCAGAGAATGGACCGCCGAAGACCACGGCGCTTTCTTTCAATCAACATCGATTGCCTCCCGATAAGATGCCGGTACCGAATATTCAGCAGTCGCAGAGTTTCCTGCGCTTAATCACGCGGCCGGGCGCAAAGTATCAGCCGATAGGACTGTCGCTTCGTCAGTCCGAGAAAGGTGTTGATGCCGCTACTGTGGCGGAGCCGTATTCGGCGAACCGCTGACCTTTACGTTGATGCGATTGTCTGCCTTGTCATGGTTGTAATCGGTAGTAACTCCGTTATTTACCGATCCTAACTTCACGACTTTCACGAGCCGACCTTTGGCATCGTACGTATACGTTGCTGTCTCGGAGGCAAGCGCGAATTCAGAAGATGACGCAAGGAGCATAATCACCATTGCTCTAGACAATGTGTCCATAATATTCTCCGGTCAGCCGTTCCACAGCTGTTATTCTGATGCTGCTCCTCGGCAAATAAATTAGCAAGTCGATTCTCGACATATTTATCGCGACTGCTGATTTTATTTTACCATGCAGCTTGGTAAGCACCACATTAGCCATCTGTCCAACACAGCAGAACGACGAAGTTCTTTCTCATGCAGTCTTAACTGGTTGTTTTGACGTGGTATTGATTGCTTGAAGTTAAGATTATCGATCATATCCAAGATGATGACGCCCGCCCGGGGTGACGGCGGAGACGAAGATCGTAGGGAAGTGGTCATGGTGGGTAACGACGCAACGCCAGTCCTCCTGGCGGCCGAAACTGATCTGGATGCGGCTGCGCTGCCGATTCCCCGGTGCTTGACGCCCACTCGACGCCTTCGAATCAAGGGGTCGTCCTTGCCCTCGGCAGGATCGATGAGGACATTGAGGCCGGTCAATCAGTCGGCGGAAAGGTCCACGAACAAACATGACTTTGACATATTGAACGTTCCACAAGATCTGCCGTCACAGGAACGCTAAGCGCTGTCTCGGTTCTCCGGGCAGCCAATCCTGTGGCCGCCCTTGGGCGGCCATCGCTCTTTCTTGGGTCGGTCCGTAAGAATTCCTTGCTCTGCATGAAACGAGCTCTCTTACACGTGTACGGAGGTGCGGGTTGAGCATGGCGACCGACACGTTGATCAGCGGGAGCAATCTCCCTTTCTATTATCGAGCGGCGTGCACGCCCCGTCCGCCATGCAGGATTTCAATTCGGCAATGAGCGCCACGCCGGCCTCCGGTGTGCTCGGCTCTACAATGACAGCGTGTTTTCATCTGCGCCTTGTGCCATAGCGGTGTGGCTTGGGCATGGCTTGAACACCATCCTTGGCCCGCAAGTGCGGTCGAATGCTGGGTCCCCGACTTCCGTCGGGCGGCCCGCGAAATACAAGACCTTGCTACCGTTCGTCGGTGCGGGGAATACGTGGGGCGCGGTTACCAGTGTTCCCGCGTGTTCAACCGTCCCGGCTACGGGCGATTGATGGAACGCGCGCCATGTCCTTGATCAAAAGCTTGTTTACGAGGATATGCTGGCGCCAAAGCCCTCCACAGGGTTCGTCCGGCAGCGGTTCGGCTAACCTTCAGATTGAAGCGCTGGTTCAGGCACATGGCGACTGGCTGGCACTTCTGGCCACGATATTGGAACGCGAACGCGTAATTACGGGCACCGAACTCGCCCGCACCCTGTCCGAATTCGCCGCCCATACGGCCGAAGATCGTCCTGCCGAGGGGCAGATCCTTTCATTTTGGGCGTCTCGTTTGCACGAGATTACAACGACCGTCAGCGAATTCCCGTCCGTTCACTAGGACTATCCTGCGAAGTCGCTTTCGTAGCCGATCGCTGAGGTGCGTTTGAGTTCGGCCTGCCTTGAGAGTGAGCATCCGGTCACGCGGCGCGGCCGTCCGAACGCGACGAGTGTGGTGTGTTTGCGCGACGCCAGAACTCGTGCGTGATGTGCGTCATCGAGGGTCCCGTCCGCAGTTATCCGTTATATGGAGCCGAATCAGTCCTAGTTTCGGGTGATATCGAGAGCATGCTGACCAATGAACCGGCATCACGCCATGTCGAACAGACGCCCGCAATTGCTACTTCAGATGGTAGCGCATCGGACCGCATTGCCCTCCTGACCGATCGTCAGCTGTCTTATCTCCGCCTTGTGCTTCAGAACCGCAACTCGAAGGAGATCGCAGCGGTTACGGGTAGCAGCCACCGGGCGGTCGATAAGCAGCTGTTAAAGGCCAACAATGTTCTCGGTGTGTCGACCCGTTTTGATGCCGCGCGGCTCTTGGCGGATTATGACGGAGGGGTAGAGCCTTTACCCCCTGCAAACGACCTACCTTCCGCGCCACCAACTTTCCCGCTTCCCCTCCCGTTGCCGACCGCTGGGGCGGCAGCGAATATGCTCACCTGGAAGCAGGTTGCCTTTTGGACCGCGATCATCTCGATCGTGACTCCCTTGGGCCTGACTGCGGCCGGCATGGCGATTGTAACGCTGCTCCTCGTGCTCGGGCTGAAACCACTGTGATGGGCGCTCAGTGCCCAAGGAGGCCTTATGCAGTCACTTTCGAACACAAGCCGGATCATCGCGGACGAACTGCGCAGAGCGGAACGATCAATCAATCTAGCCACACGCGATACGGCGCAATTTCTGCTGACCACGCTGGAGGCGACGGAGGCTCACAGCCTATCCGCCGCGATGACCCAGAGCACAGTGAAGGCGACGGTCGCGGCGCTGTCGGCCCTTGTCGATGGTCAGGATCAGATGGCAATGCGAGCGCATCTGTTTGTCGAGAAGGTCGGACGCCAACTGGGCCTGACGGAGACGAACTGGGGCGAGAATTTGCCAAAGCCTTCATCTGCTTCGAGCGAGGAGATCGAGTCTCCGTATATTGCCGAGGTTATGTCACCGCAAGGGTAACGGCGGGCGGGCCGGGAGAAATCCTATGAGCGCCGAGATAATTCTCGCGGTCATCTTCAACGTCGTCATGGTCGGGGTGCTACTCTTTGCCGCCCTCCGAGGGGGAAAGCCTGAACGATTGGGCGCGCTCATCAACATGGGGGGGGTCGCCACGACTACCGCTATTCGATTGATCGCGGCGAAAGAAGGCTGGGCTCCGGGTGAGGTATCGATCCTGGTCATTGATGTGGCAGTCGCCGCTGGCTTCTTCTGGCTGAGCGTAACGACGATCCGCTTCTGGCCGATCTGGGCGGCAGGTTTTGCGGTCGCAAACCTCTTCATGAGCGTCTTCGGCGCCCTGCTGCCACGGGTGCCGCTCTTTGCCTACCATACAGGGCTCGGGTTATACGCCTACCTCGCGCTCGGAGCCCTTGCGCTCGGCACATTCCGGCTACCCCGCGACGCCGAGCCCTACCTTCGAAATGGATCAAGACGATTATGGGTGCAGCACCTGAAGGAGACGACCTGATCGACGTCGTCATCCGGCTTCCACGCAAGGCGATCGAGGACACTTTGCTATCAATGCCGCTGGACGCGAGAGAGCCTTCCGGCCGCAGGCTTGCAGAAGCCAGGGCAGTGTTAGCCGGCCGGCGTCGACGGAAGAGCCACTTTAGCGGGATTCGCTTCTACGATCCGAGCTGGGACATGATCTTGGAGCTGTACGTGGCTACGTGTGAACACCGTCGCATCGCTGTGTCCCAGCTATGTAAGCTAAGCGGAGGCTCGACGACCACTGCCCTGCGCCATATCGAGCATCTCGAGGCGCTTGGATACATAGTCAGACAAACGGATCCCGATGACGGACGCCGCCTGATCGTCGGCACGCTTACTCCCCTTCTTGCTGCTTCGGAGCGGTGGCTCGATCTTCAGATCGCCGAGTTCCGAATACAGGATCGGAGATTGGGCTGACGATTTCTATGGGGCTCTAGACTCCGTTTTTTTTGTCACGAGTGACATATCGAACGCCCAGAAAAGTCCCGTTCGATCTACCGCTTGGACAGACGGCGTCAGCCAATTTCGAGCCTGAACTTGCAATTCCTCGCCGACTCAACTGCCATTCCCCGCCACGCCTACCCGGCGTGGCGCGGCGCGGCGCTGAGGAGGACGCTCTTCTTCTGCGCTACATGTCACCTGAAGCTGCCGAATCGCCCGATTCTCACGCCGTTACCGAAAGCACGAGCGAGAGCGCGACGGCGTTATCGATAGCACGTGTCTCGGTGGCACGGCGTTATCGATAGCACGAGCGAAGATCGACGCTTCGTTACCGATAGCACGTGAATAACGCCCGCTTCGTTACCGATAGCACGATTCAACGCGCACGACCGACCCGCCGGTGATGCTTAACAATCGATGCTGTGGATCGGCTCAACGCTGACCGCCGCCGTCCACCCGGGCGGGCGCCACAACGATCAAGGGGACGCTGTGCGGATATGAAAACCCGACAATAAGCCGGGCTTTTCGGGACGCCTGCTAGGGCGGATGTGAGAACCCTCACTTAGCTGGCTCCCTTTCATATTGCTACCCCCACGCGCCGACCGTGGCGCCACGGTGTTGCTTTGTCTGCACGGGCTCCCCTCCCAGGGAGAACGAACAATGGCTGCTGCCCAAAGCCCTGGCCGGGGACTTCGCCGGTTTGACGAGCATGCCGCCAAGGCAACGAAGCTTGTCGATGAATTCTGCGGGCTCGAGACCGGAATGGCACCTTCCAACGCGCTTGCGGCGCTCAAACGCGCGGCTCCTTATATGGGCGTCCCCCTGCGCGTGGTCTCCGTCATCGATCTCCTGTTTGCCTGGACGAAGCCGCAGGACTGGCAGGGTGGACAAATCCCCGTCGTTTGGCCGTCGAACGACCTGCTCGCGCAAAAGCTGGGCGTAACCGTCCGACAGGTTCAGAAGCTCTTGAATCAGGCACAGGCCTTCGGCCTGATCAGCTTTCGGGATAGTCCGAACGGTCATCGTGGTGGACGCCGCGGGGCCGATGGCTTCATCACATGGGCCTACGGCATCGTCCTCGCTCCGATCGGCACCAGGCTTCAAGAATTTGCTGTGCGTGCGGCCAAGGGAGCCGCAGAGGACGCTGCACTTACAGTACTCCGCAAGCGTCTTGCTGCTGCCCGCAGGAATATCAGGGCTCTGGCCCAAACGGCATTCGACGCCGATCTTCATGATTTGAAGGCGGGTGACGATCTCGCGTTGGCGTTGATGGCCACCGACCAGATGCGTTGCGTCCGCGATGCTGGCCTTCTGACGGCCTGCGTGGAGCAGATCGAAGAGCGTGCGCGTCGTCTTGCCGGGGCTGTTACGGCTAAGATTGCCGTTCCCAATACCGGTAGCGATCAGGATGATAGTTCATGCTGGGATGGATCTGATGACATCCACTCTACAACTACAAGCGAACTCCAATCTGCTAAAGCAGATACCCGTAGCGGCTTGGCGGAAAGGAGTAGTGGAAATGGGAACGCCCTCCCCTCTCAACCTCAAACTGCAGTCGACGACGATCTGGAGAAACACGGTGTCGATCCGGAATTCATGATGTCCATCGCGCCGGAGCTCTGTTCCGGTCTACCCTACCGCGATCGATCGTGGGGCGAGATGGTCGCCATCGCGGAGCGGCTTGCGGGCCAGTCGGGGGTCAGCAATCACGCGTTTAAGGAAGCCTGTCGCATCATGGGCCAGCGAGGTGCGGCTGCCTCCGTCATCGCCACCATCCAGAAATACCGGCGCGGCGAGGTTCAGCGGCCCGGCGCGTATCTTCGCGGAATGAGCAGCAAAGCTGACAAGGGCGAATTGAACCTTGGGCGGACGCTCCACGGCCTCAAGGACACGAGCCGCGCGGTCGCGATGCGGGGGATGTCCGATGGGACCGATGCGACGCCGATCGGGAGCCTGATGTCGCGGATGGTTTCCCGGGGAGCCGGACTACGATGACGGGATCTCGTCATCCTTTCAGAGGCTTGGAGCTCGTACTGCACACCTGGTCTTCGAACGGCTTTCACGGCGTTACCGATAGCACGAGTCCGGACCGGGTTTGCGGTGGCCCGCACCTACCGAAATGTGAAACACACCCCGATTTACTAGCTAAATCGCTCCAAATCCTCGTGCTATCGATAACGCGGTCGCTTATCCGACTGCAGGTTTGCGGTCGATCCGCTATAAGCGGCTTTGCTAAGTGAAGCTGGTGGGAGCCCCGACGATGGATTCGCGAGAAGTCGCTCTCACCCAGGGTAAGCTGTTCGACTATCTCGACAGCCCGCTGCATGGCAAAGTCCGTGGCGAGCAGAGTATCATGGACTTTCCACTCTTCTCGTTAGCGAAGCGGCCTCAGATGGAGGCGATGACCTACGAGATGGACGGCGTCAAAATCGAGATCAAGCCCAGTTCGAGCGGTATCGCGACGATGTGGGATAAAGAAGTCCTGATCTACGTCCTGTCGTTGATGGTGCAGCATATTGGTCGAACCGGGGGTGAAGTACAGAACGTCTTCACCTTCAATGCACACGACTTCTTCCGGGCCACCGGAGTCGGACGCCCATCGAAGCGTGATTACGATCGCTTCATCGAAGCGCTCGGTCGCTTGCAGGGCACGCAGATTCGGACGAACATCAAAACCGGCACCGTGGGGACGAAGGGCTTCTTCTCCTGGTTCGCGGAAGCGCAGGCGACCACTCGCGAAACGGCGAGCGGCGTCGATCAACTCATGCCGGTGCGCGTCCAGCTCTGTGACTGGCTCGTCCGCGCGGTCTCGCGTGACAGCCGAATCTATGACTACCATAACGACTATTTTCGTCTCGGCTCGATTGAACGACGTCTTTATGAATTGGCGCACTGCTATTGTCGTGATGAAGAATATGAAATGCCTCTGGAAATGCTGGGTGCGAAGATCGGCTCAACGTCGCCGCTCCGCACGTTGAAAAGTCAGCTGAAGAAGATCGCAGCCGAGAATAAAATGCCCAGCTACTCAATCGAAGTGCGGGAAGTTGTTCCGGAAGTTCCTGCGCGGGATAAACTAGGCCGACGGGTCGGGAAGCCCGAGACGGTCGTCGTGATGAAGCCCAAGGATCGTTTGACAGGAGGTCGAGCCGCGTTGGCCGCCTGATATTTATATGCCTAACGTTCTGCGCAACTATCTGCGGCAGATGCGTCCCGATTGGCTTTGGAAGATTTCTTCGCGGTAGCGATGCTTCGTCGGGCACTAGGCGTGCAGAGGAGAGGGAGCCTTTGGCTTGTTGATCCGGTGATGAGCACCGGGCGACAAGAAGGAAGCCCTCGATGCGCACCTCAGCCGCAGCTCTCGAACTCGATTTCACCGAACCGTCAATCACCGCCGCCAAGGCCGTCGCCGACGCCATTGCCAGGAATGGATCGCTCCAGCGCGACACGCTGCTGTGGGTCATGGAGCAAGCCTATGGCGCTTCGTCTGCAGATGGTCGCTGGTCGCTCCGCGACGCCTACGACATGCTCGAACTCGCTGAGGTCATGTACCTCGCAAAAGCAGACCTTCCCGCCGATCCCGGCGCTTGTGTCGCTGTGCTTACCGAACTGGTCGCCAATCTGCCGACCCACACTGTTCGCAGCGAAGATCAGATCGAGCTTCAGCAATTCTCGACACCGGCGCCGATTGCGTACCTCGCGGCGCTCGCTGCGCGCATCGCCCCCACGGACCTGGTGCTCGAGCCATCTGCCGGCACTGGTCTCCTCGCTGCGTTCGCCTCACGCGCCGGTGCTCGCCTAGTCCTGAACGAGATCGATCCGGCTCGTGCCGAGATACTCGGCGCCGCCTTCCCCGGGGTTACGGTTACGCGGCACGACGCCGAGCTGATTCACGACCTGCTGGCTCCGAGCATTCGGCCTACGGCCGTTCTTATCAATCCTCCCTTCTCGCGCAGTATCGGTCGCCACGCCGACCCACTGGCAGCGTTCCGGCATCTTCGCGCCGCCTTGATGCGTCTCGCCACCGGAGGCCGCTGCGCCGCCATCCTGCCCGACCGCGTCGATACCTCAAGCCGCGCCTGGGCGAAGGCGACCGAGGGTTGCACGCTGACCCTGCACCTCGAATTGCCGGCGAATGCCTATGCGAAGCATGGCACCAGCCAACCTGTGAAGATCATGGTGCTGGAAAAGGCGACCGGCACCCCCGCCGAGCTGATCCCCTGCGCGACGCTTGCCGATGCGCTCGCGGCGATCGCCGTAAAGGCCTCTTCGCCTGTGTCCGCGCCCGTCCCGCGCACGGCCTCGCTTCTCATCCGCCCCAGCGGGCGCAGCTCGCTTCTTGGCGCCTTGGCGAGCAAACCGCGCCTGAGCGCACCACCCGCAAATGCCGGGCGGTCGCAGTCCGCGACCCTGATCGATTACACCGTGTTCGCCGAACCACTTCCGACCGGCGAGTCTGTCGGTGTGTACCTGCCCTACCGGCCGAGCCGCATCGCGATCGGCTGCGCATCGGCGCATCCAACCGCGCTGGTGGAATCGATTGCCATGGGCTCGATCACAGCGCCGCGGCCAATCTATGTCCCGACCCTGCCCCAAGCTGTCGTCGACGCGAAGACACTCTCCGACGCCCAGCTCGAGACACTGATCTATGCCGGCGACGCGTTTGAGCGTGACCTACCCGGCCTGTTTAATCCGGTTGAGGAAGGTCTGTCGATCGCACCGTCCGAGGATGGCCGTCCGTACCGAACCGGCTTCTTCCTCGGCGACGGCACCGGCGCCGGCAAGGGCCGCCAGATCGCCGCGATCATCCTCGACCAGTGGCTGCGCGGACGCCGCAAGCACATCTGGGTCTCCAAGACCGAGACCCTGCTAGAAGATGCGCGTCGCGACTGGACCGCTGTCGGCGGTCTCGCGCTCGACATCCAGCATCTCAACCAGTGGAAGCTCGGCTCGCCCGTAGGCGCGGCCGAAGGCGTGCTGTTCCTCACTTATGCGACGCTGCGCTCCAATCGCGGTGACAAGGGCACCCGGCTCCAGCAGATCCTCGAATGGGTCGGCGACGACTATGACGGCATGATCGTGTTCGACGAGGCGCACGAGATGGCCGGTGTCGCAGGTGGCGAAGGCAGCTTCGGCACCAAGCAAGGCTCCGACCAGGGCATCGCCGGCGTCCGGCTCCAGAACCTCCTCCCGCGCGCTCGCGTCCTCTACGTGTCCGCGACCGGCGCATCCGACGTCAACAATCTGGCCTATGCCACGCGGCTCGGGCTGTGGGGTCCGGGCACGGCGTTCGCCGATCGCCGGACCTTCGTCGACTCCCTGCGCCGTGGCGGGATCGCCGCGCTGGAGCTGATCGCGCGCGACCTGAAAATGCAGGGCCTCTACGTCTCGCGTGCGTTGAGCTTCGCCGGCGTCGAGTACGACATCCTCGAACACAAGCTGACCGTCGACCAGATCGAGGTGTACGACGCCTATGCCGATGCGTGGGCGATCATCCACAGCAACCTGCGCGCTGCCCTGGACGCGACCCGTGTGACGGACAGCTTCTCGAATGACACCTATAACAGCGGCGCCAAGGCGGCCGCACTGTCGATCTTCGAATCCACTAAGCAGCGGTTCTTCTGCCAACTCCTGATCGGCATGAAGCTGCCCTCGCTCGTTCCCGCGATCCGCGCCGATCTCGCCCGCGGCGAGAGCGTCGTGATCCAGCTCGTCTCGACGTCCGAGGCGATGCTCAACCGGGCACTGGCCGCGCTGACCGTCGAGGAACGCGCCAATCTCGACATCGAACTTTCGCCGAGGGAGTTTCTCATGTCGTACCTCACAGCCGCCTTCCCGGTTCGCCAGATGAAGACCTTCGTCGACGAGACCGGCAAGACCCGCTCCGAACCGATGTCGGACGGGGAGGGTCGCCCCGTGTTCAGCCGGGAGGCGCTAGAGATGCGCGACAACCTCCTCGAGCAGCTCTGCGCGCTGCCCGTCGTCGGCTCCGCGCTTGATCACATTATCGGGCATTTCGGCACCGACGCGGTTGCCGAGGTGACGGGGCGTAGCCGGCGCGTCATCATGGACGCGCACGGTCGCCAGCGCGTCGAAAGCCGCTCGCCCCGCACCAATCTCGCCGAGACCGACGCCTTCATGCGGGGGCAGAAGAAGATCCTGATCTTCTCCGACGCTGGCGGCACCGGGCGCAGCTATCATGCGAGCCTGACGTGCGAAAACCAGTCGCGCCGCAATCACTACCTCCTCGAGCCGGGCTGGCGTGCTGACGCCGCCATCCAAGGGCTCGGACGCACGCACCGAACCCACCAGGCGACCGCACCACTGTTCCGGCCGGTATCGACCGACTGCCGGGGCGAGCGTCGCTTCATCTCGACGATCGCGCGCCGGCTCGACAGCCTGGGCGCGCTCACCCGCGGCCAGCGCCAGACCGGCGGTCAGGGCCTGTTCGACCCGCGCGACAACCTCGAAAGCGACTATGCCAAGGAGTCGCTCGAACAGTGGTTTCGCCTGCTCGCCAATGGCAAGCTGCGCTCCACCACGCTGGACGAGTTTCAGAAACTGACCGGCCTCGAGCTGGAGGGCGAAGGTGGCGGGCTCAAGGAGGAGATGCCCCCGATCCAGCGCTGGCTCAATCGCATCCTCGCGCTGCGCATCGCCATGCAGAACGCGATCTTCGACGAATATCTCGGGCTGATCGAGGCCCGGATCGAGGCGGCCAAGGAGGCGGGCACGCTCGATCTTGGCGTCGAGAGCATCAACGCCGAGCGCATCACGATCCTCGATCGCACCGTCATTCGGCGCGACCAGACCAGCGGCGCCGAGACCGAGATCCTCCGGTTGGAAACCGATGAACGCTACAAGCCGCTCGCGCTCGCGTCCGCCATGCGGATCATCGGCGACGACGCCCGTCCCATCGTCAACTGCAAGTCTGGCAAGGCCGCCATACGGTGCAGCACCTACTCGCTGACCGACGACGATGGCGAGATCGTGCGCCGCTACGAGCTGGTCCGCCCGACGCGTACCGAGCGGATGCGACAGGATCTTCTCCTCGAGACGATGTGGGAGGAGGCGAGCGAAGCGGAGTTTTCCGCGCTGTGGCAGGCCGAAGTCGAGGAGATGTCGGGCAAGACCCACACCAACACGCTCTACCTCGTTACCGGCCTGCTCTTGCCGGTCTGGGATCGCCTGCCCGACGATCACGTCCAGGTCTGGCGTCTCAACACCGATGACGGCCAGTCCTTCCTCGGCCGCATCGTTCCCGCCCCGCTTGTGACCAAGCTTGCGGACGCCTTCGGCATCGCCGCCACCATCACGGTGTCAGGGGCCGAAACCGCCAAGCACGTCCTAGGCACCGCCGAGATCACCGCGCTCGGTGCGTACAGGCTGAAGCGCAGCCTGGTCGCAGGCCAGCAGCGCCTTGAGCTGCTCGACTGGCCGCACACGCGATTGCCCGAACTGAAGGCAGCCGGGTGCTTCACCGAGATCATCCAGCACAAGACACGGATGTTCATTCCCGTCGCGACTGCCGCGACCGTGATCGACCGTATCACCGCCTGACACGATCGAGGCTCTCTTCCTGGGTCATCAAAGGGAGGGGAGGGAGCCTTCGGCTTTGTGAGCTTGGAGGACCAGGCTCGCGTGACCGCGGGACGCGGCGCGCCATTTCCAAACGGAGACGACCGATGATCCAGTCCGTGAAGGTCAAGAACCTGACGCTGTCGAAGGACAATGTGCGCAAATCCAACCGTGACGCAGGGATCGACACCCTCGCCGCGAACATCGCAGCCCAGGGGCTGTTGCAGAACCTCGTCGTCACCCCGCTCAAGAAGGCGGGCACGTTCACGGTAAAGGCGGGCGGTCGGCGCCTGCGCGCCCTCCAACGTCTGATCGAGCAGGGCACCCTCCCCGCCTACCACGCCGTCCCGGTGCTCGTGCTGAGCGATGACGACAACGCGATCGAGGCAAGCCTCGCCGAGAACTTCCAGCGCGTGCCGATGAATCCGGCCGACGAGTGTACCGCTTTCAACTTCCTGATCCAGAAGGGCATGACCGCCGAGGACGTCGCCAAGCGTCAGGGCGTGACCACCCGCTTCGTCGAGCAGCGCGTGCGCCTTGCCGAGCTGGCCCCGCCTGTCTTCGAGGCGCTCGCAGCCGGCGAGATCACGCTCGGCGTTGCGCAGGCTTACGCCGTCACCACCGACGTCGATCGCCAGACGCGCGTATTCGCCCAGATGAAGACGTCCTACTATGGCGACAACCCCGACAACATCCGTCGCGCCATCCTCAACGGCACCGTCAAGGCGAACGACGCCAAGGCCCGCTTCGTCGGTCGCGAAGCCTATGTTGCCGCAGGCGGTCGCATCGAGGGCGACCTGTTCGCCACGGAGGGCGATGAGAACTGGATCGACGTCGACCTGATCGGTACGCTTGCCGCCTCGAAGCTCGAAGCCGCAGCGGCCGAACTGGCGCGAGACCAAGGCCTCGCGTTCGTCACGCCGATCGCGGCGACGCAC
This sequence comes from Sphingomonas sp. Leaf37, assembly GCF_920939475.1. Classification (NCBI taxonomy): domain Bacteria; kingdom Pseudomonadati; phylum Pseudomonadota; class Alphaproteobacteria; order Sphingomonadales; family Sphingomonadaceae; genus Sphingomonas; species Sphingomonas sp. Leaf37. The sequence continues at coordinate 111,105 of NZ_CAKLAX010000005.1, read as the reverse complement.
GTTCCCTACGACCTCGAGCGCCAGCTTCACGAGTATCACGCTCCCGCCCGCGCCCTCACCGAGGACGAGACCGCGCGTGTCGAGGTTCTGTCGGCCGAGAACGACGCGCTGATCGACCAGCTCGAGCGGGAACTGCCCGACGGCAGCGCCGAGGCCGAGGCGGCGAACGCGCGTATCGAGGCGATCGAGCGCGAGCTGGAAACCATCGAGGACGCCCGTCACGAGATCGATCCGGCCCTTAAAAGCCAGATCGGGACGTTCGTCTATATCGGGGGCGATGGCGAACCCCGCGTCCACACCCGCCTTTTCAGCGAAAAGCCGGTCGTCGATCCAAACGCCCCGCCCAAGGAGTCGGGCGGCGCAGCCGGGGACGGCGATGCCGGGGACGGCGAGCAAGGTCCGAAACTCAGCGCCACGCTGATCGACGAACTGGCGACGCAGCGCCGCCAGATCCTCGCCGCCCATGTCGCCAGCGACCCGGGACTCGCACTCGACCTGACCATCTTCCTGATGGCGCAGAACGTGGTGTTCGAGCAGGCCCACATCCCCAACCACTCGACCCTGAAGTCGAGCGCCGCGGGCTTCCCAATCTTCGCCTTCCGCGACGAGGGATCGCTGGCGTCGCAGACGATCGACGATCAGCGCCAGAAGCTCGACACGAGCTGGGCGGGTCTGCCGACCATGACCGCCCGCTTCGACGCCTTCCGCGCGCTCGACGACGAAGCCCGGGGCGCGTGGGTTGCATACTCGATAGCACGAACTCTCGAACCGACGCTCAACGTTGCCGAGGGCTATCGGAGCAACGGCTTCCACGACCATCTTGGTCGCCTCCTCGACATCCAGGTCGAGAATTGGTGGCGCCCGACGGCCGAGAACTTCTTCGGCCGGGTCAAGAAGACCGTCATGCTCGACGCGCTCGAGGAGATTGGCGGCCCGATCCTGCGCGGCCGCTACAAGGACGCCAAGAAGGGCGACCTTGCCGGCACCTGTGCCTCGCTGTGTAACGGCCAGGGCATCGTCGAAGCCGAGATCCGCGAAAAGGCGACCGCCTGGTTGCCGGAAGCCATGCGCTTCGAGGGACAAGAGAAGGCGGCACGCACGCTGCTGCGCTCGAGCTTCGCCGAAGACGAGACCGGCACTGATCCGGACGAGGACGAGGATACCGACCTCGACACCGGTGACGATGCAGTGATCGATCACGAGGGAGAGGATGATTTCAGCCAAGCGGCGTGACGCCGGCTTGCACATTTCGAGGCACCTGGGGGCGGCACTCTTCGCGCAAGTGTCGCCCCTCTTTTTGTGACCCGGCACAGCCCTTCCAGAGGGGAGGATGCTCAAGCGGGTTTGCATCAATTCAATCAGGAGAACGATCGTGGCACAGACCACCGACAAGCCCTCGCCTGCCGACATCATCACCAACACGATCATCGACAAGCTCGAATCCGGGGTACGTCCCTGGGTCAAGCCGTGGCGCCCCGGCCTTGGCGGCCGTCCGCTGCGCGCGACCGGCGACCCCTACAAGGGCATCAACTGCTTCTGGCTGTGGCTGTGTGCTGAGGGCGCGGGCTACAACTCGCGCACTTGGATGACGTACAAACAGGCGCAGGCCCTTGGCGGCCAGGTCCGCGAGGGCGAACGGTCGCAGATCGCGATCTTCTACAGATCCTACAGCAAAAGCGTCGAATCCGTCGTCACCGGCGACACGACCGACGAGATGCGGCGCGTGCTGCGCTCCTACGCCGTGTTCAATTGCGACCAGATCGACGGGCTGTCTCCTGACTTCTACCCGAGCCCTGTCAGCATCGTGCCCCCGGCCGATGCGCTGCCCGAGCGCGCGCAGCGCTTCCTCGATGCGCTACCGGCAACCGTCCAGATGCGCGACGATCGCGCGTTCTACGACCGCACCGCCGATAGCATCACCATGCCGCCCGTCGAGCTATTCTCGACCCGCGCCTACTTCGCGGCGACGCTCGCCCATGAGGCTGGCCACTGGACCGGCCATCCCGACCGGCTCGATCGCACATTCGGCAAGCGCTTCGGCGACGACGCCTACGCGTTCGAAGAACTTTGCGCCGAGATGACCTCAGCGCTGCTCGGTGCCGATCTCGGTCTGCCGACGTCGCATATGGACGACCATGCCGCCTACATCGGCTCGTGGTTGAAGGTGCTGCGCAAGGATAGCCGCGCAATCATGACCGCCGCGGCGAAGGCAGAAGCGGCAGCCGGCTATCTACTCCGCGCAACCGGCCTCGACGCCTCGGCCGAACCCGAGGAACAGATCCGTGAAGCAGCATGACCGCTCCGGCCGCCCTCCCCGACCTCGGCGCCTACCGGCGCTTCATCGTGGCATTCAGTGGCGGCAAGGACAGCCTTGCCGCCCTGCTCCACCTCCTCAGCCTCGGGGTGCCGGCACACTCGATCGAGCTGCATCACCATGATGTCGATGGCCACGGCCCGACCTTCATGGAATGGCCGTGCACCCCCGCCTATGTCCGCGCGATCGCTGACCATTTTGGCGTCGCGCTCTACGTCTCGTGGCGCGAGGGCGGCTTCGCCCGCGAACTGGCGCGCGACGACGCGCCGACCGCACCCGTCCTGTTCGAAACGCCGACCGGCGTCGGCCGGGCCGGAGGCAACGGCCCTGCCGGCACGCGCGGGCTCTTTCCCCAGACGTCTCCCGATCTTCGCGCGCGCTGGTGCAGCCCCGCGCTGAAGATCGGCGACCTCGCGGCCGCGATCCGCAATCAGCCGCGCTTCCTTGACGGTCGCACGCTCGTCATCACCGGCGAGCGCGCCGAAGAAAGTCCCTCGCGTGCGCGCTATGCGACGGCTCGAGCCGCATCGCACATCTACCCTCGCGCGTGCGGTCGATCATTGGCGCCCGGCCCATGACTGGACCGAGCGCCTGATCTGGGACGCGATCGCGCAAGCGCGGATCCGTCCCCACCCGGCCTACGTTCTGGGTTGGGGCCGCCTGTCCTGCCGAGCCTGCATCTTCGGCTCGCCTGACCAATGGGCGACGCTCCGCCTCGTCTTCCCTGCCGCCTTCCGACGGCTCGCGGCTCGCGAAGCCGCGAGCGGGAAGACGATCCATCGCTCGCTCACCGTCACGCAGCTCGCTGACCGTGGCACGGCGTTTCCGGCTGCGACGCTCCATCCCGACGAATTGGCGCAAGCCGATGATCCGGTCTGGCGTCTCACGATCCTGGCGGATCGCTGGACGCTCCCTGCCGGCGCCTTCGGCGACCATGCAGGCCCGCCATGAACGCCGCGACGCGCGTCGAACTCATGGACCTGCTCGGTCCCACGCGAGAAGACCCGCTGTGGGAAGCCGAGAAATCAGGATGGCGCTGCTTTGTCATGGGCAACGACCGTTGCCATTACCGCCGAGGAAGCAAGCTCCGCACGGCTTGGCAGTCCGGCTATGACGCGGCCTCCCGCTCGGCCGACCCTGTAGGAGGGATGCTCTGACCAAGGCACCGTCCACGGAGGAGAGGGAGCCTTCGGCCTTATGAGCGCGCGTGTGCGTTCAGGAGGTTCGGTCATGCTCTACGACACCCATTACCGCCACAACGAAGCGCTCTCCCCTGACGCGCTGGGCACCCTGCCCGCTGCGCTCCATGCCCTGAACGCGGGCGTTGACGACTGTCGGCGTGCCGGCAAGCCGATCGACCGTGATGCGTCGATCCTGCTGCTGATCCGCAACCTGGCATCCGTCGCCGGATTTGGTGCGCCCAGCACTAACGAACTGCGCCTGCGCTGTGCGGAAGATCGGGGCACCGTCATCGCCGAATCCGCGCTGCTCGCCATCGCCGGCAACAGCGTCGCCGGCGACGCTACGGCAAAACGGACCTTCCATCGGCAGGCACGCCTCGCGCTCGCTTCGCTCGCCGAGACGATCGGCCTCGAGGCCCATGACGTCCGTATCGATAGCAACATGGGGGGTATCGCGGACGATGGCACGACCGAGCTGCGCCACGCCGACCTCTCGATCCGGGTGCGGCCGCACAGCTTCCTCCCCGACAGCGAGATCACCTTCAACCGCTGCCGGGGCGGCGAACACGCTGGCCCCGTTCAACGCGCGCCGATCGCCGAGCTGCTGGATGCAGCCACGTTCCAGCGCCGGCTCACCGCGACGGTTGGCGACGTGGGCGCTCCGCGCCTCGCCACTGCCGCCTGATCCCTCACGTCATCGGAGACTTATCATGGGTTGGCTCTTCATGCGCGATATGGGCGGCCACGCCTCCGCGCGCTCCTATCTCGACAACCAGTTCACCTACCAGCGTGACACGCATCGGCTGACAGTTCTCGCGTCAGCCATGGTCGGATCAACCTATTACGCCGCTTGCGAGCGCCTCGCCGACGACGCCGAACGGATCGTGTTCGGCATCGTCTGCCTCACCAAGACCAGCACCGGCGCGCGCGACGGATGCACCTTCGGCTATAAGGACATGGATGAAACGGTCGGGCCGAACGAGAGCGAGTGCCCGGCCGCGATCCTCGACGAGCTGACCGCTACGGACAGCAAATATGCCTTGGCCTGGCGCGCGCGGTGCCGCGCCAACCTGCTCGCGAAGAAGCTCGACCGGGCCAAGCCGACCCCGAAGCCTGGGCAGATCATCATCTTCGATGAGCCCATGCGCTTCAGCGACGGCAGCGACCGCAGCCGCTTCGAGGTGGTTGCCAACCCCAAGGGCAAGACGCCGCTGTTCCGCGACCCGGAAAGCCGCGCGATCTGCCGCATCCCGGCGTTTCGCAAGCGCGCCTACCGCATCGTTCATGCGGCGATCATCGTCCGGGATACGACCAATGGTTGATCGCCCGCCCGTCATCGCGGCCTGGGGGGCCGGCGTCGACTCCACCGCCATGATCGTCGAGCTCGCCGAACGCGGCGAGCCCGTCGACATGGTTCTCTTCGCCGATCCCGGCGCCGAAAAATCGGCGACTTATGCGTTCATCCCCGTGTTCCGGGCCTGGATGTCGGAACGCGGCATCCCATCCGAGATCGTCCGCTATCAGCCCCGCAACTTTAAACACTGGCCGCCCTATGCGGGCATCGCCGAGAACATGCTGACCAACGCCACCCTGCCCTCCGTGGTATTTGGTGGCGGGTCGTGCAGCCAGAAATGGAAGGCGGCCCCGCAAGATGCCTGGACCGCCAAATGGGAACCCGCGCGCCGCTGCTGGGACGCAGGCGGGCGCGTGGTAAAGCTGATCGGCTACGACGCCTCCGGACGCGACACGCAGCGTTACCATCACGCGGTTGGGTGCGAGGATCCTCGCTATGCCTACCGCTACCCCTTGCGGGAATGGGAGTGGGCGCGCGCCGACTGCGAGGCGCGCATCGCGCGCGCCGGACTCCCCGTCCCGCCCAAATCGAGCTGCTATTTCTGTGGCAGCATCAAGCCCGATGAGGTGCTCGAGCTTTCAACCGAGGAGCTGCGCATCATCGTATTGATGGAAGCGCGAGCCAAGCCTCGCCTTCGCAATGTCGAGGGCCTGTGGCGCAAGCCGGTGCTTGGCCGTCGCGGTGCGACACCGCGTCCCGGCAGCATCACGGAGTTCATCCGCGAACGCGGCCTCCTCTCACCCGCCGAAGTCGACCGCATCATCGAGACCGCGCCCTTGGCGCTACTTGATTTTCAGGCGGCGCAAGCCGCGCTTATCCCAGAGCAACGCGTCTCGATGGGGCGCTGGCTCGACGACTTTCATCGCGCGTCCGACGCGCTGGCCAAAGACCATCACCATCATACTGAGATTCCGGCGAACTCTGCACCGAACCGGCACTGACCGCCTGTGGCGTCACCTTTGCCGAGGGTCACGAGGGTCACGAGGACCACGGATGGACGATGGCGCTGTAGGTTCGGGCGCATCTCGATCGCGATTGGAACGTCGGCGATCACGCGCGCGAGATCAGCAGTGTCCTCTCCGCTGGGCGCTTCGAGGCACATGTCCACATGGCTGGCCTCTTCTCGCCTTTCCGGCCGAGTGTCCCCGCTACGAATGACCCGAACCGCTTGGGTCTCCCATTTCGCCAGCCTTCAGGAGTCCGGTCTTTTGAAGGCCTTCACCGGCCCCTTAGCGAATACCCTGCCCATTACCGTGCGGAAATCACGGTCGAGGCGGAAGATGTCGTCAGCGCCTGCCGCTCCGCTTGTTGATGCGTCGCATACGATCGACGGATGGAAGAGCCTCGATACGGAGCATCCCACTTATGTCAGCGCTTGTCGCTGAAGGTGTGGACGTCGATCCTTGGCGCTTTGTCCCGGATGGCGGCGATGCCTCCGTCCTGCCCGTCCCGGGCCTGTTCTCGCAAGCTACGGCGTGCGGGCTATGCCGCGACCCGGAGCGAGGATCTGGTCGACCAGATCCGCATCATGGTCGATGCGATCGGCGCCGATGGAGCGCCCACGGATCACCCCAGCGGCGATGGTCCGCTTGTGTGCAACGGGGCAGGCACTTCTCGACGACGTTGCGACGTTCGGGTTGAACCCCACTTCAATCGTAGCAGCAAGCGTGGTCACGTCTGCGCCCGACGCCACCTGACGCCCGACAGCCTTCCGCCAGAGGGATGCGGCACATGGGCGGCCGCGAGACCCCCGCAACCGCAAAAATCCGGGCCGAGTTGCCGCTTTGCGGCTGCCCGCACCACCCCGGTTTTTGCGGCTTCCCTCCGCTTCGCGTCGGTGCGGGCGCCTCTCATTCGGCCGCCCAGGAGGTGCGCATCCGGCGGATAGGCCGCCGGCCTCGATCAGATGAAGGGCTTGACCCCATGACCACTTCCCTCGCTGCCGCACTTTCCGCTCTGGAGCTTGGACACCTCGAACCCCGAGCCGAAGACATTTCAGGCATGTGCCCGCCCTCGACCGAAGCACTGGAGCAGACCACCACCGCCATCTGGAGCGACCTGTTCGCAACCCTCCAGAATACGTCGCTCGAGCGCGACATCGAGGAGATGGGCTGGGGCCTGGTCAACCTCTTCCACCGGGCCGCGGCGAAGAAGCACGCGATCATCGACCGTCTCACCGACGAGATCAGGCTCCTCCTGGCCGAGCAGGACGGTTCGGAGATCAACACCGCCAACCTCGAGGACAAGATCGACCTTGCCAAGAAGATCGAGGAAGCCGCCACCTGCTACGAACACATGCGCGACACCGCAGCAGCACACTATATCCGCGAAACCGGCCGTTCCTGGATCCCGTCGACCGGCAACCGAATTTCGCTCGGGGTTACGTCGGCAATCGTTGACGGACGCGCCTTCCTCCAGGCTCGGCGCGAGCGGGTCCGCGACGCCAACACTGCACAGGGCACGCCCGTAGTGTTTGCCGGGGGACGGCTGACCTTCCGGACCGATGAGGATATGAAGGCGTTTGGCGACAATCTGCTGCGTACCCTGGGTGCGGTTTGGGAGCGTGTCGGCGACATGTATCTCGTCCATGGCGGCGACATGAAGGGGATCGAGCGCATCGCGGCGTCGTGGGCCGAGCAAAACGGCATCCAGCAAGTCCGCTTCGGTCTCGATCGCAAGCTGGGTGATCGTGCCGGCTTCCGTCGCAACGAGCAGATGCTCTCGCTGAAGCCCCGCTACGTCATCGCCTTCCAGGGTAACGGCGTGACCGAGCGTCTGGTCATCGACGCCAAGAAGGCCGGCATTCGCGTGGTCGATCGTCGCGGTCCGCTGGGGACCCCGCCCGCAGCTCAGAACGCTCAGCGCGACCGAGAGGTCGCCTGAGCTTCGGCGAGGCCGCTGGCAAAGCCAGCGGCCTCGCCCTTTGCCGCCTCCCCGCAGATTCCACTCACTTCCACCCCATCTGGGAGCAAACCGATGCCTCGCCCAACCCGTAACAGACGGCTGCGCATTGCGGTCGCTTCGCGTTTCGCGTTTCGCGCTTCGTCTGACGGCGATACCTGCCACGTCGTCATGACGGACAATCGCAGCGCTCCTCGCGCGAGCGGCAAGAGGCTTTTCGTCACCGTCACCGTCACCGTCGCCGGCTCCGGCCCCCGCCTGCATGACGACGACGCGGATCGCGCTGTCGAGGTCATGATCGGTCGTGCAGGCTTCCCAGGGCGAACAGCCGAGCGGTGATGACTGGTTCCTAAGGGCAAGCTCGCGAAGGTTCGGGGCCAATAGTGTCGCGACCAGCGCGCTATTCCGCTTCGCTTCACCGAGCCCCTTAGCCGATCTTGGCCCATTCGGGTGACGATCGACTGACGGGGGCTTACCGTGCCCGCATCGCGATTCCGACGCGGAGCGGTTCCGTGGGGCGAGGCCGGAGTCTGCCCCGCGCCGTGTGCCTCTCGTTGAGGCCGCACGCCACCTCACCGCGTTGGTCTCTGCGCCGGCTTCGCCGCTCTATGCCAGGGGGGATGCGCTGCCGGAATCACGACAGCCGCGTTCGGTTCCTGCCGTCCGGGCGGGGTGCTGCGCAGCACGCCCCCCCCCATCGTCATCTCGACACGCACGACGCGCGCGCGCCGTGACGGCGAAAGACGGTACCAAGGTCCACGCCGCGACCATCATCCTTCACGACAGACACCGGCGCAGGGCGCGAGCACCAGCGAGGGAGGGTGTCAGGTCCGCCCGGATAGCGGGATCAAGGCATAGTGGCACTGCCGGACGGGCAACGCGACAAGGGCGTCCTGCTTCACGGTTCCATGTCCCTTGCCCGCCGGTGGGGGTCCATCCCCTCTCTTTCCTGAACGACCTAATCCGGCCGTCCACCCCCTCCAACCCGCGATCATTCGGGCCGAGTTGCCGTGTGCCACGGCTGCCCGCACCACCCCTTCGATCGGGGTTCCCCTGCGCGTCTTCGCGCTTCCGGTGGAGAGGGCGTCCTAGCCGTCTTTTTTGGTGTTCAGTCGAGGGGACGGACCCCCCGGCGAGCAAAAAAGGAACCTCGAAATGCAGAACCTCGTCATCCTCGCCGGCAACGTCGGCGCCACGCCTGAAGTACGCACCACCCAGGGCGGCACCAAGATCACCAACTTCTCCCTCGCCACCTCGCGCCCCAAGCGCGACCAGGACGGCAAGACCATGAAGGATGGCGAAGGTCGCCGGGTCGAGGACACCGAATGGCACCGGATCACCTGCTTCAACGGCGTCGGCAAGACCGTCGCGCAGTATGTCGAGAAGGGCCAGAAGGTCATGGTCCGGGGCCGCATCCACTACACCCGCTGGACCGACGATCAGAACATCGAGCGCTACGGTGTCGAGATCATCGCCGACGAAGTGACCTTCCTCTCCTACGGCAAGAACCGCCAGGAACGCCAAGGCGCCGCGCAGGACGATGAGGCGGATGACGTACCCTTCTGAGGGGGGCAGGACGGGCCCGGAGCTGGCGCTCCGGGCCTCTTCTCGCGTTCACCGGCAATCAGGACCGCAAGGTCACAAGTTCACGAAGACCCAGCTAAGCCGCGTGCTTGCGCTGCTCGAGTTGCTTGTTGTCCGGCAGCGTCTCCGTGAGACGTTGCTGGAGCATGCGATCGTCGAAAGGCTTGCCGATGCACGTCGCTTTGCCGGGCATGTCCCCCGGACATGGCGTCACGTTGCCGCTTGCGATCACGATCTCGATCCAGGGCCAATGCTCGGCAAAGTAATGGGTTAGCACGCGCCCGTCGCTGTCGCCGGGCATCGCCACGTCTGAAAACAGGGCGTCACACTGTCGGTATGATCGCTCAGGAGGTCTTGGCCTCTTTACCCGTACCCGCTTCGTGAAAGCGAAAACCCGCTCCCTCCGGAATGTCGCATACATGCCTGAGAATGAGCGGATCGTCGTCGACTACCAATTCATACGGGACGGTAGGGATCGCCATTCAATCTAAAGCCTTATCATGAAGCCGGGTAGCCTGTGTCGGTGTCTCGAGACGAGTTGGTGTCTCCCGGCGAAGCCGGGACCGTCGCTCTATTCCGCTTCGCTCCACCGAGCCCGGAGCCGGTCTCGGCCCGTTCGGGTGACGATCGACTGACGGACGCGCAGCGCGGAAACTTCTTTCCAGAAAGCGGCAACTTCCTTCCATCTTGGCCCGGCCGGGGCTGCACCGCCGAGCAGCGCACTGCGCCCGTCGACATTGGAGCGCGGAGAGGGGGCACGGACTGGGCAGGTGTCCACCGCGCCTGCGAGGGGGCGCGTTACCGGCAAACCAACGCTGAGCACGACGTTCCGGGCAGGCGGGCTTCACCCCGCTCTTGAGGCGCAATCCTTGGGCCGGCTCAGGGCCTTGTACGATCAACCCGCAAGGGGTCCGGGCGCTTCGCTACGGCTTTTTTCGCAAGCGAAAAAAGTGATCGCGGCCCTTCCCCGTCCTGTCGGGCGCCTGTCGAGCGGGGATGAACCCCGCCGGCTTCACAGGAGCCTCGGACATGTTCAACGATATCTGGATCGCCCGCAAAAACGCCATGGGCCTTGCAAGAACCTTGATGGTGGCAACCATGGTCATCGCCGTCGGCACCCAATATTGCGTCATCACCGCCGAAGATCACGACAGCTCGCTCACGATCGTCAACGAGTACGACCCTTACGCCTGAGTCTCCCGGGGGGCTTCGGCCCCCCTCCCCTCTCCGCTCGTCAACCGTGAAGGCGCCGGAGCGGGCATCGAGCCCGCCCCGGCCCGGCTACGCAAGCACGGCAGCCCTGCTGGACAGAGAGCTTCTGCCCCCTTCTACCCACCGCTTGGGTGCGGAATTCAAATTGAGACGGTATCTCGTCTGGAGGCGGGCAATCAGCTCCACGCCGTCCGGACAGGCGGCAGTTCCTCGAACACCTTCATCAGCCGCGGGTCGCGCAGGAGTGTCACCCATTCCCGGCCATAGGTTCGCGACGCCAGATAGAACGTAGACCCTTCGCACTCGACCATCCGGCAGCGCTCCAGTTTGTCGACGAGCGAATAGTCACAGCCGTGGCGTGCCACGATGTCTTCCAGCTCGGCCCGCATCAACGTCCCGCATTTGCAGCAACGGATCCGGACCAACGCCTTCATCCTGAGCATATCGCCCACGCTGTCCATCCAGCGGGGCCACAGGGCAACGATGTTGGCAGCCGTTTCCATGGTCGAACGATACGCCCCGATCGGCGTGGTCGTCTAGCATCAGCCTGGACCTGAAGTCTCACTCTGTCGACGATCCGCGCGGCATTTCGGGCTTCTACGTCCTGGCCGGGGCGCCCCCCCGCGCAAGCCCGCCAGCGGGCTTCTCCACTCCGTTGCGACCCTATGGGTGCGCGAGCAACCTATGCCCCGGCCGTCCTGTCGCCTGTCGAAAGGCCCCGATCGTCGGGGTCAATGGCAGGAGACCATCATGGCCGAGCAAACGCCCCAATCGAACCACACCAAGGGTGGCGCAGCGGAGATCGCCCGCCTCAACGACTGGCTGCGCGAGCATCTCACCGCCCCGGGCAACAACCGTGTCGTGATGACCAGCGGGATCGCAGACCTGATCGGCGACGTCACTCTTTTCCGAAACTTCCGCAAGCGGGCGGAGCTGCTCCGCGCGGTTCGCGACTTTGCTGCCTTCGACGAAGCGATCGACCCGTACGGCGAGCACGACCTGGGCCGGTTCCGGTTTGAAGGCGCCGACTGCTACTGGAAGATCGACTATTACAATCACGACCTTAGTGCGGGCTCAGAGGATCCGACCGATCCCTTCAAGACCACGCGCATCCTCACGATCATGCGCGTCGACGAACGATGACGTACCGCCCCGGCGCGATGGCGCCGGGGCTCTTCGTTCTGCCGAGAGGATCGGATCACGAAAGTCGAGGCCCCCCTCCCCACTCAACGCCCCGAGATGAGCGCAGCCGAGCGCGCGCGACGGGAACGCGGGATCGACTTCGCTGGTGGCAACGTCCGTCATGAAGGCGGCATTCTCTCTTATAAGATCGAGGCATCAACGCTCACGACTTGCCGCAGAATTTGGTTGAGGCGAGCTGACGGTCGCTATCTGGACATCGACGGTTGTCCGGGAAGGGTGACTGGTGCGTGTGGGAGGCAAGACCGTCGCGTGGGTCGGCGCCTCCCCTGCCCTACCAACGTCGGAAAGGCTCTGTCGTCGACTCTGTCCATCGTGACGACCGGGCGGAGCCAGCGTCAAGGATGCGCGGTTCCCCCAATTTTGACGCGGCCTTCGCGGCGCTTCGGCCACGACAAAATCGGCACCCCCACGCCCCGCTCGCGCGGCCGCTGCGCGGTCCTGTGACCCTGACCCCACCCGATCGTCAGTCGGCATCCGTCTCAACGAACAGACCGAGGTTCACATGCACGTCCAAACCGCACGCACCCAGGCATGGCTCGCTGAATTTGCAAGCATCCAAGCGGAGATCGCAGCACACGGGATGCCCGAGCGGGCAGCCCTCCCCGCAGTAAAGCGGACCCGCAAGCTCAAGCCGCTCTGGGAGGAATGAACATCGTCCGGGCGGCTTCGGCCGCCCGATTAGAGGATTGGGTCTTCGTCTTGAGCGTCGTTATATCTGGTTTGGTGCAGGTCGTGTCGAACGAGATCGGGCCGTGGGTACTTCACGATCGATTTCGCCATTTTGCGCTTTGGTGAACGCCTATCGTGTTTGTCGCGTTCGGCGTCTCAATCTCTTGTCGATATGTGGCTTGGCACTGCGGATTCATCAGTTGATTTGGCGACACGCGAACTGGGGGAATTGTTCCTTCGTCTGGTAGCCGCCTGGTAGCAACAAGCTAGCGACCTTGTAGCGACATGATCGCGGATTGCGTTCGGGTAGCAACCCGATAGCTATGACGTAGCATGTTCATACACGGTGTGGCCCTGTCCCTCGCGTCTTTACAACCGCGTCTCGGCGGTATCGCAAGGATCCGTATCGCTAATTGGTAGCAAGCAGCAACCTGCTACCAACCAGATCGCGTGCATGTAGCTTTCTAACCGCAACATTGTCGCATCCAAGCTGCAACTGGATCGCGATAAACTCGCATCCAAATCGCGGCCTGGTTGCGGTCAAATCGCAATCATACCGCAAGCGGCTCGCTGTCAGATTGCGTCAAAGTCGCTAGACGCTAGCTGCTAGGTTGCGATACAGCCGCTTCATGAACGCTGGCTGCTACATGGTAGCAACCTGGCCGCAACGGGAGAGCAGCATGCCAGTCATCAGCTTCGTGTCGCCGAAAGGCGGGGTGGGCAAGACCACCGCGACATTGTTGCTCGCCGGAGAGTTGGCGGAGGCGGGGGGTACCGTACGCCTGATCGATGCTGACCCGAACCTTCCGCTGGTCGACTGGGGCCAGTTACCGGGACGACCGGATGCGATAACTGTCGTCGGGTGCCGCGACGAAAACGCGATCATCGATGAGATCGAGAGGGGCGCGTCGGAGGCGCGCTTCACACTCGTTGACCTCGAAGGCGCGGCGACCGCGACCGTCACGTTCGCAATCGCGCAAAGCGATCTGGTGATCATTCCTTGCAAGGGGTCGCATCTGGATGCCACCCAGGCTGCCCGCGCTATCAAGCTCGTCAAGCAGACGGCGCGCGGTACCAGGACAGAGATCGATTATGCGATCCTGTTCAGCCAAATCCCGCCGGCGCTGCGCTCGAACAATCAGAAGGACATCGCGGAGCAGTTCAACGATGCTGAAATTCCAGTCCTTCCCGTCATGATCTACAATCGCGAGGCCTATCGGGCGATGTTCGCCGCTGGTGGAACGCTTCGCACCATCAACGACAAAGGCGTCGGTAACATGAAGGCAGCGCTCGAGAACGCCGAGGCCTATGCGGCAGCGGTGATCGCAAGGCTGCGTAAGGCGCGTACCGTGAAGGAGGCAGCATGACCCGGTCCCGGCTCGATCTCTCGGAGTTCGATGATACGCCCCCGAACAAGGATCCAGCCAAGCTACGCGAGATCAGCGACGGGGCCGGCTTTCCGTCGCGTCCGGCTGTCCCAGCTGTAGCTGCCCCGCCTGTAGCGGCGCCCGTGCCTCAAGAGCGTCCCCAAGCCGGGACATTCCAACGGCCGCCACGCGTAACCGGCAATCGCAATATCGCGATCAACGTGAGGGTAGATCCCGAGACCGCTGCGAGACTCTATGCTCTTCGTGACGCGGACCCGGCACGCAAACGCGTGCTCGCCGACGTCGTCGCTGATGCGGCGCTCTTGCTTTACGAACGCGAGATCGATGGCGCTAGTCAATAGGTAGGGCAGGGGCCTTGCATGGCCGTTAGCGCGGCGACGCAACGCAATCCTGGTTGACCGCCCGCGCGCTGCAGAACCTCGTTAAAGGCGGCCCCACGATCGAATGGATAGGGCGTGATACCTCGCTTGGCAGAACCGCGACGGCGCCCGAAACACCGTACGCGCGGCGCCCGGGTGCAGTGGCGCACGGGCGATCGCCAGCCACCAACACGACGCAATCTGTGGTGGGCCGGCAGGGGAGGGGGCAGCCTCATCTGGCGCCGTCAGACTGCTTCGGGGTATCCTGCTGGGTCGCGTGAAGCGAGCGCAACCTGAAGCCTCGTTTAAACTAGTACACTATCGCTAAGTCGTTTTGAGGTGCCTCGCGTTTCGCTTTCTCGCGCGCCGTAGAGGACGTGCTGTCCGGATTTCGGTGATGATCTTCTCGTAGGATCGAATCGCATCGAGATCGTGGAAGTGCCCTATTATCCAGCCGGTGAGATAGTCTCGGCCCCGACCGGCGAGAATATCTCCCTCGGCCGCCAATTCGCCAAGGTTCGCATCAATTAGATGAAGCACCGCCTTCCAGTCATTTGGTCGCGAGCGCGCCAGTTGGTCCAAAAGCCTGCCGATTGCGCGGCCCCGCTCCCAGTCCGGTAGCGCCGTCAGCCAGATGGTCCGCATCAGATCGAGCGTCACGCCGAGGTGCGATCGCATCTCGGCCTTCCGCCCGCCCATGAAGCGGATCGCAGCCTCGTACAGCGCGAAGGCGCGGGGATCATCCAGTGTCAAAATGCCGATCAGAATCTTCGCGTCGACCCAGACATGATCGTGCCGCATGGCGCCGAGCATGCCGACCGCGATCAGATAATCCTTTTCGGAAACCACGCCTTCGCTACCTAGAACATGCAGCACGACCTGGAGCCAGGCACCGCCAATCACCTTCTGCTGCGCCGCGAACTGGCGCAGGTTCAAATCTTCGGAAACGATGATGAGGCCTTGGGCTTTAGCAAGGTGAGCCGGGTCGAAGATCTTGCGAGCGCTATAGGCACCCATCAGCTGCTCGAGCCGGGTGTCGTCCGATCCATCTACCGGCAAAATCTCACAATGCGCTTCGAGGTCGGCAATGACACCGTTGACCATCACGAGCTGCGCCTCGGTTTCCTCCAGCGTATGGACCCGGCGCCAAGCCTGGTCGCCGTCATAGCCCATCGTCATGAACTCGCGGCCGCGATTTGATTCGATCTTGGCGCGGACTTCGAGGATTTCGTCGAAGGTCGATCGCGGGATGCAAAGCCGGCCGAAGTAGGTCTCGGCGGCGGCGAGATGCCCCAATTCGCGCAGCTGCCATACCGTCAGCGTATCCAGCACAGCACCCTTGCCCCGGGCGCGCCGTACGAACTGCATCGCCTCATCACGTTCGTCCTGCGCACCGATGCACGTCCGCAGATTCTTGCCGCTCGCACTAAGATGCTCCGCCAGCGCGAGAACATGCTTGTGCGACATCGCGGCCACGGCCGCGAGCGGCACGGGGAAGTCGGCATAGGTGTCGACGACGATGTCGTCCTTCTTCGAATAGTCCCGCACCAAGTCCAGGACCGGCTGCACGTCGCCCTCCTTCATCGACATCTCGACGAACGAGGTGGCGTCCGGAAAACGCGCGGCGTGGGTCGCCATGATGTCATGCAGCAGCCAGATGTACTTATGTTTGAGCTGCCGAACCCGATATCGACGATCGGTTCCGATCTCGGCGGTCATGACGAACTCGTCGCCGACCTGCATGCCATTGAGCGCGGCAGCGAGCGGATGGTCGGGCGCATAGCTGTCGACCCCCTCGATCAGCGTGGCATCAATGACGCCGGCGGCGTCGCGCGTTCCATCGAGACCCTCGAGTTCGAACCAAAAATCCGGCTGAGCGGGGCCGGCACGCCCAATCGGGGCGGGCAACGCTTCGTCGAGGAAGATCAGCCCGGGATAGGACGCCATCACCTCCTCGACCTGGCGGTGACCGGCAGCGACCGTGTACCCCAAACGAAGCGCGCGCTCGACGTCGCCGTTGCGGCGGTGATGGTGGGCGAGGCGCATCATGTCGTCCGGCGAGCCCGTCACCGCATCGTCGTCGATCTGCCGTATGAGATCGATCGCGTCCGGTTCGCGATTGGCGCGCACGAGTGTATTGGCGAGCAGCAGCAGGGCGCGAAGGTCGGTTGGATCCGCTGTGATCGCGGTACGCAGGTACCGCTCGGCTGCGCTCAGATCTCCACGGTGGTGTTCAGCCGCGCCTGCCAGGCGGGAGAAGCGAGACTGAGCGATGACGCTGGCCCCGAGCGATTTGAAGAACTGCGCAGTTCTCGGGCGCAGGCCTGCATTAGCAAAAGCCAGGGACAACCATCCGAGTTCGTCCGATGGCTGGTCCAACCGCACGTGCCCGTCTAGCACTGCGATGACGTCGTCCCAGGCTTTGCGAAACAGCGAGAGCTGAGCGAACATGACCCGGTCGGAATAGCTTGCCTGGTCGGTGATCAGTGCCTTCGCCTTCGCGGCGACCCGAGTGGCGTCCTCCTGCTTGTCGCGTCGGTAGATATCGGCGACCGCGATGTGCGCCGAGACGCCGAGCGGCCATGCCTCGAGCAACCGATCGACCGCTTCTGCAAGATCGAAGGCTGGTTCGGCGGCGTGCCGGGCGCGAAAGAGAAGCGTATCGAACAGCTGGCGATCCGGCGGCGCGAGCGTTGTGCGACGCTCAGGCGTCGCGGTCTTGAGGACGTCCGACCATTCGTTCTGGTTGGAGAGGGCGACGAGCAGCGGCAGCGTCGCCGCAGCAGTCCACGGACCGCTGCGCAGCAGGCGTACGGCCTCGGCAAACGCATCCTGATCGATCGCCACCCATGCGGCCGTGAGAAAGGTCTCAGGATCGGTGCTGCCAAGCGCGAGCATCTGATCGGACGTGGCCTTGGCGCGATCGAACTCGCCGAGCGCGCGGTAGGCGGTTACCAGATTGTAGGAGACCATGATCCAATTCGGGTCGGTCGCGTTCTCGTACAGACGGACGGTATCCCAGTGCCGCTGCAACAGCGCGGCACCCGCTATCAGCTTGCTGCGCCGTCCCTCTGCCAGAAAGCTGCGACGCTCTCGCGAACGGTCGCTCAGCGCCTCATCGATGAGCGCGTCCCCCGCCATGCGCATCGCGGTTCCGTCGTCTGGGAAGCGCACCAGCGTCTCTGCCGCGAGCGGCCACCAGTTGTCTGGCGCATCTTTGGCACGCAGATAGCTGATGCGATGGATGCTGACATTGAGATCGTCGAGGAGTGCGGCGGGCACGATTGCGAGCGGGTCACGCGTTTCGTTCGACATGGATGCGACCTGGAACGCGAGCCCTGCCGCGCCGGAATTGGTCGGATCGTCGCGCAGCACCTGTTCGGCGAACTGCCATGCTTCCTCGAGTTTTCCCTGCAGCGAGAGTGCGAGAATATAGTTTGCGCGCACCTTCGGATCCGCCGGGTTGAGCGCATAGGCCTCGGCGAGCAGGTCGGCACCGCGTGCCTCGTCACCGAGCCGCAGGCGTGCATGGGCGATGTTCGCCTTGACCCGCGCCCGGATCGCGGCCGAACGCGTCGCGTCCAGGGTTCCATCGAGCATTTCGAGCAGTGTGAGCGCGGTCCGCGACTTCCCCGCGTTCATCAGGTCGCGATATTGATCGACCTGAAGATCGAGATGCTGCTCGAATGCGCTTCGCGCCGTATCGACCGGCCCCACAGCGATGATCGCACTGATCGCTTCCATGTGCTGGAAGAGGCGTTCGTTCTGTGCGTAGAGCTGCGACTGGCCCTGGACGCTCTCGTTGCCGAGCGCCAACAGCTTGTTCGTCGACGCGCTGTACTCCGGGTCGAAGGCGACCAGTGCGCGGGGGTCGGCGCGGATCTTATCCTGCAGCGTGTCCCATCCCCACACCTGGATATCAATCCTGCGCCCTACGCCGGCCTGCTCCTGGCTCAGCGTGATCGCGAGAAGATCCAGCGCCGGTTCGTCGGTCGCGGTCGTGACGACATAGAATTCGGTCAGCGGCGGGACGATCGCGAGTGCTTGCGTCACCTCGGCGCGAACGATCTTCTCGCTCAGCTTTGCGCCGCGGGTGATAAGCTTGCACTGAATTCCCACCGGCTGGGCAGGATCCCGATCGCGCCGCCCGATCAGGTCCAGCCCAAATTGCTTCTTGCCACGCGTACCCAACAGCTTGACGTTCGGATCGTTAATGATGCCTGCGAACAGAGGCACGCAATTGCTCTCGAACACCTTCTCGTCGGTGGGGATGCCGATGACGGTCGCCGAACTCAAACCGGATGTCTCCGCTGCTGGTGGACGCTGCCAAGCACGATTGGGATGGCGCTAAGTTCTTCTATCGTTCTCCTCGCGCATGCAGGCGTCCAGCGCAATGTGGTAACGGACCGGCGCCAGATGCCAGCTTTTCCAAAAACGAAGGTGGAGCGAGACAACCGAGAGTGGGAATGCGACGAGTGGTTTGGACGCCCGGGAATGACGGTCGCTCGGCGCAATTGCCGATCGACGCGACCATTTTATGGCTTGGTAGACAGGCTATCTTCGAGCGAAGCTGAAGATAATCCTAGACGAGCGACGCAAGTTGGGTGGCCACCGCTTTGCCGCCGTGATTCGAGATTGCCGTCGCGATCGCCCGGGCATCTGCTTTGTCGATCGCTGCGATTTTAACCCGCTCGAGCGCTGCGGCAAGAACCGGACGACCAGCGTCCCGAGCCGTCTGCTCCGCCGCCTTTGCCTGTTCGTCCAGATGAGCGAGTTCCGCTTTTAGAGCTTCCCGCCGAGCCTCGATTGTTGCGAGATCGACGACGTTTCTTGATCGGGCCATTCTTCGAATCCGGTTCCAATAGAGAGCAACTTACCATGTTGCGGGCAGTGCAGGAGATGGCAGGGAGTTATGACTGATCGTGCAAATGCCTTGCGCCGGGACCACAAGACCGAAGGCTACTTGTGGCAAGCACACAGTCAATCATTTATCACCTCCGCGTTTGGAGTGATTTAGCTCCAAAGGGGTCGTTGTTTCATGAGGATCGGCAATTACTAGGGATGGCAGGATATGCCTCACGGCACCAATGTTTAACATTGGCTTGTGGGGCGCCGCTGCACGGGGCTTTTAAGATGAACGTAGGCCTACGATTGAAGGACGATTTGGTCGCCGAGATCGACCGCGTTGCTGCGGCGAATGGGCAGACCCGGAGTCGCTGGATGGCAAGCGTACTGGCCATGCTGTGCTGGCTCCGGAGAACGATAACATTCCGGTGATGCCGATTCAGGGTAGGGGGGATCCCGACGATCTCATTCGCGTCACCGTCCGCCTCGATCGGAGCGAGATCGAAGGTATCGACATCGTGTCTGCGCCAATGAGGATGACGCGAAACGAGTGGGTCAAACGCACGCTTCGCTGGCAGCTCTGGGACAAGGCGGGCGTGCTGAGACTGGCTCCTGTCACGCAAGATGAGATCGTCAAATTGCGCAAGCAGGTGCTTCTGATCGGCCGAAACATCAATCAGGCAGTCCATGCGATGAACGCCGCCAACCAGCCTGAAAGCTCGCTCGACATCGCCCGCATCGCCGGTCCCTTGATCGAAAAATGTGAGGAGTTGAAGACGCTGCTGTTTACGACCCGGCTGGCGCTCTCGGCCGCGATCGGGGCAGAGGTCGGGTACTGGACCGAAACCTACCGAGGTTCAGCAGCGTGAGCTTCCGCTTCTCTTCCGGAACGATGGACTCCATGGCGGGCGTCTTCGCGCCGCCCAAGAAATATCGCCTTGGGACTGGAGGTGGCAACGCGAAGGGCCCGAAAATCGGGGGCACGATGCTCGGCCTTGCCGTCGCGTCGATGTTCCCGAAGGCCGCATCCTCGCCGACCACGTCGCGTCCCAGTGCGCAGGCGAAACATGCTTTCGGGGGCGGACCGCAGGCCCGGATGAGCGGCCAGGTGATCATGGCTGCGGATCGCACATCGCGTTGCGTCCCCGAGGTCATGGTGCGGATCACGGGGCGCCAGCATGGCGGCGGACATGTCCTTGCCAACTTCGCTTACATCAGCCGCCTGGGACACGGGTCCGACGAGGAACTCGGGCTTGAAACCAGTGAGGGCGTCGTGCTGCATGACGGACGCGACATGCAGATCCTCGCGAAGGATTGGCACAACTTCGAGATGGACGGGGACGCCAGGCGAAAAGGTGCGACGTCCATTTCGATGATCCTCTCGATGCCGTCGGGGACCGATCCGGAGCGTTTGAAAGCGGCGGCCCTGGACTTCGCACGCGAGGAGTTTGCGAACCGGTCGTGGGTTGCCGGCCTTCACGTCGATCGCGACCATCCCCACGTTCACATCACGATCGCACGTCGCGATTTCGATGGGCGCCGCTTCCATCCGGACCGGGATGATCTGTTTCGATGGCGGCAACGCTTCGCCGAGAAGCTCCGCGAACGCGGCATCGAGGCCAACGCCACGCCGACCAAAGCGCGCGGGATCGACCCCGCGCATGAGCACATCGCGGTACAAAAGATGCGCGACAAGGGGCAGGTTCCGCGGCTTGATGCGAGCCGCGCCGAACGTGCCCGGCGCCTTCGCGACCAGGGTATTCCCGACCCGGTCGAGGCCGTTCTTGCAAGTCGGCAGGCAATAGTTCGCGCGACCTATATGCGATCCGTCGCGGAGCTGTCGGCTTCGCCCTCCCTTGCCGATCAGGTGGTCGCACAGAGCCTCGAACGTTTCGTCGCAGCATTGCCGCCGCCCGAGCCCAACTCCGCCCGGGCAATGCGTGCTGCTTCACCTTCCCGCACGCTCGGCGCGATCGTCGATGCTCGGACGCGCCCCGCTGTTGCGGAGCCCGGGCCTGATCCGATCACCGCAGCACTGGAACGCTCTCGCGTCATGCGTGGAAAGCTCGAGGCCAAGCAAGCACTCCGGGAGAGCTCCGACCGAGCCGAAGACACGCCGCATGAACATCGACCTTCGAGGGTATCCGAGCGCCTTCGCTCGCTTATGGACAAGGCCGAACGGCAGGCCACAGCACCGACGCCAAGCAAGCCGGAGGAGGTCCTTCGCGAGATAATGGATCGCGATCGCTCAACTCGCGACCACGCGCGTTCGCCCGATAGGGATGGGCCAGAACGATGAGCACGGATCAGGTAAGTGCTGCCCTCGCAGGCGTTCTGGACGCGTTGACGCTCGTGCAGGAGCAACTCCATGCGCTGACCGAGAGCAGCCAGCGCATCGAGGCGACACACAGAGAGATCGTGCACAGGCTCGACACGATCGATGCGGGCCAAGCCGCGGTGACGGATCTGACGCCGATCCTCGAGATGATCCTAGGGCGATCGATCGACGATCGCGAGATCATGAAGACGCAGCTCGGTACGATTGCGACGGCGATCGGCTTCGCCCATGCCGCCGCTAACGGTAACCAAGCACCCCTGCCTGTCGCAGTAGCCAGCGATCCGCTCCTCGAGCGCTTTATCCTGACTCAGCCTGCGGATCTGTTATCGGACGAGCGGTCTTTGACGGACTGGCGCAACGCCGCGTCGGCCGCCAGCACAGCCGAGCTTATCGTTCTCCTGAACCGGCAATATCAGCCCTCACCAACGGATACCCCGGAGACCCGGGTCCTGCGCTACCGCCTGGCGGCACTCACGCGAGCCGAGATCAAGGGGAGGGGTGCCGCGCCGCCGGGACCACCAAGCACCGCCGTTGCGGTCGATCGGACAGCTTCGGCTTGCATGATCCGGTCCCACGAACTCGCCGAACTATGGCGAGCAGGTGAAAGCGCAGCACTTTACGGCGAACCCGAGCTGGCGGGCGCCATAGATATCTTCGACGATGCAGAGTGCAGGCTAGGACCTGCGGCTGGTGAGCATTCCCCACCCGAACTGGTCTCGCTTCACACCGACTTGGCCACACGTATCGAAACAGGCGATCGACCGGGCATCGGTGACAGTCGCCCGGCTTCCAGCAACGAACGTGCGACTGCGGTCGAGCTCACCAAGGACCGTTAGACGAAGTACGTTAAAGCGGATCGGCGGCTTCCGACCCAAAGCCGGTCATAGCGAGGGCAAGTGGCCAATCTCGGAAGCCGACATTTGAACCGGGGTTCTGACAACGGAAAGACTCTGCAAAGCCGTGCAGACGCGAGAGGGTCAAAACCGACCGGTTGTGACACCATCACCCTGCCGAACATTGGGATTTTGTATAGTCGCCCCAAGCTGCCGCCAACATGACGCTGCTAACGTCGTGGCATGACGCCTATCCGATGCCTTCCGATCGCCACATGGCCCCTGCTGGCGATCCTGACTGGATGCGGCAGCGATCCGGCTTCACCCCCGACTCCCCCAGCCAAGGCCGCAGCGGTCGCCCACGAAAGTGATCTGCTGAAGCTCACCCTCACGACGCAAGCGCAACAGCGTCTCGGCATCCGAACGGTAAGAATTGGCGATGGCTCGGCCGCGCAAGTCCGCGAGACGAGCGGCGAGGTCGTCGTTCCCGCAACCGGCGGGGCGGGTGTGCCGACGGGATCGACGAGCAACCTGGCCCAAATCGGAGTCAGTCAGGTTGCGGCAGAAGGCGAGGTCGCGCGGGCGCAAGCGCAAGTGCGGCTCGCCGTCATCGCCTATAACCGCGCCGATGCTCTCGTACGTGAGGAAGCGGGCAGCGTCCGCGGACGCGACGAAGCCGCGGCGGCGCTCGCCACCGCGCGGGCGGCACTGGATGCGGCGCGTGCCCAACGCGGGCTGCTCGGTCCCTCGATCGCGTCGATGGGCAATCTGTCGACGCTGTGGGTGCGGGTGCCGGTGTTCGGCACCGACGTGAGCGCCATCGAACGGGGCCGCACCGCAACCGTGCGTCCGCTCGGTAACGATCGCGCCGCTCCGCGCGCTGCGCGCCCGGTCCAGGCCCCGCCCTCGGCCAATGCGGTCGCGGGCACCGTCGATCTGTTCTTCGCGCTCGACAATCGCGACCGTGCCTACCGCATCGGTCAGCGCGTCTCCGTGGCGTTGCCGCTTGGCGGGAGGGCGGATGGACTGTCGGTCCCGACCGCGGCGATCGTCCGTGACATCTATGGCGGCGAATGGGTGTACCGGAAGACTGCGCCTGACACCTATGTTCGCCAGCGGATCGAGGTCGCGAGCGTCACGGATGGCCGTGCGCTGTTGTCGCGCGGCCTGGAGCGCGGTGCCGAAGTCGTGACGGACGGGGCGGCCGAGCTGTTCGGGACCGAGTTCGGGACGCCGCACTGATGCTTGCCTGGTTGGTCCGTGCCGCGCTGACCCAGCGCGTTCTCGTCCTCGCGCTCGCCGCGCTACTGGTCGTCCTTGGGCTACGCGCGACCGGCGACGTGCCGCTCGACGTGTTTCCCGAGTTCGCACCGCCGATGGTCGAGATTCAGACCGAGGCGCCCGGCCTCTCCACCGAAGAGGTGGAAAGCCTGATTACCGTGCCAATCGAAACGGCGGTCAACGGCGTCGCCGATCTGATGACGCTGCGGTCGAAGTCGGTCCTCGGCCTGTCGTCGGTGTCGATCCTGTTCGACCGCGGCACCGACGTGATCCGTGCGCGCCAGCTCGTACAGGAGCGGGTGACGCAGGTTCAGGCACGTTTGCCCGCCGCAGCTCGTCCTCCGGTGATGCTCCCGCCGCTATCGTCGACCAGTCGGGCGATGAAGATCGGTATTTCGTCGACAAAGCTCGATCAGATGCAACTCTCCGAGCTGGCGCGCTGGACGATCCGGCCGCGCCTGATGGCGGTGCCGGGCGTCGCCAACGTCGCGATCTGGGGTCTCCGCGACCGCCAATTGCAAGTTCTGGTCGATCCAGACCGACTGCGCGCTGCCGGCGTGACGCTCGCCGAGCTGCGCGCTGCGGCCGGCGACGCGGTGCTGGTCGGTGGGGGCGGCTTTGTCGATACGGCAACGCAGCGCCTCGCCGTGCAACAGACGAGCGCGATCCAGTCCTCGGCCGATCTTGCACAAGCGGTCATCAAGCAGAGCGGCGAAGCGCCGATCCGCATCGGCGACGTCGCCCGCGTGGTCGACGGCTTCGCCGCGCCGATCGGCAACGCGATCATCGACGACGGCCCCGGCCTGATGCTGATCGTCGAGAAGCAGCCGACCGGCAACACTCTCCAGCTTACCCGTGACGTGGAAGCCGCGATCGGTGAGCTGAAGCCGGGCCTGCGCGACGTGAAGGTCGATACGACGATCTTCCGCCCCGCGACCTTCATCGAACGCTCGATCGACAATCTGACGCGCGCGCTCGCGATCGGCTGCCTGCTCGTTGCAGTGGTGCTGTTCGTCTTCACCCGCGATTGGCGGCAGGCGACGATCAGCCTCGTCGCTATCCCGTTGTCGCTGCTCGGCGCAGGCCTGGTGCTGCTGTGGAGCGGCGCGACGATCAACACGATGGTGATCGCCGGACTGGTCATCGCACTCGGCGAGGTGGTCGACGACGCGATCATCGATGTGGAGAACATCGCCCGCCGGCTGCGCCTCAACCGCGAAGCGGGCAATCCGCGCTCCAACTTCGACGTGGTGCTGTCAGCCTCGCTGGAAGTGCGATCGGCGGTGGTGTTCGCGTCGTTGATCGTGATGCTGGTGTTCCTGCCGATCTTCTTCCTGGGCGGCGTGGCGGGCACGTTCTTTCAGCCGCTCGCGATCGCCTATGTGCTGGCGATCGCCGCCTCGCTGCTGGTCGCGCTGGTGGTGACGCCCGCGATGTGCCTGTTCCTGCTGCCGAACGCGCCGCTCAAGTCGGAGCGTGACACGCGGCTCGTCGGGGCGCTCAAGCGCCGCTACGCCGGGGTGCTGCCGCGCATGGTGGCGCGACCGGCGCTGGCGATGGGGATCGTCGCGGGCGGGCTGCTGCTGGCGGGTGTCGGCTATGCCGGGTTCAAGGATCAATTCCTGCCCGACTTTCGCGAAACCGACTTCCTGATGCACTTCGTTGAGAAGCCCGGCACGTCGATCGAGGCGATGGACCGCATCACGATCCGCGCGTCCAGGGAGCTGCGCGCGATCCCCGGCGTGCGCAACTTCGGCGCGCATATCGGCCGCGCGGAAGCCGCGGACGAGGTGGTCGGCCCGAACTTCACCGAGCTATGGATCAGCTTGGACGAGAATGTCGACTATGACGCCAGCGTCGCGCGTATCAAGGAAGTGATCGATGGTTATCCCGGCCTCTACCGCGACGTGCTCACCTATTTGCGCGAGCGCATCAAGGAAGTGCTGAGCGGCGCGGGCGCGACCGTCGTCGTCCGCATCTTCGGTCCCGATCAGGTCGAGCTTCGTGCCACGGCCGAACGTGTCCGCGCCAAGGTGGCGGCGATCGACGGGGTTGCCGATCTCAAGGTTGAGCAACAGGTGCTGGTGCCGCAAATTCAGGTCCGTCCCCGGCCCGGCGATCTCGCCACGCTGGGCCTGACCGCGGGCGAAGTGCGGAGACAGGCGCAAACGCTGGTCGCGGGGCAGAAGGTCGGCGAAATCTACCGCGACCAGAAAGCGTTCGACGTGGCGCTGTGGGGCGAACCGAAGGTGCGCGGCGATGTCCATGCGCTTGCCGACATGATGATCCAGACGCCTGCCGGCGCGCCGGTGCGGCTGCGCGACGTGGCCGATATTCGCATCATGCCGGCCCCGAACGAGATCAAGCGCGAGAACGGTCAGCGCCGGATCGACGTCACGCTCAATGTCGCCGGTGCGGACCTCGGCACCGTCGCGCGTGCTGTCGAAACGGCTGTGGGTCAGGTGCCGTTCGCAACCGGATACCATCCCCAGGTGCTGGGCGAATACGCGGCGCTGCGCGATTCACGCCAGCGGCTCTGGACAACGGGCCTGCTCTGCCTGCTCGGCGTCCTGCTGCTGGTGTGGCTGGAGTTCCGCTCGGCGCGGATCACCGCGCTGGTCGCGACCAGCCTGCCGTTCGCGCTGGTCGGCGGGGTAGTCGGCGTGGCGCTGACGGGCGGCGTGCTGTCGCTCGGCTCGCTGGTCGGGTTCGTGACGGTCATCGGCATCTCGGCGCGCAACGGCATCATGCTGTTGTCGCACTACGATCATCTTCGCCGGTTCGAGGGCGAGGCGTTCGGCACCCGCTTGGTCCTGCGCGGCGCGGAGGAACGGTTGGTGCCGATCCTGATGACCGCGGCGTGCGCCGGCCTTGCGCTGCTGCCGCTGATCGTCGCCGGCAACGCGCCGGGCCATGAAATCGAGCATCCGATGGCGATCGTCATCTTGGGCGGACTTGTCTCCTCGACCGTGCTCAACCTGTTCCTGATGCCCGCGCTATACGCGCGCTTTGGCCGTGAGAAGCCCGCGCCCGATGCCCCACTTGCCGGAGTTCCCGCATGATCCGCCGGTTTGGTCCGATCGCCGCGCTCGCGGTCGCGGGGTGCATGACCGCGCCTCTGCCCCCGCCGAGGATCGCACCCGCGTCCGCCACGGGTGCTTTCGCGAGCCTCCCGATTGCGGCGATCGGCCCGGTCCCGAATGACTGGTGGCGGCTGTACGACGATCCGGCGCTCGACCGACTGGTCCAGGCAAGCCTTGCCGCCAATGCCGATCTGCGCGTCGCCTATGCCAATCTCGACGGTGCGCGCGCGGCACTGCGGCAGGCGCGCGCCGCGCGGCTGCCCCAGACCACGATTGAGAGCGCGGGAACGATCGATAACAGCGCGACGCAGCCAAGCGCGTCATCGAACGTGCCGACCACCGATTACGATCTTGCCCTGACCGCAAGCTGGGATATCGACTTGTTCGGCCGCCTGCGTTCGGGCGCGCTGGCGGCGGGGGCCGATGCCGATGCTCAGGCCGCGGCGCTGGACTCCCTGCGGGTCGCGGTCGTGGCGGATACGGTGCTCGCCTATGTCGATCTGTGCGGCGCGACCCGTGCGGCGAATGTCTCGCGCGAGCTGATCGCGGTTCAGGAACGCTCGGTCGGCGTGGTGCGCGACCAGTTTGCTGCTGGCGAAGTCTCGCCGCTCGAAGTCTCCCAAGCCACCAGCCTGCTGGAATCCACCCGCGCCACGCTGGCCCCGTTCGAGGCGGCGCGCGCGAATGCCCTGTACCGGATCGCGACCTTGCAGGGCCGCCCCCCCGCTGAAGCGCGTGGGTTCAACATCGTCTGCAATGTGCCCCCGAAGCTCCGCGCGGCGGTGCCCGTGGGCGACGGGCAGACGCTGCTCCTGCGTCGCCCCGATATTCGCGAAGCCGAACGCCGCCTCGCCGCTGCCGCGGCGCGGATCGGGGTCGCCCGTGCCGATCTCTACCCGCGCGTGAACCTGGGTGGTGCAGTCGGGCTGCTGACGGGTGGCTTCGTCGCGACAGCTTCGCCGCTGATAAGCTGGGCCTTCCCCAATCAGGCCCCGGCGCGCGCACGACTGGCACAGGCCCGCGCAACCGAGCGTGCGGCGCTCGCCGGTTGGGATGTGGCGGTATTGCGGGCGCTGCGCGAAGTCGAAACAGCGCTCGCTGCTTATGATGGCGAGGTGCGCCGCAACCGAGCGCTCGATGCCGCATGCATCCAATCCGCGCTCTACGCCCGCCGTGCAGCCGCCCGTGTTCGGCTTGGGGATACCGCCTCCCTGATCCAGTTCGATGCCGAGCGCGCGCGGGCGCAAGCCACGCTTGCCCAGGCACAGTCCGATCTCATCGTGGCGCAATCCCAGGTGGCGTTGTTCCGGGCGCTGGGTGGTGGATGGCAGACGAACGGCCCGGCGGGTTAGAAGGGCAGTAATGCGAATCCTGATCGTGGAAGATGATGACGAGACCAACCGCTTCGTCGCCCGCGGGCTTTCGGAGCTGGGGCATCATGTCGTCACGAGCACCGATGGTCGGGACGGACTGTTTCAGGCGACTGGCGACCAGTTCGATGCGCTGATCGTCGATCGGATGCTGCCCGGTCTGGATGGCCTGTCGCTTATCAAGGCGCTGCGCGCGGCGGGTAACATGACCCCGGCTCTCATGCTCACTGCCGTGGGCGGCATCGCCGATCGCGTCGAAGGACTGGAAGGCGGAGCCGACGATTATCTGGTCAAGCCGTTTGCCTTTTCCGAGCTGGCCGCGCGCGTTCATGCGCTTGGTCGGCGTCCTGCTGCGCAGACCGAAGCGAGCGTGCTCGTTATCGGTGCAATCGAGCTTGATCTTCACCGGCGCACGGTCACGCGAGACGGTCGCCGGATCGTGCTGCAACCGCGCGAGTTCGCGTTGCTCGCCGAGCTGATGCGCAATCCTCGCCGGGTGATGACGCGCACGATGCTGCTGGAACGGGTCTGGGATTTCGATTTCGATCCCAGGACGAACATCGTCGAGACGCACTTGAGCCGCCTGCGCTCCAAGCTCAACGCCGGCTTCGACGATGATGCGATCGAAACCGTGCGTGGCGCTGGCTACATGGTTCGCGGCGGGTGATGACCCGCCCGTGGCGATCCACCTTTGGGCTCGTTGCCCTGGTTGCATCCTGCTTCGCGCTGGCGACGCTTGTTATCGGGGTCGTCGCCTATGAGGTGACGCACGAAGCCTTGGAAATCCAGCTCGATCACCGTGTCGCGATCGAAACCCGGGCGCTGATCGACGAAGGCGACGATGGCCCCACTGGCGTTGCGACGGCGATCCGCCGGCGCGAAGCGGCGCGAAGCACCGCCAGTCTGGAGTATCTGCTGGTCGACTCGGCGGGTCGCCGCGTGGCCGGGTCGCTCGACGCGACCGCCCCGACCGCGCCGGGCTATCTGGAATTACTGCATTACCGGCGAGACAGCGAACACCGGATCGCACAGGCCCTGACCACCCGGTTGCCGGACAGCAGCCGGTTGGTCGTCGCGGCCGATCGCGAAGTCATCGACGAGATGGATGCGACGCTGCTCAAGCTGTTCGCCGGCGCATTCGGCATCATGCTGCTGCTCGGCATCGGCGGGGCATGGCTGGTCGGTGCGGTGACGCGCGCGCGCCTCTCGCGTATCGACCGCACCGCGCTTGCTATCATCGATGGCGATCTGGCGCGACGTATGCCGCTCACCGGCGCGGGTGACGAGTTCGATCGCGTTTCAGCGACGCTCAACCAGATGCTCGACCGGATCGGTGGACTGATGGACAATCTGCGCCAAGTGTCGAGCGACGTAGCCCACGATCTGCGCACCCCGCTGACCCGCCTGCATAACCGGCTCGATGAAGCGCTATCGGCACGGGACATGGATGGGCAACGCCAGGCGATCGAGGCCGCTGCCGCACAATCGCGCGAGCTGCTCGATATCTTCGGAGCATTGCTGCGCATCGCGGAGGTGGAAGCATTGTCACCCCGAGCCCATTTTCAGGACTTGCCACTGGACCAACTGGTCGAGGAACTGGTCGACACCTACCGCCCCGATATGGAGGCAAGCGGCCATTTGCTCGTCACGGCGATTGCACCCGCGATCTGGACGACGGGCGATCGGCGGCTGCTGCAACAACTTGTCACCAATCTCCTCGACAACGCGCTTCGCCACACCCCCCCGGGAACGACGGTTCGCGTCGAGCTGGAGCGTGATGACGCCATTGCTCGCCTGACGGTCGCCGATGACGGACACGGTGTAGCACCCGAAGATGCGCACCGGCTGTTCCAGCGGTTCGCACGCGCGGAACGTAGCCGATCGTCGGAAGGTCATGGCTTGGGGCTGGCGCTAGTCGCTGCGGTCGCGACAGCGCACCGGGGCACGGCCTCGCTCCTCGCGCCGCCCGGATTTGGGGTCGTCGTTGAACTACCAGCTGGGGAAAAATGATGACGATCGGCCACAGGCGCGAACTCCTGAGCAAGGTGCCGGCGATCACGCTGGGCTTCTGGATCATCAAGATTCTGGCGACGACGCTCGGCGAAACCGCCGGCGATACCGTCAGCATGTCGATGAACCTGGGCTATCTTGTCGGCACCGCGATTTTCCTGACGGCGTTGCTCGCGCTGGTCTGGTGGCAGGTGACGGCGACGCGCTTCCACCCCTTTCTCTATTGGGCGACGATCATCGCATCGACCACCGCGGGAACGACGATGGCGGACTTCGCCACGCGGTCATTGGGCATCGGCTATATCGGGGGTTCGGCGATGCTGCTGGGATGCGTGCTGGCGTCCCTGTTTGCCTGGTATCGCACCCTCGGCTCAATCTCGGTCGATACCGTGCGGGAACCCAAGGCAGAGCTGTTCTACTGGCTCACCATCACTTTCTCGCAGACGCTCGGCACGGCGCTCGGCGATTGGACAGCGGACACCGGGGGCCTCGGCTATCTGGGTGCGGCGACGATCTTCGGCGCGATGCTGGCGATACTCGCCTGTCTCTACTTCTCGACGAAGGCAAGCCGGGTATTCCTGTTCTGGGCAGCGTTCATCCTGACCCGGCCGCTCGGCGCGGCCGTGGGTGACTTCCTCGACAAGCCGGTAGCGAAGGGCGGACTCGATTTCAGCCGCCCGCTCGCTTCCGCCGTGCTGGCCGTGGCGATCCTGACCTTGATCCTGATCCTGCCACAACGTGCAGGCCAACATCCCGTTGAGAACAGGCGGGCTAAATAGGGTCAAAACCGAACGGTTGTGACACCCCGTACCGGCGGCTTTCGACCGTTCCAATCCTGAAAGCTGACTGACTGGAATGTCCCATTTGACGCCATTGGGGACAAATCACTCGTTCCCAAAAACGATTCCCGCTAGAAAATCGCCGAAAAGGCATTCTCAATAATTACGCAGCTTTGCCTCGCACCATGACGACGCCTTCGAAGAGCTTGGCGACACGCTCATTTGGCGGAACGGCCAAAGCCGCGCTGATCGCGGCCTGATTCAATCCACGCCGACCCGTTGCACGAGCGCCGTTGGTCGCAGCAGGTTCTGAGGGTGTCGCGGCGCCTCGCATCGACGAGGCGTCGTCGGCGGGAGCCTGCGTGGCCTCGATCACCCGAAGGCTGTTAGCAGCGACGGCTGGGTCGACGCGGATCTGGGGCATCTCCGGGGCCGGTATCTTGGTTCGCGCCGAAAGCTTCTTCTCGGCATAGTAACGGACCTTCTTTCCATAGGTCGCGTACATGCCACGCCGGAAAACGATCAGATCGTCCTCTGGGAGCAACTCGACTTCCTGAGGGAGCATCAGCGGCCGGCGCTGATCGGAGTCCGAGGTGGAGCCGCCTCCGCCGCCCCACGTTCCCATCGAGCGCGACCGCGCCTTGAACGTGTAGCTGCCGAGCTGGTCCGAAATCTTCTTCGCCTCAGGCAAACCGGCCGGACGAAGCACAAGCCGCACCGCGCAGTTTCGTTCGATGTCGGCCGCCACCTTGTCCCCATAGACGCCCTGGATCTGTTCGAGCGACTGGAACGCCGGTAGCATCCGCAACCCGTAGCCGGCGACATAGCTGAAGGCGTTCGCGAGCACGGTGCATTTGCCGAGGCTCGCGAACTCGTCCAGGGCGAGCAGCACCTTGATCTTATGCTTGTCGCCCTTTGGCAGCTCGCGGACGTTGCGGTCGATGAGTTGCTGGAAGAGCAGGCCGTAGATCGGCGCAACCCGCTCTAGGTCATCCGGCGACACGCCGAGATAGAGCGAGATCCGCTTGTCGCGGAAATCGCTCAGGTCGAAATCGCTTTCTGAGGTCGCAGCATCGACATATGGGTTCAGCCAGCCGTTGATCTTGGACGTAACCGACTGGCGCAATCCGGAGAACGTGTTCGCCGACGAGCCGGTATAATCCTTGATCGCCGAGACGCACCCTTCCGACAGGGGCTTTCCGGCCCTCTTACGATCGGCAATGATCTTCGGGAAACGCCGCTGGGCATCGCTGGCCGCGAACTGGCGGTACACCTCGCCGAGCGTGAAGGGGAGGGCGTCCTCCCCGTCGTCGACGGTCGCCGCGATATACGCGGTGATGCCGAGGAACGCGGTTCGTGCGCCCTCGGCCCAGAACTTTTCGCCGGTGAGCGGATCGGGATAGAGCATCGCCGCGATCTTCTGGAGCTCGTTGATGACCTCCACCGGGTCGCGCCGGTTTATGTAGCTCAGCGGGTTCCACCGCACGGTACGGCCAGTGGGATCGAGCGGGTTGAAGAGCAGTACCTGCTGCCCGAGCACCTTCAGCCGATAGCCTGCCGTGTTGTCGTAATTCTCCTGCTTGATGTCGAGCACTACGAGAGAATCGAGCCAGTCGAGCAGGTTCGGGATGATGACGCCCACCCCCTTGCCGGCGCGCGTTGGGGCTTCCAGCATCACATGCTCGGGCCCGCCGAAGCGCATCACCTTGCCGCCGAACTTGCCCAGCACGATGCCGGCCGAGGCGAGCATCTTGCCGTTGCGGACCTCGCCGGCCCTTGCGAAGCGCGCCTCGCCGTGGAGCTTCTGCCGTTTGAACAGCGTGGAGACGAGGGTGATGACCGTCAGAACGAGGCCGATCCCGAAGCCGATCAGGAACGGCTGATAGACGATCGGATAGCCCTTCAGCGCCCACAGCGCGGCCGGCACCTTAACCCAGGGCGTATGCGCGTTGAGGAGGTGGGCACGCCACAGGACGGCGAGGGCGCCGATCGCGGCGCTGACGAACATGCCGATGACGCCGAGGAACGTGATCGCACCCGGCTGCGACCCTTCGTCGCTTCGCACCCATTTTCCGTTCATGCTGGCACCCCCTTCAGTCGGTCGGCTTGCTCGCCGGATCGAACCATAGTTCGGTCATGCGATAGCGCGCCGGCTGGCCCTCACCGGGTGGCAGGCGATGCATCTGCACGACGATATCGACCAGGGAGCGCAGCAGCGCCCGGATGTCGTGGCGGTCGAGATCATTGCCGCCTTCCGATTCCTTCACCAGCAGCGTCAGCTGCTCGAGCGCGCCCTCGGCCGTATTGGCGTGGACCGTGGTGATCGAACCGGGATGACCGCTATTGACGTTGCGCAGGTAGAAGAAGGCGGTGCCGTCCCGCAGCTCCTGTAGAAGGATGCGATCGGGCCGCATCCGCAGCGCCGATTCCAGCAACTCCTTGGCGCCCGCTTTCTGGAGGCTCTTCCCATCCTTGGCGTACATCATGTGGACGTGGTTGCGCTGGGGTACGACGAGCTCGCGCGTGTCCTCGATCGTCAGGATCCGCTCATAGTCCGGGATCAGCTTGATGAGACCCTTAGAGAAGCTCGTCTTGCCGGAGCCCGTCGCGCCGGAAATGAGGATGTTCTTGCGGGCTTCGACCGCCAGCTTGAAGAAGGCGCGCCAGTCGCCCGCCTCGCGCAGTCGCAGCAGATTGGGGTCGACCTCTTCGTACAGGCCGTGCGCGCGGACCTCGCTGAACAGGCCGGCACGCTCGAAATCGTCGATGTTCATCGTCACGCCCGACGCTTTGCGGATCGTGATCGAGATGAAGCCTTGCTCGACCGCCGGGGGAACGACGACCTGTGCGCGCTCGCCGCCCGGCAGGACCGAGGAGCAGATCGGATATTCAGAGTTGATGTCCTGCTTGGTCAGCCCCGCGATCAGCTTCGCCAGCGTCATGAGGGCCGCATTGTCGAGCGCGGGCTCCTCATGCCACTCCCAGCCACCCCGCGTCTCGAGGCCGATCATCCCCGGCTCGTTGATGACCAGCTCGGTCACATCGTCGCGCAGAAGGTGCCGTCGGATCGGCTCGGCATTATGTTCGTAGATCAGCGACGTCGGACTGGATGCCACGGCCTTAACGCCTTAATCCCACGTCATAGACCGAGCGGAAATCGAAGTCCTTGGCGACGAAGATCGCCGCGGTGTCGCCCTGGTTCTTTTTCAGGATCGGTTTGATGTTCATAGTTTGCTGAAGGACAGTCTGCCCGGTTTGTCCGGGGACTTGCGTGGTGTTGCTCCCCTCATTGGCAACCGCCCGACCGGCGATTTGCGAGGCATCCTCCAGCACCGAGATGACGAGCCCAACGCCGAAACGTGCCCAGAACTGGGTATCGACGCCGCCTGGCAACCCGGCCCGACCAAGGCTATCCGCTGCCGGCGACCCGAGGTCGATCGCGACGCCGCGCGGCGTCAGGGCGCGCGTCCACAGTACGAACAGGCGCGCTTGCCCCTGCGTGATGCCGCCGGAATATTGCCCGAGGACCTTGGTCCCCTTGTCGAGCAGGACGATGCGACCGCTCTCGGAATAGACATCGTGGTTGATGACGCAGGACACGAACCCGGCCTGCGTCGAGTTGATCGCCGTTTGGAGCGTGCAGGGGATGACCGTGCCCGCACTCAGCAGAAGGTTACGGTCCGCGACCATCGTTGCCCGGACCGTCTGGATCGCGGCATGGCCGAGCTGATCGCTGAAGTCGGTCGAACCCTTGCCCGCCTCGGCCGGATTGTCTTCGCCCGGCGCTCCGAAGCCACTGGCACCGAGACCCCGCCGCGCGACGGTCGATTGTCCAGCGCCGCGCGTCCGGTCCTCGAGGTCCGTTCTCTGTTGAGCGTCCGCATCGGGCGCGGAGGCGGGAAGAGCGGTCGAGGCCAGCCCGGTGTTACCAAAGGCCATGATCGGCGATCGCCGGGCCGCATCCGCCATGGCGCGCGCCTGCTCGGCACGTCGCTGCTCAGGAGATTGCTGTCCGTTCGCGGCAGCGGAGGTTGTCCCGGCCGTTGTCGGCACCGGATTTCCGTTGCCATCGGCGACCTGCGTTCCCGCCGCTGCGGCGATCGGCCGCCCGAAGATGTCGGTCTGCGCCGCGCCGGGCTGGCCGAGCTGACCCGCGAGCGCCGCTCGCTGCGCATTCGGCGATCCCATCACGTCGTCCACGGCACGGTCACTGGCCTTTGCGGGCTGCGCGGCAGCCGCGGTACTGGCCGATTGGTGAAACGCACCATAGCCTATCACGATGCCGCCTATGGCGCCGAGCAGTCCGATCCCCGCACCGATGAAGGCGAGGTTGCCCCACCCGCCGCTACGCGCGACCGGGCTATCCACCTCGCCTGGTGGAACGGTGTCGGCAGCGACATCGCCCCCGCGGTCAATCACGGTCCCGACCATGTTACTGCCCCTTCACTTTGCGTTCGACGACATTGGAGACGGTGCCCGTTCGATCGCCGCGATCGTTGCGCAGCGGCGCCTCGTTGTAGATGCACAGCACCGTCGCCCCGCGCCGGAGGCGCAGCTGCCGGTAGACCGCATGGATCACGACGAAATCCTCGCGGACATCGTAGGGGACGATCGTCTCGGTCCCGTCGACATCGACCGCGAAGATCGAGGGAATGTCAGCGTGGCCTGGATAGCGCAGAACGGTGAACTCGCCGTTGTCCGAGATTTCGGTGGGTTGCAGCGCGCTGTCACCCTGCACGGTATAATTCATATTCCGGGTGCCCTCGATCACGGCATGGTCGAGCGCGGCGGTGGTGATGGTCGTCTCGATCGCCTTGGCGGCCTGGGCCTGGGCAATCTGCACCTGCAACGCCGCCATCGCCCGTTCCTCGCGCGGATAGCGGAACCGTACGCCGTACATCGTGGCGCCCGTCCCTAGTGCGAGGTTGAAATGATAGGTGCGCGGCACGCCGCCCGCGTTGGTGACGACGATCAGGTTGGTGCCTCCAGCCCTCTCTCGGGGTTTGAGAAAGACGATGTTTCCCACGGGCGCGATCTGCCAGGAGACCGTATCGCCCAAGGCGGCCTGCGTGACCGTTTCGCCGGGCCCGAACTGGATCTCGATCGCGTGCCGGAAACTGCCGACGATCGTTACCACCTGATCCGGATCGTAGTTGACGTTGCGAACGCGGGCGTCCTTGGCCCCAGGAACAGGGGTCTCCGACGCGAACGCGGCGTGTGGCGCGAGCGTGACTGCCGCGGCACCCAGAACCGAGAACGCGACGAGGCGGTGCCACACCGCCCCGACACCGCGCCAGAAGCGGTTCTTGGCGCCATCCTCCGTCAGCACCAACTCCGTCGTCGGCGGTGACAGGCGCAGATCCAGCCTTTTGCGGAGCGCGGGCATGAAGGGGACGGCGAGACGGTCGCCATTGTCCGACGTATTTGGCTGATCGCTCATGTCACGCCTCCGGGTCAGAACGATAATTCACGACCTGGAAGCCGAGCGGATTGATATTCCGATCCTTCTCATGCTCCGGCGCTGTCGTGTATCTGAAGGTCAGTATCGCGTTCCAATTTTGCGCGATCGGCGTGTTCTGTCCGAATGTGATGATCTTCGTGAAGCGGACCTGCGCCACGGTAGGACTGAGGAAACTGATCGTCCGGATCGAGATCGAGACGAAGCCCTTGTCGCCGTAAATGTTGGAAGGCGCGTTCTTGTTGTTGGCCTGGACGCTGTTCAGGTAACGAGCGCTCTCGGCGGTATCGCTGGTGAGCATGACCGTATAGGCGTTCTCGCGCGCGGCATCGTTGAGCCAGCCTTCGCGCAACCGCACATATTGCGAGATAAAGTAGCGGTTGACCGCATCCTCATAGGTGCGCGGCTGCGGCCCCTTGAGCGCGGTCACGACCTGTGTCTCGCCCGAGCTCTTGTCGACCCTGATGACATAGGGCTCGACGGTCTTCAGCGGGCTGAGCATCGCGACAGCCGCAACCGACGCCACGGCGAGCGTGCAGGCACCCGCCGCAACGCCCCAGGCGAGCCGCTTGGACTGGATCGCCGCACGCATACGATCATATTCCCACGTCCTCGATGTCTCGTAGTATTTCTCTTTATCTTCGGCCTTCACCGCGCCCATGGCGTCGATCCCTTCAGCAGGAGGAGTAGGTCGGCGCGACGTCCTGCGCGGACGTGCGTGGCGCCGATCGCGGGATATTGATGGCCCCAGGTCCGATTGGGGCGGCAGGCGTACCTCCGGCACCGGGCGTAGGGGTCGGTGCGGGAAGAGGCGCCGGTGCTAGCTCGCGTGATGGCGGCGCCACCATCGACTGCCCTGCGCCCTGCTGTGACGCCGGCAGTGGCACCGGCAAGCTCGGCAGGATCGAACCGTAGAGGTTGGCGGGACGCCGGTGTTTGCCGTCGCACACCGAGACAGGTCTGATATGAGTCCCGGTGCAGCCGCCAAGCGCAACCACGCCGATCGCCACGATGGTCAGCCTTTTCATACGTTCTCCGTTCGTAAGGTCCCGCGCCCGGCGGTTCCGTGTTTCATGGTTCTGGACTGGCCAGCCGGCCTATTTGGACCGAGAGGCCGAGCCGCCCGTGCCGCCTCCTCTTGGCGGAGGACGGTTTGCCTGCGTCGCGCGCCGGAACATGAGCCGATTGGTCAACATGTTTGCCCCGGTCTGCAGGAAGCCATGGCCGCCAGATGACGCACCACCCGAGATACCCGCGGCGATGGCTGGCGACTGAAAGAAGAAGATCGTGCCGACGATGTAGATCGCCGCACAGGCGATCGTCGCGACGAGCATCACGGCGGCTTTCAGAACGATATAGCCGTTCTGCGCCATGACGAAGGACGAGCCGTCTTCGGGGATCGATCCCATAATGCCGTCCATCGCGGCTTCCTGGAGGCCGGTGATGAACTTCGTCATGATCGCCATGACGACCATCAGCAGGATGAAATTGACGGTCTGCTTCAGCCACCCGTCGAATAGCCAGCGGGAGGAGTTGAAAAGCAGACATGCCAGCGCGAGCGGCGCGAGCGCCACGCATATCGCGACCGACAGCTTGGCAAAAATGACAATACAAAAGCCTATCGACGCCGATAGGAACGCGAAGATGTAGAGGACGGCGACGCACAGATAGGTGATCAGCGTGGCGCTGAGCTGGATCACGGGGGTGCGAAAGTCGGTGATGCCCTTCTGCTCTTGCGACTGAACCTTCAGATTCGCATTGACCAACTTCTCCGAGAGCTTGCCGGTATCGGCGACATAGGTATCGAAGGTGGTGCCCGGGTTGGTGACGGGCGTGCCCGATCCAGCCGCGATGATTTCGCTCGGCAAGTTGGTGACCACGTTCACCACAAACGCCGAATAGCCAACCGCACTGGCGGCCGCGAGGGCGAACCCGACCTTGCCGGCCTGGAATACCAACTCGCGAAGCGGGGCCTGGATAGCCCCTCGCAGCACGGCGAAGCCGAGCAGCAGGAAGTAGATGATCGCCGCCAGGGCCAAAGGCGCTGCAACGAAACTGACGAGCCCCGCCCCGAAGCTCGCAACCGAGGTCGCTATGGCGGTCTCCACATACGAATACATCGTCGTGAACAGCGTCATGATGTTGGGTGGGCCGGCAGCCATTGGGTAAGGTTCCGATCTTCGGCGATCAAGGCGCAGCGATTGAATCTACTTCTTGCGGATCGTGTTCTGCTTGAAGAAGTCCGCCTCTTCGTTACCAGCCTTGATCTGGGCGACCGAGATGGTGGCGTCGCCGGTTGTCGCGCACATCTTGGCCTTCTGATCCGCAGGGATATGGCTGTACTCCCCCGCATCACACTTCGCCTGCCACTGCGAGAGGAGTTGAGGACTGGCGATCAGTTCCTTTGCGGTAGGCACCACGACGTTCTGCTGGCATCCGCAGACGACGAGCAACGAGCAGAGCGATAGTATCTTGCGCATGATCACTTCCTGATCGTGTTGGCACTGAAGAAAGCTGCTTCGTCGCGACCGGCCGCCACTTGCGCCGCGCTGATCTGCATGTTCGCCTGACCGGCCTGCGCCATCTGGATCGCCTGCATCTTGAGCATATCGTTCTGAAGCTGCGCCTGTTCGACCGAGATCCGGGCTTGGAGGTCCATCACGTCCTTGGGATCCTTGGCATACGACAGTTGCTCGCGGAGCTGGTCGAGGCCCTGCATCCGGGTCTGGGCGACGCTGAGCGTATTCTCGCCCAGTGCGGCCGTGGCTGCCGATGAACTGGTCGCGTCCCTGAGCGCCTGGGTGTAGGCCGCGTCCGCGTCTGAGGACGACCTTGCCGGCAGCACGTAACGGGACTGGATCTTCGAGGCGAGCGAACCGAGCGAGCCGATTTTCGACAGGTCCCCACCGAGCAACGTCGAGGCGTCGATCGTCGTGTTGGGCAGGATGTTGCGCACCTGCGCGTTGAGCAATTGCGGGGCGAGGGCGTTGACGTTGGAGAGCTTCTGGAGCGAGCTGAGCGTCGTCGTCGCCGTCTGGATCTGCTGCTCGCCCTGCTGGATCATTTTGATCATGTTCTGGACCTGGGCCAGCGCTTGCACATAGGTAGAGGTGTCGAACACAGGGATGCCCTGTGCAGCGGCCGGCGACGCGAACGCAGCGAGCGCGACCGGCGCGGCTGCAACCATGATGATGCTCTTGAGCGACATGTCAGCTTCTCCTTTGGTTGGCATAGAAATGCGGCAGCCACGCCGCTGGATCGTTGCCCGCCAGGGCAATGGCCTCCTCCATGGCGACGAGCGTTTCCTCGCGGCCGGAAAGCACTTTCAGCTCATTGGGCATCCCACCGAGATCGAGCTTCGCGACGATCGAGGTGTGCCCTTGCTTGACCAGAAAGGTGCGGCTTTCCGGCGTCAGATCCTCACGAATTAGCCGGTACTCCGCGTCCGTCAGGCCCAGCCCATCGCAATAGTCCGATCGCTTGGCGTCCGAGTTTGGAAGCAGGATCTTGGTCGCGGTCTGCTCGATGATCGAGTGCGCGATCGGTGAGCGCAGCGCATCGGCCGGGGACTGCGTGCCGAATACCATGAAGGCGTTGCGCTTACGGAAGGTCTTGAGGCCGTCCTGCGCAAACGCCCGAAAAGCCTCGTCCTGAAGCGCCTTCCAAAACTCGTCGACGTCGACCACGACACGCTGTCCGTCCAGCAGCTCGTCAACGCGGTGGAAGAGGTACAACATCGTCGGAGTGCGGATCTCCGGGTTCTCCAGGAAGTCCGTCATGTCGAAGCCGATGAACCGCGCCGACATCGACACCTCGTCCTGAGGACCGTCAAAGGCCCAGCCAAGCGGGCCGCCCAGACACCAGCGCTCCAGCCGGGCGCCGATGCCCTCGGCATCGGCGTAGCCGAGCATCTCGCGCAATGCGCTGAACGAGCGCGATGGCGCCGGCAGTCGCATCACCGCTTCGATACCCTCGTCGATCAGCCGCTCTTCGGCGACGCTGAGCGGGCGGTTTTCCCGGCGTACCAGGACACGGATGAACTGCCGGAGGAACGCGATGTCGTGCGGAGACCGGGTGAGGCCCTTCAACGGCGCGAAGCCGGTGGGCTCGCCGTCGCGCAGCGCCAAATAGGTGCCGCCACAAGCGCGCACGAAAATCTCGGCACCGCGGTCCTTGTCGAAAAACACCTGTTTCGCGCCGGTCTTTTCGAGCTGCGCTTGCAGGAAGTTCTGCAGCACCGTCTTGCCGCCACCGGTTGGCCCGATGATGAGCGTATGCCCGATGTCGGCGCGGTGAAAATTGAACCAGAAGGACGAGCCCGCGCGCGTCTTGAGCAGCGTTACCGCCTCGCCCCAGTGGTTTCCAGACTTGCGGCCTGCCGGGAAGGTGTAGAACGGGCTCAAGCCTGCGAAATTACGCGTGTTGATGACCGCGGGGCGCGCGCGCATCCTGAAATTGCCGGGAAGCTGCGCCCAGAAGGCGGCCTCCAGTGCGACGTCCTCGCGCGCCATCACCATGCCTGTATCGGCCGCTGCCGATCGTGCGATCGACAAGCGCTCCAGCAGCCGCTTCGGGTTCTCGTCGATGACCGCGATCGAGAGGTGATGCTCGCCCATGGCGAAGCGGTTCGCCATCAGATCGTCGACGCCGTCGAGCAGCTCCTCCGCCTGGCTGACGCCGGCATCGTCCGAGGACACCATCTGCTTGTATTTCTTGGTGAACCGCTCGCTCGCGACCGACTTCACCAAGGGCGCGAAACTCTGGGTCAGCACGAACGGGAAGTCGAGCGTGAGCAGGCTGTTGAACTGACCGGTCCGCGTGCTGGCGACATACTCGCGCACACCGAACATGCCGAGGTAATGCGACGTGTGCGGCAGTCGGATCTCGGCTGCCTCGCGACCAAACACTATCCGTGAGGCATACAGGGCTTGACCCAGCCTGCCGTCGAGCAGCGGCACGCGGATGCGGTCGCCGGTCAGGATGAAGTGCAGCACCTCCATCGGTCGTGAAAAAAGGATGCCCTTATGCTCATACAGCGAGAGCGGCTCCGGCGCGACATCGGCGAGTAGCGTTTCGAAGTCGCGACACTTGTCGGCCATGATCGTGAGCGCGCGATCGTCGATCTCGACGTTGGCTTTTCGCCTGGAGAGAAGCCGCGTCACCTGCTCGCCGGCCATGCTCGACGGCCGGACGATGATCGTGACGTAGAACTCGTTGTGGTAGAGGATCTTCTCCTTCAGCGTGTCGGCGTATTTCTCCTGCAAAGTTCGCGCGAAGTCGGAGTGGAAGTCGCCGCCAAGAACGGGGTCTGTGGCTGTCCGCACGAGGTGGGTCCACAGCGCAACGCGATCGTCACCGATCGAGCGCCACGCGATGTTGAGCTTGTTATGCCAAGAGTTGAGATCGCCGACGTCGCTGGTCTCGAACGGCCGCCCGTCGACGCGGTACATGCGCATGAGCGAGCCGTCTTCGAGCGCAACCAGCGTGTCGTCCACGTGCCGCGTGTACGGAATGAACTTAATGTCATCCGTCTCGCGAACCGCGATCTTCTTATGCTTCAGCCTGAAATCAGTCATTACCGAAATGCTTCCGCTTCACGCCTTTGGCGAGGCGGACGGGAGAGTAGCTCCCGCCCCCCCAGAACTTGCGGTTCTTGGATAGAAAGCCGGTCTGGAACCACAGGCCCCACAGCCGGAACGCATTGAAATCGTAGTGACAGATCATGCGCGCCGGGAAGTAGAGTGCGCCGAACAAGGCCAGGGGGTAGAACGGATTGTGGAAAATCCCCCAGATTACCATGCAGACCATGATGATCGGCAGGATCGCCTCGAGCGGCAATCCCATGAACACCGATGGTCTGGTCAGGGCGAGGAACACCTTATCCTCGGCGAACTTGTCGTCCATGTTACGCCGACCCGCCCATCCAGCCGACGATCGTCGCTGCCGAGAATATGATGCCGATACCGATCAGCACCGTGACCGCTTTTCCCCAATCCATCCGACCGGTCAGCTTGGCATAGCCGACCGCCATGACGGCGATGACGCCGACGACCGACGCGACGGTGGTCATCCAGTCCCTGATCGTGCCGAGCCCGGTCTGAATCGCCGTACCGCTCTGGGCAACGGCGGGTTGCGCTATCGAGAAGAGAACAAGTGCGCCGGCGAAACCGACGATCTGCCGCGCGCGGGCGTCGGACAACATCCGGCCCATACCTTGAGTGAACTTCATACGGGTCTCCATGGCTTGAGGTTACCTCTCGAGATCGTGGGTGGGGCGGATCGGCTCGACCTGGCGAACAGGCGTCGGCTCGCGAACCGACACATCCAGGCCGCGCCGCAGCACGTCCGAGATCATGTGGCGGCTCTCGACGCTCGCGGACGCCATCCGGTCCGTGTCCCCATCGAATGCCGCACCGAGATGCTGATCCATCGCCGCCTGCGCCTGCAGCGCGTTGGCGAGGCGCGGTTCGGCAGCAATCCGTTCCGCCCCGCCATGAAGGAACAGTTCGGCCAGTTCGTCATTTTCGTGACGCCGCTCAGGCGCGGCCTGATGAAGGCGCTCCTCCCGAACGATATGGGGTTCCTGTTCGGGCTGTCGCTCGGGCGCAGCCGTCGCTTCGCCGGCCAGGCGATCTTCGCGTCTGGCGGCGAGCGCGCCGTCGAGCGGCACGTTCGCACCGGCGCCGCGGGCGACTTCGTGCCGGTTGAGCCCGGAGCGGACGATGTAGATCGCATCGGCGACCTCGCCGTCCCATGCGCCGTCGCGCGCCATCTGGCGCAAACCGTCGGGTTCATAACCGGACCTTGAGAAGGCGCTGACCAGCGTCGGGCTTTCCAAGGCCCGCTCCAGCGCCCCGTTCAGCGCATCCCTGTTCAGATCGATGCGTTCGGCCTGAACCTCCCTCCGCAAGGGGTCCATGTCCTCGCTGACGGCCGCGTAGAGCGCCTTGCGATCCTGCGTGTGGACGCTCACCGTCAACAGGAGGCGTTTGTCTGCGTCGGACAATTCGGTGCTGCTTCCGCTTGGCA
The DNA here is from genome assembly GCF_920939475.1 of Sphingomonas sp. Leaf37. Classification (NCBI taxonomy): domain Bacteria; kingdom Pseudomonadati; phylum Pseudomonadota; class Alphaproteobacteria; order Sphingomonadales; family Sphingomonadaceae; genus Sphingomonas; species Sphingomonas sp. Leaf37. Next base: position 67,914 of record NZ_CAKLAX010000005.1, on the reverse strand, counting down.
ACGGCTGAGGCGCGCCGTTCCTCTCCGCGTCGGCCGACGGCGCGAGGACTGTCGCCTCCGTCGCCCCGACAGCCGCCGTCGGAGCGACGGGTTCGACAGTCGGCGCCGGCTTCTCCGCCACCTCACGGTCGCGTCGTGCAGCATCGGCGTGACGCAGCTCCTCCATTCGCGCCTGTTCGTCGAAGCTCGGCTCATAGCCTCGCACGGTCAGGCCTTCGCGCGACGCCGCCGTCCACACGGCTTGACGAAACTCAGGCGAACCTTCGACGTCGATCCCCGCCCAGCCATTGTGCTTGGCGATCGTGACCAAGGCCGAGACGGTCTCGGGGTCCTCGTTTCGCGCGATGATGCGATCGCCGGCGATCTCGATCGACGGGTTCTCACGATCTGTCGGCAGGAACATGCCGACGCGGCGCTCGCTGCCCTCGGACGGCGCGATGATCCGCACCTGATAGCGTGTCGCCAGTTCGGGCGGGATCTGGAACGCAGCCTGTCCGGCTTGCGCCTCCGCGTCGCGGCCTCCCCGCGCAACGCTATTATCCGCGCTCATTCGAAGACCTGGACCGCGCTGGAAGCGATCTGCCCCACCACCCAGCTTTCGTTGCCGGCCGCCGGCTTGGCCGGGCTCGCCGTCGGAACCGCCGCGGACGGCAAGCCCGGGATGGGCGGGGGTGTCTGGATTGTCCCCATGCCGCTCGCCGCCGACCAGACCCGACCGACATAGCCGTTGCGGAAACCGCGCGTCAGCGTGCCGGTGTTGTAGAGCGAATAGGTCGCGGAGATCGCGTCCAGCCCTGTATAATGCTGGATCGCGAGGCCATATCCCGCCCGCAGCATCGAGGATGCGAGCCGCAGGTTCGTACAAGGGTCGAAGGCCTGCTCGACGGTGACACCCAGTCGCGCGAAATTGGCGGAGTTCACCTGCGCCAGCCCGACATCGACTGTATAGCCGGCCGCCATGTACCGGCGCACCAGCGCGGCACCGTCGGCGATCGACGCGGCGCGGACACGCGGCCCCTTGTTGATATTGATCGCCAGATCGTCGCCGCCGCTTTCGGTCACGACGAGGGGAACAACCGCCTCGGTCGCGATCTCAGGCGCGCATTGCTGCGCAAGCATGGTGATCGCGGCGATGGCGTGGATCATTGCTGCGTCACCGTCTGGTAGCGGGTGTCGAGCGCGTACCGCGACGTTCCGCCATCGGCCTGCGTTACGGTCAGGTCGTAGCCGTGCTTGGCCTTTTTCATTTTGACGCCGACCCCGGTGCAGGTCGGGAACGAGCCGCCGACAGCGAGGGCGTTCCAGAGTTTCGTAATCGGGGGGACGCACTCGACATATTTCGTCGGCGAACCAGGTGTCGCGAGGCAGAGGACCACCTGACACCCCCAGTCCGACGCGTAGGCGGGTTGTGGGGCCGCGACCGCCACGACGCCGGCCACGCAAAGCGCGATGGCGCCGGTAGTGCGGTCCAGCTTGGTCATCAGATATCTGATCATGAGCCACCTCCATGAACTGCGCGCCACTCTTCGGTTGCGAACACGTCCCACTGCGCTGGTGCATTGGCGGCAAGGGCGAGGGCCGAGGCCGGCGCGGTCGGTGCGGGGGCCGCCTCAACTCCGGCGGGCGTCGGCGTGGACGGCGCGTCGCCCTGTGCGACGGTGATGATCCAGTCCTCGTCGCCTTCGATCGGTCGGGTCCGGTCGATGACCTGTCCGGGTCGCGCGAACGCCACATGCCAGTGGTTCGCGTGACCGCGATCGCCCGGCCCGAGCAGCTCGATGATACGGATACCGCTCTGTGCCATGAGGGCCCGGATCTGCTCGCGGTTGATCGCGTGGACGCCGCCTGCGGGAACGAAATCGACCGCCTGGCCGAACTTGTGCCAGCTATACCGCGCGCCGTAGCTGACATTCATTGGGCGGATCGTATCGGTGATCCGCGAGCCAAAGGCGCGACGAACGAGGGCTGCGACGTTCGACGCCGAGAGCGCGCCCACGGAGCCGATAGAAGACTGGTCGTCGTCGATATGCGAGAGCGCGCAGGCATCAAAAACCGTTGCCGGCGTGATACCGTAAGTCGCGAAATCACGGCCGCGGATCGCCAGCGGCCCCGCCTCGAAGTCCGCGCCCAACGCGATCAGATCACGCACCGTCGCCTCTGCGTCAGCTGCGTTGCCGGGCTGCCTAGCGAGGACCGCACCCGAACGAACGGAGATTGCGAGCGACGCGGGAGATGGCGTTCCGGCCCCGGCTAGCCCGGCGGCACAGAGTTGAATTGCCTTCGCTACGATACTCGCCGGAAGCACACCAATGCACCATTGCTGAATTGAACCCAAGCAGATGTCAGCGACTACAGGACATCGACATCAAAGGGCTAAACCTGAAGCATAAGACAAACAACAACACATCTGGAGCGATCCATTCGCGATTATGGAGTGATACGGCGTAATCTATTGCGACTAGAGGCACGGTATTGCATCATGACCATAGGAGATGTGTTTCAAACGGCTGTAGGCAATTGTCAGCTAGGCCAGCACCTAGCTGAGTCAGTTGTCGAGTGGTTTCGAGTTGACTGGGACGACGGTGGATATACGGGCCATTCGCTCTTGAAGCTGCAAGCTATATCGGGCGGGTTGGCGCTCTTGATCGCCATCGGCTTCTGGTATCGGCCGTTCGACGACAAGCGGGCTGGGAGGCGAGGTGAGGTTTCGGCCTGCAGCGTCGCCGCGACTCATGACTTCTGCGATGCCGTTGCCGGCCTATCGACGGCGCTCCGCAATCCCTTCTTGCGGGTGGACCGAACCGGCATCCTGCTGCCCCGCGATACGCCAGGGGCCGTCGATCCCTCTATCACTCAGGCGAACATCGGCACGACGATCTGCCGACCCGGCTATGCACGATCGGTCCGCCCCGCCTTTGCGGTTACCGCGCCCGTCAAACGGCGATTGATGGACGCGCAGCATCCAGGCGAGTCCTTTGCGAACTACGAACTCGACCATCTGATTCCGATCTCGCTTGGCGGCGCGCCGCTCGACCGACGTGATCTGTGGCTCCAGCCCCGTCGCGGCCAAGCGAACGCGGCCGACAGGAATGCCTTGGCCTATGTCTTATGGCGACTGGTTTGCGAGCGCCGCGTGCCACTCCGGACGGCGCAGCAGGCCATCCGGCGCGACTGGACGAAGGCCTACGACACATACGCGACGCCCGAGAATGTGGCGCGCTACCACTTTGCGCACCGGCAAGAGGAGCGCGACTAGGCTCGCACAGGCCCGCCGGATCCGATCCGAACATCAACGAAGGAGGACATCATGCCACAGAATATTGCCGAGTTCCGGATCATCGGTCGCATCGGCAAAATCACGGCGCGCGAGAAGGTCACCTATGTGAGCGTCGTCGCCAATTATAACCGCCGCGACGGCGACGACTGGAAGACCGACACGCTGTGGAACAGCGTCGTGTGCTTCTCCAATGTTGGACCCCAGGTCGAAGCAGCCGGGAAGGGTGATCTGGTGCATGTCACCGGCCGGGTCCGCGAGAGCAACCACGGCGAAGGCAACGAGGTTTCCTACCGCACCGAGCTGATCGCCGACACCTTCTCGATCCTGACCAAGGCCGAAGCCGAGCATAGCTGATTGGGGGTCGGAAGCGGGTTGGCGGCACGGCTCGACCTCCGCCGCGTTGCGGTCGAGCCAGCTTGGCCGTCCCGACCCGGCCGGGTGACGATCCTCGCCTGGTTGCCAACCGGACGAAAGAGATCGTCGCGCCGAGCGCGGCCGACCTTCTTATGCCGACCATCCAGAGTGGAGGATGCCGCCTGTGCCTTCGGTGATTCCGGAGGCCAAAAGTGACCCAAACCGACCAACTTCACGGGACGTGGCCGATGACGAGACTACCGCTCGATGCCGAAATCCGAGCCAAGACCATCGTCGAACAACTCGGCGGGGTGTGGCGCGGCACTCGCGGCGAATGCCGCTGCCCGGCTCATGACGATGGCTCACCCAGCCTGTCCGTCCGCCTCGGCAATTCGGCGATCCTCTTCCACTGTTTTGCCGGCTGCACAGTGCCCGAGGTGCTGAAGGCTCTTCAGCGCATGGCGCTCCATGATCGTTCTGCCGTGGCGATGCCGAAGGGCAAGCCGAAGCGCGACATGGGCGCGCTCGCCCTGCGTATCTGGAACGCCAGCGTGCCGATCGCTGGTACGCTCGCTGAAACCTATCTCGTCGCCCGCGGCCTTGCCGCGCCCTATCCCAAGGCTTTGCGCTTCAACCCGGCGACCATATCCGGCTCCGGTGCCGATAGACGCGTGATGCCCGCGATGATCGCCGCGGTCGAAAACGACCGCGGCCTGGTCGCCGTCCAGCGGACCTTTCTCGATCCTGTCGATGTGCTGCGCAAGCCCATCCCAAAGCCGAAGGTTGCGCTCGGACTGCTCGGCACAGCAGCGATCCGGCTTGCACCCGCTACGCACGAGCTGGGCCTTGCCGAAGGGATCGAGGACGCGCGGTCGGCGACCGAATGGTTCGGAACGCCGACATGGGCGCTGGGCGGTGTCGAACGGCTCGCCTTCGTCGCGATCCCGGAGAAGGTCCGCCGTGTGATCGTTTACGGTGACCGAGGCCGCGCGGCCGAACGACTGCTCGAAAAGGCACGCGATCACCTGACAGCGAACGGGCGCGAGCTCATCAGCCGCGTGCCCGAGCATCACGACGATTGGAACGATGCCTAGCGCGCATCAGCGGAGCGCATGAAACCGCAACTGCGGCAGTTAAATCACGCGGATCATGGGCGCGTCAGCCGAGCCGCATCAACTGGGAAGGGTAGGGGGCGACGAGCCCCTTCAGATCGTCCCATGGTGCCGATAGCCAGCGATCGTAATCTTCGTCGTGAAGCACCACCGGCATCGCCTTTGGATGGATCGGCGCGACGATCGCATTCGGCTCGGTGGTCAAGAACCCATAGGCATTCCCGCGCTCGGTCGGTCGCCAGATTCCGGCAAACGCAAAAATCGGGCGGCTAGGCACGTCGAACCAGTGCAGCGGCTTCTTTCCGTCCTCGCCAGGTGCGATCCCGAACTCGGAGAACGCCGTCACCGGCACGAGGCAACGACGCGCCGGCGTTGTCAGCATCGACCGCCAGAAGCTCGAGTTGAGATTGCGCACGTTAGTCACGTACTTGGTGAGCTTCACGCTTGCGTCGCGCTTACTCGGCACCTGGGTCGGTACACCCCATTCCATCCGCTCGATCTTCCGGTCGGCGCCGTCCTGGATGACCACTTGGCCGTAGAACGGCGTCTTCTTGCCCGTCGGAAAGATGTCGGGGACCGGGTACGTCTCGTCGGGCTCGTAAGGCGGGCGGATGCCGAACGTCGCGGCGATCTCTGCCTGCTTCGCCGTCAGCCTGTATCGATTGCACATCCGCGCACCCTTTCGGGGCCGGCAAGCTCCGCCCGCCGGCACTCAAGTCTTAGAGCCTGTCCTTCAGACCCTTGGCGGGCGTGAACGAAACCTTCTTCGACGCCGCGATCGTCATCGCCTCGCCAGTCGACGGATTGCGGCCCTGGCGCTCAGGACGATCCTTGACCGAGAACTTGCCGAAGCCGGCGATCGAGACCTCTTCGCCTTTTGCGGCCGCGCCTGCGATCTGCTCGAACACGGCAGCGATCGCGGCCTTGGCTTCTGCCTCGCTAGTGCCTGTCGTTCCAGCAACGCCCTTCGCCAGCTCACCAATGTTCATGCTACTTACTCTCCCTTGTGGATCTGGCCGGACCTTTAGCCGTACCGAGCGGCGATACAATGATGCTGCTCGACAAGGCGAAGTCGCGGACGCCCGCCTGATGGTCTCCAAACTGGCCGATCATGACGTGGCCGACGTGTATCAGCCGGGGTGCGGGCAGGGGGCGGTCGCCGAGCTGGCGCCCGAGCGAACGCAAAGCGGTCGACCGGGTTTCTAACGCGCGCAGCGCTCTCGCGTGAGGCGCGGGTCTTCGTACAGGTCTCGGATCGCGCGCAGACGAAAGACGTTCCACCAGCGTTGCCATCTATGCTCGGCCGCATCGTGGAGCATATGGCAACGCTGGCAGAGCGCCGCGAGATTGCCGGGCATGCTGTTGCCTGGATCGTGATCGAGATGCGCACAAGCCAGCACGACATAAGTCGTTCGTACTGACGCCAGATTGAAGCCGCCCTTGAGCGCGATCCGCTTGCCACGACCGGAGCGCCAACACACGGCGTCGGCATCCCACCAGCGACCATCGCCAAGATGTGCAACCCGACGCATATGCGGTCTCGAGCAATGCTCGCAGCGCGCGCCGGCCCGATCGAACCGGATCACGTCCGACAGTTGGCGCCAGTCGATCGGGTAAAGCCATCGGTTCTCGGGGCGGATCGGCATCCCGATTCTATGAGTCAGCCGACGGCAGAACGAAAGCAAAATCTTCTTGGTTTGTTTTTGGTCTGTTGGGTAATCGTTCCACGCAACACGTACCGCCAGCCTTCGTGGCGACTGCTCGTGATCGTGCTCGGCGATACTGGCAACTCACTCGGAATCGCGCTGTAGCGCACATGTTCGTTACGACTCCGTACCGTCCCGCCATTGGACGTGGTCAAGCGAAAAAGTCCCGATCTGGCAGACATAAACCCGTTGACCAAGCGTCGACGGCAACGGAACATAAAGCGAACACATAGAGTCTAGCCACCATGTCAGCCGTCCTCGATTCGCTTCCCCAGAGCATCGCCCATCTGCGAAGCATTGCGATGCCGATCGCCGATTACCGGGTCCTGCCGTTCGGGGTTGGTGACCTGGACAATCGTCTGAACGGGGGAGGGCTCCGGGCTGGAGCGTTGCACGAGGTCGCCGCACGCACCTGTTCCCTGGTTGACGATGCGGCTGCCACGCTGTTCCTTGCCGGTGTTGCCGCACGAGAAGCGCAGAACATGCGTGCCCCAGTGCTTTGGGCAAGCTGCCGGAACGATCTCTACGCGCCCGGCGTGGCGCAAGCCGGTTTGCACTCGGCAAACGTGATCTACGCTCAGACCAGGGACGACGCCGCGCTTCTGGCGGTCGTCGAGGACGCGATCCGGGATGGTACGCCGGCAGCGGTGGTGGCCGAGGCGGCAAAGGTTTCGATGGTCGCCACCCGCCGCCTGCAGCTTGTCGCGGCGGAAGCCGACATTCCCGTACTGCTCCTGCGCCGCTGGCGGGGCCGATCGCAAGACCCGCTCGGCGAGCCCTCCGCTGCCTGGACGCGCTGGCGGGTCGCCAGCGCCCCGTCGCAGCGGCTCACGGTTGCCGGGGTGGGACGCGCCCGTTGGTCGGTCGAGCTGGCGCGTCAACGCACCGGCGGGTCCTTCTCTTTGATCGTGGAGGGGTGCGATGAGACGGGTTGTCTCGCTGTTCCTGCCGCACTTGGCCATCGAGCGGCTGAGACGGCTGGACCGGCACGCCACGCCGCGGCCTGAGCGGTTAGCGCTCCAGCTCCCGATCGACGACGATCCGGGTGAATGCTCTGTCCCGAGGGGTGGCGGATGGAGGCCGGGTGCGCGCTGGGCGCGGGCGCAATCGCCGACCAAGGTCGAGGTTGCTGGCCAAATCGCGGCGCTTCCGGCGCATGCGAAGCCGCCTATGCGCGAACTCGGGCGGCGATCGGAAGCCGCGAGCCATCCGTACAAGAGCCAGTCGGTCACCCGACCGGCCATGATCGTGACACGGCCCGCAACCGCTCATGCTCCGCTGGCGCTCGTCGGCAAGGTCGGGCGGCGTGAGGAAGTCGTGGCGGCGTGCGTTGCGGCGGCCTCGCTCGGCATCCATGTCGGAATGGCCGCGACCCACGCCCGCGCTCTCGTGTCCGATCTCGACGTTCGGCCCGCCGAACCAGGAGCGGACGCGGTCCTGCTCGACCGTCTGGCGCTGCTTGCCGTTCGGCGTTGGTCGCCCATTGCGGCCGCGACGCCGCCCGACGGCCTATGGCTCGACCTCGCCGGCTGCGATCACCTCTACGGGGGAGAAGAGCGCTTTTGCCGACACCTGCGCACCTTTTGCGAGCGTGCCGGATTTACCGCGCGCATCGCGGTCGCCGACACGCCTGGTGCCGCACACGCGCTCGCCCGGTACGCCCGGGAAGATCTGACGATCGTGCCGGCCGGTGGTACTGTCCAGGCGATATCGCCCCTACCGATTGCCGCCTTGCGGCTGACCGGCACGGCGCTCAGCGCTGCCAAGCGGTTCGGCTTCGAGACTATCGCAGACCTTTTGCCGGTCGCGCGCGGCCCGCTCGCGCGGCGGCTGGGCGTGCCCGCCATCACCCGGCTCGATCAGGCGCTCGGCGGCGTGGCAGAGCCGATAACGCCGCGCGAAGATGTCACCGTTCCAGCCGTCGAGCGCCGCCTGCTCGAGCCGATCGGGACGGCCGAGGCGATCGCGCAGGTGATGGAGGATTTACTCGGCGATTTGGCCGAGGTGCTGCAGGCAAGGGGGCTTGGTGCGCGATCGCTCCGCCTGTCGGGGCTGTGCGTCGATGGGACCAAACAGGTCGTGGCGGTCGGGACATCGCGGCCGACACGCGACGTCTCCCATCTCCTGCGCCTCATGAAGCTCAGGATCGAGCGCATCGATCCCGGACTGGGGCTTGAGCAGTTCCTGCTTGTGGCGCCGCATACCGAGCCGCTCGATGCAGTGGATCTGGGCGCAGTGCTAGCCGGCGAGGTTCTGGTGCGCGACCCCGCGCGCCTCGTCGATGTCGTCGCCGGCCGCATCGGCCCGAATGCCGTCTATCGGATCGCGCCGATCCCGAGCCATGTACCCGAGCGCGCGGTCGCGCGCGCCGACCCGGTCGAAATGCCGGCAGGGTGGCCGACATGGCGACGGCCCGTGCGGCTCTTCGCCAGACCGGAACCTTTATGGGGCGTCATTGCGCTGCTGCCCGATCAACCGCCGCGGCGCTTCGAGTGGCGTGGCGAGGCGCACAAGGTCGTGGCCGGCGATGGCCCCGAGCGGATCCACGGCGAATGGTGGCGCCGCGACGCCGAGACCTGGGCGGTACGGGACTATTACCGCGTCGAGGATGAGGCAGGCGGCCGTTTCTGGGTATTCCGGCGCGGCGACGGCACCCATGATGATACCGGCGATCTCAGCTGGTGGATCCACGGTGTGTTCGCATGAGCGCGCCCTATGTCGAGCTTCAGGTGCTCACCCACTTCTCGCTGCTGCGCGGCGCATCGAGCCCTGACGAACTGTTCGCGGCAGCGGCGCTGCTCGGCTACCCGGCGATCGGGATCAGCGACATCGGCACGGTGGCGGGCGTCGTGCGCGCCTGGGAGGCGCAAAAGGCGACCGGCGTCCGCTTGATCGCCGGCACGCGTGTCAATCTGTCCTGCGGGCGGCGCCTTATCCTGTATCCGACCGATCGCCCCGCCTGGTCACGGATCACGCGGCTCCTGACCGTCGGCAAGAAACGGGCGGGGAAGGGGGGCTGCCTGCTGCACTGGCACGACCTCGAGCCTTGGTCGGCGGGAATCATCGCTATCCTGCTGCCGCACGAGGCGGATCAGGCGAACCTCGCGGGCCTTGCCGACCTGAAGTCGGTCTATGGCCGGCGCGGATACATGGCGCTGTTCCAGCGTCGGCGTCCAGGTGACGCCGTGCGGATCGACGCGCTGGCGCGGCAGGCAATGGTCGCCGGGGTTCGCGCGGTCGCGACAGGTGACGTCCTCTACCATGCGCCCGAGGCTCGCCTCCTGCAGGACGTGGTTACGGCCGTGCGCGAGAAATGCACCGTCGACGAGTTGGGCTATCGACGCGAGGTCAATGCCGATCGCGCGCTCAAATCGCCGGAGGAAATGGTCCGGCGCTTTCGTGATTATCCCGATGCGCTGCGCGCCAGCGTCGATATCGCCCGGGCCTGTACCTTCGATCTTGGTGAGCTGGCCTATCAATATCCCCACGAGCGGCTGATCGATGGCCTCAGTGCGCAGGACGCGCTGCAGAAGCTCGCCACCGAGGCGGTCGAGCGGATGTTCGATGGCAACGTGCCGGCTGCCTATACCGACCAGATCGGCCACGAGATGCGGTTGATCAGCGAGCTGGGTTACGCGCCCTATTTCCTCACCGTCTATGCGATCGTGCGCGAAGCACGCCGCCGCGGCATCCTGTGCCAGGGGCGTGGCTCGGCCGCGAACTCGTGCGTGTGCTTCGTGCTAGGCGTCACTTCGATCGATCCGATCAAGCACGAGCTTCTCTTCGAACGCTTCGTGTCGGGCGAGCGGCGCGAACCACCCGACATCGACGTCGACTTCGAGCATGAGCGCCGTGAAGAGATCATCCAGTGGATCTACGAGACCTACGGCCGTGACCGATCCGCGCTGACTGCAGTCGTCCAGCGCTACCGCGCTCGCGGTGCGGTGCGCGATGTCGGCAAGGCGCTGGGGTTGCCCGAAGACCTGACGTCCTCGCTTGCCGGGCTGGTGTGGGGCTGGTCCGCCGAAGGCGTGGGCGAGAAGCAGGTCGAGGAGCTAAACCTCGATATCGGGGATCGCCGGCTGCGCCTGACCCTGGAGCTCGCCCGCAAGCTGATCGGCGTACCCCGCCACATGAGCCAGCACCCCGGCGGGTTCGTCCTGACGCACGATCGGCTCGACGATCTCGTGCCGATCGAGCCCGCTGCGATGGAAGATCGCCAGATCATCGAGTGGGACAAGGACGACATCGATGCGCTGAAGTTCATGAAGGTTGATGTGCTCGGCCTCGGCATGCTCGGCTGCATGAACCGCGCCTTCAACATGCTTGAGCAGGATAAGGGCATCCGCGTCGGGCTGGCCGACCTCCAGGACGACGATCCGGCGGTGTACGCGATGATCCAGAAGGCCGACACGCTCGGCACCTTCCAGATCGAAAGCCGCGCGCAGATGTCGATGCTGCCGCGGATGAAGCCGCGACGGTTCTACGATCTCGTGATCCAGGTCGCGATCGTCCGACCCGGACCGATCCAGGGCGACATGGTTCATCCCTATCTGCGTCGGCGCGAGGGGCTGGAGAAGCCTGAATATCCCAGGCCCGAGCTGCGCGCGGTGCTGGAAAAGACGCTCGGCGTGCCGCTATTCCAGGAACAGGCGATGAAGGTCGCCATCGTAGGCGCCGGCTTCACGCCGGCCGAAGCGGATCAGCTGCGCCGCGCCATGGCAACGTTCAAGGTCACCGGTGGCGTATCGCATTTCTCGGAAAAGCTGGTCGAGGGCATGGTCGCGCGTGGCTATCCCCGTGACTTCGCCGAACGCACCTTCCGCCAGCTCGAGGGCTTCGGCTCTTATGGGTTTCCGGAAAGCCACGCAGCAAGCTTCGCGAAGATCTCGTACGCGTCGAGCTGGATGAAGCATCATCATCCCGACGTCTTCTGCGCCTCGCTGCTGAATGCGTATCCGATGGGATTCTATGCACCAGCGCAGATCGTCCGTGACGCTCAGGCGCACGACGTCCAGGTGCGGCCACCGTGCATCAATGCCAGCCGCTGGGACTGTACACTGGAGCCGACAGGCGGCCGCTACCTCGCGGTTCGGCTCGGCCTGCGCCAGGTGCGCGGGCTGTCGAACGCCGACGGCGCCGCGATTGTAGGCGCACGCAGCACGACGCTATTCGATTCCATCGAGGACGTGTGGCGTCGATCCGGCGTCCAGCGTGCCGCGATCGAAAAACTGGCGGATGCCGATGCGTTTCACGGCTTCGGAACGGATCGGCGGCAGGGCCTGTGGAAGGTGAGGGGCCTTGGCGAGGCGCCGCTGCCGCTGTTCGCCGCCGCGGATCGCGCGGCGGAGACGATCAGCGCCGAAGGGGTCGAACCGTCCGTCGCTCTCCGACCGCTCACGGACGGGCGCGAAGTGATCGAGGATTACCGTTCGCTTCAGCTGTCGCTGCGGACGCATCCGCTGACGTTCGTTCGCGATGAGCTCGCCAGGCGTGGCGTGACCAAATGCGCGGAACTCGCGAACATCCGGGATGGCCGGCACGTCGAGGTCGCCGGGATCATTCTGGTCCGCCAGAAGCCCGGCTCCGCCAAAGGCGTGCTGTTCATCACGATCGAGGACGAGACCGGGATCGCCAACGGCATCCTGTGGCCGGATCGGTTTGAGCGGCAACGCCGCACGATCATGTCCGCGTCGATGATCGGCATGAAAGGCAGGGTGCAGAAAGAGGGCGAGGTGATCCACGTCATCTGCGACCGGATCATCGACCATGGTGACCTGCTGCACCGCGTGGGCGAGATGTCGTTCCCCCATCGGACCGGCCGCGGCGACGGGGCCAAGCATGCCGGATCGCCTGACCGGGGTGACGCGGGTTGGAAGCCGGAGCCGCGCAACTGCTACTGGCCACCGCATGCTGAGGGCATGGACCCCGAGGACGCCGTCCGCTTCAAATCGCATGACTTTCGTTGAGCGATGGCAAAGCTCGCTCGCCACCAGCGCGTCGTTATCGCGCTATCGGTCCATATACTGCGGGGCGGCGTCGCCCGCTGCTCGGACGCGCGCGTGGACGGCGTAGAGGTTCGCTTGGCGCTTCGGTGTCTCTTACCGCATTGCCCGGAGCGTTGGCCTCTTGAGCTCTACTGGGACGCGGCGCGCCAGGACAATGAGATCGGCAGGGCGCAGGGCGTAACCGCTGCGTTCAACGGCATTGTCCGTCAGCTACGCCGCGCAGGCCGATATGAGGAAGTGCTGGATCAGTGACATGAGAGCCGTCCGCACCGTTGGATGAGGCACATCGGGGATCGTGCGGTCAGATGCTACGGATAGATCCCGCTGACGCTGCCATTTTCCGTAGTCTCAGCTCTCCACGTCGGCCGCGGTCAGCAAAATCGGGGGCTCCCCGCCAAGCCGCTTGACGAACTCGCGCTGTGCTATGCTGTGAATGTCGCTCTCGAACTCGATGAAGACCTCGAGGGCAGTTTCGGAATCGAGCGTATCGCGATCGGGATCGAGGAGCTGCGTCAAAGCCTCACTGGTGATGAGGAACTCGACGACTCCTAAGTTGGTGGTGCCCGTGAAGCCGACGCTCTCGCGTTCGGCAACCCAGTAATAGTCCCCCATCTCGAAACGGACGCTCGGATTGGCCATGCCGGCTTACTCCTCGGTCGGGCTGAAAGCAGGTATATGGTCGGCCAAGGCTGCAATGCCTTCACCGGCGAACGTCGTGCTAGATGCGCCATCAATCTGAACGGGATGCTCCACCGTCAGGACGGCCGCCGCTTGATGCTCGGGGTCCAACTCGCGCCAATCCCGAACCGCTCGCTCCAGGTTGGTGACTTCAGCGACATCGTTATCGCCGCGCGGGACGTTTTCGAGCGACGCGCTCATTCGCCAATTGATCTCGGGCGTCTTCGCGCTTTCACCCCAGGTTGCCTCTGTCATGATCGTCTACCTTCTCGCATCTGGCTTTTGGCGCAATTTTGAATGTAGCCTAGCGAGGCGCGTTCATGCCAGTCCGAAGGCTGCAAAGGTCTGGTTCAAGGGCTGCGACGGGCGACCGCGATGATATCGAGCTTGCACAGGGCTCGTGCCATGCGTTTGGCTGCGAGCAGCCCGATGCCATGTGCGCGAAAAGCGCTGGCGAGTTGTCGCTCGGTCAATGGCGCCGACACCTGATCGAGAACGGCAAGCGCTGCTGCGCGCATCTCAGGGGGTGCAGCCTTCAGGGCGTCTAGGGCTTTCATTCTGCCTCGGGAAGGTTGCTCGGTCTGATCGGTAGACTAACGACATAGCCTCGCGCCATGCGACTTACACGTACCACGCCCCGCGGTGCTGGCTACCTGAAGAGCAAGGCGCCACCGCCGACGCTTTGTTTGAGATTGCCGGTTCTGTCGATGCCGCCTGAGCAGGCACTTGCATTCGCTCCTGTCGAACCCGGCAACCCGGCTTGAACCGACTATCTCGACTGGTAGCGTAAGGTCGTGTATAACATACCGTATTGCTCTCTTGGGCGCTTATATGAGACGTTATATGCGATCGACTGTCGCTGATACTCTTCCGCCGCGCGTGAGGCGGAGCCTAACTAAGCTGGGCACCGATATTGCGCTGGCGCGCAAGAAGCGCAGCCTCACGGTGGTCATGATGGCCGAACGCATCGGTGTGGCCAAAAGCACATATCTCAAGCTGGAAAAAGGCGACCCGACCGTCGCGTTGGGTACATACGCCATGACCTTCTTCGTTCTGGGTTTTGGCGAGAGCCTTGGAGAGATCCTCGACGCCAAGAAAGACGAGCAGGGTCTGTTACTCGACATCGAACGGATGCCGCAGCGCGTCCGCAGACCCAAACCGCCCGTTTCGCTATGAGACGGACGATTGGCATCCAGATCGGTGACGAAGCCCGCCGTGTCGGCTTGCTGCACTACAATCAGCAGGGCAGCCGCGAGAGCGCAGGCTTTGAATATGATGCCGCTTGGCTCGCCGACCCCGACCGCTTCGCCCTCGAGCCTGCGCTGCCGCTCGTCGCCGGTCCGCAATTTCACCGGAAGATCGGCACCGGCTCCGTCTTCCATGCCGCCATCGCGGACACCGAACCGGACGGATGGGGCAAGCGCGTCATCCAGCGCGACCATGCCAAGCGGCGGCAGGATGCCCGCCGCCGCGGCGACGAGGTCGACGCACGCGCTCTGAACGGCCTCGATTATCTGTTGGCGGTCGACGACGTCAGCCGGGTTGGCGCGCTGCGTCTTGTCGACGAACAAGGGAATGCTCAGCGCGCGACCGAGGATGGTCGCCGCACCACGCCGCCGCTCATTGAGCTGGGCCAACTCCTGGCGGCCAGTCGGGCGGTCGAGACCAATACCGAAACCGCAGCGGACCTTGCCTATCTACGCGGTCTCGGCACGTCGCTCGGCGGACTGCGCCCCAAATGCACCGTCGTCGATGACGACGGGCATCTGTCGATCGGCAAGTTTCCGAGCGTCGCCGACGAGCGCTCGGTGACGCGAGGGGAGGTGCTGGCAATGCGGCTTGCCCGCCGCGCCGGGATCGACGCCGCCGACGCTCGGCTGATCGAGAGCGATGGAGACGCGATCGCGCTAATCCGACGGTTCGATCGGCCCGCAGGGGGCGGGCGGCTTATGTACGTCTCGGCGGCGACGATGATCGGTGCGGAGCCCGGCGATGCGCAGGAGCACGCCTATACCGAGATCGTCGATGCGCTACGTGTGAATGGCAGCGCCCCCACCGCCGACATCGAGGAGCTATGGCGCAGGATCGCTTTCTCGATCCTGATTACGAATGTCGACGATCACCTGATGAACCACGGCTTCCTGCACGTCGATCGTGGCCTGTGGCGGCTGGCGCCAGCGTTCGACATTAACCCGTTCCCCGAGCGGCTACGCGAGCTGAAGACCTGGGTCTCGGAAGAGGTTGGACCCGAGGCAACCATCGATGCCCTGATGTCGGTGCTGCCGTACTTTCGCATTACCCTGGTGCGTGCGCAGGAGATGCTCGCGAAGGTCGAGCAGGCTGTCGCGGGGTGGCAGGAAGAGGGGCGTGCGCTCGGTATGACCAATACCGATCTGGACAGCTTTGCCGAGGCTTTCGAGCATGAGGAGCGCGCGGCGGCCCAAAGGGTGCTGGTTTGAGGCGATGGCAGCGACCCAAAAACCATCCGTTTATTCGTAAAAAATGGTGGAGACCGGCCTGTCGGCTTTCGGAAGGCGATTGCCGTAAACGGCCGTTCGTTCATGCGGTGGGTAGGGAGCTCGAATGTCTGCCGGTGGGTGGGAAGGCGGCCGGACCGCTTTCGGGCGCTAAAGTAAAGTGAGTAGACGTTTTTTCATGCAGCTCCCGATGCCTATTTGGGGTGCACAACAGCCCCGGTTCTAGGAATTGAAGCAGCGCGAAAGGATTTCACGGTGCGCAAGGCAAGCTGGCGGTAAGGGTTGTCAGGAGGTCGCCTTGCTGTAGCGTCAGCAGTCAGGATGCTTGTCGTCCTTGACGAGGGCGCAAGCGGTGCGGGAAGTTGTAGGTTCTGCCACCAGTCATACGAGCGCTCGTATGACTGGTCGGATACCAGAATAGCCGAGCTCAATAACAAGGCGGCTAACGGCCACGCTTATAGCTGGCGGACGCCGGTCGAACGTGTTTCGGGGATCTGCCGACAACCTGGCCGGTTTCGATGCTCTTCCCGCGGCGTGGTGCGATCGGCTGCTGACGGCGCTTACGGGGAAGCTGGCAGGTACCGTGATGACGGCCGACTAGGGGTAGTTTTTTCCGCAAGCCTTCGCAACCTCTCGAACGGCGGAGATCGCGGCTGCGACGTCCGCGGTCGGGACTGGATTAGCGGGGTCGTGCGACAGTGGATTTAGGACGAATCGTTTGTGCGCTTCGAGGTCGCTCAGCGCCTTTTGCCGAGGAGCATCGCCGACCACATGCGCTTTGGCTGCATCCAGAAGCGCTTGAAGATCGGGTCGGCGTTCGTCCTCGAAGTATGGGAACGGTACGGCCTTCTTCACGCAGAAGCGCTTCAGGATCAGTTCGCAGCCCGAGCGCGCGTAGTTGGCCGCTGCATGGGGGTGATTGTCAGTAAGGAAGGCTTCGGCCTGTCGTAGCGTCGCCTCGGCTAGATCACCTTCCGTCGGTCTTACGAGCGGGACAAGCAGGCCGTCGCCGTCGAAACGCTCAAACACCTCGACTGCCTTCCAAACTCCAGACGCTTTCACCTGCTCGCGGGCGAGCTGGAACCAGTAGCGGTCATGGGTCAGTAGAATAATCTGCCAGTCTTCGAATTCGGATAGAATCAGGTCGAGCACAGGGCGGCGGTGGCTGGCGTCGAGACTGATCAGCAGGTCGTCCATGACCAGGAGCTTGAGTTCAGCGCGACCAGGCGGGGCGCAGACCTTTCGGCCCGCTAGGTAAAGCGCTAGGGCAAGTGCAGTTTGGCGACCTTCGTTCAAGAAGCTTTGTGGCGCGACCACGTTGTGCGTGCGCACCCGCACGGCGGCAGTGAGCGTCTGATTTAAGATCGCCTTATCGGCTTCACTGTAGACGAGCTGCGGGAACGTTAAGCCGACGAGGTCGAGCGGGTCGACCCCGAGCACGTCGAGTAGCTTGCGGAGGAGGCGCTTTGCTTCAGCTTCGATCCGTTCGAGAGCTTGGCGCATGCCCTCATTGAAAGAAGCGCATTTCGCCTCAAGGTCCCGAACGTAGTATTGCGGTCGCCGCTTGCCTTTCGAGGTGGTTACCTCCGCCTTGAAGGCGTTCTGTACGTCAGTCCACAATTCGCCCACGGAACGGCGTACACCACCTTCCAGAGTAGCGTCGAAGTCGTCGATCAGCTCATCGACCGCGATGCGGAAAATGTTGTTTGGCTGATCGGGACCGGCTGGATTGTAGATTAGCTCTCGCAACGCGGTGTGGGTCAAAAAGGACGAGCGGCGCGCTATGTCGGTGACCAGAGCATATGGATGATGCGCCGTCGTCCAGTCGAATACTGTGCCGTCCGTCAGCGTGATCTTCACGCGCGGTGCGGGACCATCCGTGAAGACGTTGCCGTATGGCCTTATGTCGTGCTCGCTCGTTTGGAAAAGGTCGCGTAGCGCGCGATACAGCGACGACTTGCCGGACCCGTTTTCGCCAAAGGCCAAGAGGTTGCAGCCGCTGTCGCCCAGATCAAAACCGCCGGGGTGATCTTTCGGAAAGGCACGGAAATCGGTCACCTCGATACGACGGAGGCGCGGTGCGTCAGGCGGCGCAGCGGGAGCCGCGGCATCCGTCACGACCGGCCCTCGATAATGCGGACGGGTTCGAGGGATTGAAGGGCGAAGAGGGAGCGGTGGAGCGGACTTCCGGGATCAGAAAGAGTGCGCGACCAGTCCTCGGCGGCGCGGGCGAGGGCGAGGCCGTTCAAGGTCGCCAGTCGCTCCAGCCCCGCCTCGCGTGCGGCGGTGAAGGGCGAGCCAGCGGCGGCGACCTCCTGCGGAAAGAACAGCTCGTAAACGTAGGCGTTGATGAGGGCTTCGAGACGGGGTCGCTCTGCGCCTGCCTCGATCGCTCTTACCAAGATTTCCAAGTGAGCCGCTTGTGGGTCTGTACGAGGAGGTACTGGAATAGCCTTTTGATTAACCAAGAGCGCTTGAATAAAACCACTCTGCAGATCCGTACTCGTTGATCTTAGGAACCACCAGCTAACCGAACTGTTTAGCACTGAAAGAAGATAACGGTCAGCTCGCGTTACCACGAATAACGCATCGTTGGTAAAATAACCCTGATCATCATAGGCATAAGTCGGCTTGTCCATGAAGCGACCCATGATAATCTTTGGACTCATAAATTCTCGCCAGTAGTCTCGAAAACGCGACATCGCGTACCATTCGTAACGAATGCCCGTTTCAGATTGATCACGCCGAGAGAGCTTCTCGCGGAACTTGGAAATATGTGCAAAGATTGCTGGATATTGCTGCTTAAACGCAATTGCGGCAACTTCAGACGCAAGATTTATTTTTGGGTCGTCATGCAAGGGGAAATGCCAAGGAATGAAAATTATCCAGCTATCTTTTGACTCAATACGCCACCTTTTCAGGTCCCGTCCTCTCAGGTACGGTTTAATGACGTCTGCTGAACTTGGATGTTGCGCGATCAACTCACGACGAGTTTCAGAGTCAATTACGTAGGCCTCGTTGAGACCACTTTTCACACCCGGGAAGACGTGCCCGTTTGCATACTCGCCTAGCGGCATACCTACGACCCGCAGGTGGGCGAGCAGGTCGCGCTTGCCCTGCGGCTCCAGTTGCCAGCCGGAGCCGAGCAGTGCCGTCTGCGGCATGGCGAATGCCTCTGTTGCGAACCTGGCCGGAAAGCCGTCCGGCGCTTCGCCCGGCGTCCAGTTTAGCGCGCGGAAGGTCTCGCCGTTCACTGCAGCGGCGACGCGCGCGGGCCGCTTCTCAGCGACGACGATAGTCGGATAGGCGATTGCCTCGAACACCTCCGCATCGCCGAAGTCAATTACGGTGGAGAGCCGGGTCTCGGACGAAAGCCAGGATCTGAGCTTCGCGCCATAGGCGGCACGATACCATTTGTTTGAGGTAATGAAGGCGACCACGCCGCCCGGCTTTAGCAGCCGCACCGCGCGCTCGAAGAAGTAGACCAGCAGGTCCGCCGTACCCGCCGCGGTGGCGTAATTCGCTGCTAGCTGCTTCTTAGGATTGGCCGGGC
This sequence comes from Sphingomonas sp. Leaf37, assembly GCF_920939475.1. Taxonomy (NCBI): domain Bacteria; kingdom Pseudomonadati; phylum Pseudomonadota; class Alphaproteobacteria; order Sphingomonadales; family Sphingomonadaceae; genus Sphingomonas; species Sphingomonas sp. Leaf37. Next base: position 48,749 of record NZ_CAKLAX010000005.1, on the reverse strand, counting down.
GACCGTCCAGCAGATAGCTCTCGATCTTCTCCTGCCGAACGTAAGGCGGGTTGGCGAGGACCACGTCGAAGCAGCCGCCCTCGTGGTTGCCGAAGCCAAACATCCATTCGGGCGAGAAGAACGCCGCTGCGCCGTTCGCGTCGAACGGATCCCAGCGCGCCATCAGCGTCGCTTCGCCCTCCGGCATGCCGTCGGCGACCAGGCTGGCCTTGAGTTGGTGCCGCAGGCCTTCGAACCTCTTCTTCAGTGCGCGCTTCTTGTGGCGATCACGGGCGGAGAACAGCTGGGCGGCAGTGTCGCGCCACTCCTCTTCCAGCTTGCCGGTCTCATTGCTGCGGAGAACCATCTGCCCGCGCCCGACTAGGCCCAGCGCATTGGCCGCGACGAACTTCAGCTCCAGATTCGGCAGGGCGAGCACGCCGCGGTTGGGCAGGTCGTCGCGCACGTCCTGCTCGACCGCCAAACTGATGAAGCAGCGCAGCTTCGCGATCTGGACGGCGATCGGCTGGATGTCGACGCCGTGCAAGCAGCCCTCAATCAAGTAGAGCTTGCGGGCGTACTCGGCATGGCTGCCCTCCGGCCAGGCAGCGTCGAACGCGGAGAGTCGCTCCTCCGCGCGCGTTACCTCGGCGGCGCGGTCGGCGGGCGACTTAATCGCTCGGGCGTTCTCGATCACGTTCAGGAACGGCTGACGGTTCGCCGCCTTCCACTTCGCTCCGCCGGGGTCGAGGCGGCTGAGCACGTGCACCAGCTTCTGAAGCAGCCCCAGCGGGAAGGCGCCCGAGCCGACCGCCGGATCGATCGCCCGGCAGCGCTCGATGGCGGCGACTAGTGCATCGGCCTCGGCATCGCTGAAGGCGGGTGTTTCTCCCGACCAGCTGAGGAGCTGGAGGAGTCGCGGATCGGAGTCGCCGGCTACGGCGATCGCCGGCGTAATAGACGGCCGCTCTAGCGTCAGCTCGCCGGGCGCGGGTCCGAAATCGAGCGTTGGCGCGGGTGGCCGTAAACCTCCCGCAGGAGGCGGCGCGAGCACGGGAGCGAGGTAGGCGACCAGCGCCTCGTCGACCATGAAGTCGACCACCTCGCGCGGGGTGTAGAAGCTGCCTGACTTGTTGCGGGCGGTGGTTTTTGTGTCTTCGTTGTATGAGGCGAGCAGGTTCTCGAACACCTTGCCTAGCAGTTCCGGATCGAGCGCGGCTTCCTCTTCAAGCGGCGTGTTCTCCTCGACGGTGAACTTGTAGCGTTCGAACAGGTCTATCAGACCGCCCACGTCCCGGCGGGTCGGCTTGCCGAAATAGTGGGACAGGTCGGCGTTCGTCTGGCCGCCGAAGAACAGCCGGTTGGGCAGGCGCGGCTGGCGCTCCGGCGCCTCCGAAAAGCCGTCCACCCTGAGCACTCGGCGATCAGGCGTGGCGCGCACCTCTTGTGTCGCGCGATCCCAGCGCGGATCGCCAGACTTTACCTCGACGTCCAGGCAGTCGAACAGGCCGCCGTTCAGGAACGGCACGCGCCGGAACTGCTTCAGCGCCGAGTCCGGTTCGGTAAATAGCGCGCGCTGGCGCAGCTTGCTGTGATCGAGATAGGCGGTGGTTACCCCGCTTCCGGCCTGCGGCAGCCAGCCCCGCTCGTCCATTTCCGTGTTCAAGCATGCGAAGAACAGGTTTTGGAGAACGGCAGGGTAATAGCCATGCCCGTCGGGATCGTCGTGCGGCGCGATCGCCAACAAAGCGCCGAGGCCGTCCCGCTCAAAGAACGCAGACGGCACGAGGTCCTTCTGTCGAACGAACCAGACGAACATCAGCCGTGTGAGCAGGCGGATCAACCCGATCTGCCGATCGCCCTCGCCGTTGCCCTGCTCCGGCGTAAAATGGACAACGTTCGGCGCGCTCGCCCAGGCGAACCAGTCGGCGAGGTCGCGGTAGAAGCGTTTGTTCAACTCGGCCGCCGACAGCACGTCCAGCCAGCGATCGTAGAGCGCACGGAAGTCGGTCGGCGATGGGCGCAGCGCCGACAGGCCGAGATCCGCCAGGATCTCCAGGTGCGCGCGGTGTGGCCGTGCGAGGTCCACATCCTTGATTAGGCTAATCCGCCCGCCGACCACGTCGCGCGACGCGTCTCGCTTGTGACGACGGCGGTCGATGACGGACAGGGTCAGGCGGCCGCTATACCGGAACGCGACGACCGCAGGCATGGCGAAGCCTCGGTTCAGCTCGCGGGTGATCCCAACCAGCTCCCTTCGCGTCCAGGCGCGATCTGCTAAGTCGAGAGCTAGAAACACGAAGCTGTCGATATCGGCCCGGCGGTAATCGTCCGCGGTCATCGGCGCGCTGCCGCGTGAGAGCGCGGGCAGCTCGTCGCCGGTCAGCTGGAATACGACGCTCAGGGTGCGCCAGCCCTCGACTCCGCCGAAACCGTCGAACTTGGCGGGTTCAAGGCTGACCGCGCCGAGTAGCGCCCGGGGGTCGCCGCCGGTGTCGAGCGTTTTAGGGCTGGCGTAGCCGAGCCGTGCTAGCAAGGCGGCGACGCCGCTCGTCAGCGGCGCGGTCGCGAGATCGATGAGAGCGCCGCGGACGCGCTCCAGGCTTTCCCTCGCGTGGCTCACGAGGCTGCCTCGTCGCCAGGCCGCACCGCCAACCAAGTGATCAGATCGTATTCAGTGTCTGCACGGGCCTGAGCGGCGCTGTCGGCGAGCTTGCCGCCCCGGCCCATCGCAAGCCCCGACGCGGCGCGCGTCGCATAGGCTTGGGCGATATCGGAGACCGCCGCGGCGGCTAGCGCGTCGTAACGCTCCATCCGCTCGCCATAGTTCGTCTCCTTGTCGAATGCGTGGCACAGCGCCTCGATCGGTTCGGACCGCCCCGCACACAGCGCAGCTATTGCGGTCAGCACCGACTTCGGCGTGGCGAAGCCAAAGCGAACTGTTCCATTATCGCCGACGTAGACGAGGTAGAAGGGCTCCAGCGGGTTCACCATCGACTCCGCCGCCGGCCCCTTTCGCTTTAGGCAGAAAATCGCGCCGGGCGGGAACCTGCCGGTCTCAGCGACAGTGGGCGCGACGGCGTGCAGGCCGAGGGGCGCCTCCTCCAAAGCGTTCGTGTTAGCTCGGGCGTACTCAAGCAGGTCGGCGCGGAACTCGTCGAGCGAGAACTCGGCAAGGCCGACGCCCTCGCGCGCCTCCTCCAGATCGAAGATTTCGTCTTGAAGCCGTCTCAGCTGTTCATCGCGCCAGTGGGTCTCGCCTTCGACCGCTTCCTTCGTATCCGCGAGCAGGTTGTCGTCGCCAGTTGCGGAAAGGTCGACCAGCGCCATGCGCGACTCCACACGCTCCTTCAGGTTCAGGTATTGGTTGAGGTCGTCGGTCGGCCAGAAGTTTACCATCCGAACCGTCTCGGCGTGGGCGCCGATACGATCAATGCGGCCGAAGCGCTGGATCAACCGGACCGGGTTCCAGTGGATGTCCACGTTGACTAGGAGATCGGCGTCCTGAAGGTTCTGTCCTTCGGAGATACAGTCCGTCGCGATGAGGAGATCGATCTCCCCGTCGGGCATCCCGCGCATCCCGGCTCGCTTCTTCGACCGCGGCGCGAAGTTGGCGAGCACGTCCTGGAACCGATGGCGGCCGATCGTGGCTTCGCTGCGATCGCCGGTCACTAGGCCGACGTTGAACGTCATGCTTTTGGCGAAAGGCGCCATGTGCTCATAGAGATAGCGCGCGGTGTCGGTATAGGCGGTGAACAGGATCAGTTTACGGTTGGGCGTTCCGTCACGGTTGTGGCTTGGCTGCTCCGCTTTGTCGCGAACGAGTTGTTTGAGCTGTTCCAGCTTGGCGTCCCGCGACGGATCTACGGCTGTTGCCGCGGCAGCGAGTTCAGCCACGCACGCTCGGTCGCCTTCGAGTGCAGCTTTCCAAGCGGCGACGTCTATGTGTCTGAGGTCGTACTTCAATCGCCCCCCTACTTCGAATGCGCTCGCGAGATCCTCGTCGCCGTCCACTTCCTCGAACGGGGGAAGGGCCCCGTCGGCAATGTTCGTACCGCCGCGTTCGTAAGCGTCGAGCGACGCTAAGCGGGCATCGATGCGTTCGACCATCCGACGCATGGTAACGCCGAACGAATTGACCGAACTTTCCAGGCGCTTAAGGAAGCCCACCTTCATCATCGCGATAAGGTATCGCTCGCGATTGGCCTGATCGAACCCGGCCGTTCGATTATCACGCTCGTTATAGCGTGGTCGATGCTCCAGCTGGACGAAGGTGAACGGGTTGTAGAGAGCGAGCTTAAGTTCACTGATCTTCGCATCGATCTCGTTGAATGCCGGGAACTGTCCAGCAAGATCAACGCCCGGAGCAATCGAGATCGGCTTTTTACGGACCGGGAACTGCCCGATGGTCTCCAGAGCGTCCGAGTAGTGTCGCTCGATATGCCTACGCGACCGTGCGATCGAAACCTCGTCGAGAAGGCTGTTAAACGCAGGCGGGAGCGAAGCCATCAGCGCGGCGGCGTCGCGACCGCCGGCTTTGCTCCAAGTCTTGAACCGCTGCCGCGCCTGAGCGATCAAGACCGACAGGTTCGGCGCGCCGAGGGCCTGGAATGCGTCCGTCCTATCTTTAGCGATAAGGTCAAGCTGCGCCTTCAAATCGGCGAGGTCATTGTTAACCGGCGTCGCCGAGAGCATCAGCACGCGGGTTGGGCGCCCGGCTCGGATCACGTCGTCGAGAAGCTTCTGATAGCGGCCGCCAGCAGCGTTGCGGAAGGCATGGGACTCGTCAATGACGACCAAGTCGAACTCGCCCCAGTTCACCCGGGCCAAGTCGAGATCGCCCACCCGGCCGCTGGTTCGGCCGAGATCGGTATGCGATAGGACGGTGTAGGAAAGGCGATCCTGGCGCAGCGGATTGAGTTCTGAGTTGTTCGAGGAAAGATACTCCGTCCAGTTTTCCCGGAGCTTCTTTGGACAGAGCACCAGCACACGGTCGTTACGCAGCTCGTGCCACTTGATGACGGCGAGCGCCGTTAGGGTCTTTCCTAACCCCACCGAGTCAGCCAGGATACAGCCGCCATAGCGCTTTAGCTTTCCTAAGACTGCTCGCGCTCCGTCTTTCTGAAAAGGATAAAGCATTCGCCAAACAGCCGTTTCTGTGAAGGCTGGTGTTTCGAGCCGCTCGGTCTCTGCCCTGTCTGCGAGGTACTCTGCAAACAGGTGGTACAGCGTCAAACGGTAGATAAAGTCCGGGCTATTGTGGGCACCGAGCTGCTCAAGCCGCTGGAGAACTTCCGCTGTGACATCGATCGTTAGCTTCTCATCGCTCCATATTTCGTCAAACCAAGAAAGAAGGTCCGTTCGATCCCGGTCGCTATCGACAACAAGATTGAGTTCAATATTCGGACGCTCAGCTAGGCCAAGCCCGTTCACTGTGAAGTTGGAGCTTCCAAGAAGCGCGTGCTCTCGCGCGCCATCATGAACGTGCACCATTTTTCCGTGCAACAAGCCCATCTTTCTGATGGACCTGACTTCGACAGAGCGCCGGATCCAGTCAGCACATTGTTTCGCGACCCGGCGCTGGCGAAGCTGATCGACAAGAGCCAACCCACTTTCTGTCAGCCGAAACGCGGGGGGAACGAGAGCTTTGGCTCCTGCCACTGAAAGGAAGCGAGGTTCTCCAAAAAGAAGGCGTGTTGCTGCCGCGCCGTCCAAACTGGCTTGCAGACAACCGTATGCCGAACTGGTGAAATAGGCTGAGACGATACTCAGCTTGCTGCCTGACCGAACTTTTTCACGAATGAAGTCGGCAGCCGACCCTCTCTCGCGATTATCGCGAATACCAGTCCAGAGCCCTACCACGTAACCGAATTCCCCCTCGCGCCTGCTAGTTCTGACTCATGTCGGGGTACAGCCGCATCGCTTCGTTGATGGCACCCTCGTACGTACGATTCGGCGAACTGCAACCATGCATCACAGGTGTCCCGCTTTGAAGGATGCTTTCACCCTGCCGGATCCATCGTCAACGCCAAACGAGTTTGAATGACACGTTCGGCGCTTACGAACTCCGATCGGAGAAGCAGCGGGATGACGGGATCACCGAAGTTGGAGGACGCAGATCAACGCCGCGAATGGCTGAAACTGGGTCGTGACCGGCGCGGCAGCTAGCGCCCAGAATATCCCGTTTAATCTGGTGCGCGGTATGTCGGTTTAGGTCGGAAGCTACCAGTCATGCAGCACGAAGCCGGTGGCGCATTGCCTGCGCAGATGCGAACCGCCGTACGGATTGGACCTACTTAGAAGCAATTGTTGCCGTGATTCCTTGGTCATGGTATCTTGTTGCAAGCAACAAGATCGTGGGCATATAATTGACGGTCCTTTACACGCCTGGCCAGCTTCGCAGCGCGATCTCTATCGCTCCGGAAACCTATCGCCATTGGAAAAAAGCACTGGCCCCGCTGCGTCGGGGCCGCGGACACAGTCCGTGCTTTAGTCCCGGTGATCTCGTTGCCGTGTCGGTCGTTAAAATGCTGGCGACAGACATGGCGATCCGCGTCAGCGCTCTGGCGCCGATCGCCGAAACGCTGTTCGAATTATGCAATCTGTCGCCTTGGCCAGCGCTAGCGCGCGCCAAGCTGATAATCGACTTGGCGGGCGGGCAATTGCGGCTTCGCGCCGAGCTTGCTGAGGTGGTCAGCGATCAGCCGTTGATCATGATCCCCATGGCACCGATGGTTGTGCGTCTTCGCGATCAGCTGCTGGCGGCAAGCGACAGCCGCGAGCAAGCGTCGCTTCTCTTTCCGCCGATACCGATCAATGCTGTGGCGTCCGCGCGGGGGGGGCGGCTGTGAACGCTGTCGACAGCATCGCCCAAGCGGTTCACAACGCGGGCTATCGCTCGGAGGCGGTCGTACGCGACTATGCTTTCGCCGATGTACTGGTTGAAACCAACACAACCCGGACGGTTCCGCTCGTCGCCTTTACGCGCACGCCTCCTTCCTATCGCTCGGCGGCGCTTGCGGTCGTGAATGGCGATGGCCGCCGTGCGGTAGATCTGGTGAACGAGCATCGAGCATTGGGAGCACCACTGCTGTTCGTCATCGACCATGAAGACGTGACCGTCTGGCAGGTTCGAAGCGTTGATCCGCCCAGAGCGCTGGAAAAGATTAAGCTTGCCGAACTTTCGGCCTTGTTCGCCCGCAATCAGGCGAGTTGGCACCCGGATGCCATTCACCGCGCCAAGTCGGTCGGCACCGTCGAGGGAAACTATCAGCTCGATTTCGTAGATCTCGGACTACTGCCCGCGATCGAAGGCGAAATCCACATCAAGCTGGACCGTCTGCTGATTGAGACACTCGATCTGGCCCGCAAGGCACCCGGCGGAGACCGCCTTGACCCGCGCACATTGTTCCGCGTTGTGTTTCGGCTGCTGGCCGCCAAGGTGCTGCAGGATCGCCGCCACCCTTATGCCGACGGCTGGAACCCCGAAGATCTCGTGTCGGTCCTAACCGGGATCGAAACTTATTATAAGCTCGGGACGATCAACGGGTCAGTCAACACTGCGCTGCCAGCGATATTCGATGCGGCGTGGCAACATCTGCGTGCGGGGATCAGCTTCTCCAACATTTCCTCGGACGATCTCGCCTTTGTCTATGAGAACACGCTTGTCACGCCGGAAACGCGTAAGTTGTTTGGGACGCACAGCACGCCGCGACAGGTAGCAGAATATGTTGTTCAGCGCCTCGAGCTGCACAAATACAAGCCAGAGGATATTCGGATCTACGAGCCGTTTGCCGGTGCCGGCGTGTTTCTAGTCTCGGCGCTGCGCCACTTACGCGATCTGCTGCCGGTGGAATGGTCGGACCAACAGCGCCATGATTTTCTCATCAAACATATCTCCGGCGACGAGGTCGATCCCTTCGCCTGCGAAGTGGCGACGCTCTCGCTGATCCTTGCCGACTACCCCAATCACAATGGCTGGCATGTCGAGGAAGCCGATCTGTTCGCCGACGGCGCGCTGGCGCAGCGGATCGGATCGAGCAACGTCATCGTCTGCAACCCGCCGTTCGAAGCCTTCAGCAAGGCCGACCGGGCCCGCTATGCGATCACCGCTAACACACATTCGAAGGCGATCGCCGCGCTCAGTGCGGCGCTCGACGCCAAACCGCTCGCACTGGGCTTCGTGCTACCGCGATCGTTCATCCTCGAACAGCAGTTCGGGGAACAGCGCCGTCGCATGGAGAGCCTGTACGGCTCGGTGGAAATCCTGAAGCTCCCTGACGGAATCTTCGGCGCGTCAGACATTGAATCGTCGGCGGTGATCGCGCGCGACCTGCGCACACCGACCACCAAAACAATCAGGCTGCTATCGACCGAAGTCGCCGAGCGCGACCGGTCCTCGTTCCTAAAGACCGGGCAGACGACGGTGCAGCGTGATGTGACGCGCGCTATCGACGACAACCCGCGGGGGCAGTTGTGGATACCGCCGCTTAACGAGCTGTGGAACTATCTGCAGCGCAACCCGCGGCTGGCCACGGTGCTCGAATCGCGACGCGGGCTGGAATGGAAATACCGTCAGGATCAGGCGGCGATCGATCTTGAGAAACCGGGCTATCAACTCGGCTATGCCAATTCCCGCAACCTGCGACAGTATCAGTCCGCGCTTCCCGTCTGGCTAGATTTCAGGGCTGACCAGCTCCGCTGCGGCGCGACGCATGACTGGTCGATACCGAAGCTGATCGCCAGTGCCACGCGGCTGAGTCGCGGCGCGTGGTGCATCGGCGCATTTCCCGACCTCGAAGGTCTGCTGTGTTCGCAGCAATTCTTCGCCATGCGACCGACAAGCACGGTGACGCCGAAAGCATTGCTCGCGTTGACGGCTGTGTTGAACGGGCCTGTGGCGAATGCCTTTCTCGCGGTCAATTCCCCCAAGGACCGCTTCAGAGCCTCAGTCATCGACGCCATCCCGATCCCGGTTTCGCTGCCGGCGAAGCTCGGCGAACTGGTTGAAGCCTACATCGCGCTGCTCGGCAGTTCCGGCATTCTTACTGGCGCGGATATTCAGCTACCCCGACTGCTTGCGCAGATCGACGCCACGCTGCTTGAAGCATATGATCTTCCGCTTCGGCTTGAGCGGCAGCTGCTGGAGTTCTTCGAAGGGTCTGAGCGCCCCGTTTCGCATCTTTGGCAGCACTGGGACAGCATGTATCCGATGCCCGGACTTAGTCTCGCCGAACGCGCGTCGGGCCGCTTTAGCCCCGGCGGAGACTGGGTTCGCAAGATTTTTCAGCCCTTGCCCAAGGACCAGCTTTCGTTGCTCCGCGATTATGTGGCCTGAAGGAGAATGGACGCCTATCTCCTCGATACGACGATCCTCTCGATCTATCTGGATCCGACACATCCCCATCACGCGGAAAAGAGTCAGTCGCTCGCGGCGCTGCCTGCCGACAGCCCGCTATTCATTTCGGTGGTCGCGTTGGCAGAACTCGGATTTGGCACCAAGCTCGCCGCCGCGATTGGCAAGGGCAACCTGCCGGCACTCGAGGCCATGCTTGTTCAGGCGCGCTCACACGCAGTCATTGAAATCACGCACCATACCGCGTCGATTTATGCCGAGGTGAAAGCACGCATCGCTCAGAAATATCTGGCCAAGGTGCTGCGCAAGGATCGTCCGAAATATATCGAGGAGTGGGTCGACAAAGCTACGGGTCAGAAGCTCGGGATTGACGAGAATGACCTTTGGATGTGCGCGCAAGCCAAAGAGCGTGATCTGATATTCGTGACAGCCGATGGCCGAATGAAACGCATCCCGGATGCTGACCCGGATGTGCGATTGCTTGCAATCTGAGTTCTTTCTTCCGAATGGCTATTTAGGCAAAAGTGGTCCAATCAGGCAAAAAGCTAATGTCCGCTTCTGGCCACCGCTGCCGGTCGACAAGGCGCACGAGAATGGCAGAAAAGTCCCAATCCTTGTCCTTCCGCCCGGCCGACAGGTACCGCCAATCAATATGAAACAATGACCGGAGTAGGGGCCGAAAGCTGGTCGCAAATGACCGGGAATGGGTCCTCAACGCCGCAAGCTGCCGGGCTGCTTCCGGGCCGTAGTCGAGCGCTCGAGCCACAATTTCAATCCCGAAGTGCAGACCGCCCGGTTTTTCGCTCGCGGCACTTTGGGACTGGCCGGTTGCAGGCGGTCCGCCGGACCCCCTTTTGAAGCGCTGGCTCGCGTTGCCGATCTGGCTTCCAGAGTCGCCCAAGCCCGTTCGCGTTGCCGCACACCCTCCACGAAATTGGCGCCTGCGCCGGCGTCAGCATCAGCATCGAGATCGGGAGAGTAGTTAATTAGTTTGGCCATCCGAAGCGACATCGAGTGGATAGCTGTCGAGCCGAGCAAGGAACGGGACTGACCCGCTGCTCTCGACTTAGCCGACGGGTTGCGGTTATCCTAGGCGTCTCAGGAGAGGAAATGGCGCAGTTCCTCAATCACAAGCAAGTGCGCAGTGCAGTCTAAGCCGTCATCGCCGGAGACGACGTCCGGTGCGCCGTTGCGTTCTGGGGTGGTGGCCCGCTCAAGGCGCTGTTCGGCTCTAAGAGGCGTGCATCCAAGGCGCGGGTCATCTGCGACCTCTCAATGTGCGGCACCAATCCTGACGAACTCGTGCTGCTCGGGGCGCCGGACAATCCACATCTTAAGCATCTTAGTGGATTGCACGCGAAACTGTACCTTTCGAGCGCCGGCTAGTCATCACCTCGGCTAACACTTCGAATCGAGGCATCGGCTTTGTCGAGCCGGCTGAGCTGACCGAGTGCGGCACATTCCACCGGCCTGATACGACCGCGTTCCGCAAAGGCGCCAAATGGTTCGAGGCGATCTGGAGGAAAGCTGACGTAGTCGATCCGAAGGCCCTCGCGACAGCTCGCGCCGCCGGGGCAAAGCGACAGCGAAACGGTGCCTCTAAGGGCGCGCCCTTAAATAGCTACATCCGACACCCTGCTGTGACCATCGCGGCTGACCCGGACCGCTATCGCGGGATCGGCGTGGTCTTCTCGTCGGGCGAGGCCAATCGCGAAGATGTCGAGCACGCAGCCGAGGCGGCGATGGCAGTTGAGGGCAAGAGCCGCAAGCCGAAGTTGAAGAAGGAAGAGATCGGTCGCCTGCCGAACTGGCCGAAGGGAAATTTGTTCACTGGCTGGTCGGATGCGGACGCAAACGCTTGGCCCAAGCTGTTCCTCTGCGCGCACCGCGGCGCGCGCGGGGCAGTTTCCTATTGGTGCTACTCGCTCTTCTTCGAGGTGAAGCTTGGTCGGGACGAATGGTCGATATTCGCGGAACGGTCCCCGGAGTTGCGATCGCGTATTCGGCTGGCCGGCACGCCTCGGCAGAGCGCCAGCGCGGACGGAGGACTTCTCGAACAGTTCTTTACGCAGCTCGACGCAACCGCCAGACCTGACGAGACTGGCTACCGTCTGTGTGAGAGCCCGGTGCATCTCGGCCAGTTGCTCGCTGAGGTAAATGCCGGCAGCTCGGTGTATGTGAATCCTGTCGAGTTCAGAAGCGGGCGGCGATAATAGCGTTGAGTTGATGTTGCCGGCGGAGGTTCGATGAAAGAACAGGAGTTCAAGGACTGGCTGAGCAAGCGGCTCTGGAAAGGAGAGCCGCTGACGAAGAAGGCTATGGACACACGCGTGCGCCGCAGCCAGCGAGCCGAGCGCGGATTACATGGGCTCGGCTACCCCCAATCCACGCTCGACGAGGTGTTCGACGATGGCAGATGGGACGATTTGCTGGCGCAGTTGACGGCGCTGGCGAGCGATCCTGATCCCAATATGATGATCGTGCGCGCGGTCGTCCCTCAGGCCGAAGATCCCAAGGGACAGCTCGGCAACATGATCGCTGGCCTGCGGCAGTATGGCTATTTTCGCGAAGGGCGTGATCCCAATTATTCAATCGCCGGTGTTGCGGACGACGAGGATGGCGGCGAAAACCAAGCCGATGAAATCCGCCGGTACGTCTTGGAAAACTATATTAAGCCGGCACGTCTTCGGGGAGATGCGACCGTTACCGTCACCATCGGCGCGCTCAACAATGAGATGGGCCTTCACATGGCCTGGCCGAACATCTGCCAGGCCCTGGAAGGTCGGTTGTTCTTGCAGCTCGCGAGCGTGTCGGCACCGGCAGCGGAAGGGCCGAAGCAGAGCACGACGCGCAAACTGACCTACTTTTTGGCGACGGAAACTGAGAGCGTGACCAGGCCGAAACACTCGCCGACTAACATGATCCTCTACGGTCCTCCTGGGACGGGCAAAACCTACCGCACCGCCTATGAGGCCGTGTTGCTGTGCGATGGCACTGTGGCGTTCGACGAAACGCACGAAGGCCGCCAAGCGCTGCTCGACCGTTATCGTGAACTCGAAGCGGAAAAGCGGATCGCCTTCGTCACCTTTCATCAGAACTATGATTACGAAAGCTTTGTCGAGGGTTTGCGTCCGGAAACAGGCGAGGGCGAGGGCAACTCGTCCGGATTCCGCCTCGAGGCGCGGCCAGGCATCTTCCGCGAGATTTGTGCGCTCGCCGACCAGGCCCGCACCCGCCCCGTGCCGGCAGCGAGCGTGGCCGCCTTCGACTTCTCGGGCCGCCGCTTCTGGAAGATGGGTCAGGGCGCGATCGGCAGCGAAGACGAGGTCTATGACGCGGCTTTGGCGAACCGATACATCGCGCTCGGATGGGGCGGAACGATCGATTGGCGCGACGAGCGCTTCTCGTCCTTTGACGCCATTAAGGCCGAGTGGCTGGATAAGAATCCAGAAGATCCGACGCCGAGCAACTGGACGCAGACCTGGCCGTTTCGAGCCGAAATGAAGATCGGTGACATCGTCATCGTGCCCTACGGTAACACCGCGTTCCGGGCCGTCGCCGAGGTCACTGGCGACTATCGCTATGTTCCCGAGGCGGAGGGCTTCTACGCGCATCGCCGCGACGTTCGCTGGTTGCTCACGCTCGACGAACCTCTGCCGCTCGACACGATCGTCGACGGCAACTTCACAATGCGGACGCTCTACCCGATCGCCACGAAGCGGCTAAACCTGCCGGCGCTGGCACGCCTGATCGCCGGTGTTGAGGACACCGCTCCGGCCGAAACGGTCGCCAGCGAGCCGGAACAGTTCGTGCTTATCATTGACGAGATCAATCGAGCGAATATCTCGAAAGTCTTCGGCGAACTTATTACGTTGATCGAGCCCGACAAGCGTCTCGGTATGGCCAATGCGTTGAGCCTCACCTTGCCCTATTCGAAGAAGCGCGATTTCGGCGTCCCCTGCAATCTTCACATCGTTGGGACGATGAACACCGCGGATCGTTCGATCGCGCTGCTCGACACAGCGCTCAGGCGCCGGTTCACGTTTCGTGAAATGGCGCCGCGCATCGACCTGCTCGGCACCATAGACGGTATTGACCTGCGCGCGGTGCTCACCGCCATAAACGATCGGATCGAGTATCTGATCGACCGCGAACATCGCATCGGCCATGCCTTTTTCATGGGGTGTCACAATCGCGAGGCGATCGACCTCGTCATGCGCGACAAGGTCATCCCACTGCTCCAGGAATACTTCTTCGAGGATTGGGGTCGCATCCAGGCTGTCCTCGGTCACGGCTTCATCGGATCGCGCAAGATCGCCCCGCCGCCAGGCTTTGAGGGCGATGATCGCGATAGCTGGTTCGTGCGCGAGCCGTTTCCGGCGGACGCCCTCAAGCGGCTAAATGGAGGCGGCACCGCAGACGCCTTGTCCGAATGAGCCATCTTGCCGTCAGCGAGTGGGGGCGCGTCGAAGTCCGTGATCAACCGAGGGAAGGAAGCTTCACCCGGCCACAGGCAAATGCCCTGATCGCTGCGGCTCGTGCGCATCCCCTCGGCGGGAACGAGGGCACGAACGCTCTGCGGGATCATTTTCGCCACCTGACGGCCGGTCAGATGGTTGGCGTGATCGCAGCGCCCGGATGCAGTCTCGAAATATTCCCCAAGATCGACCGACTCGACACCGCATCCTTCGATGGGCGCCGAACCGTCCGCGAACGGCTGGTACGAATGCTCGACGTGGCATTGGGTCTCGACATCGGCGATGGTGCGGCGTCCGCGATGGCGAGGCAGGCGGAAGGACTCCTCGACATTCTGATCCGACTGTTCGCGGACAAGCTCCTCACCCAGGCGCGCCGTGGTCTTCCCAGGGCCTATCTTCAGTATGAAGACAATCTTCCTGCGCTCCGCGGCCGGCTGAACGTGGTGCGCCAATTCACCGCCCATGCAGTGCGACCCGATAGGCTCGCGTGCCGCTTCGACGCGCTCTCGAGCGACATTCCGCTGCTGCAGATCATGAAAGCGTGCGTGCTGGCCCTTCGCCGCCATGCACGCGCCGCCGACACCGGGCGCAAGCTCGACGAATTGCGTTTCGCGCTCGCCGACATCGCCGATGTGAGCGTCGCCGCTCTGCCTTGGCACGCGATACGGATCGATCGGACCAATCGGCGCTGGGAGGCGCTGGTCGGTTTCGCCCGGCTGTTCCTGAAGCGCGATTGGCAAGCGACGCACCATGATCCGTCAGCCGTACAAGGGATCACGCTCCTGTTCCCGATGAACGACCTATTCGAGGCTTATATTGCAGTCCTCATGCGAAGGAGCCTGCGTCCGGCCGGGTTCACGGTTGAGACGCAGGGCGGCCGGCTGTTTTGCCTGATCGAGGAGAGTGACGAGGGGCGCCAGCGATTCCAGACCCGGCCTGACATCATCGTCCGGGATCGTCAGGGCAACGAGCCGATCGCGATCGTCGATACGAAATGGAAGCGCCTTTCGCCGGCGATCGAGGATGCCAAGCATGGGGTTAGCCAAGCAGATGTCTATCAGATGATGGCCTATGGGCATCTATATGGCTGTCCCGACCTCCTCCTCCTTTATCCGCATCATGCGGACCTTGATCCGAGGCCGTTCGCTACGGATTACCTGATCCGCGGGAGTTCAGCTCGGCTGCATCTGCGGAGCCTCGACCTCGCGCAACAGGAGCTTGGCATCTTGGCAGACCTAGCGAATATTTTTGGGGGCTGGCAGGCGCAGCGTCCGATCGTTTCCGGCTGAAATACGGCGACGGCTCGCCAAGTCGACGCGCGCGGGGGGAGCAGATGCCCGTTGAAGAGCGTCAGCCTAGGGCATATTCCTGCTCCAACGCTGACGGAGCGCAAGTCCCCATTCAAGCCATTCCAAGTTTCTGTCTGGGCTTGCCGGAGCGGTCGGTCTCCTCACATAAACGAGCGGCCGGTTTCAGGTGCTGCCTAGAGGGTGCTGAATGTCCGGATGTGGGTCGATGCTACCATCATCGCGCAATCGAGCCGTGAAGCGGGTGGAGCATCACCTCGTCGCGTCGAGAATGACGGCGACTGTCTCCTCCGGCGTGTCCCACATAGGAAAGTGGCCGCTGCCATCAAACCAGTGGAGCTCGGCGCCGGGAAAGGCTGCCTGCGCGCGCGCAGCCTGTCTGGGGAGGCAGAGCCGGTCGTGCCTGCCCCACCCGATGACGACCCGGCCGGTGCCGGCAGCGGCGGGACCGGACTGCTCAGGTCCCGTGGCAAGGCTCCGGACCAGCGCATCGAACGTCGGCGTTGTACTGAGACCTTCCAGCTCGGTCGCGACGGTCTCCCCGTCAAGCGCCCAAGGACGCGCGGAGAGCTGCGCGAGCAGCGCCGTGCGCGACGCTGCATTCCGGCTCAACGCCGGCAGGCCTGGCCGGATGGCCCGCAGTAAGCGACCGGAGGCGCCGATGGTGGTTTTGAAGAAGGTGCGCTCCCAGCCCCGCCAGAAGCCGCCCGGATCGAGCGCGACGACGTTCCCGACGAGTCCGCGCCGTGCGAGCTCAAGCACGATCCGCGCACCCATGGAACTGCCGACGACATCGACGCCGGACAAGCCAGCCTCCGCGATGTAACGCTCGACGCTGCCGACCAGACCATCGAACGTCCCGCTGTCGGATTCGGCAAGGGTAGCCCCATGGCCGGGAAGGTCGACCGCGATGACCTTTCGCGAGGCGCTGAGTGGGTCCAAGACGGTACTCCACGATTGCCAACTCCCGCCCAGGCCGTGGATCAAAAGCAGCGTGCGGCCAGTGCCGCGCTCAATCGTGTTCATGCCGTCTCCGCCTCGTCGTTGTGAGAAGCTCAACGAGCCCGGTCGCTTCGCGGGCCCGGCTTTTATCGGCCGACGGGCGCTGGAGATCGGCCCATAGGCCCGCGCCGGCAGGCGGTGGGGCCGGGAAAGTCTGCCTGTTCAGAAAAGGGTCATTGAACATGAACGAGCGACCGCTTGCGAGTAAGCGCTACGACTGCACTGAATGGCCGATTTTGGGTCGCTCTGGAAGATCGACCCAAATCCTGTACGTCAGCGCTGTCATCCCGGAGGCCAGCAAGTTAGGCCGCTAACGTTCACTGAAAGCGGCTGATCGAGCCGACGTTGTGTCTGTGGGGGATGTCCAAAGCTGCGCAGGAATGCACACCGCATGCGCTCTGCGTCAGCGAACCCGACAAGCAGCGCGACGGTCCCTACAGGTTCATTCCCATCGCGAAGGCGGATGCGTGCAGCTTCGCAGCGCAAACGCTCGACCGCGCGTGCAGGCGTTTCGCCGGTTTCCTTTCGAAATAGCCGAGTGAATTGGCGGACGCTCAGACAGGCGGCCTCCGCAAGCCTTTCAATCGGTAACGGCTCTGAGAGATGGTCACGGGCGTAGGTCAGAGCCTTCCGGATGCGGTCGGTCCGCGGCTCCATCTGAGAGATTGCCGCATACTGCGATTGTCCACCTGGTCGCCGATGATACACGACGAGCTCGCGCGATACTGCCTTGGCCATTTCTGCGCCATGATCAACTTCGATGCGCGCAAGCATCAGGTCAATACCAGCGGTCATGCCAGCCGACGTCCAGATCGCCCCGTCGTTGATGAAGATCCGATCCGCATCGACCGTCACTTTCGGGTATCGATCCTGCAATCCCTGCGCGAACTGCCAGTGCGTCGTCGCCCGTTTGCCGTCCAGATAACCCGCAGCGGCAAGCAGAAATGCGCCTGTACAAATACTCGCAACGCTTGAGGCTTCGGCAGATGCACGCCGGATACCGGCTATGTTGTCAGGCTCCAGCATCGGTTCGATCATGCCGCCCACCACCACGACCGTCTCGGCTGGGGACGAACCTGCAACGTGGGTGGTCAGGCTGAGCCCCGCATCACCTCGAACGATCTCGCCATCCTTGGAGACGAGTTCTATCAGGTAATATTCCGACCCGAGTAGACGGTTTGCTGCGGTAAGAGCCGCCGTCGGCCCGGCGAGATCCAGAAGCTGGAAGCCTTCGCACAGGTAAAAGGCGAATGGCGCTGACATCGTACTTCCCTCTGATCCGAGCCAAATCACCTCCTAGGCAAATTGCTTCCGAGCGTATCCGTGAAACCGGCCGATGGCCGAAATCGAGGGATCAATGCCCTATAGCGAGATACCGTGAGAGGGGTAGATCGGCCGGATGACCGCTGGATACGGCTTCTGATCGCCCTCATCGTTCGACCGACTATTCAAACCACGCCTGCCACCCAACACTCGGCGATTTCATGCGCACATTCCTGCTTTCGGCGACCTTTGGTTTCGCCGCACTCCTGTCACAACCGGCCAGCGCGCAAGACGCCAGCTTCTACGATTGTCAAAATGATCGCATTCGGATCGCAATCGCGCCGATGAGGCTCGACAAGGCGCTCGCCAAGTTCACCAGCATCACGCGCTGCCCGGTATCTCTCGACGCGGATCAGGTGAGGGGCCGTTCCACCCGGACCATGAAGACCGCACTGGCCAAGGGACGCCTGACGCCTGGGCAGGCACTTGCGCGCATGTTGCGGAGCACGCCTCTGAAAAGCACGCCGATTCATGGTGGCTTCTCGGTGAACAAGTAACATGGCCACCGTCCCGCCTGCTCAACAGCAACTCTCCGCACTTCCGGTGACTGGGTGGGACGGCCTGCGCTATCCGCTCTCCTTGCGGGTGCTGCACTGGTCTCGTGCCGTGCTGGTCCTTGGATTGATTGCGGCGGGTTGGTTGATGACGAGCCTCAACGATGCGACACCCTGGAAGTACGGCACGCTCTATCCGACCCACAAATCGTTCGGGCTACTGGTGTTCGGCCTTGTCGCGGTCCAGATCGCACTCCGGTTGCGAACCAAGCTTCCGCCTTCCGCTCCCGGCATCGAGGCATGGGAAGCGTGGCTGCCGAAGCTGGTTCACGCCATCATGTACATGTTGCTCGTGGCGGTGCCGCTGATGGGGTATGCGATGTCGAGCAGCTACAGCCACAGCGACGGGGTCACCTTCTTCGGGCTCCCCGTTGCCGAACTCCTTCCCAAGAATGACGAGCGTTTCGCGGTATTCCAGCTCCTCCACAGAGTCATGGCCTATACGTTGCTGGTGATGATCGTCCTTCACGTCGCTGGCGTGGTGAAGCACCGGTATTTCGATAAGCGTCCCGGGAGCGACGTTCTGCCGCGGATGCTGTAACCTCGTACGCTCAGGGGAACGCTGCTCTTTCAACTTTTTCGCTGTAGATGGCCGTCTTCCTTATCAGATCGAGACGTGTTCTCCATCTGCCGGAATGAGTAAACGGTGTGCGAACCCTTCCTTCTTCGCGAAGGCAGCGAGGTCGGCGCGGCTGAGGACGCAATGGTTGACGGCTTCCATGTGGGTGGCGATCAATTGTGCCGCGGGGGCGGCACGGTGCACAGACAGCACTCCTTGCGGTCCCATCAAGATTGGTCCCAGATCGATCCACTGCGCATAGCCCGCATTCAGGACGATGATCTCTGGTCTATACGCGGTAATCGCCTGTTCGACGGCCGGGTCCCATACGGTATCGCCGACGACGTACACTGTTTTGTGAGAAGCATGACGGAAGACCACGCCGCTGACGGGATCAAGCGTCGGGATCGCGCGCAAAACCGGGCCTTCGCCGTGATGGCCGCCTGTCCGTGACATCTGGACACCTTTGAACTGCGTATCGGACGTCATGATCCGCACGTCCGTAAACCCTTGGCCACGGATCGTGGCGGCGTCGGTAGCGTCCTGGACGAAAATAGGCATGGGCTTCGGCAGCATCTTCTGCGCAGCATCGTCCCAGTGATCGATGTGGGTATGCGTCACGATGACCGCGTCCGCTGCCGCCAGATCGGCGACCGGGACTGGAAGCGGCACCAGCGGGTTGCGTAAATGGCTCATCGCGGAACCGGGAAAGCCCGGATATGCGCCAGGATCTGCAAACATCGGATCAATCAGAAACCGCACACCGGCGTAATCGACGAGGATCGTGGCGTTGCGAATTTGGGTGATGGCGTTGTTCGCGCCTACGGCGGGTATGGGAGCCGCCTTGAGCGAGGTAGCCATGCCGAAAGCGGCAACGCCCGCGCCGCCTGCAAGCAGCCGACGACGCGAGAAGTTTGGGGAAGCATCGGACAACATCATCGGTCTCCAGTTCAGGCCGACAGCAGGTCGGACGTCGCCACGATCTTGGCGTAGGCAAAAGCGAGTGCGGCCATGAACGCGGCATGGACCTGCGCCGCAGGCACATGGACGCCGTCTGCCGATAGCGCGCGTGTTGCGCAGGCATCACCTACGACCGTCACGCCGTAACCGAAATCGCATGCTGCGCGTGCGGTCGCGTCAATGCACATATGGCTCATCGCGCCGACGATCACGACGTTCTCGACATCCGCCTCGTCCAGCAGCTCTTTCAACCCAGTGTCCCGAAACGAGTTGGGAAAATGTTTTGTCAGTACCGTCTCGCCTTCAATGGGCGCGACGGCCTCGACTATTTGGGTGCCGTGGGTCCCGACGGCAAACGGTGCCTCGTGAGAACCAGGGGTCTCGTGCTTGATATGTACGACCATCTCGCCGCTATCGCGGGCGGCGCCAAGCACGCGCCTGGCGTTCGCGACAGCATGATCCAGATTTTCCAGCGGCAGTTTGCCGTCAGCTTCATATTCGTTCTGTAGATCGACGATGATCAGGGCGCGTTTGGCCATTCTCTGCCTCCGTGTTGACTGCTGCTGTTTATCAAACGGCGCGTCACCATATCAGTGGCGGTAGTGACAAAGACCGGGTCAGTTACGACATGATAGAGATTGCCATCCTGATCTACGAAGGAGCGCAGCAGGCCGCTGTTCTCGGGATGACCGACTTGCTGGTCGCGGCGGATCGAGCGGCCCGGCCGGCTTCGGGCCACGGTTCACCTGCGCTGGTCGTGAGTCATTGGGCTTTGGCGGGCGCAACTGCCGAGCTTTCGCGGGTCCATTCATCGGAGCCGGACACTGCGGCGCCATCAATCTGCGTTCTGCCGCCCGCGCTCGGCGGCCCACCCGATGACGTTGATCCTGTGGTGACGCGCTGGTTGCTGGAGCGACATGCTGATGGCGCAATTCTGGCGTCGATCTGCTCGGGGGCATTCATACTCGGCGCAACGGGCCTGTTCGAGGATCGGACCGTCACGACCCACTGGACGTACGAGGATCGTTTTCGCAGCCGGTTTCCGAAGACCAGGGTTGATACCGACCGGATCGTCATCGACGACGGTGACCTCATTACCGCTGGCGGGGTCATGGCGTGGACTGACCTGTGCCTGATGATCATCCAGCGGTTCCTGGGGCATGTGGTGATGATGGAGGTCGCGAGCGGCTTCCTGATCGACCCACCAGGTCGGGAGCAAAGTTATTACAGTGGGTTTACTCCTCATCTCGCGCATAAAGACGACGCGATTTCCATGGCGCAGCACTTCTTGCACGATACCGAAGGCAAGATCGTCGAGATTTCGACGCTCGCGGGCAAGGCCGGCCTGGAGGACCGGACATTTCTGCGACGCTTCCAGAAAGCAACCGGGCACACGACCACGGAGTATTGGCAACGCGTGCGCGTATCCAACGCCAAGACCAAGCTGCGTGAAACCGGGCTGTCGATCGACCAGATCGGGTGGGAGGTCGGCTACAGCGATCCAAGCGCTTTCCGGAAGGTCTTCCATCGCATTGTCGGTCTGTCCCCGTCCGATTACCGGCGACGGTTCTCGGCGGGGAGGGCAGTCATCGTCTGATCGCGATCCGGCTCACTCGAGCTTGCCCGGGTATTCCATGAAGAGTGCAACGTTGCGTGCGGCCATCGGACCATAGGTCTTTACGATGTCGGTTAGCGCGATATCGAGAGCGCGTGTTGCTTCATGCGCCTCGAGCGGGGCCAACATGCGGCTGACCTTCGCGGCGCCGGCAACCATGTCAGGCAGCACGATGAGGCCGTGGGCCAGCCGTACCGGTTCCTTGCTCGACGCGACGGCGTAGCCAAACGTGTTACCCGTCCGGCTATAGGCCTCCGCTGTCAGTGCGAGCGCGATCTCGTTGTCGCCGGCCTTCACCGGAATACCCAGCGTGACGTCCGGTCGTGCATCGCGCGCAGGCATGTTTGCGTTGCCCGGGTCCGACTGGAATGCATCGCTGTTGTGCCTCGAGCTCCAGCTATCGATGCCGACGTCGCGAGCAACCTGAGCGGCCTTGGCCGGACCTGCAATCGCCTCGACCAATGCGATCGACGTCGGCATCGAGGCGCTGACCCCGGCGCTGGAAGCGACCTTGCCGTCGGCGACGTAGCGGATGTTCTTCTGCCACTTCACCTTGGGGAAGCGCTTCGCTCGGAATCCTTCATTGCTGTAATGGGACGTGGCCCGGTGGCCATCGAACAGGCCCGTATTGGCAACAGCCATTGCGCCGTAGCAGATGCTGATGACCGTGCAGCCCTTGGCGGCCTGCGCTTTGATCCAGCCCAGCAGCTCAGGATCGCTGTCATTCTCGACAGCTGGCACGAAGATGTAGTCGGCACCCTCGGGATGTCGCTTGTCGAACTCGTCGATTGTGGCCTGAAGCCGGAAGGTGAGCGGCTGCATCTTCACGGGGCCGGGCTTGACCGATACCGACATGACATCGGCGACGCCTGAGCGTGCCATCACACCGAACGGAATGCAGAAGTCACTGATGATCGTGCCTTCGTTCAGGCCCACGATCGCAACGAGAGGCTTGGTGCGTCCGAAGCGTGCCTGATAAGGCGGGATCTTCTCCACGCGGGCATTCTTCGAAGCGTCGAAGATCCCGGATGCCGTGTCTGCCTGCCCGGCGATAGCCCTGCTGCCCAATGCCACTCCGCCGAGCGTTACTGCGGCGGAGACGATGGCCGTCCTTCTATTGATAGT
Organism: Sphingomonas sp. Leaf37; assembly: GCF_920939475.1. NCBI lineage: Bacteria > Pseudomonadati > Pseudomonadota > Alphaproteobacteria > Sphingomonadales > Sphingomonadaceae > Sphingomonas > Sphingomonas sp. Leaf37. The sequence goes on along the minus strand of NZ_CAKLAX010000005.1, from coordinate 26,492 downwards.
GCGCATTGGCATCCCTGTGTGTCGATGTGTTCGACACCTGTCCGGGAGTAGCGCCATGGCGTAAAGGACGTGGATCACTGCATTTCGGCCATGCAGGTCGCACGTCGAACTGCATTACCTCGGCATCGTCGACGACATGATTACTCTACGACCGACTGAACCCTTGTGAGCTGCGGTCGGAAGTTGAGCGGGAGGCGTGACTGGGACAAAATGTCTCGGTGACAGGGCGGAGCACGCCCCGTAATGGCAGTCTGTGCAAGCCCTCCGGCGTCTCGTCATGGCCCATCGCCATCTAGCTGCGCTGATCTGCGTCGCTGCGCTGGCACTGCGCATTCTGATCCCCACCGGGTACATGATCTCCGTCGATCAGGGACGCGTAGCCGTGACCTTGTGCTCCGGCGTTGCCCAGCAGCTGCCATCCATGACGATGGACATGCCGGGCATGGATCACACGATGCCGGATCACGGCAAATCTAAGGACCATGGCAAGGCAGAGATGCCGTGCGCGTTCTCCAGCCTGTCCGCGCAAGTCCTGGGTGCTGTCGACCCCAGTCTCCTGGTCGCCGCACTTGCTTTCGTCGCTGCGCTCGCGCTGCACAGCTTGTCTCAAGCGATTATCCGCGAGGCACCCTACCTGCGCCCACATCTGCGCGGTCCTCCGCCAGCGGTTTGATCCAAATATGCCGACAGCCCGGACCCACCGGGCTGGTTTTCGCGGCGGGCAAAGCCCGTCTCCCGGCGTTCCCCCGTCATATCCTGACGTCGCGAAGCGTGAAGCGCAGCCTTTCGGGCGCCAGCGCCTCATCGCGATGAAAGGTCTTGATCGAGTGAGTGCGCCGTGCCGCTCAAGGAATACCTATGACCCCTCGTATTGCGCTGGCGCTCGTCGCCGCGCTTGCTGCCCCGGCGTCTGCGCAGATCGCCCGCCAGGGCTCGATCACCGCCGTTGATCCCTGGTCTCGCGCCACGTCGCCTCGCGCAAGCATTGGCGCGGGCTATCTGACGTTACGGAACACCGGTGCGCAGGCGGATCGTCTCGTCTCCGCCACGTCACCCCGTGCTGCCAAGGTCGAGATACACACGATGTCGCTCGACGACGGCATCATGCGAATGAGGCCCCTTCCGAATGGGCTCGAAGTGCCGGCGGGCGGCGAAGCTTCGCTGGCCCCCGGTGGTCATCACATCATGCTGATCGGCCTCAAGTCACCTCTGAAGGCAGGAGAGCGCATCCCCGCAACGCTGCGCTTCGCGCGCGCCGGGGATGTCAGGATCCAATTCAAGGTCGTAGGTGCAGGCTCGACCGTCACTGGCGCACGCCAGGGGGGGCACCAGTGATGTACATATCCAACGCACGCCCGGAACCGCGTAGATCAGCGCTCGCCGCTTTGCTGGCATTGGGCCTGACAGTCGGCATCGCGGGCTGTTCTGCCAGCCCCGATGCCGACAATCGAACCACGGCGGCAGAACGCGTCGGCCCCGGCGGTCCGTTCAAGCTCATCGATACCAAGGGCCGGACCGTCAGCGATCAGACGCTGAAGGGGAAGCCGTACGCGATCTTCTTCGGCTTCACCCGATGCCCCGACGTATGCCCAACCACGATGGCGCGCATGGCCGTCCTGCATAAGAAGCTTGGTACGCAGGCGAGCAAGATGAACATCGTCTTCGTCTCGGTCGATCCAGAGCACGACAAGCGTGAGGACGTCGCAAGCTTCCTGTCGATGTTCGATGCGCCGGTCATCGGCCTGACGGGCGATCCGGCAGAGCTGAAGCGGATGGAGAAGAGCTTCAAGATCTATGTCGAACGGGTGCCGCTGCCGAACGGGGACTACACGATCGACCATACGGCACGCATTCTGCTTTTCGATCGTGACGGGCAATTCGCAGACACGATGGACGCGAAGGAACCGGAGGATCAGGCAGTCAATCGCCTGAGCCGGCTTATCAATGCATAGGTGGCTGGCACTGGCGGGCGCAATCGCGCTCGCCGGCTGCACCATTCAGAACCCCGTTGTCGATGAAGGCCGCATCCGTGATGCGACCGAGTCACATTTTGGCAGTTCGCGCTTCCCGCTCGACATCGGCCCCGTCGTCATCAGCGGAGATCATGCGATCGCCGACTGGACCCAAGGCGATTTCGGCGGACGAGCGCTGTTCGAACGCGGTTCCTACGGATGGATGCTGCTGCTGTGCAGCGGTGACTCGATACGCCACGCGGCGAACCTGAAGCGGGCCGGCGTACCTGATTTCAACGCGGGCTACATCGCCGATCAGCTTGCCAAGGCCGAGGCAGCATTACCGCGCGAGCGTCTGGCTCGCATGAAGCGCTTCGTCGGCACGGCCGCTGACCATGAGAACTACATCAAAACGTTGGGGAACAACCAATGACCGGTTTCACTGCGCCGTTCGATCGGCGTCAGACGCTGGCGCTTGCCAGCTTGGGCGGTGTCGCAGCGGCATGTCCAGCCTCCGCCCAGACTGTGGCAGAGCGCAAAGCGCAACCGGTGCCAGGTCCGACAGCGGTGATGATGTCTCTCGCCGACTGCGGATCCCGCGCGAAGTGGGTGACAAGCGTATGCACCGGCAGCCTGGCATTGGCGGCCGCAGGGCTCCTCAATGGCTGTGACGCCACCTCACATTGGCAGGTCGCCGATCCGCTACCGCGGATGGGCTCGCGCCATGTCGACCAACGCGTCGTAATCGATCGCAACCGCATGACCGGGGGCGGTGTCACTGCCGGCATCGATTTCGGGCTGACACTTGCTGCTCATCTCAAAGGTGAGGAAGCTGCGCGCCGGTTGCAGCTCCTTATGGAATATGCTCACGAACCGCCCTTCCATAATGGTACGCCAAAAGAAGCGGGGCCAACGCGTGTAGCCGACCTGACAGGTCGGACACCTTGGATGAACGGGAAGGTCGATGCTGCGGTTACCGCAGCGGCCAAGCGACTGGGGATTGTCGCATGATTAGGCGGCATCCTCTCGTCTCGGCGTGCCTCGCCCTTATCGGCGGCACGGTGCTCGGGTCGCCCGTCATCGCGCAAACCGCTTCGAATGAGGCCATGCAAACGCCGAGCTGGGCGGGGAACGACATCATCGTGACCGGCCAGCGCCCCAGCTATACCGAGAGGGAGACCAACGCGGCGACAAAGACCACCACGCCGCTGATCCACGTACCTCAATCAGTTCAGGTGCTGACACGCACCCTGATCCAGGAGCAGGACCGTCGAACCCTCGGCGACGCACTGGTCAACGTCTCGGGCGTCACCCCGACGCGATCCGACGAGGTGCTGTTTATCCCCCCGATAGTCCGCGGCTTCCCGGCCGAGGTGTATCTGGACGGGCTGTCGGTCTTCGCCGGCAACCAACAGGCCTACGATCCTAACAGCCTCGTCGGCATCGAGCGGATCGACGTCCTCAAGGGGCCGACCGCCACCCTCTACGGAGGCGGCATCGGCACGCCGCTCGGCGGGGTCATCAATCTCGAAAGCGTCCGACCGGACGACAAGGCAGGGGGGTATCTGGCGATGCGCGCCGGCAGCTTCTCGACCTGGAACCCCTACGGTGACATCAACGTGTCGCTGGCGGACGGGATCGCTGCGCGGGTCACAGGCGAATATCAGAGCAACGATAGCTGGATCGACAAGGTGCATGGGCGGCGCTGGTCCGTGCAACCCAGCCTCTCGTTCCGGATCGATCCCGCGACCGACCTGCTGCTCCAGGGGCAGTTCAGCCGGCGCAGCAATCTCGAATATTCCGGCCTGCCCGCCGATGCGGCACTGGCCGGCACGATCGATCGCAACGCCTTCCCCGGCTCGCCGATCGATCAGCCGCTGACCACGAACGATATCCGCATGGGGCAGGCGACGCTGCGCCATACCTTCTCCGATCGGCTGAAGCTGACGGTAAGCGGGCGCTATTATTCCAGCGTGATCGATGAACAGGGCAGTTTCGTCTATCCGGGCCTCTTCCCCACCGGGACGGTCGCGCCGCTCTACGACGTGTTCCCGATTACCATGAGAAACCGCACGAAAGAGGCGACCGTCGATGCGAACCTCGCCGGCGACGTCGATCTGCTGGGCGGGACGCACAAGCTGCTCGTCGGCATCAACTACGACTGGACCAGCTTCTACAGCGCGATGGGCCTGTTCGTCAGCGACTCTCCCGCGGGAACGATCGATTTGTCCGACCCCAGCTACGACCTGCGTTACACCCCGCAGATCCCGGTCAACTCCTACACCGACGATCGTTTTACGACCTTCGCCGGCTATATCCAGGATCAGGCGACCTACGGTCCGCTGCACCTGACCGGGGGCTTGCGCCTGACCTCGCTCAAGTTCGTCGAGAACAGCAACATCGGCGTCGCCAACGACAAGACCTACACACACCTCTCGCCCCGGATCGGCGCGACCCTCGACTTGGTGAAGGGCGTTGCGCTGTTCGCCGGGTATTCGACCGCGTTCCGTGCGCCGTTCGGCTTCATCGGGACGGTTGCGCCCGTACCGGAGACGTCGAGCAACATCGAAGGCGGCGTAAAGCTGGCGCTCGCCGGCACCGGCCTGTCCGGCACGGTCGCGGTGTTCCGGCAGACCCACGACAATGTCGTCACCGCCGATCCCGCCAATGTCGGCTTCTACGTCCAGAGCGGGCGGCAACGCGCGCGCGGCGTCGAAGTCGACATGGTGTGGGAGCCGACGCCGGCTTTTTCGCTCCTCGCCAATTACGCCTACACCGACACTCGCGACGATGGTGTGGCTCCCGGTGATCGGCTGATCCGCGTGCCCAAAAGCAGCGGGCGTGTCGCGGCGCGCTACCGGGTGCTTCATGGTGCCGCAAAGGGCCTGTCGTTCGGGGCTGGCATCAGCGCCTTCACTTCACGCGAGCTGACGCTGCCGAATACGATCGCGGTGCCGGGCTATGCCGCGATCGACGCGCAGGCATCTTACGACATCGGCCGGTTCACGCTGGGCGCGTCCGTGGTCAACCTCGGCAATCGCAAAGCCTTCGATCCTTATTCCTACCTCGGCTATCCGGTGGTTGCACCCAACCAACCCCGTTCCGCCTACGTCACATTGAAGGTGCGGATATGAGCATGGCGCGCCTCGTATGGTGTTCGATCGCTTTGGCGAACATGGTCGTAGCGGCGGTGCCATCGGCGACGATCGTAAGCGCACAGACGCCGGCGACCGGCGGGACGGTGATCCGGCTCTACCCAAAACATAGCGTTGCGTCGCTCGGCGTGCCTGAAAAGCGGGATCGGCTGCCGAACGGCGAGACGATGATCTACGACGTAAGCGAGCCGACGCTGATGCTGTATCGGCCAGCACCCGGTCGCGCGAATGGCACCGCCGTGACGTCGCACCGGGAGGCGGGTTCGTCGCGCTGGGCTATACCTTCGGCGGGACTGATGTCGCGCAGGCGCTGGCAGCACGCGGCATTACCGCCTTTGTGCTGAAATACCGCACGATCCGGAGTGGCGACGGGCCGATGCGGATGCCCGACGTTCATATGAAGGAAATGGGCGTCGTCATGTCCCGCGCGAAGACCGGCTCTCCAGTCGAGATGCCGCGCTTCGCCGGCGAACCGCACGCGGTTGAGGATGGCGCGCGGGCGATGGCGATTGTCCGGCAGCGCGCCTCCGAATGGGGCATCGATCCCCATCGTGTTGGCGTCCTCGGCTTCTCGGCCGGGGCCTACCTCGCGGCCGATCTCGCGATCGGCGATGCAGCATCGCGCCCGGACTTCGTCGGCCTGATCTACGGAGGCCTGCGCACACCAGTGCCCGCGGGTGCTCCGCCCGCATTCATCGCCGGAGCGGCAGACGAAGAGTATCAGCCGAACGATCCGGTCCTGCTCTACACGGCATGGCGGAAGGCGGGGGTAGCGGCGGAGTTGCACCTGTATGAGCGCGGCGGGCACGGATTCGACCTGCACCGACAAGGCACAACGAGCGACCACTGGTTCGACCAGCTCCTTTCGTGGATGCAGTCTCACCGGCTTGCGTCATCACCACGCCCTCAGGCGAACTCGGCCTTAGCTGATGAGTGAGTACGGCCCGCAGCCAGCGTTCAATGCGGGATGGCTCAAGACCGCGCTGCCCGAGGCGGTGAAACCGATGACCGAGCTGATGGCAGGGCTCCGTCAAACCAACGTGGCAGACGGGGCAGGGGGCTGATATTGACGGCGAATGAGCCGGAAATCGAGGGCGCTGCCGCCCAGTCCGTTTCGCCGTTTCAACTCGTCGCCGGAGGTGATCCGGCTGGTGGTGCTGATGTACGTGCGCTTTCCGCTAAGCTTGCGCAACGTGGAGGACCTTCTGTTCGAGCGCGGGATCGACATCTGCCACGAGACTGTGCGGCTGTGGTGGAACAGGTTCGGTCCGCTGTTTGCCGGTGACATCCGCCGTCAGCGGGTTAGCCGCATGCGGGGGTTCCGCCAGTGGCGCTGGCACCTGGACGAAATGTACGTGAAGCTAAACGGCGAGATGGTCTACCTGTGGCGAGGGCTCTGTCAGACCAATGTGGCAGGCGGGCGGGCGGCTGATATCAGCGCCTCATGAGCCGCAAGTCTCGGGCGCTGCCGCCCAGTCCGTTTCGCCGTTTCAACTCCTCGCCCGAGGTGATCCGGCTGGTGGTCATGATGTACGTGCGGTTCCCGCTGTCGTTGAGAAACGTGGAAGACCTGCTGTTCGAGCGCGGCATCGACGTTTGCCATGAGACGGTGCGGATGTGGTGGAACAGATTCGGGCCGATGTTCGCCGGCGACATCCGCCGTCAGCGGGGGAGTGCGATGCGCGGGTACCGGCAGTGGCGATGGCATCTTGATGAGATGTACGTGAAGCTGAATGGCGAGATGGTCTACCTGTGGCGGGCAGTCGATCACGAGGGCGAGATCCTCGAAAGCTACATCACCAGGACTAGGGACAAGGATGCCGCGCTCAACTTCATGAAGAAGGCGCTGAAGCGCCACGGCAGCCCCGCGGCAATCACCACCGACGGTCTGCGCTCTTATGGTGCAGCGATGAAGGTGCTCGGCAATGCGGGCAAGCAGGAGGTGGGTCGCTGGGCCAACGACCGCGTCGAGAACAGCCATCTGTCGTTCCGACGAAGGGAGCGAGCGATGCTGCGGTTCAGGCGCATGAAGACGTTACAGAAGTTCGCTTCCGTTCACGCCAACGTTCACAACCATTTCAATCTCGAAGGCCACCTCATCGACCGCCAAACGTACAAGGAGAGACGCTCCGCCGCACTGGCGGAGTGGCAGGTGCTCGCCAGCTAGGCGGCGGCCCTCAAAGACCGGCATGCATCGTGTGGAAAGCGGTTCGCGTTAGACTGACAGCACCGAATCGGTGGCTACGTGGTAGCTACGACGATGTCGTTGCGCTTCAGCAGCCATACCCGGCTGACAAGATGACGGTACGGGGACCAGTGTTCCCGACGCGCAGCAAGACCTAGCTCACCGTTGCGCAAGCCGCTCCAGTGGCAGCGAATGCCCCGCCGGGGTCGATCCTGTAAGCTGCGGGTCGAGTTCACCGGCGTTGATTGCCGCTTCGAACGCGTCGAGCATCGCCGGAAGCTCTCCGACCTGCCAGAACGTCACCGCCTGACCGCCGATGACCATCTGCTGGCCGTCCGGACGGGTAGGTGTGAATGCCACGCGCCCGGCGTCATCAGCGGCGAGCCACTGGCCGCCAGCCTGCGTGGACTGGTTCATGTCGAACGCGGTGCGAGCCTGATGCAGCTTATCGAGCAACGCGGACCGCTCTGTATTCGGGTCGATCGGATCAGCTGCGACCGCAGCAACAGAACCGACAGCGCTGGCAGCACCATCAACGACATCTTTCAGTGACATATCCTGGCTCCGTGTCCGCGCGCATGATCGCACTGGGAAGGCTCAAGCGGACGGGACGATGCGCAGTTCCCACCATCGCCACAATTAGGCAGTTGCGTAACGCCCGGCCCGCTGGGCCGTGGGTGGTTACCAAGTCCTAACCAAGCTGCTCTATGACGGTCACGTGAGCCATCCGGCCACACGGACAGCAGGACGGCCCCGATCGCCCGCGTATCCGGTGATCGGGGCCGACTTGTCCCTCAGGTTCGCTTCGTAGGTGTCACCCGTCGAAAGCAGGCGCTTCGTCGAGCATCTCGCCGCCGTGAAGCATAGCACTAAGGATGTCCGTCACCTTGGCATAGCCGTCGGCCGTCAGTTCCAGGAAGCGCCCTCGCTGCTCGATCAGCCCAGCTGCAGACAGAGCGTTGACCCATCGCTTCCTCACCTCGCTGGACATGTTGCCGAGCGGATCAAGACCATCAGCCTCGACGCACTGGGATGCTTCTTCAGCAACGAAAAGGCTGAACAACAGGTAGACCGGCGTAGATGGAGCGAAGCCCGGCGGCATGCGGGAAGCTACAGCTGATGCTTCGAAAATCGCGCGCCTGGCGGTCTGGATCAGACCGACTGGATCGCCTCTTCTGGCGGCATCTCGCACACTCAGATCCCCCGGCATTCACGCTCCCGCATTTTAGCAGAAGTAGGAACCTGCGGCCTACCCTCGTCAACTGTCATCATGTGTCGTTTCGCTGCTGGAACGTTTAACGACGTAGCTTCGAGATATGACGGGTCGCTTGCCGTTGACGCACTCGACCACGCAATCTCCTGCTGGGCGTCGCATCGAAACGTCACTGATCCAGCGACTTGATGTCGGGAAGGCTTGTCAGCGCATCCAATGCTTCGCTGACCAGTGCGGCTACAGCATGTGCCTGCAACGAGTCCGCCTCAACCAAGGCGTCCTCCAGGTGCTCCTGAAGTCTTTGACGCTGGCTCAGAATGCGCTGGGGCATATGAGGATGGGAACACGTACGTCCGCGCAATGCAAGCACAGCAACCGATCCACAAAAGGCTGCTTGATTCACAAAGCCTTAGCATCGTCCGCTTAGCTTCGAGCCATGACGAAAGAGACGCAAGCAGGCTGTCAGGGCTGTCGGTCGGACCACCAGGTGTTCGACATCGCCATGGCGTTCCAGCCGATAGTCGATGTCGAAACAGGCCGACCGTTTGCGTTCGAGGCGCTCGTGCGGGGAGCCGATGGCACTGGCGCTGCGGACGTCCTGGCGTCGGTCACGCCAGAGAACCGCTATGCGTTCGATCAGCAGTGTCGTGTCGCTGCCATCGAAGGCGCGGTGGCCGCCGGGATTCTCGAGACCGACGCTCGGCTGTCGATCAACTTCCTACCCAATGCCGTATACTCGCCCATGGCGTGCATCCAGCTGACCCTCAAGACTGCGCGGTCGAGCGGCTTCCCTACGGATCGCCTCATCTTTGAATTCACGGAGAACGAGGAGATGGCAGACACCGATCACGTGAAGCGGATCGTCGAGACCTATGCGAAGATGGGTTTCGGAACCGCGATCGACGACTTCGGCGCTGGTCATGCTGGCCTCGGCCTGCTCGCGAAGTTCCAGACCGATTACATCAAGCTCGACATGGATCTGATCCGCGGAATCGAGCAGAGCATGCCTCGCCGGATGATCGTCGAAGGGGTGATCCGCATCGCGCAGTCGCTAGGCATCACCGTTATCGCGGAAGGCATAGAGACCCTCGCCGAGTACGACGTCCTTCGCGCACTCGGCGTCCGGTATATTCAAGGCTATCTTCTTGCCCGGCCGGGCTTCCGCTGCCTTCCCGCAGTTACCTTGCCTTCCGAGAATATTGCCGCCGTCGCCTAGCGTACTCACAAGGCCTATTGCTCAAGCGGATCTTTGACGAAGCCCTTCAGGTCCTCCGCGTCCAGATCCTCCTGCGGCTTGCCGACATCCTTCTCGTCGCCGTCAGCATCACCCGACTTCTCCATCGTCAAGCGCGTGCATTCCTCGCGCGGGCTCCGTCAAACCAAATGCACCGGGTGCCCTAATGCGCTGAACGGAGTAAGGCGGGGGCATGCCCCGCGCCCGCAAGCCAGCCTCGCCGTTTCGCTGTTTCAACTCCTCGCCGGAGGTGATCCGGCTGGTGGTGCTGATGTACGTGCGCTTTCCGCTGAGCTTGCGGAACGTGGAGGATCTGCTGTTCGAGCGCGGGATCGACATCTGCCACGAGACGGTCAGGCTGTGGTGGAACAGGTTTGGTCCGCTGTTCGCAGGCGACATTCGCCGTCAGCGGGTCAGCCGCATGCGGGGGGTCCGCCACTGGCGCTGGCATCTGGACGAAATGTACGTGAAGCTGAACGGCGAGATGGTCTACCTGTGGCGAGCGGTCGACCATGAGGGTGAGGTGTTGGAAAGCTACGTCACCAAGACCCGCGACAAGGCTGCCGCGCTTACTTTCATGAAGAAGGCGCTCAAGCGGCACGGTTCACCCGACGGCATCACCACTGATGGCTTGCGCAGCTACGGCGCCGCGATGAACGAGCTGGGCTGCCGCGAGAAGCAGGAGATGGGCCGCTGGGCCAACAACCGGGTGGAAAATTCTCACCTGCCGTTCCGACGACGAGAGCGGGCGATGCTCAGGTTCAGGCAGATGAAGACGCTGCAGAAGTTCGCCTCTGTTCACGCCAACGTCTACAACCACTTCAGCCTCGAGCGCCACCTTATCGATCGACAGACCTACCGGGAAAGACGCTCCGCCGCCCTGGCGGAGTGGCAGGTGCTCGCCAGCTAAGCTGCGACCTCAAAGACCCGGGTGCATCGTCTGGAGACCAGTTCGCATTAGACTGACAGCACCGTCGGCATTGATCCCGAGCAATCCTTGCCCCCCTTCAAACCCAATCACCAAGCCATGATCCGGCGGGTGGTGCAGAGCATGTCACCTCCAAGCTGAGTGGCATGATCCTGCTTTCCCGTTTCAGCATCATAATCGAGAACGTGGCAGCTTTTCGATCGTCGTTCCCAACCCGGAAGGTTCATCGACGCGGACTGCCGACTTCAGCCGTTTACGGCTCCGGCGATCGACGCTTTGCTCCCAAATTGCTCAGAGCGGAAGGTAACGGCGTGCGTCGACAAGGCGATATCCGGGCGTCTCGCTCACGCATTGCTGCAACAGCGTGAGGTGGCCCGCACCGATGAACACGACAATGCGGTCGCCCGGTTTGGTGGCCTGCAACAGCTTCGCGCAGATCCCCAGGTTTCGACGATACCAGGTTGCCGTCACCTCCAGACCTGGCTGATCGTCGCCAGAGCCTAGCTTCAGAAGGTCGCGGTAGAGACCATGCGTGACGTCTGCCGCGACCGGATCGTTCAGCAGGCGCAGGGCCGCAGCAATTCCTTTGGTCTTGAGCGCACGCTCCTGCGCGGCGACGTTCTGGTCGCTGACGGTGGTTATGCGATCGATGATGGCTTGCTTCCCGTGCGACTGTGCAAAGGCCACCGCCGGCTGGAACGGGAGGCCTGCCGGCATGTCGAGGCCGCGAACCGCGTCGATCTTCGCGGACTTGGCGAGCGCGAAACCGAGTTGCACGGTTTCGTCGCGGCTCGGGGGCAGCGTCCCTTCCTTGTATTTTGCGTAAGCGGTCGATGCGGCGTCATCGCGCCATTCCACCCCGACCGCGGTCGGCGAGAAGCCCGACAGTGCCCGCACGATCGCGGCAATTTCACGCTGGCGCTTCGGGGCCAAAACATCGTCCACCGCAAGGTTCCGATAGTCCAACCCTGGGTTGGCGAAGTGCAGTGTGCCGACAATCATAACCTGCGTGGGCGGCGACGCTTCGCTGCGATGCTTTGCCGTCAGCGGAGGCGCCAGCGTCAGCGCCGCGATACCCGCGATCAGGTGAAGAACCTTCATTATTCCATCCTGACCACTGTATTACTTATGCAATACAGCTAGCAGCCGCACTGCATGGTGGCAAGCTGGACCGCTGCCGATGAGATTTCGAGAACGTTGCATCATTCCTAAAATACCATTGCACTGGGAAAGCACATCGATCGTTTCGAGCGGGTGTTCGTCTGCGGGAAAGGCGACCGGGCATCAGCCTGCTCCCATGAGCAGCGACTTCGCCCGATCGGTCAGCGCGATATGATCGGGCAGCAGCGCCAATGTCTGTACCGCCAGCATGGTGCTGCCCACATTGGCATCGAAGGTGAAAAGGCTGTTACGGAAAGCGAAGCTCAGGTTCACCGTTGCTCCGACGCTTCGGACATCGACCTGGATGATGTCACCCCAGCCCCGGAAACGCAGCATTGAGATCTGATAGCTGATGCCATCGGATTCGATGACGAGGCGGGGGTTGAGATTGTTGCTCGCGAACCCGATCCAAGGAAGGCCCCGCAACCCGCTGAAGGTGGCGATCAGCGGCACGATCTTCCCACCGTTACCATCGTCGATGATCGGCAATGGCGTGATCGATGGTCGACCGGAGAGTAGCCGGCGCCATACGAGCCACGGCAGGCCGACGGTAACGAGCAGACCGCCAAGGAACAGCAGCGTTTCGACCATGAATTTCTGCGCCGGCTCACTCATCCAGTTCACCACATCCCGTTCCTGCCATCTGCCGGCAGAGCGGCGCCAGAGACCGGAACAGGATCATCGCCGCGTGCGATAGAGCACTGGCCAGTCCCCCGGCATCGTACCGCCGCAGCGCGCCTGCCACCGGAACGCAGAGACGCGAAAGGCCCGTCCATCGAATGTCCACTCCGTGGCGCTGCCGCAATCGGCGATGCCCCGTCCCTTGGCATACTCGCGGAAAATGCGGGTGTCGGGATCGTAGCCGCCCTCGATATATTCGCCGACGCTGTCGCCGTCGGCCGGTGGGGCTGACGGGGGATCGGGCAGCTTCAGCACCATCGCCGCGGCCGGCCGATTGCGGGGCGTCCGAAATACCAGCACGGAGGTCTGATAGGCGTACCGGCTGCAACCCAGCACGACGATTGCGTCCGATATCGTCAACGGATAGGCGGTATCCTCACCATCCGGCTCACGGTCGCATTCATGGGCCGCGAAGATGCCAGAGTGGAGCTTTCGCACTGCCGCGACCAGCGCCTTCGGGTTCCTCAGCGCCGGGACAGGCGATCCCGCCCGAATGACCGGAAGCGGAGCCGGGGGCGGCGTTGCGCTGGCCGGGGCCGGACCGGGACGCATCAGCGCACTGGCATTACCGACCCGGCCCTGCGCCTCATCCATCGCCAGCAGGACCGCCGCCAGTCCCCGTAGCGAAAGATGACTCGCATCGGTCGGACCCAGCACGAGGCGCGGTGCATCGACGATGGCGCGGATGAAACGACGCGCCGGATCACCCGAAAGCTTCGCATCCTGCCCGTCGCCACTCGGCCGCCACGGCAGACGGGAAAGCGGTGCAGCGCCGGATGCGTGAAATCCAGCCGGGTCCAGCCGGCGTTCGGCCCATGTCCGGACCGTGATCGCGCCGATCGGCCCGGCCTTCCGGACGATGTCGATGCCGATATTCTCCGGCTCGACCCCCTCGTGCTCCCAGACCGGGTCGGGTGCGTGCCGCGCCAGGCAGTCGCGCATGTTATCGCAGGCGATCAGCCAGTCGCCGATTTCGCGATAGACCGGGCGGACGGTCTGCGCCGTTGCGGTGCCGGAGCAAGCAGCCACCAGCGCGATCGCAGTCGCTGCGAGATGGTGTGAAACCCTCCTCATCCGATCTGCTATGGATTGCATGGCTCCCCGCCTAGCCGATGGTGGTCGGGCATGAGAAGCTTTCTCGATTGACTATCGATTCCGAGAACCCCCGTGCCGTCTCGATCGTCGTTCCCAATCGGGAAACGGCCGGCGAGCTATCTGCCCGCAGCGCTCCGCTGTTCGGCAGGCGTCGCGGCGCGGTGTCCGTAACTGAGGACGCTGGTGATCCGCCATGCGCCATCCTGCTTCGCCCAGACCATCACGAACTTGGCGATCCCCTCGCATCGGCCTGTCGCCAGTTCGCAGAAGCGGTGTTCGCCTTCCTCGATCGCACCATAGTCCTTGATCGGATAGACATGGAAGGTAGCCGGGATCAGCTCGCGCTTCACCTTCCCGCAGATGTACTTGCGAACGCCGTCCACCATCGCGTCACGCTCGAACGTCGCGCCGCCAGTATCGTGGTAGAAGGCCACCTTAGGATCGAAATAGCCGGAGAAGGCCGGCAGATCGCAGCGATTGTAAGCATCGAACACCTTGGCATCAAGCTTGCCGATCTCCGTCGTCAGCGGATCGGTCGGAGGCGGCACGGGTGTCGCGAGCAATGCCGCGGCAATGGCGATGGTGGTCAACATACTCGTGGTCCTGTCAGTTCATCTGGCCGCGAAGGAAGGCGATCAGCTTTGGATCGCTGCTGGTGCGCTCAAGGATAGGCAGGATGATCCGCCACCCGTTGTCGCTATTGGTCAGGATGACGATCCCGTCACCGCTCGTGCGATCGATCGCGGCGAAGGTGAAGGCCCCGGCATCCTTGCCGGTGTGAAGCATCGTCGCGCCCTTGGGAAAGCCGAGGAGCTGCCAACCCAATCCGAAGCCGGTCGAGGGTGGACACGTCGTCGCCTTCGTTCCGGCGCATATCGCGGGTGTCAGATCGGCTTGCGATTTGCTGCGCTCTGCCGCGACAGACGCGACCAGACCCCGGTCATTGCGGGCATCGATGAGGAAACGCGCATAATCACGCGCTGTCGCGTGAGCCAGATCAGCAGCATTGTATCGCGTCACCCGCCCGACGGGCAGCGGCTTGCCGGTGTCGTCATACGGCACGGCGATCGGCGCCGTCTCACCTTGCGCCGACACATAGCCCGACGCGCGCATATGGGCTGGGGTGAACAGCCAGCGCCCGGCAAGCGTCTCGAACGACTGCCCGGTGCGACGCTCGGCGTAGCGCGCTGCATATTGATACCCCTCGCCCGAATAGCCGGTGGTCGTGCCAGGATCATGATCGAAGGCCAGCCCCTTTACATCGCGCCAGTTCGGTAATCCGGTGCGATGGCTCAGCGCCATGCGGACCGTCAGCTTCATCCGCCGGGGATCGCGCGACAGGTCGGGGTCACTCCAGTAGCGGTCCATCGGCTCATCAAGCGACAGCTTGCCGGCCGACACCAGTCGCAGAATGACCTCCGCCGTCAGCGGCTTCGTCAGCGAGGCTAGATTGTAGGGCGTGGCGACGGTGGTCGCACGGTTGGGGCCAGCCATGCCCCAAGCTCCAGTCGAGACGATCCGTCCGTTGCGTATCACGGCGACCGAAGCACTCTCCACGCGCTGTTCGCGTAGGGTTGTGGTCATATCCGGAAGAGAGGCTTTGGCTCTGGCGTCCGCAATCGAGGCGCAAGCCAGCAGCCCGATCAAACTGCCGTGAACCGTCCGCTTCAGGAGATTGTCTGTATTACTCATGTGCAACAGTTAGCGGCGTCGAAGTTTGGCTGCAACATGGATCGTATTTCCATCGCGGTGACGAACGTGAGAACCGCTCCGGAGAGTCCCGGAATACCACCCTTTTTAGGAAAGCTGGCGGGATAGCGCAGCGCCGACGCTCAGCACTTGCTACGGCGCCGCCATGAACGAATGGCGGAAGTTGGGGAGGGGAGAAGAGGACAGGAGTGACCGGATGTGGGTCTTCGCCGCTGTGTTTGGAAGCCAATCCGACCGTGGACATCACACAACCGGGCGGTCATGCTTCTAAATCGTTTAGGCGCGCCCGGTAGTTGGATAGGGCGAACGCGTGTGGAGGTCTTGTGGCTGACGCTTTTCTCCATGGCATTGTGCACGAGGCCGGGGATGACCTTCAAGCCGCCGTCCGTTCGGAACCAAATGTGCTGGCGCTGTGGGAAGCGCTGACGCCTCTCGGCCGAAACGAGTTCATCTGCTGGGTTGATGACGCCAAGCATGTTGCAACCCGCCAGCGGCGCATCGCGCGAACCCGTGAGGAACTGCTCGAAGGAAAGAAGCGGCCGTGCTGCTGGGCAGGTTGCATTCATCGAACCGATAAGACGCCGAGCCGATGGCAACAGGCTCTCCTGCTCGACCGCAAGAGCAAGATCTCGCCCGCACGCTGACGGCACGCCGTTCGCTGGTGCTCACCTCTTGGAGAAGCAAGACGATGATCACAATATGGGGTGGACAGACCTCGCGATCGATCCGGGTGGCCTGGTTATTGGAAGAGATGGGTCTGCCCTACGGCGTACGGCAGGTGGACATGCTGGCAGCGGATAAGGACCCGGCGTGGCTCGCGATCAATCCGGGCGACTTCCTGCCCGCGATCCAGGATGGCGACGTCACCATGGTCGAGTCCGTGGCGATTATGGAGTATCTGATGGGCCGCTATGGGCCCACGCCCCTGCAGCCCTTGCCAGACGATGTGGCCTTCCCGACCTATCAGCAGTTCCTCCATATGGGCGAAGCGGGCTTGGCGACGTTGATCATGGTTCCGCTGGTGAGCGGCTTCATCGCGCCCGAAGTGGAACGAGACAATTGGGGTGCCCGCTGGGCGCGCGAGTGCGTCGAGCGACGGCTGCTGCTCGTGAGGCGGCAGCTCGCGGCCGCGCCCTACATGGCTGGCGACAGGTTCACGGCCGCCGACATCTCGGTGACCTACGCACTGAACCTGGGCGCCAACCACGCCGGGTTCGTCCTCAGCGACGCCGAACAGGCCTACCTCGCCCGCAACACGGCCCGTGCGCCTACAAGCGCGCATTCTACTGATCGCACGACGGCTTGGCAGAATAGACCAGCACAGGTGATAGGCTACCTTGAATTCCGAACCGCCGCGGGCTCAGCTGAACAGATGGCCAAACTTGGGAAGCGCTCAGGTCGCGTTGAATGACCAGGTTTGGGTCTCTCGCTGCTGTTGGATACCTGTCGGATCTTTGATGCCGGCGGTATCGAGACAAGCATCTATCAAGCAGCCCTCAGGTTCGCGCAGTTTCGATTCAGATCATCTGCAAAGGATTTTATGCGCTCATCAAGGCTTCCGAGCACTGCGCACCGTTCGCTCGCTAGAGCGACTTGAAGTGGTCGCGCTGCTGTCCAGCCCAAAGAGGCTCCGGCAACCCCGTCAATCAACCTTTCATCTAGTCCGACTGCTTCAGCGACCCGACGAGCAAAGATAGCCCAGCTCACTGGATCCGCCCCTGCCAGGTGACAAAGGCCTGAACGATAGCAGCCGGTGCCCGTTTGGCGCACGGGAGGGCACATCCATGGTTCTGCAACTTTGGGGCGGGCCGGGGTGCACCGTCAATCGTACGGCGAGCGGCTATCAAGACCAGACGCGATTGAGCGGCCATCACGGTCGCTCAAATGATCTGGAGCTCTTCGGATCATTGGGCCTTGCTGCCATCCGCTATCCAATCCTCTGGGAACGGGTTGCTCCGGATCCGCAGAAAGAAGCTGACTGGTTGTGGACGGACAGTCGGTTATCCACGCTCCGCGAGCTCAACATACGTCCGATCGCCGGACTCGTGCATCACGGCAGCGGACCACCCCACACGAACCTTCTGGCAGATGATTTCGCCACAGGCCTCGGCCGCTATGCGGATCAGGTCGTGCGACGCTATCCATGGATTGAGGATTGGACGCCGGTCAACGAACCGCTGACGACGGCACGATCTTCTGCGCTGTATGGACACTGGTATCCTCATGCCCGCGACGAGAGCTCATTCTGGCGTGCACTGCTCAATCAGACTGACGGGACGCGCGCTGCAATGCGTGCCGTTCGCCGGATCAACCCTGCAGCACGTCTCGTCCAGACCGACGATCTAGGCCGCACATACGCTACCCTTAGCCTTGGCGAACAAGCAACCGATGGGCTGCGCTCGTGCTGCGCAGCGATGAAGGACCTGGGAAACGCCGACAAGCACGAGGTGGGGCGCTGGGCAAACAATTGGGTGGAGAACAGCCACCTGCCGTTCCAACGACGAGAACGTGCGATGCAACGTTTCCGTCGGATGAAGACGCTACGAAAGTTCGCTTCCATCCATGCCAACGTCCACAACCATTTCAGCTCCGAACGCCATCTCGTCGATCGACAGACCTACAAGAACGCCGCTCATCCGCCTTGGCCGAGTGGCAGATCCTGGCGGGGTAGGCCGACGCACTCAAAGCCCGAAGTGCATCGTTTGGAGGGCGGTTCGCGTTAGGCTGACAGCACCGCTGACGCCTTCATCCGATTTAGCGGGTGCCGGCGCGTAAAACCTAGCCGAACTGTAAGGAAGCCTTAGGCATCATCGGGGGATAAGAGCGGACCGGAGACCGAGATGAAAAAAGAGATCGCCCTGCTAACGGAACAGCGGGATCTGTGCCGCCGCTTCGCTACGGAAACTAGCGACCCCAAAACGGCGTCCAAATTCGTTGAGATTGCGGAGCAGTACGAATTACGCGCGTCCCACCTGCGGACGCGGCAAACGCTGTAATCCGGTTCACACTTTCGAGTGATGCAGCGCCTAAAGAGTCGAGCCGACCTGCTTACCGCGGCGGGTGGCCTACCTAAGGCCTATCGAATTGACGTATATCAACGCGATAGCGGCGCGACGGTAAGGACATTAATCAAGTCCTTAACCAAATCCGTTCTAGCTAACCCAATGAAGTATATGGCGCGAAGGCGCCTGCGTAACGCGTGTATGGGGGCTACACACTTGAGCGAGAAGCGAGCGGCGTTCCTGATGGGGCGTTTGCGCCATGACATCAGGGGCAACACCCTCGCAATCATGGCTGCGGCTATGATTCCGCTCATTGCGATGATCGGCTCGGGCGTCGACATGACGCGTGCTTACGTCGCGCAGAACAGGTTTCGCCAAGCATGCGATGCCGGCTCACTGGCAGGCCGCCGCGTACTGGCCGGCCTGACTGTTTCGCCCGAAACGCGCGATGAAGCGACAAAGTATTTCCGCTTCAATTTCCCTAACGGTATCTTTCAGTCCTCGCCCTATAATCTGACGATGAGCGTTCCCAAAGCTGGAACCCTGAGGATTGACACCGCATCAACGATCCCGACAACCATAATGAAGATGTTTGGCTTTAGCACTCTGCCGATATCCGCGTCATGCGCCGCCAGTCAGGACTTCATCAACACCGACATCGCCTTCGTCTTTGATCTGTCAGGCTCGATGAACTGCGCACCCGGCGGCGCCGGCGATTGCGGAGGAACGGAACAGGCCGGATCGAAGATTAGTGCACTTCGTGCAGCGGCTACAAGTCTGTATGATACCTTGGAAGTAGCACAGTCCCAGCTACAGCAGAATAGCCTCCGCCTTCGCTATGGCTTCGTCAATTACAACAGCTCGATCAACGTCGGCCGCATTTTGTATCGGAAAAATCCGGACTGGCTAGTGCAAAACGCAAGGTACCAGTCGCGAACGCCCGAGTGGATCGATGCCTCGCAGTACTTCCACGGCAAGAAGGACTGCCAGTTGGCATACACTTACGATGCCTATGTTTCACAGGCGAACCCAAACTACATCGGCGTGATGGGTGGCTGGTGGAAGGCGGACTCCAAGTGTCAGGCCATCGTCCAAAGCTATACAGTTCCTGATGGATATACATACGGCGTGAGAACACTTGATGTTCGTGCGCATATGGCTAGCAACATACAAGCCACAGAGACCAAGACGCCCGTACCGATTTGGCCACTTATCGGCACAAATGCGCCACCCGACGATCTTCCTTACGAGAAGACCTCCGTATGGAACGGCTGCATCGAAGAGCGCCAGACCAATTCGGCTACTATCGACGGAGGATCAGGGACGACGATCCCATCGGATGCCTTCGACCTCGATGTCGACCTGATCCCTTATGACGATGCTACACGATGGAAGCCGATGTGGGGCGATGTCGTTTGGTTCCCCACCTGGGCAACGGGCGGAGTTGCTCGACAGCCCGACGCGCCGTGTCCGACGGAATCCCGGCGCCTAGCGGGCTACTACAACAATCGCAGCGGCTTCGTGAGTTACGTCGACAGCTTAGTGGCAAGGGGTGGAACATACCACGACCTCGGCATGATTTGGGGCGCGCGGTTTCTGTCGTCCACGGGCATCTTCAAGTCGTCGACACCAGAAACGAATGACGTTACCGACCCAGACAATCCCTCAAAGATCCGCGGGTTCTCAGTCAAGAAGTACATGATCTTCATGACAGATGGCGAGATGGCACCCACCACGACGGCGTATTCGGCGTATGGAGTCGAGTACATGGACGGGAGGGTGCTCGGGAGCCAATTCAGCAATGACAATGCTGCGCTAACTCGGCGACATCTCCAGCGGTTCCGCATGGCGTGTAGCGCGGCAAAATCTAAGGGGATCGACGTATGGGTCATCGCCTTTGCAACGGCTCTGACCACCGACATGACGAATTGCGCGTCGAAGCCCAGTCAGGCA
Source organism: Sphingomonas sp. Leaf37 (assembly GCF_920939475.1). Taxonomy (NCBI): domain Bacteria; kingdom Pseudomonadati; phylum Pseudomonadota; class Alphaproteobacteria; order Sphingomonadales; family Sphingomonadaceae; genus Sphingomonas; species Sphingomonas sp. Leaf37. Next base: position 6,223 of record NZ_CAKLAX010000005.1, on the reverse strand, counting down.
GCTGGGCTATCCACGAACGCAGACCTGATCGCCAAATTCAAAGAAATCGGATCGAAGATCGGGTCGCTGAGGATCAGCCAGTGATCGCCCGCTTAACAGCAAATACACGCGGAGCAACGGTGCTCGAGTTTGCTCTGGTCATCCCGGTAGTCTGTGCGCTGCTCTCCGCTGGGTTCGAACTTGGCTTTCGAGTTTACCTGACGGCCGTCGTGCAAGGTGCGCTACTGGAGGCTTCTCGTCGAGCCAGCGTTGGCGATGCGTCTGAGTTGATTATCGAGGATATCATCAGGCGAAGGGTCGCCACATTGTCGAATGGTTCCAATGTCAAAGAGACTAAGAAGGAGAACTTCTACAATTTTACGAACGTCGGAAAGCCGGAAAAGCTGAAATTCGATAAGAATGGCAACGGCACGTATGACGCCAAAGATGATTGCTACGAAGATGCGAATAACAATGGATCGTACGATTATAGTAGTAATACCGGGCTTGGTACGGCGGATGATATTGTCCGCTATACCGTAAAGATTGAGTACCCGAACATCATGCCTGTCAGGCGTATGCTCGGTTGGGGAACGAAGCAAACCATCACTGCGTCGACGGTTCTGCGCAATCAGCCCTTCACGTCGCGTGCGATGCCGACAACGCGCTGTCCGATCTGATGATGCCGGTAATTCTGCGCCGGTTGAAGGTAGAAGCGCACGGGCTCGCCCTCACGGAATTTGCATTCGCGCTACCGCTCGTGCTGGTTCTCCTGCTCTACGGACTGGAAACTGCCAATCTTGGTTTGGCGACGCTTCGCGTACATCAGATTGCAGCCACTGCAGCGGATAACGCTGCGCGTGTGCGAGATTCGATTAGTGAGGACGATGTAAACGAGGTGCTGGTCGGAGGCAAAACCGTTGGCGAGCGGATAGACTTCGCTGAGCGTGGTCGCATCATCTTGAGCGATGTGCTGACGAATGGTCTGACAGGAACGAACGCCGGGCAGAAGATACTCTGGCAGCGCTGTGCCGGAGCGCTCAATGTCCCACAATCACAGCCTCTGTACGGGATTGAGGGCAAAGGTGCGACAGACAATAGCCTGCAGGCAATGGGTAAACCGGGCCGGCAAATCGCCCCGTCACCTACTTCAGCGATGGTGTTCGCCGAGGTGACTTACCGGTACAAGCCCGTAGTGTCTGCAACGCTCCTTGGAACACCAATCTTGCGGTCGGAGGCATCCTTCATCGTGCGTGAGCGACAATCGGAGACGCTAACCACGTCGCCAGCTACGCCAATTAGTCGTTGCAGCACCTTTTAAACTTAGGATAGGCTCGGTCTATACGCCCGGCGGTGCTACCTCGATCACTTCGACGGTGCCTGCTAGACCGGCTGTATAAGCTCGCAGTATGTGGTGGACGGCCAGATATGAGCTGACGTCAAAATACTACGCGGAAGAAGCGAGCGAGCGGCGCCGCGCCGGCGTTCCTTGAGCAAGGCAACCAGCTGCTAACCGTTTGAGGTCATTCCGGTCTCAAGGAGAAGCCTGGGCTACCTGCCGCCCGCACCAACGCCGGTGGGACTATTTCGTCGAGCACTTGATGGGGGCAACGCCGCTACAGGAGTTCAAGATCGTCGGGCCGGGGGAAGCAAATGAGTTTTCTAAAATCGTCATTTTGCCGCCGCTGCGAGCGCTAGGCTCGCTAATGAACGAGCGTCCGTTTTCGAGAGGCGCGAGCAAGTCTCGCGATGTCCGGATATGGGTCACCTAGGCTTCAGCCGCTGCAAACACCGCTCGTTGGGCTTCGAACGCGCGCTTGAATGCGGGTCGCGTCTCGCCTCGTGCGACGTACGAAGCGATGGTCGGCTGCTCTTCGAGAAATCCCGACCCGCCAAGCCGACGCAGCACCGTCACCATCACGACGTCGGCTGCGCTAAATGCCTCCTCCAGCCAGTCACGGTAGGCAAGCCAGCGGGAAAGATCGTCAAGCCTTGTCCTCACTCGCTCATCAAGCATTGTGAGGCGCTCAGCATGCCAGGGCCGATCTGCCTCGAGCAGCAACGCCATGCTTCGTTCGACAATTGGCGGCTCCACCGTGCTCTTGGCGGCGAACATCCAGGCGATCGCCTGGGCACGGGCATCTGTACTGTGCGGTAAGAGCCCTGGATGTTGTTCAGCAACGCGGAGCACGATGGCTGCGGACTCGAATAACGTGAGCGCGGCCTCCTCATAAGTGGGAATCTGCCCGAAGGGCTGCAGCGCGCGATGGGCCGGCTCCTTCAATGCGGCAAAAGAGAGCAGGCGCACTTCGTAGGGCTGACCGACCTCCTCAAGGGCCCATCGCACTGCCATGTCGCGCGCGAGCCCTCGACCGCGGTCAGGCGACTGCGCAAATGCGGTGATGGTCGGGATCATGCGATGCCTCCGGACGAACATCGGGACGATGCGCGCAAGGTCGCCAGACGACAAGAGCACCTTACATGTGAAGACGACCGAAAGCTCGGTTGCCGAGATACTGGCAGGAAAGACCCGGTCTGGGTCAGGACGCATATCTCGGCGCCAAGGGCAGTATGCCCTAACGAGCTGGCTCGATCTTCCGCAGTCATTCCGTCGGTTGGCTGTAGCGAGCATCAAGGCCACGCTAAGCGCATGGTCGGTATGGATAGATCGGCAGCCTTCGATGCTGTACCTTCCGTTCTGATGGTCAGCGGCATAGAAGTTCGGTTGGCGGAAGGGAGCGACTGGCCCGTTATCTGGCAAATCATGCAGGTGGTAACGAGAGCAGGCGATACTTTTACCTATCCCACCGACATCGACGAAAAAGGTGCTCGATCCTTGTGGATGGAGAGCGGCGGACAAACCATTGTTGCTGTCGACACAGCGGGCTGTGTTTTGGGTACCGCTAAGATGAGTGCGAACCACATGGGGCCAGGCGGTCACGTCGCGACGGGCAGCTTCATGGTGGCGCCGTTTGCCCGCAGGCTAGGCGTAGGAAGATGCTTGGGGAATGCCGTCATCGATTGGGCGAAGGCGCAGGGCTTTCGAGCGATTCAGTTCAACGCTGTCGTATCAACGAATTTTGTAGCAATAAGGCTGTGGCAAAGTCTTGGCTTCAGTATCGTTGGCACGATACCAGGGGCGTTCGCACATCCAACGAAAGGTGATGTGTCTCTTCACGTGATGCACCGATCTTTATGACGGAGCGGATTTTTGGTTCATACGATTAGACGAGATCACCATGTGTGACCAGCTTTACAGGGGTGCCACTTACCGATAGCCTGCTTTCCGGCAAAGTTGAGTAAGTTGAACGATCTTGGGGTGGGAGCGACCGTAATGGGCGCGATAGGTCGGTAACTTCCCACACGTTCGACGCGTGTTCGCGTCCGAGCCACGGCCATGCCGCTCCTGGCCAGGGGATCGGGCAGAGGCGTCGGTCGCGGAACCCATCGTGATCGCAGGCATGTAATCGACCGGATTGACTGGGCCGAGCACGTCCTGGGCGGCGACAGGGGCTGCGATCGACAGAAGCGCAAAAAGGACCGCTGGGTGCCGCATCATATCTTCTCCCGGATCGTGCGCCGTTCAGCGATAGCCCGCCTGGCGGCAGAGGCTGGTGAGCTTGATAATCTTCGGATCGTTCGCGCCGAGTTTACGACGGAAGGTGGGCAGACTCTGGCACGTCCGGATCGCCGAGGCCTCGCCGCTGGGTACGGATCGGCTTCTGTTGCGCGATTGATTTCGCATGCCCTCGACCATGACGTTCGGGGTCGACCAGGCGGCCGGATCGATCGGTGTCGTTTGGGCGCTCGCACTGAATGGGATGAATATAGCGGCTAGAAGACCAGCAGCGATCGGGACTTTCAACATCGTTTCCTCCTCGGGCAACGGTACAACCTGACCCATCGCAAAAGAAGGCTCTTTCAATCCAAATGCACCGGCTGATAATCAGGGAAGGTTAGGGGGGCGTGCCCCGCCCGCGCAAGCCATCCAGTCCGTTCCGCTACTTTGGCTCATCACCTGAGGTCATACGGCTGTTGGTGACCATTCCGAGGCTCTCATAGCTCGCGCTCGAGAGTCGGTCCTCTCACATGAACGTGGGGCAGGTATCGGGCAGCGGCATGATGCGCGTGAATGGCCGGGATTGGGTCGGAACCACTAGTGGCGGTCACCGGGCGGGCCTGATGTCAGCCGAAGCGCACCATCCCGTCCAGTCCTGCAACCTTGCCCGCAAGGCCGGGCACCTCCTCCAGTTGGCGGAGAGCGTCGAAGCGGCCACGCTCCTTGCGGTAACGGACGATCTCGAATCCGTGTCCCTTCAGCGCAGGGAGCGCGTCGATCTCCTCCGCGGTGGCGACGTTGACGTCAATGCTTTCGAGCCCGCTCACAGGTTCGCCTGCTCGTCGCGTGGTAGATCGGCGTCCGGCGGGTAGTAAAGCGTCGCGCACTCCGCTCGCAGGCAGCCGCCCTCGATCGTGATGTCGTCGCGGTAGGCGTCGGTGATGAACGACAGCGTGTCGACGTGGCGTGCCTCAAAATACATCGGGTGCACGTCGTCGCGTCCCGCGCCGTAGACCACGCGCCCGACCTTGGACCAGATCGAAGCCATGGTGCACATGCCGCACGGCTGCAGCGTCGAGTAGAGCGTCGCTCCGCGCAACTCGAGGTTCCCGGTGCCCTCGCATGCCCGGCGGATCGCCATCATCTCGGCGTGTGCGGTGGCATCCGGCAGCTCCTGCGTCTGATTGCGCTCCGCTGCGATCTCGCGGCCGTCGAGCACGATGACGCAGCCGAGCGGCGAAGTCGACGGATCTGAGCCCTTGGACCGCGCGACCTCGATCGCGCGGCGCATCCAGTGCTCGTCCGTCGGCGGGGAGGCGTCGCCCGCCATCTCAGACTTCGCTCACGTCGTCGGCCTGGAACTCGGTGAACGCTTCGCGAACCTTGGCGGCCTTCGCGTCATCCTCGATGTCGACCGATACGCTGACGGACCCGTGCAGCGGTGCGTCGCCGCGCGGCTCGGGGCCGGGCTGGTCCGCGTCCCCGTCGGAGCCCGCCTGCTCCTTGCCTGCGCTGTTTTCGTCGCCGTCCGCGGCGATGAAAACGTCCGTTCGCTCGACGCCGTGCTCCTGCACCAGGCGCTCGACCGTCATCTCGGCCTCGCGCCGCGTCTCGAAGGTAGCGGTCAGCGTCGTGCCCATGATCATTCTCCCGTGCCGCCGACAGAGGCCGGGGTCGGAGGCATAACGCTTGGCAAGGCACCGGGTCCGCGCATCGCGCGTTAGCCGTTAATGAAAACCGTGCGCTTGCCTGATGGTACCGATGTGCCTGCCTTGGGTCAGGGCATCTGGATGATGGCTGAAGACCCGCGGCGTCGGGGCGACGAGATCGCGGCGCTGCGATCCGGCATCGACCTCGGCATGACGCTGATCGACACCGCGGAGATGTATGCGGACGGCGAGTCCGAGCGGCTGGTCGGCGAGGCGGTGGCTGGCTGTCGCGATGACGTCTTCCTGGTCAGCAAGGCCTATCCGCAGAACGCCTCCCGCAGCGAACTGCCTCGTGCGTGCGAGACGAGCCTGGAACGGCTCGGCACCGATCGGCTCGACCTGTATCTCCTCCACTGGCGCGGCAGGGTGCCGCTTGGCGAGACGGTGGAGGCAATGGAGCGGCTGGTGGAAGCCGGCAAGATCCTCCGCTGGGGCGTCAGCAATCTCGATACCGGCGACATGGAAGAACTCGTTGCGGCGGGCGGGAAGGCGTGCGCGACCGACCAGATCCTCTACAACCTGACACGCCGCGGTACCGAGCACGACTTGCTACCCTGGTTGGCAGCGCGGCGGATGCCGGTCATGGCGTATAGCCCGGTCGAACAGGGCCGGCTCGTCACGGACGAAGGACTGGGCGAACTGGCAGGCGAGCGTGGCGTTACGCCGGCACAGGTCGCGCTCGCTTGGCTGCTGGCGCGCGACGGCGTGATCGCGATCCCTAAAGCCGGTACTGTCGAGCATGCACGGGAGAATCGCACTGCCGCGGAACTCGCGCTGTCGCCCGAGATTTTGGCTCGGCTCGACGCCATGTTTCCATTGCCGAGCGATCCCGTGCCGCTTGCTATGCTTTAGGGTCAGGACTCATTGGTCATAGCCAGAAGATGACTGTGGCCGCGAGGGCAACGGCCGAGAAGAAGACCGTTGGGCATCGGTCGTAGCGTGTGGCGACGCGGCGCCAATCTTTCAGGCGGCCGAA
>NZ_CAKLAX010000004.1:18950-514793 GCF_920939475.1 Sphingomonas sp. Leaf37 | reverse complement strand
CCTTTCTATCGGGGCGGTCAGCGCGCCAGGTCTGTTGTGACTGCCTCAGTCGCCGTGTCGGCCACCGCTGCGGTGACACCCATCTAGGTGGACCGCTAAACCCCGTCAACACCAAAATTACAGTTTTTGGGCAATGCGGTTGAAATGCGCCTCAACGGGCCCCCTGCCCCATCCTGCCCGCATTTCCTTTACCGACCTGATCCTGGCCAGGGTTGTCGCGCAGAACGCGGCAGCGGCGACGGGTGTCCCCGTCGCCGCATGCGCGTCAGAACTTCGCTTCGACGCTCATCGTGAACGAGCGCCCCCGAGGATCCGCGATGCGAGGCTCCCACGATCCGCCCGCGCCCGTGTTGCCGTCATAGGTAACGGCGAATGGCGGATCGGTGTCGAACAGGTTGCGCACACCCGCAGTGATCTTGAACCCCGGCAGCGCAATATAGCTGACCGAGGCGTTGTAGATGATGTAATCCTTCACGAACGCATTGTATTCGGGTCGCGTGACCGTGCCCGCTGCGATCCCCGGCAGTGCGAAGTTTTTGTAACCCTTGCGGAATATCTGCGTGAGCGACAGCACAACCTTGTCGTTGGCATAGTTGATGAACGCATTGTGCTTCCAGCGCACGCCGAGATCGCCGGCAAAGGTGAACACGCCGATCAGGCTACCGCTATAGGGCGATGTCGGGGTCAGCTTCTCGCGTTTCTTGAGCAGCAACGTGCCGTCGATCCCGGTCGACAGCACGCCACCCAGCGCCTCGACCCCGCCGCGAGCCGCGACTTCGAGGCCTTGCGTGCGGCGCGAGCCGGCGTTGATGACACGATCGTCGATACCGATGATCGTGTTGCTGCCATCCCGGATAAAGCGATCCTCGAACAGCGCAGCGCTATCAATCAGTTGTCGCAGCGAGAGCGTCTGGATCGTGTCGTCGACATCGATCTTCCACCAGTCCACCGACGCGCTGAACCGCGGCCCCGGCTGGATCACCACGCCGGCACTGAACTGCTTCGCCGTCTCCGGTCCGAGCTGCAGATTGCCACCCGTGGCGATCTCCGGACGGATCAGCGCACAGGCTGGATTGTTGCTGTTGGGCACGCCGCCCGGACAGGCGACGGGGTCGGCGAGATCGCTGCCCGAATAGGGAGAGAGCGTCACGCCGTTGAAGATCTGGTTGAACGCGGGAACCCGGAATCCGGTGTTGTAGGATCCGCGGAACATCAGCGGTTCCCACGGACGGAACTTGATCGATACCTTGGGATTGGTCGTCGTGCCGAAGCCGGTATAATCGTCGACGCGCACCGCACCGGTCACCTCGAGCCCCGGCAGGATCGGTACCAGCATCTCGGCATAAGCCGCCTTCACCGTGCGCTCTTTCTGGCGCAACGCGTTGACGTTGTCGAATGCCGCCAGGAAGATTACCGGAGCGGTTGCCGCTGCCGCATCGGAGCCGTTGAAACTATAGGTCTCGCGCCGGTAATCGACGCCCGCGGCAAGCTGCACGGAGCGGTCGCCCCAAAGGCGCACGAGTGGGCCGGCGATCGAATAATCGAACTGCTTCACCTCATATTGCCCGCCGTACAGCGTCTGGCCGAAGGCCGACACGGCCTGCAATCCGGCGATCGCCGCATCGCTTTGGGTCAGACTGAAAGGGTTGAGGATACCCGCGTTGATGAGGCCGGCGAGGCCCGGTCCCGCCGCGCCCGCCGCGGTCGGTGCCGCCGGATCGTAAGCGCCGCTGGCCAATGTCCCGCGATAGAAATAGCCGCTGCCGAGCACCGACGCCGCCTCGCTGCGGGCATAGGACGCCCCGGCGCGATAATCCCATGCCGTCCACAACGGCCCCTCCATCGCCGCGGCGACGCGCAGCGTCTTGGTCTCCGTCTTGTACTCGCGCGGACCACAGGCGACGCAACGCCAGCGGAAAGCGATCGGCTTGCCATAATTTCCGGCGACGCCCGGGAATTGCGCCGCGATCGCGTTGTAGACCGCATTGTACGACGACGCCGTCAACGCGTTCAGCGGATAGGCGACCTGGAAATTCGACGTATTGCTCGACACCTGCGCATTCGAAAAGCTCTTCGCGGACTTGGCGTCCGATCCCGTCACCTCGAGCGACAGTTCGTGCTCCTGCGCGATCCGCACCACGCCGCGGGCGTAGTAGGTCAGCGTCTGGATCGGTTGCTGGATCACCGCGGCCCGGCCCGTATCCCATGCACAGGCGTAGCGGGCGCTGGGCGCATTCCACAGCGCGGCGTCATAGGCCATGCCGCCGTCCATCGTCTCGCACCCTGCCCCACCCGGCAGGTTGAGAACGTTGATCCCACCCGCTCCATAAGTGGTGGTGGTGCCCGGCACCTGAAGCCCAGTCAGCGGCGCGACATTGGTGGCCCCGCCCGCACCCAGCGTGCCCGTCGTGCCGCCGAGCAGCGTACCGATCTGGCCTGCCGGCCCACGCGGCAGGAAAGTCCCATTGTTCAACGCGAATGCAGTGGCGATCGGGGTGCCGCGCGTATCGATCGACAGACCGCGATTGGGCTGGTTGCCGTTGACGAAGTCGCGATCCGCGCCGCGCAGGATCTCGTTCCAGCTATAGCTGACCGCCCCCATCACGTTGAAGCCCTGTTCGGCCAGATCGCCATAGCCGGCGACGCCGGACAGCCGATAGATATTGCCGCCGCCCGCTTCGGTGATGTCGTTGAAGGCCTGAAGCCCGAGGCCCTTGTAATCCTTGCGCGTGATGAAGTTGATGACGCCGCCGATCGCATCGGTGCCATAGATCGCCGATGCGCCATCCTTCAGCACCTCGACCCGCTCGATCGCGGCGAAGGGGATCTGGTTGACGTCGACTGCCGATCCGGACAGCCCGTGCGCCGCGACGCGGCGGCCGTTGAGCAGCACCAGTGTCGCCGCCGCGCCCTGCCCGCGCAGATTTGCCGCCGACAGGCCGTTGGTGCCGCGCTGCGCACCGCTGGTAACGTCGGCGTTCGACGCGAGATTGTCCGCGCCGCTGCCGTTGGTCGTCAGGAAGGCGATCAGCTGTTCGGGATTGCTGATGCCGTTGCGGGTCAATTCCTGATTGGTGATGATCTGCAACGGCAGCGCGCTGTTGTTCGGATCCTGCTTGATCCGCGATCCCGTGACCAGAATGTCGCCATCCGCGGCCTTGACGTTGGTCAGGCCCGCGCCCGTATCCGGCGTAGCGGCGCCGGTCGGTGTCGCGGCATCGGGGGTCGTCGTCTGCGGATCGACGACCTGTGCGCTTGCATACCCCACGCTGGCGCACGCCATTGCCAGCACGCTGCCGCTCACCAGAATCCGACGCAAACCACTGCTCGCCATGTATTTTTGCCCCCTGCAACCGTCCCCCGACGGCGTTGCCACGAATTAGCAACGAAAATGTCATGAAACGCCAGCGAGAATCGCGGCGGCGCACCAATTTATGCCCAGCGTGGCCACGGAGCGACAGATCGTCTCGCCATGGACCACGGAGGGACCTCGGTTGCCGGCCACCGGAGTCGAATGGCCGGGACGGATTTCGGGGAAGGAATGTCGCAACCGATGTCTTCAGGCACGGGCCTCAATCGGCAGGACAGCCGCGCGCCGGACGATGCGCCAGCGCCCGGCCCGCCGCCGCGCCGGTCGGACGGCCGGCGTCGACGGCGATCCTGCCGTTGACGACCACCGTCCGCACGCCCACCGCGAATTGCTCCGGCCGCTCGTAGGTGGCGCGGGCCGCGAACCGGCGCGGATCGAACACCACGACATCGGCGAACGCGCCCGTGCGCAACCGGCCGCGATCGACCAGCCCGAAGGTTTGCGCGGTCGACCTGCCGCTGCGTTCGATGAACGACCGCAGCGACACCACGCGATCCTGCACCACGTATTTCGCATATTTGCGTGCGAAGGTGCCGTACACGCGCGGATGCCCGGTCGAGGCGTCCGATCCGGTCATCACCCATGGCTGGCTCATGAAGGTCGCGATGTCCCCCTCGCTCTGGTTGAACGACGCGACGGCAGGATCGGCGATCCGGATCGTCGCGATCGCCGCCGCCGCCGCATCCAGCCCCCGCGCCTCCGCCACCGTCGCCAGCGTTCGTCCCTTTTCCGCGCCCTCGGTGATCAGCAGCGCCGCCGGACCGCCGCGCTTGCGCAGGTTCTCGGATATGTCCGCGCGCAGCCGCGCCGCCACGCCCGCATCGTCGAAGCGCGCCAGCAGCGCCGTCCGGCCGCCATCCTGCGCCCACAGCGGCACCAGCGCGGCGACCAGACTGGTGCCCGATGCGCTCCACGGATATTGGTCGGCGGTCACCTCCTGTCCGCGCGCGCGCGCCGCCGCCACCTGGGCGACGATCGCCGGCGCGCGGCCCTGAACGTCGACCCCGAGTGCCTTGATATGGCTGATATGCACCGGCAGGCCGGCATCGCGGCCGATCCGGATCGCCTCGTCGATCGCGGCGGCGAGGCCGATCGTATAGCTCGATTCGTCGCGGATATGGCTGTCGTACACGCCGCCGCGCGTCGCCGCCTCACGCGCCAGCGCCACGACTTCGTCGGTGGTGGCGAAGCTTTGCGGGGCGTAGAACAGCCCGGTCGACAGCCCCAATGCGCCGCCGCACATGCCGCGCGCGACCAGCGATCGCATCCGTCCGAGTTCCCCCGCGGTCGGCGGGCGCCGCGCAGCACCGACGACAGCGCTGCGTACGGCACCGAAACCGACATAGGCAGCATAGTTGATCCCGACCGGCGCCGTCTTTGCACGGGCCAGCACCGCCGCCACGTCCGGGTCGCCGCCGCCGTCGTTGCCGACGAACGCGGTCGTCACGCCCTGCATCAGGAACGGCAGCACCAGCCGCGTGCGCGCATCGGCGCTCGCAAGCATTCCCTCGGCATGCGTGTGCGGATCGATGAAACCGGGTGCGACGATCATGCCCCGCGCCACGATCGTCCGGTTCGCCGCCATCGACCGGCCCCGACCGACGTAGACGATGCGGTCGCCGCGGATGCCGACGTCGCCGACGAACGGCGCGTCCGATCCGGTGAAGACGGTGCCGCCGCGGATCAGCAGGTCGACCCGCTCCGGCGCGGCACCCGGCATGGTCAGCGCGATCAGTGCGGCAACGCGCCTCATCGTCCCGCCGCCAGTCGTTCCTCGGTCGCGCTATAGGCGGATCGCACGCCAGGCGCTGCCGGCACGTCGGTCGCGATATAGGCGACGCCGGTGCCGGATCCCGGATCGATCCACAGCCCGGACCGCAAGCCATAAGCCTCGCCGGCATGCCCCAGCCGCTGTCCGCCATCACCGAACGGATCGTCGCGACAGCCCGGCTCCGGCGTTGCCAGAAACGCCACCGCCAGCCCGTAGCGACAGGTGAAGCCATCCTCGCCGCCACCGTTGCGTCCATCCGACCGCCATAGGGGCTTTTGCAGCAGCGCCACCGATCGCGGCGTCAGCAGCCGGACGCCATCGACCCGTCCCTGCCCCAGCAGCAGGCGTCCGATCGTCGCCAGACCCTGCGCCGAGATCCGCAATCCTCCCTGCGGCGAGAATGTCGCTCCGTTGCGCCCCGCTCGCCAGCTGGCGAGATCGCACGACCCGTCGCGCGCGGGCGTCACCGGACAGGCGGTGGCCGCATCCATGTCCTTCACCGGCACCCCGTCGCGGTACAGCACGGCCGCACGCGCCCGCGTCCCCGGAGCGCATGCTGCCCAGTTGAAACAGGCATCCAGCTTCAGCGGCGCCAGCACCAGCCGATCCATCAAACGGTCGAACCGCTCCCCCGTCGCGCGTTCCATGACGGCCGCGATCACGGGAAAGTTGAAGTTGGTGTAGCGGAACCACGTTCCCGGCGCATGGTCGACACCCCACGCCGCCGGATCGGCGAGCACCGCTCGCATGTCGGCATCCAGCGGCAGGACATAATCGATCCGGTCGGTCAGGCTGGACCGGTGCGACAGCAGCAGCCGCAGCGTGATCGGCACGTCCGGAAAGGCCGGGTTGCGCAACCGCCAGCCAAGCAGGCCGGATACGTCGGCATCGAGGTTCAGCCGCTTCGCCTCGACCAGCCGCAGCACGCCGATCGCGGTCACCAGCTTCGAAATCGACGCGACCCGCACCGGATCGTCCGCCCGCATCCGCCGCCCGGCGGCGATGTCCGCCATACCGGACGCCGTGGTCGAGACGATACCGGCACGGTCGAACGTCACGCGCGCGGTGGCGACCGGCTGAACGGCGGCGGCGGCGGCTAGGAGCGTCAGCATGGCAGTTCCCGTCGTTTCGTCACAAGGAACCACGGATGCGGCGCGGATCAAAGCGGCAAAGCACCATGCAAGACAAACGACGGCCGACCCGCTAACGCCCGCGATATGCCCGCCAAGCCCTATGATGCGATCATCCTCGGTGCCGGTGCCGCCGGCTTGATGTGCGCTGCCGTCGCCGGTCAGCGCGGTCGGCGTGTGCTGTTGGTCGACCACGCCGACGAAGCGGGCAAGAAGATCGTCATTTCCGGCGGCGGTCGATGCAACTTCACCAACATCCACACTGCGCCGGACCGTTATCTGTCCGCCAACCCGCATTTCGCGAAATCCGCCCTCGGCCGCTACACCGCCGCAGATTTTGTCGCTCTGGTCGAGCGCCACGGCATTCGCTGGCACGAAAAGACGCTGGGCCAGTTGTTCTGCGACGGCTCGGCGCGACAGATCGTCGCGATGCTGCTCGGCGAATGCGAGATGGGCCGCGTCGAGCTCGCGCTGTCGTCGCCGATCGGCGATGTCGGCCACGACGGTAATGCCTACACCGTCGCCCTCCCCGGCCGGACCGTGATCGCGCCGCGGCTGGTGATCGCCACTGGCGGCCCTTCGATCCCCAGGATGGGCGCCACCGGCTTCGCCTACGACCTCGCGCGCCGGTTCGGGCTGAAGGTGGTCGAGCCGCGCCCCGCGCTGGTGCCGCTGACGCTGGGCGGCGATGAAACGCTGTTCCGCACCTTGTCTGGAGTCGCGGCCGAGGTGGTGGCGAAGGCGGGCAAGGCCAGCTTCCGCGAAGCCGCGCTGTTCACCCATCGCGGCCTGTCCGGCCCGGCGATCCTGCAGGTCTCCAGCTATTGGCGCGCGCGCGAACCGATCGCTATCGACTTCGTGCCCGACGCCGCCGCCGACTGGCTGCTCCGGTCCAAGCGCGCCAACCCCCGCACCACCTTGCGCCGCGCGCTGGCCGCGACGCTGCCCGATCGCCTCGCCGAGGCGCTGGCCGAACGACTGGAGATGAACACCGAACTCGCCAACACGCCCGACCGCCGGCTCGATGACGCCGCCCGCCGGTTGTCGGCCTGGCGCTTCACCCCCAACGGCAGCGAAGGCTATGCCAAGGCGGAGGTCACTGCGGGCGGCATCAGCACCGCCGACCTGTCATCGCAGACGCTGGAGGCGCGCAAGCTTCCGGGACTGCACGCGATCGGTGAAGCGGTCGACGTCACCGGCTGGCTCGGTGGCTACAATTTCCAATGGGCGTGGGCGAGCGGCTGGGCCGCCGCTCAGGCGTTATGAATCGCCGGTCATCGCCCGCAACTGCACGGCGTAACCGGCCGCGAGTTGCGCAAACGCGCGTTTCAGCGTATAAGCCTTCGCGCGGCCTCGCTCGGCCTCGGCTTCGCGGATTAGGCGACGCAGGGTCTCTGGGGTCACGGTCACGGCCATGATGCGCGGGTACAAGCGCCACATTGCGCCCGTATTGCCGCCCGCACCTGGCCCGCGACTGACACTCGCGACATCGTTGTCCCTGCCGCGTTCCCGCCTTGGCGTTTAGCCTTGGCTTCGGGGGCGCCGCTCCCATTTAGGTTCACTATGCCCTTCTCCTCCCTGCCTCCCGTCCTCGCCGAGGCGCTCGTCGCCCGCGGCTATGAAGCCCCCACCGCCGTCCAGGCATCCGTGATCGAACCCGAAGCCGTGGGCCGCGACCTCGTCGTCTCGGCGCAGACCGGCTCGGGCAAGACCGTCGCCTTCGGCCTCGCCATGGCGGGCGAACTCATGGCGGACGGCACCCTGCCCCCGCCCGGCCTGCCGCTCGCGCTCATTATCGCCCCGACCCGCGAACTCGCGTTGCAGGTCAGCCGCGAACTGATGTGGCTCTACAAGGGCGCACACGCCCGCATCGCCACCTGCGTCGGCGGCATGGACGCCAGTAAGGAGCGCCGCTCGCTCAGCCACGGCGCGCATATCGTCGTCGGCACTCCGGGCCGCCTGCGCGACCATCTGGAGCGCGGCGCGCTCGACCTGACCGCGTTGCGCGTCGCTGTCCTCGACGAAGCGGACGAAATGCTCGACATGGGCTTCCGCGAAGACCTGGAGGGCATCCTCGACGCATCGCCGGCCGAACGCCGTACCCTGATGTTCTCGGCAACGATGCCGCGGCCGATCGTCGCGCTCGCCAAGCGCTACCAGCGCGATGCGTTGCGTATCTCGACCGTCGGTGAAGACCGCGGCCACGGCGACATCGCCTATCAGGCGGTCACCGTTGCCCCTGCCGACATCGAACATGCCGTCATCAACCTGCTTCGCTTCCACGAAGCGGAAACGGCGATGCTGTTCTGCGCCACCCGCGACAACGTCCGCCACCTGCACGCCAGTCTCGTCGAGCGTGGTTTCGCTGCCGTCGCGCTGTCCGGCGAGCATAGCCAGAACGAGCGCAACGCGGCGCTTCAGGCCCTTCGCGACCGCCGCGCCCGCGTCTGCGTCGCCACCGACGTTGCGGCCCGTGGCATCGATCTGCCGTCGCTCAGCCTCGTCGTCCATGTCGAGATGCCGCGCGATGCCGAGACGTTGCAGCATCGCTCGGGCCGTACCGGTCGCGCCGGCAAGAAGGGCACGGCGGTGCTCATCGTGCCGTATCCGCGCCGCCGCCGCGTCGACATGATGCTGAAGCAGGCGAAGATCGCCTGCGACTGGATCCCCGCCCCCTCGGCTGACGATATCCGCAAGCAGGATCGCGAGCGCCTCATCACCACGCTGCTCGCGCCGATCGAGTTCGACGACGAGGATCGCGAGCTCGCCACCCGCCTGATGGCGGAAAAGTCGGCGGAGGATATCGCCGCCGCGCTCGTCCACGCCCACCGCGCGCTGATGCCGCAGGCGGAAGACCTGCTCGACTCGGCTGCACCGCAGCAGACGGACCGGACGCAGGGGCACCGCCCCGGCTTCGAGGACACCGTCTGGTTCCAGATGGACATCGGCCGTCGCCAGAACGCCGATCCGCGCTGGCTGCTGCCGCTGATCTGCCGCCGCGGCCACATCACCAAGGCGGAGATCGGCGCGATCCGCATCAACCCGAACGACACGATCTTCGAAGTGCCCCGCACCGTCGCCGATCGCGTCCTCGCCAGCGTCCAGCGCACCGCGAACCCGGAAAATGACGAGGGCAGCCTCCAGATCATTCCGTTCACCGGTAACCCGCGCGAGGCCGGCGGCAGCGGCGGCGCCCCCCGCGGCCCGCGCGCTCCGCGCGACAACGCTGCACGCCCGCCCCGCACCGGCGGCGCACCGGTCCGGCATCAGGCGAAGCCCTACCGCAAGGGTCCGCGCGGCTGATGCCGATGGGCGTCCGTATCCTCGTCGATGCGGACGCCTGTCCGGTGAAGGACGAAATCTACAAGGTCGCCTGGCGCCGAGAGGTGCCGGTGACCATCGTCAGCAACAGCCACTTCCGCGTACCGGTCCACCCGCTGGTGACGCGCGTGGTGGTGAGCGACAGCTTCGACGCCGCCGACGACTGGATCGCTGAACAGGCCGACCCGCAGGCGGTGGTGATCACCGCCGACATCCTGCTCGCCGACCGTGCCCTGAAAGCCGGCGCGACAGTGCTGAGCCCGACGGGCAGACCCTTCACGACGGCGTCAATCGGCGGGGCAATCGCGACGCGGGCGATCATGGCAGATTTGCGGGCGGGCGGGGATCAGCTTGGCGGGCCGAAGCCGTTCGCTGAGGCGGACCGGAGCCGTTTCCTGCAGGCGCTGGATACGGCACTGGCGAAGTTGACGCGCGCTTAAACCTGAGCGAACTTGCAAGGTCAGCCGCACGAAGGATCGATTAGGCAGCGTTCGACATCGTTGCGCTATCGCGATGGTCCCTCTCGCTGCAACAGGCTGTCTCGATACGTCATGCGACTGCCGATCGACGCACAGATGCATATGATGAAATCGACGAGCCAGATTTGCCAGGGCTCGCCGATGGAAAAGGCCACCGCCAGACAGATGGCTGACCCCAGCGGTGCCAGGCTCGTAACCCACGGCATGATCTGAACCGCCAGCGGTTCGAACCCCATCAGTTCGGATGCCCACCAGACCAAGGGTAGCATCAACAGCCAGTATAACGGATTGGCTCTCGACTCGAAGTGATTGCCGGGAACGAGCAAACCGATCACGGCCAACGTCACTGCGAGCCCCGCGATGACAGCCAGCCCGGCAGCCCATTGTGATCGTGGCTCCACACGCAATCGTGCCCAATATTCCCGATCGTTTCTCGCCATGGCGTTAATCTTCTTCGTTCGACACGCCGATCACCCAGACGACCATGTCCTTGATGATGCCGTCCGAAGCACTGGCGGTCAGCCCGACCACACCGCCAACACCGTCGAGAAGACGTTGGCGAACGTAGCGGTTGATGACCGGGCCAGGGAATCGCTTGGCTGTCTGGACGCCCAGCGCGGTTGTGAGTTGTCGCCGGGCGGGCCGTGCCAAGCTGGAACTGGCCGCTCGCGACCACGTAAAACCTTGTGAGCTCAACGCGGTATGGGCCACCTTCAGCTCCTTCAAAGCGCCTGCTGCTCCCAGCAGGCCGATGCCGTCCGCTGCTCGCATGGTCCAGACGTACACCTTATCGTCGTCCAGCTTCTTGTTGATCGCCCCGCGACCCGTGTAAACATTGGCGGTGCGAAAGGTAGATACCGCGCATTGTCCGGTCGACGCCAGTGCGCCGGCGTAAAGGAACGCCGCTGCAAAGCCAGAAGCACCTCCCGTGACCGGAGCAAGCGCGCCCATGCCGACGACACCGATCCAAGCCAGCGCCGCGCCGCCACAGTTCAGGCCGAGGCTCATCCACTCCTTGCCCGGCGATGTACCAACCGTACGCTTCTCACGTGCTGCGGAAGCCTGCGACCGCAGCAACGGCCCACCCACCGGTCCGGCCCGGCTCCAAGCTGCCGAAGCGATCGGCCGGCTTCGAAGCTCGAATACGACGCTGATGCCATTCGGCCCCGGTGCCCGCAGCCGCTGCATGCGCCCGCCGGCGATGAACACGACGCCAGCGCGACGGGTCTGGGGGACGGAATCCGTCACCTTGAGCAGCCGGCCACGAAGATTCGAGCTCGTCGATCGAAGTGGAGGGACACTTGCCATAAACCATCTCCACAGGTCAGCCGAATGTCACACGATCAGGTGATGCTTCGTCGACATCTGGTCCAGTAATGACCGATCGTCAATCATACGGGCAGAATAGCTGGTCGACAGCGACTACGCTTGCACCGATGCCCTTTCAGCGTGAATCGTTGCACTGACCTGCCGTGCCTGTCAGCGCTACGCATCATCCCCCATCCTGAGCGCGGCAATAAACGCCTCCTGCGGGATGCTGACACTGCCGTATTCGCGCATCTTCGCCTTGCCCTTCTTCTGCTTTTCCAGCAGCTTCTTCTTGCGGGTCGCGTCGCCGCCGTAGCATTTTGCGGTCACGTCCTTGCGCATCGCGCTTATCGTTTCGCGCGCGATCACCTTGCCGCCGATCGCCGCCTGGATCGGGATCTTGAACAGGTGGCGCGGGATCAGTTCCTTCAGCCGCTCGACCATGCCGCGGCCGCGGACTTCGGCGGTGCCGCGGTGGACGATCATGCTCAGCGCATCGACCGGCTCTTCGTTGACCAGAATGCTCATCTTGACGAGGTCGCCCTCGCGATAGCCGATCTGGGTATAGTCGAAGCTCGCATAACCCTTCGACAGTGACTTCAGCCGGTCGTAGAAGTCGAACACCACCTCGTTGAGCGGCAGTTCGTACGTCGCCTGCGCCCGCCCGCCGACGTAGGTCAGATTCTGCTGGATGCCGCGCCGGTCCTGGCACAGCTTCAGGATCGACCCGAGATATTCGTCGGGGACGTAGATCGTCGCGTTGATCCACGGTTCGCTGATCGTCTTGATCTTGTTGACGTCGGGCATGTCGGCGGGATTGTGCAGGTCGATCTGCGTGATCCCCGCCGGATCGGGATGCGTCAGCTCGATCTGGTACACCACCGACGGCGCGGTCGTGATGAGGTCGAGGTCGTATTCGCGGGTCAGCCGCTCCTGGATGATTTCCAGATGCAGCAGCCCCAGGAATCCGCAGCGGAAGCCGAAGCCCAGCGCCGCCGACGTCTCCATCTCGAACGAGAAGCTGGCATCGTTCAGCCGCAGCTTCGAAATGCTCTCACGAAGCTTCTCGAAGTCGTTGGCATCGACCGGAAACAGCCCGCAGAACACTACCGGCTGGACTTCCTTGAAGCCCGCCAGCGCTTCCTTGGCGGGCCGCTTGGTGTCGGTCAGCGTATCGCCGACCCGCGCCTGCGCGACGTCCTTGATCTGCGCGGTGATGAAGCCGATCTCGCCCGGTCCAAGGTCGGTGAGTTGCTCGATCTTCGGCCGAAAACAGCCGACGCGGTCGACCAGATGCGTCGTGCCCGCCTGCATGAAGCTGACCTGCTGGCCCTTCTTCAGCACGCCCTCCATCACCCGGACGAGAATGACGACGCCCAGATACGGGTCGTACCAGCTATCGACCAGCATCGCCTTCAGCGGCGCAGCGGCATCGCCCTTGGGCGGCGGGATGCGCGTGACGATCGCCTCCAGGATTTCGTCGATGCCGATCCCCGACTTCGCGCTGGCGAGCACCGCCTGCGACGCGTCGATGCCGATGACGTCCTCGATTTCCTTGCGCACCATCTCGGGCTCGGCGGCGGGCAGGTCGATCTTGTTGATCACCGGCACGATCTCATGGTCGTGCTCGATCGACTGATAGACGTTCGCCAACGTCTGCGCCTCGACCCCCTGCGCCGCGTCGACCACCAGCAGCGCACCCTCGCACGCCGCCAGCGACCGCGACACTTCATAGGCGAAGTCGACGTGGCCAGGGGTGTCCATCAGGTTCAGCGTATAGGTGACGCCGTCCTTCGCCGGATAGGACAGGCGCACCGTCTGCGCCTTGATCGTGATCCCGCGCTCCTTCTCGATATCCATGTTGTCGAGCACCTGGCTCGACATCTCACGGTCGGTCAGGCCACCCGTCCGTTGGATCAGGCGATCGGCGAGCGTCGACTTGCCATGGTCGATATGCGCGATGATGGAAAAGTTACGGATGGTCGAAAGCGGGGTCGTCATCCGCCGCCCCTAGCAGGGTGTCGGCGGCTTGCCAAAGGGGCATGGCACAGCTGGAAAGAAGCTCCGAACCGGATTTAGTCCGTTTCGAACAGAATTAGCGGGTCCTTTACCAAAGTGCGGCAATGTCCCCCTTGGACGCTCTCCCTTGAGGGCCGGGAGGAACAATGAAGAACCTATCGTTACTCAGCAAGCTGCTGCTCGCCTTCGGATGTTGCATGGCCATCATGCTCGGTCTCAGTGGCATCGCCGTGAACAAGTTGTCCGTGATGAACGACAGCATTGCCGCGTTCGCCGACAACCGACTGCCCAAGGCGAAGGCGCTGGGTCAGTTGGAAGCGAGCTTCAACAGCTATCGCACCGCAATGTATCGCCATATCGCGTCGGCTACACCGGCAGCAATTTCAGAAGCCGACCGCAAGGTGATCGATACGCGTGGCGCGGTTACAAAGGCTGCGACGGACCTGCAGGGGCTGGTAAGCGCGCCGGATGCCAGGCAAGCGACGGCGAGGATCCAGCGCATCCTGCCGGAGATCTTCCGCCGCGACGAAGCGGTCCTTACACTGTCGCGCAGCAACCAGAACGAGGCGGCCACCGCGGCGCTGCTGGCCATCCGTGGTCAGAGCGAACGGCTGATGCGCGAGGTCGGCGATCTGAACACGCTGTTCGTCGAGCAGGAAAAGACGGCGCGTGCCGAAGCGGACAGCAGCTATGCCGCGGCCAAGATCATGATCGGTATCGCCGTGCTGCTGGCCATCGCGATCATCGTGGCGGCCAACATGATGATGGTTCGGCTGGTCTCGCGTCCGCTGAACCGCATGACCGGGATCATCGGTGAGCTCGCCGCCGGCAAGCTCGACACCGAGATTCCACAGGAGGATCGGAGCGACGAAATCGGCAAGCTCGCCGGATCGATCACTGTCCTGCGCGGCGAACTGAGGCTTGCGGATCAGGCCAAGCACGAACAGACCGACGCGGTGCAGAACGTGGCCGCCGGCCTGTCGGCTTTGGCGAAGGGCGATCTGACAGCGCGGATCGAGGCCGACCTGCCGGGATCGTTCGCAAAGCTGAAGAGCGATTTCAACCACGCGATGTCGGCGGTCCAGACCGCGCTGGAGGCGGTCACTGCGAGCGCCAACGGCATTACCGGTGGCGCCAGCGACATTCGCCAGGCGTCCGACGACCTGTCGCGCCGGACCGAGCAACAGGCCGCGAGCCTGGAGGAAACCGCCGCTGCGATGGACGAGATCACCTCGACGGTCCGTACCACCGCTGCAGGGGCGCTGACCGTCAACACGGCGGTCAAGGATGCGCGCGTCGCCGCCGAGGCATCGGGCGATATCGTCAAGCGTGCGGTGGAGGCAATGCGGGGCATCGAGCATGCTTCCGCAGAGATCGGCGAGATCATCTCGGTGATCGACGGGATCGCGTTCCAGACCAACCTGCTCGCACTCAATGCCGGCGTCGAGGCCGCGCGCGCTGGCGATGCAGGACGAGGATTCGCAGTCGTCGCGTCCGAAGTGCGAGCGCTCGCCCAACGATCGGCGGAGGCGGCAAAGGACGTCAAGACGCGTATCACCGCCTCGTCGCAGCAGGTCGATGCCGGCGTCGACCTCGTCACGGAAACCGGTCAGGCGTTGTCACGGATCATCGGTCGCATCGGCGAGATTAGCACGCTGGTCGAGGAGATCGCACTCTCCGCCGAACGCCAGGCGACAGGTCTGCATCAGGTCAACACCGCAGTGGCTGAGATGGACAGCGTCACGCAGCAGAACGCCGCGATGGTCGAGGAGGCGACAGCCGCCGCCCGCAGCCTGTCCAACGAAGCCGATGCGATGGCGCGGGAAGTACGACGCTTCAAACTGAAGAACGACGATACCGTATCGCCACAGGCCACCCGCCCCGCTCCTGTTCGCACGCCTCCGCCGCGCGGTGGGACGTCCCGCCCTCGCCTCGTCAGCGGCAATGCGGCGCTGGCCGTCGACGACTGGTCCGAGTTCTGAATTATACGCCGGACGGTCCTTCCCCGTCCGGCGTACACATCCGTGCGGTTTTCAGTCGCGGGTCAGCGTCTCGATGGCCTTCAACACATTGAAATAGCGGCTGGCGCCCTCGCCGCCGATCAGCGCCCATCGCACGCCGCGCTCCTCCAGGATTGTCTGGCTCAGGGCGAAGAACCGCCGCCGCTCCGCTTCGGACCCGAACATGCGCGTGCCGTCCTCCACCCACGGCAGATCGATGTCGAACAGCAGGTATAGATCGGCAGTGTTGGTCCAGGTCGAAAACCACACGTCGCGATGACCGAACATCATGTCCGCCCATACGGCAGTCATCAGAGGATCGGTATCGAGGATGACCGGGTAATGCCGCTCATCGAGCGCAGCGCGGACCCTGGCATCATGCCCTTTACCGATCTCGACGAGGTCGGCCATCGTCAGGTCGGTGCCGAACGCCTCGCAATAGGTACGACCGAATTCGGCAACGCACGGCACGCCGCCGAAATGCTGCGCCAGCCGCGGCGCGATCACCGACTTGCCGGTACTTTCCGGCCCATGCAGACAAATCGAGCGCGGCCTCATGCCGTCGTCATCCGCCGTGATGCGCGCCGCCAGCCGACCAATCCCTGTACCGATAACGCAAGCAGCACGACGTAGAGCGCGCAGGTAAACCACAATCCCTTGGCCGCGTAGAGCGGGATGCTCGCGACATCGACGGCGATCCACACCCACCAGCTTTCGATTGCACGCCGCGCCTGCATCAGCTGCGCAGCGACCGATGCGATCGCAATCCCGGCATCCCACCACGGATAGGAGGCGTCGGTATAGCGGTGCATCAGCGCGCCCCACGCAAGACAGGCTGCCATCCCGCCGACCAGCCACATCGCCCGCGTTCCTGCGTCCAGCTGCTCGACCACCACCTCGCCCGCCTCTGCCCGGCTGCGCGCCCAATTGGCCCAGCCATACAGGTTGGCGGCGAAGAAGAACCCCTGCAGCAGGGCGTCGCTATATAGCCGAGCGCCTGCGAACATCCAGCCGTAGATCGCCACCGCCACCAGAGCGACGGGAAAGTTCCACACGTTACGCTGCGTGACGAGCGCGACGTTCACCACGACCAGCGCGGCGGCAAGGGCTTCGACGAAATTCATCGGGCGGGTGCCTATGATGCTGCAGGCGGCTGCCGCAAGCCCGATGTTGCCGGACATCGCTGCCCGATCGGAAAACCGACATGGCCGCCAGCCGTTTCGTGCATTTTAGGCTTGATAGGTCGGCATCACGCGTCTAGGCGCTCCCACCTGCAATGTGTCGGGGCGTGGCGCAGTCTGGTAGCGCACTGGTCTCGGGGTCCAGGGGTCGTAGGTTCGAATCCTATCGCCCCGACCATTGCAGCGGTTCTGGCACGGGTGCCGAACCTTCCCCGATCTCGATAATCCACGATCGGTCCTGTTATCGCTACACACGACAAGGGGGCCGAACGTCAGGCGTCCGGCCCCCTTGTGGCGTCGATCAATCGAGAGGTCGTCAGGCGGCGCGGGCGACCTGCGTGATCGAAGCGTCGTTAGCCACGCGGCGCGCGCGCTTGGCGAGCATCGGCGCGGCGACGCGCTGCCCGGCTTCGAACTGGCGGCGATAGGACATGAATGCGGCGATCAGGCTGAACATCGAATAACTCCTGGGGAAGAATGTGCTGCAATGCAGCATTGCGTTGCCATATGTTGCCGGACCGTAAGTGCGGCAATTGCAATGATCCCAACCAAGAATGCAGAATCTGCAATCGCATGCTACTCTCGTCATCGAGAACGCATTTTTTTCAATTCCGCTGAACACGGCTCTTCTGCCCTTCCCCGGCCGGGGCGGGCCCCAGTGGCGTTGACGCGCCTGATCGCGGGTATCGCTCCGCCAAAGATATGGGCGACCGAGCCCCGATCTGAGATCCGCGAATGTTCAGAGTGGCGCAAGACGACAGAACCCCCGCCCTACCGACGAATATCGATACACGCAGATCTCGTATCCGGCGCATTCGTGTTCCGGCTGCGCCCGGACACAGCGCACGTTCGGTCCAATCCCCTAATCGGCGGCCGCGACCCAGTCCGCGAGCGTCATCTCACCCGTCCCCCGCGTTTCAGCCTTCATGCTGTTGCGCATGATCTCGATCGCCCAGCGCGTGCGCTCACCGTGATTGCCCGCGACTGCATCGCACGGCACCCACAGACCATATTGCCGCATATGCGCATCGGCGGCGGTGAACAGCACGCAGATATCCGCCGCCACCCCTGCGAGCACCAGCCTGCTGACGCCCAGTTGCGGTAGAAGCACCGGAAGGTTCGTCGCGTAAAAGCCGGAAAACTGCGGCTTGATGATGAAATAGTCGCTCTCGCGCGGACGCAACGCCTCGGTCAGCGCGCGGCCGGGGCCATCCTTCGCCAGTGTCTCCTCGATCAGGCGGTTGCGCTCGGAATGCCATTGTCCGTCGTTGTCGTTGACGTAGATCACCGGCACGCCGGTCGCGTCCGCCGCATCGCGCAGTGTCAGGATCGGCGCGATCGTTGCCTCTGCCGGTTCACGCATCGTCTCCCCGCCCTCGAACGCGAGTGCGTTGACCATGTCGATGATGACGAGGGCAGTCTTGCCCGGCGCGGCGTCGGATTGCTGATCGGCCATGCTTGCGACGTAACAGATTGCGAACGTTGACGCCTTGATCTGGGATGCGATTGGAACGAAACGGGGACATGGCCGACGGCGACCCACCCCAGCGCAAGATCATCCATATCGACATGGACGCTTTCTACGCATCGGTAGAACAGCGCGACGATCCCGCCCTCCGCGGCAAGCCTGTCGCGGTAGGCGGCTCGCGAGCCCGTGGCGTCGTCGCGGCGGCGAGTTACGAGGCACGGTCGCACGGCGTCCGCTCGGCGATGCCCTCGGTCACTGCGATCCGCCGCTGCCCCGCACTCGTCTTCGTGCCGCCACGCTTCGATGTTTACCGCGCCGTTTCGCAACAGATTCGTGCCGTCTTCGCCGATTATACCGACGCGATCGAGCCATTATCGCTCGATGAAGCCTATCTGGATGTTACCGAAGATCGTCATGCGCTCGGATCGGCCAAGGCGATCGCCGAACAGATCCGTGCTCGCATCCGCACGGATACCGGCCTAACCGCGTCAGCCGGGGTCAGCTACAACAAGTTCATCGCCAAACTCGCCTCCGACCAGAACAAGCCCGATGGCATCTGCGTCATTCCCCCGCACAAGGGCGCTGCCTTCGTAGCCTCGCTGCCGGTGAAGCGATTCCACGGCGTCGGACCGGTGACCGCCAGAAAGATGGAATCGCTCGGCATCCTGTCGGGTGCGGATCTGCGCGACCGCCCCTTCGCGTTCCTGCAGGCACATTTCGGCTCCTATGCCGGTTATCTCTACGGCGCCGCGCGTGGGATCGATCATCGCCCGGTCCGCGCTGATCGGCCGTCAAAATCGGTCGGTGCCGAACGGACGTTCGAGACCAACCTGTCCGATCCCGCGGACCTGCAGGTCGCGCTCGCACGCGTCGCCGATGCCGCCTGGGTCCGCATCGACCGTTCCAATGCGCGCGGCAGGACGATCACATTGAAGCTACGCCACGCCGACTTCCGGACCATCACCCGGGCGCGGTCGCTGGCAGCGCCGGTAACGGATCGAGCTGCGTTCCTCGACATCGGCCTGGACCTGCTCGCGGCGCAACTGCCGATCCCCGACGGTGTCCGTCTGCTCGGGCTGACGCTGTCGGGCATATCAGGCGACCCGCCGGAAGAAGAGGCGCAACCCAGCCTGCCGCTATGAGCGTCCGGTTCCCCGACGATGGCCAGAGTCCGGCCCAGAAGACAGACGTGGTGAGGGTTAACGCGTCGCCACTCGACGCGTTAACGATCATCGTTTACGCTTCCTTCACCAATTCGGATGGGGGAATGACGGTCGAGCCCTGGTTCATCGTGGCGATGGCGCTTAGCCTAGCAGGGTACGGCATCTATCTCGCCGGCCTGAGGCGCCATCTGCTCGAGCCGAGCCGCGCGTCCTGGCTTATCTGGGCCGTCGCGACCGGGGTGGAGGCGGCGACGTATCTCGCCGTCAACCCTGGCGAGCCCCAGGGGCTCGTATTTGCCGCTTCCGCCGTCGCCTGCATCATCGTGACGCTGGCGATGTGGCGCCGGTCGCGCTGGACCAGCCCGTCGCCGACCGAGACGATCTGCATGGCGGCGAGCTTCGCCGCAATCGTCCTGTGGCTGCTGCTGAAAGAGACGTTCTGGGCGCATATGCTCGTGGTCGCTGCGGTACCGCTGGGGTTCTGGCCGACCTGGGCCAGCGTATGGGAAGATCGCGCCCGCGAACGCTCGCCCGCATGGGGCCTGTGGACGCTGGGCGATCTCGCGACGCTGATAGTCGCCACACGCAGCAGCGGATCGGGGATCGGCGAATATGCCTATGTCATGGTCGAACTGCTCTGCCACGCCAGCGTCTGGTTGATGGTCGGTCTTGCGACGCTCAACCCGCTGCGTTCGTTCGGGCGGCGCGAGGGAGGCCTGCGGGTCCTCGACGCCTATTTGCCCGCCAACCCGTTCGCTGTCGGCGAAACGCATCTCGGCAAGGCGGTGTTCGCGGCCCAGGATTTTGCCGAAGGGCAGACGATCGTGCGCTTCTCGGGCCGGACCGTACCGGCATCGCGCCTGCCGACCGGGCTCAGCGGGGCTGCGGATCGCTTCCTCCAGATCGCGCGCGACCGCTATATGGGACCGTCAGGTCGGATCGACGATCTGATCAACCATAGCTGCTCGCCCAACGCCGGGCTGCGCTTTACCGATACCGGGGTCTTCCTCACCGCGCTGCGTGCGATCGTGCCCGGCGAGGAAATCGCCTGGGATTATTCCACCACGCTCGCCGATCCCGACTGGTCGATGATCTGCGCCTGCGACAGCCCGCAATGCCGCGGCGTCATCCGTGCCTTCGCCGCGCTGCCGCCCGAGATCCAGGACCGCTACCGCGCCAGCGATCTGGTAGCGCCCTATCTCCGCGAACCCGCGAAGAACCAGGCCGCCTGATCCAGCTATTTCCTCCCCCCCCCCCGGAGGGGGAGGGGTGAACGTCATCGCCCGCCAGCAGGCAGGTTCGTCTCCAAATACCGTGTCATCAGTGAAAACAGGTGCAGGCTGGTCCCCGGCTTTTCGTAGATGCCATGCGTGCGGTCCGGATAGGCCATCATCGTGAACGGCTTGTTCGCCGCGATTAGTCGATCTTCCAGAACCTCCATATTCTGGTAGTGAACGTTGTCGTCGCCGGTACCGTGGATCACCAGCAGGTTGCCCTTCAGCCCATCGGCATAGGTGATCGGGGAGCCGGCCTTGAACCCGGCAGCATTGTCCGACGGCAGACCCATATACCGTTCCTGATAGACGGTGTCGTACAGCGACTGATCCGCCACCGCCGCCACTGCAATCCCCGTCCTGAACAGGTCCGGGAAGCGGAACATCGCGTGCAGCGTACTGGAACCACCGCCGCTCCAGCCCCAGATGCCGATCCGTTCGGGATCCATATAGGACCGCTGGTTCAGCAGCTTGCGCACGCCAGCGGCATAATCTTCCGGTCCGATCACGCCCAGCTGGCGATAGATGCTCTTGCGCCAGTCGCGTCCCCGCGGGGTCGCCGTGCCACGCGGATCGATGCTCGCCACGATATAGCCGCGCTCCGCCAGCATCCGGTGCCACAGCGCAGTATTGCCTCCCCAAGCATCCGCCACCGTCTGCCCCCACGGCTCGCCATAGACGTGGAACAGCACCGGATACCGTTTCGCCGGATCGAAACCCGCCGGCTTGATGATCGACGCGTCCACCGACACGCCCTTGCCGAGATCGATCCGCGTGAACTCGGTAGCGGCCAGCGGCTCTTTGGCGATCACGTCCTGTAACGCCGCATTGCGGGCGAGCACCCTCACCGGGTTTTGCGTCGTAAGGTCGATCATGTCCGTCACCGGCGCGCGATCCGCAGCCGATACGGTATGTCGCGCCCAATGCGCACCCGGCGCAATATCATAGCCGTGCGTCCCCGCCTGCCCCGCCGGCGTCACCCGCTCGACCCGCGGCTTGCCGGTCAGCGATGCGCGATAGAGATAGCGCTGCGTCGGATTGTCGGGTGACGCGATGAACCAGGCCCAGCCGCCCGCCTCATCCACCTGCAACAGGTCGACGACGTCGAACTTGCCCGGCGTGCGCAGGTCCACGCGCTTGCCGTCGGCAGAAACGAGATAGAGGTGCCGCCAGCCGTCCCGCTCGCTCAGCCATGTGAACCGTCGCCCGCGATCCAGCCACGTCGGGTCGACGTTCGCCTCGACCCACGCCGCGTCGCGCTCGACGAACAGCTTGGTCGTCGCGCCCGTCACCGGATCGGCCCGCAGCACCTGATAAGTGTTCTGCAAGCGGTTGGCATATTGCAGGAACAATTGTCCGCTGTCCGGCGCCCAACTCATCTGCGGCACGTAGTTCTGGCGTGGGTCGCCAGCCAGCTTTACCCATTGTGTCGCGCCGCTTGCCACATCGACGCTGCCGACGCGCACCGCCGAATTGGTCGTGCCCACCTTGGGATATTGCAGCGGGATCGGCTTCGAATATTGGCCGACGGTGTTGGTGATCATGTAGAAGGTGCCGATGCCCGACGTATCGAACCGCCAGAAGGCGATCCGCTTCGAATCCGGGCTCCATTTCCACGCCTTGCGCAGGTAGAATTCCTCTTCGTACACCCAGTCGCCGAGGCCGTTGACGATTAGCTCGCTGCCATCGCTGGTCAGCCGCCGCGCGGTACCGCCTGCGACCGGCTCGACATAAAGGTCGTTACTCCTCACATACGCGATCCGACTGCCGTCAGGCGAGAACTCGGCATACATCAGGCTCGATGCGGGCGCGTCGCCGCCGATCCGGCGCAGCGTCTTGCTCGCCAAGTCGAACAGCCAGTAATCGCCCAGTGCCCTCGTCCGCCGGAACCGTACACCGTTGTTGAAGATCAACAGCTTGCCGCCATCCGCCGACCATGCGTAGCTCTGGATGGCGATCGGCTTCCCGGTTTCCTTCACGATCAGATCGCGAGCCGATACGAGCACCGCCCGCGTGTTGCCTGCCACGTCGTAACGGACGAGGTCGCTGCCGCCTGCGACATCCTTCGATCCCTCGATCGCGGTATACCCCCTGCCGTCGCGCGTCCATTCACCGCCCTCGACCCCTTCGCCCCGAATCGCACTCTTGCCGAAGATACGATCGAGCGTCAGCGGCATGAATTGCGCGGCGAGCGGCGCCGGAGTGAGCATGGTGGCGAGGCAGGCGAAAATCAGGGCGTTGCGCATCGTCTTGAAGGTCCCGAACTGTTCAGGCAAAGGTGTAACGCGGCGTTTCGGCATCGTATACGCCCGAGGCACCGTCCGATCCCCTTGCCCTTGCATCGCTTTGCCGGTAGGGGCGCGCACTTCCACGCTTATGGCTGGATGCTTGCGGGAGGGTGCCCTGCGCCCGTCTGGACCGCTAAACTTGAAACGAGAGTGACATGGCAAAAAAGATCACAGGTTACATCAACCTGCAGGTTCCTGCAGGCGACGCGAAGCCCGCCCCGCCGATCGGCCCGGCGCTGGGTCAGCGCGGCGTGAACATCATGGAATTCTGCAAGGCGTTCAACGCGCAGACGACCGACATGGACAAGGGGACGCCGCTCCCCACCAAGATCACCGTCTATGCCGACCGTTCGTTCTCGTTCGAGATCAAGACGCCGCCGGCATCGTTCCTCATCAAGAAGGCCGCCGGCCTGAAGTCGGGCTCGAAGGAGCCGGGCAAGGTCGTCGCAGGCAAGATCGCGCGCAGCAAGCTGACCGAGATCGCCCAGACCAAGATGAAGGATTTGAACGCCAACGACATCGAGGCTGCGACCAAGATCATCGAAGGCTCCGCCCGCGCGATGGGCCTCGAAGTGACGGAGGGCTGATAAGATGGCCAAGCAGACCAAGAAGCGTAAGTCGAACGCGATCAACCCCGAAACGCTGCACGGCGTCGATCAGGCGATCAGCCTCGCCAAGCAGAACGCCACCGCCAAGTTCGACGAGACCATCGAGGTCGCGCTGAACCTGGGCGTCGATCCGCGCCACGCCGACCAGATGGTCCGCGGCGTCGTGACGCTGCCCGCCGGCACCGGCAAGACCGTTCGCGTCGGCGTGTTCGCACGCGGTGCGAAGGCCGAGGAAGCCCTTGCAGCGGGTGCGGACGTCGTCGGCGCCGAAGACCTGATGGAAACCATCCAGGGCGGCACCATCGATTTCGATCGCTGCATCGCGACCCCTGACATGATGGGCGTCGTCGGTCGCCTCGGCAAGGTGCTGGGTCCCAAGGGCCTGATGCCGAACCCGAAGCTCGGCACCGTCACCATGAACGTCGCCGAAGCCGTCAAAGCAGCCAAGGGCGGCCAGGTCGAATATCGCGTCGAGAAGGCCGGCATCATCCATTCCGGCATCGGCAAGGCATCGTTCACGCAGGAAGACCTGCGTCGTAACTTCGACGCGCTGGTCGACGCCGTGGTGCGTGCCAAGCCGTCGGGCGCCAAGGGCAAGTATGTCCGCAAGGTCGCCGTCAGCTCGACGATGGGTCCTGGCATCCGCGTCGACACTGCCGAGGTCGCCGGCGCGTAAGCGTTTCGATTTAAAGGTAAAGACGAAAAGGGCCGGGAGCGATCCCGGCCCTTTTTGCGTAGGCGTAGCGGATGACCCGGACCGGCGCCGGTCAGTCGCCTTTTGCGACGCTCGCGCTGCCGTCGAGATGTGCGCCGATCGCGGCAAAGGGTCGCGACAGGATATTGCCGACCTGATGCGCGACGAACAGCGCAGCGCTGCCGATCGCGATGGTTAAGACGGCGAACTGGAATGCGGCGGAAAAACGCCGGCTCCGCGCTTCTCGCTCACCAATCGAGGGCCGTCTTCGCCCGGCGACGCGGCGATCCGCGCCCATCTCGCCCGCCGTCGCATCCGGCTTGAGAGCCGGCGGCCTCGCCGAGACCACGCCATCCACATCGATCGGGTCTTGGGTACGCACCCCAAAATACGATCCACTCTGCCACACGACGCGCCCAACGATAATATGGTGGACGCGACGGATCTCGATCACCGTTCCCGGCCGACACACCGTTTCCGACGTTGCCAACAACCCGCGGGACGACATGTTGTGGATCAGGACATCGCCCCAATCTGCGCCACACCGCATACGGGCGCGCACCAGCACCTTGCGACGTGCCTCGCGCGTTTTCACCGCCCTGCTATCCGGCCGGGTGGCATCCTCGATCCCCTGCTGATCTCCCGATTCGTCATCACGATCGTCGATAACAGATAAACGTTAATGGTCGACATCCGACGCAAACAAGATCGTCAGGCTATTCGAGACACTTGCAGTTCACGAGTTCCGGTTGCGAGCGGCAGCGGAAAGCATGTTTCCGCTGCCGCTCACCTCTTCACAATCCGACGATGCCGCCATCGGTTTTGGTGATGACGATCGTCGCAGAGCGCGGGCGACCGGTGCCCGTCCCCGTCGCCTGGCTTTGTGGCCAGTTGCTGGTGATGTTGGTCGGGCCACCGCCCTCGCCGGGATGCTGGATGTTGACGAACAGCGTGCGACCATCCGGCGTCGAGTCGATGCCGGTGATCTCACAGAACTTCGGCCCGACGAGGAACCGCTTCAGCGCGGCACCGGGCGCCTTGCCGATGCGCGTCGTCTGCGACCCCGCCGCGCCGTTCAGGCTGTTGGTGATGGTCCGCGTACCGCCATCGCCGACGGTGCCGGGGATCGCCGCCAGCATCATGCAGTTGGTGACGTCGGTAAAGGCGCCATCATCGGTCTGGATCCACAACAGCGGCGTGCCCTGCCCCGCGACGTTGCTGGGCCGGGCGAACCACAGACCGTCCGGCGACGAAAAATCGTTGGTGGCGTCCAGGTTGGACAGGTTGATGTTCGCAGGGTTGAGATCGCTACCCGCACCGAAGGCGTAGATGTCCCATGTGAAGGTCAACGATTCACTGCTGTCGCCGGTTTCACGCAGGCGAAAGACGTGACCGTTGGGATTGCCGTTCGATGCGCCCCCGTTGGTCTTGGGATCGCTGTACGCGCGCGGGTTGGCCGCATCGGTGGTGGCGACGGTCCGCGACGAATTATTGGTCAGCGTCAGGTACATCTCGCCGCTGACCGGATTGACCGCGGTCCATTCCGGGCGGTCCATGCGGGTCGCGCCGAGCACATCGCCGGCAAGACGGGCATGGGTGAGCACGTCGGCCTGATCGGCAAAGGCGTAGGTCGCATTACCGGCCGTGAGCGGCGCGGTACCGAAGGTCAGCGGCATCCATTGGCCGCTGCCATCGGCGTTCATCTTCGCTACGTAAAGCGTACCGCTATCGAGATATTTGTCGCCGATCGCGAGGCGGTTGGCCGCCGTCGAATCCGCAGCCGCCCATGGCGTGGCGGACACGAACTTGTAGACATATTCGTTCTGTGCGTCGTCGCCCATGTAGAAGGCGGGGCGGACGCCGGCGATCATCCGGCCGGGGACGACACCTTCGTGGTTCATACGGCCGAGCGCGGTGCGCTTCCGCGGGGTCGAGGCGGCGTCGAACGGGTCGATCTCGACGATCCAGCCATATTGATTGGGCTCGTTGCGGAAATCGGCGGTGCCGCTTGCCGGCTGCGTCGGGTCGACCGTCGCATTGAACTTGGCGATGCGGGTGTCGCCCGCTGCCGGGGCCGCTGCCGTCGCCCAATCGTAATTGCCCCGACGGATCGTATCGCCGCTGCCCATACCGAGGCCATAGCGGTTGAAGGCGACCACCGACCGGGCGCCCAGCGCCGTCGTCCGCCGTGCATTGTCGCCGGCCTCACGCCGGTAGTACCCCGCCCAGTTTTCCTCGGCAGTGCAATAGGTCATCCACGGCATGGTGCCGTTAGCGCAATTGTTGATCGTGCCGCGGCCTGCGCGGCCGGTCGGCGAGAAGGCGGTGAACAGCAGGGTATTGCCGGCGACCGGACCGGAGAAGCTCATCTGCGTGAACGGTGTAATGCGGCGGTTGAGACTGCCGGTCGGGATATAGCTCCAGCCGCTGGTCCCGCGCGTAATCTCGATCACACTGACGCCGTGCGCCTCGATCTCCTTCAGCACCTCGGCGGTCGGACGGACACCGGCGACGGTCGTGGGACCGTTTGGATGCAGATAGCTTTCGGTGATATTTTCGTGGTTCATTACCAGCAGGCCGCGACTGCTATTATTGGCGTCCGGCGCGGTGCCGGTGGCGGCAAGGCCGAAAAAGCTCATCCCGTCATGGTGATCGCCGGCGCGCGCCGAGAAGGTCGTGTCCGTCCCGTCGTTGGCATAAGCGCCGACGGTGCCGTTGATAGGATCGCCCAGGCGATACAGCACGGTGACCTGATAGCCCGATGGAACCGCGACTACGTCGGCGAGGCTCTTCGGCACCGCTGTGAAGTCGAGCGTCGCAGGCGTCACGGTGACGCTGGTGTCCGCGACCGAGGTGATGCCATCCGACGACGTGCTGCTGAAGCGGAAGCCGAGCATCGTCGATGCGGTGACCGCGGGTGCGGTGAAGCTGGCCGTCGGGCTCGCGCCATTGGCGAGCGTGACGATCGGACCGCTCGTCTGCGTCCAGCCGGCCGACGCCGAATTGCCACTGGTGACGGTGCCGCTCAACGTCACCGTCTTGCCCGTCGATGTGGTGATCGACGATCCGGCGGTGACGGTGGTCGCGCGTCGCTCGTCATCCTTGTCGCAGGCGGCCAGCATCGTGCTGCCGAACACTGCCGCGGTCATCGCAGACAGGCCGCCGCGCATCGTCTGGCGCCGCGAATAGCGCGATGCGATCAGATCGCCGATGTGCGGATTGGCCGTGGTGTTGGTGTCGACGTCACCATCGTCATAGCCGATCGTCGGCTGGTTCAGCATCGTCATGAGATATCCCCCGGATTTCGCGGCAGCGTGCCGCCGATTCCGGTGCTTTGCCGGGGAAAAGCGGCAAACCGATTGCGTGGGGATGACGGCGACGTGAAAGCAGAATGACGGAATGAAGACGGTCCGCGCATGGAACCACAAACAATCGTTCTACCTTCCCCGAAAGACCAACAGGTGCCGGGAATTGACTTACTCCCGCTTCCCGCTATGAGCGCGCTCTTGCCGGTGGGTTCGCCCGTCGTGCATCCGTCCGAGACAGCAGGTGCCGCGGAATATGCCGCAGCTTAATGTCCTGCCGAGACGGGGACAGGAATTTACGAACGGAACGCGCCTTCGCGTCCCGGTCTGCCGCCCTTCACGGGTGCCTTCCCCATCGATGGACAACCCCGGCGGGGTTTTCCCCACCGGTTTGTAACCGGGCACGGCGTTCGCGCTGTGTTCAAAACGTGGAGAATGGCATGGATCGTGCTCAAAAGGCCGCGGCCGTTGCCGAGTTGAATCGCACCTTTTCCGAAGTCGGCGTGGTAGTCGTTACCCGCAACAACGGAATGACGGTTGCCCAGTCCACCCGACTGCGCAACGCGATGCGTGATGCCGGCGCGACCTACAAGGTCTCGAAGAACAAGCTTGCCAAGATCGCACTGGATGGCACCGATTACGGTTCGGTGGGCGACATGCTCACGGGTCCCGTCGGCCTCGCCACCTCGATCGATCCGGTCGCCGCAGCCAAGGTTGCGGTCGAATTCGCGAAGACGAACGACAAGTTCGAAATCGTGGGTGGATCGATGGGTGCGACCCCTCTCGACCTCGCTGGCGTGCAAGCGCTCGCTACCCTGCCCTCGCTGGATGAACTCCGGGCGAAGATCGTCGGCCTCATCGTTGCTCCGGCAACGAAGCTCGCGACCATCACCCAGGCTCCTGCGGCGCAGATCGCGCGCGTGCTGTCGGCTTACGCCGAGAAGGAAGCCGCCTGAATTTCAGGCGTGCTTGGTTAAGCGAATTTTCAACTGACACTTTGGGGCGTTCGCCCCGACATATGAAGGAAGTATCATGGCAGACCTGAACGCGCTCGTTGAGAGCCTGAGCGAACTGACCGTCCTCGAAGCAGCCGAGCTGTCGAAGCTGCTCGAAGAGAAGTGGGGCGTTTCGGCCGCAGCAGCGGTTGCAGCACCGGCAGCTGGCGGCGGCGCAGCCGCTCCGGCAGCTGAAGAGCAGACCGAATTCGACGTCATCCTCACCGGCGACGGTGGCAAGAAGATCAACGTCATCAAGGAAGTCCGCGCGATCACCGGCCTGGGCCTGACCGAAGCGAAGGCTCTCGTCGAGGGCGCGCCGAAGGCCGTCAAGGAAGGCGTGAACAAGGACGAGGCCACGAAGGTCAAGGCGCAGCTGGAAGCAGCCGGCGCGACCGTCGAGCTGAAGTAAGCCGCAGTAGCGGGACTCGCTTGCGCAAGCCCCGCTACAAGGCCGGCCGTCGCAGCCAAAAGCCGCGTCCGACGTCATGGGCTTCACCCATGACCGCCAGGCCAGCCGACGCGACAAGGAAAAGGGCGGCTCCCGCTAGGGAAGCCGCCCTTTTTCGTACGATCCGCTTTGGTGGATAACGAACGGGCCGGATCAGGAAGCCGATGCGCCTCGACGATCCGGCGCCTGCATCACCTTATCGCACCACCCCGGCAGCATAGGCCCGCACACCGATCGCATCGAACATCCGCGCCGGCTGGTCCAGCCAGAGTGGTGCCAGCTTGGCGCTGTCGACCCGCTCGACCCCGACGGCGAACGCCTGTGCAGTCTGCCCCTGCACCTCTCCCGCTTCATACAGCACGTTGACCGCGACGACCGGCACGAACATCGCCCGACCGCCCGCCTCCAACGGCAGGATGTCCGCCCGCGGCAACGCGACGACCAGCCGCACCCGGCGCTCCTCGCCCGGCGCGAGCCCGAACGGCGGCGTGACCGGCCGACCGACCGGCTGGGCGAATAGCGGACCGACATCACCGGGAGGACCGGCGGCAGCGCCCATCAGCAGTGCGCCCACGCGGATCGCGGCGGCGGGCACGCTACCTTCGTTGCGGAGCAGCAGTTCCGCTTCGACGGTCGCGCTCAGCAGGTTCAGGCCGGCGCGACGCGGATGCAGCGCCATCGCGATCCGCGCGCGATCGGTTTGCACAGGTGTAGGGTCAAGCACGACGGGCTGGGCAGCCGGCGACGGCGGCTGTGCTGCACGAGCAGGCTGCGGTGTCTCGCCTGGTTCCGACGCCACCAGCCTGTACTCCGTGACGCTCTCGCCGACCTCACGTCGGCGACGCCACCAGACGATGCCTGCCATGAGCGCAGCCAGACCCGCGCCCGCAACGATCCACCCGACCCAGCTGCTGGATGATGACGGGGCCGCGAGCTCTGGCGCTACGGCGCTCGGCGCAGCGTCGGGCCGGGCTTCGATCGTTGCCGGCGAAGGACTCGTCGGGGTCGGGGTCGCGATCGGCTCCGGCGCTATGCCCGGGTCCATCGTTGCAGTCGGCCGTGGCGTCGGCGCGTCCGTCGGACTCGGACGCGGGGTCGCGCGGGGCGTCGGCGTCGCCCGTGCAGTCGGCGCAGCGGCGGGCGTGGGGGTCGCTTGCGGCGTGGGGGTTGGCGTCGGAGTGGGCGTGGGCGTGGGCGTGGGCGTCGGCGTCGGCTGCGCGGTCGGTCGCGACGACGGCAGGCTGAAATCGTCCAATCCGGGAATGGTCTGCGGGGCCGGCGCCGTCTGCGCAAGCGCAGGCGCTACCGCTGCGCCTGCCAGCAGGAGAGCGATCGCGCTGGAGCGCGCGCGCCGCGAAATGGTCATGTACCCTGTTCTCACCCGAAACCGTTTGCCCGCTCCTTAGTGAACCCCGCACGACCGCCACCTGCGCTGCGACGAAACGCCCCGCCTTGTCGGCAGGGCGATCGGATCCATTGGACCGGCGTTGGCTCCTCCCCCTTTGACAGCGTCCAACACCGCGCCTATATCCGCGTCTCGCCACCGCTTTCGGGACATGATGCGCCGTCGCGCAGTGCATCGTACGAATAGGAAGCTGCGGTTCATAGACGCCAAGGGCCGACGCAGTGTCATGCGATCGGCCTTTTTGCGTCGCTGCTCGCGTCCCGCTCCGGAGGTTTCCGGGCACGATATTCCGGCCGAACCCAGGCAACTGGCAGGCCACGACTGAGGGCATAACGATCATGGCCACCAAGGCGATCCAGGGCAGCACCGCCAAGCGGCGCATCCGCAAGATCTTCGGGGACATCCACGAAGTCATCCAGATGCCAAACCTGATCGAGGTTCAGCGCGAAAGCTACGAACAGTTCCTGCGCTCGGACAAGAGCACCGGCCACGTTTCGGGCCTCGAAAAGACGCTGCGCAGCGTCTTCCCGATCCAGGATTTCGCCGGCACCGCGTATCTCGACTTCGACGATTACGTCCTCGAACCGCCGAAGTTCGACGTCGAGGAATGCCGCCAGCGGGGCATCACCTATGCCGCGCCGATGCGCGTCACGCTGCGCCTGACTGCGTTCGAGGTCGATCCGGATACTGAGGCCAAGTCGGTCATCGATATCAAGGAGCAGGACGTCTACATGGGCGACATGCCCCTGATGACGGGCAACGGCACCTTCTTCATTAACGGCACCGAGCGCGTGATCGTGTCGCAGATGCACCGTTCGCCGGGCGTGCTGTTCGACCATGACCGTGGCAAGACCCACGCGTCGGGCAAATACCTCTTCGCCGCGCGCGTCATTCCGTATCGCGGCTCGTGGCTCGATTTTGAGTTCGACGCCAAGGACATCGTCAACGTCCGTATCGATCGCAAGCGCAAGCTGCCGGTGACGGCACTGCTCTATGCGCTGGGCATGACCAGCGAGGATATCCTGAACTATTTTTACAACCGCGTGACGTATGTGCGTGGTCAGGGTGGCTGGATCATCCCGTTTGCCGCGGAAAACTGGCGCGGTGTGAAGCCGTTGTTCGACATCGTCGACGCATCGTCGGGCGAGGTCGTGTTCGCGGCGCAACAAAAGATCAGCCCGCGCGCCGCCAACAAGGCGGCCAAGGACGGCCTGACGCAGCTGTTGATCCCGACCGAGGAAATCTTTGGTCGCTATTCGGCCTACGACCTCATCAACGAGACGACGGGCGAGATCTACGTCGAGGCCGGTGACGAAATCGGTCCCGACAATCTCGAGGCGCTCGACAAGGCGGGCATCGACACGATCGAGCTGCTCGACATCGATCATGTCTCGACCGGCGCATGGATTCGCAACACGCTGAAGGCCGACAAGGCCGAAGAGCGTGAACAGGCGCTGTCCGATATCTATCGCGTGATGCGCCCCGGCGAGCCGCCGACGCTGGAAACCGCGGAAGCGCTGTTCTCGGGCCTGTTCTTCGATCCGGATCGCTACGACCTGTCGGCGGTGGGCCGCGTCAAGCTGAACATGCGCCTCGACCTCGATGCCGAGGATACCGTCACTACGCTGCGCAGCGAGGACATCCTTGCCGTCATCAAGACGCTCGTCGGCCTGAAGGACGGCAAGGGCGAGATCGACGACATCGACAACCTCGGCAACCGTCGCGTGCGTTCGGTGGGCGAGCTGC
The DNA here is from genome assembly GCF_920939475.1 of Sphingomonas sp. Leaf37. Taxonomy (NCBI): domain Bacteria; kingdom Pseudomonadati; phylum Pseudomonadota; class Alphaproteobacteria; order Sphingomonadales; family Sphingomonadaceae; genus Sphingomonas; species Sphingomonas sp. Leaf37. The sequence goes on along the minus strand of NZ_CAKLAX010000004.1, from coordinate 482,817 downwards.
TCGAGAACCAGTATCGCGTCGGCCTGCTCCGCATGGAGCGCGCCGTGAAGGAGCGCATGTCGTCGGTCGACGTGTCCACCGTGATGCCGAACGACCTGATCAACGCCAAGCCGGCGGTCGCCGCGGTGCGTGAATTCTTCGGTTCGTCGCAGCTGTCGCAGTTCATGGATCAGACCAACCCGTTGTCCGAAGTGACGCACAAGCGTCGCGTTTCGGCGCTCGGGCCGGGCGGTTTGACGCGTGAGCGCGCAGGCTTCGAAGTCCGCGACGTTCACCCGACGCACTACGGCCGCATCTGCCCGATCGAAACGCCGGAAGGCCCGAACATCGGTCTGATCAACTCGCTGGCGAGCTTCAGCCGCGTCAACAAGTATGGCTTCATCGAGACGCCGTACCGCAAGGTCGTCGATCACAAGGTCACCGACGACGTCGTCTATCTGTCGGCGATGGAAGAGGCCAAGCACACGATCGCGCAGGCCTCCGCAGAGCTGAACGGCGACGGCGGCTTTGCCGAGGAACTGGTCTCGTCGCGTCAGGCGGGCGAATTCCTGATGGCGCTGCCCGATAACGTCACGCTGATGGACGTCAGCCCCAAGCAGCTCGTCTCGGTCGCCGCATCGCTCATTCCGTTCCTTGAAAACGATGACGCCAACCGCGCGCTGATGGGTTCGAACATGCAGCGTCAGGCCGTGCCGCTGGTGAAGGCGGAAGCGCCCTTCGTCGGCACCGGCATGGAAGAGACCGTGGCGCGCGATTCGGGCGCCGCGATCGGGGCGAAGCGCGCCGGCATCGTCGATCAGGTCGATGCCAGCCGCATCGTCATCCGTGCGACGGGCGAGGTCGATTCGACCAAGTCGGGCGTTGACATCTACACGCTGATGAAGTTCCAGCGTTCGAACCAGTCGACCTGCATCAACCAGCGTCCGCTGGTGAAGGTGGGCGACGTGGTCAACGCCGGCGACGTCATCGCCGACGGTCCCTCGACCGAGTTCGGCGAGCTGGCGCTGGGCCGCAACGCGCTCGTCGCGTTCATGCCCTGGAACGGCTACAATTATGAGGATTCGATCCTCATCAGCGAGCGGATCGTGAAGGACGACGTGTTCACGTCGATCCACATCGACGAGTTCGAGGTGATGGCCCGCGATACGAAGCTCGGGCCGGAAGACATCACGCGCGACATCCCCAACGTCGGTGAGGAAGCGCTGCGCAACCTCGACGAGGCGGGCATCGTCTACGTCGGTGCCGAGGTCGAGCCGGGCGATATCCTCGTCGGCAAGATCACGCCGAAGGGCGAAAGCCCGATGACGCCGGAGGAAAAGCTGCTCCGCGCCATCTTCGGTGAAAAGGCGTCGGACGTGCGCGACACCTCGCTGCGCCTGCCCCCGGGCGTTGCCGGTACGATCGTCGACGTGCGCGTCTTTAATCGCCACGGCATCGACAAGGACGAGCGCGCGATGGCGATCGAGCGTGAGGAGATCGAGCGCCTGAAGAAGGATTCGGACGACGAGCGCACCATCCTGAACCGGGCCACATGGTCGCGCCTGCGCGAGATGCTGCTCGACCAGGTCGCGACTGCCGTTCCGAAGGGCCTGAAGAAGGGCTCGACGATCGACATGGACCTGCTCGACAGCGTCGACCGCCACGAATGGTGGAAGTTCGCGGTCGCCGACGACAAGGTCCAGGGCGATCTGGAAGCCGTCAAGCAGCAGTATGACGAAGCCGCCAAGCGGATCACGGACAAGTTCCACGATCGCCGCGAGAAGCTGGAGCGCGGCGACGAGCTGCCGCCGGGCGTGCTCAAGATGGTCAAGGTGTTCGTCGCGGTGAAGCGCAAGCTGCAGCCCGGCGACAAGATGGCCGGCCGTCACGGCAACAAGGGCGTCATCAGCCGCATCCTGCCGGCGGAGGACATGCCGTTCCTCGCCGACGGGACGCCGGTCGATCTGGTGCTCAATCCGCTCGGCGTGCCGTCGCGCATGAACGTCGGGCAGATCTTCGAAACCCATCTCGGCTGGGCGGCCCGCAATCTGGGCATGCAGGTCGCGGCGGCGCTGGACGATTGGCGCGATGCCAACCCGGATGCCAAGGCGGGCGAGATGCCCGACGCGGTCAAGGAGCGGCTGGTCGAGGTCTATGGCGATCACTATGCCGAGGACATCCAGAGCCGCGATCCGGACGAGATCGTCGAGCTGGTGCACAACATCCGCACCGGCATCCCGATGGGCACCCCGGTATTCGACGGCGCACGCGAGAGCGACGTGTCGGCGATGCTGGAGCTGGCGGGCCTCGACACGTCGGGCCAGTCGGAGCTGTTCGACGGACGCACGGGCGACAAGTTCGACCGCAAGGTGACGGTGGGCATCATCTACATGCTCAAGCTGCACCACCTCGTGGACGACAAGATCCACGCGCGTTCGATCGGGCCGTACTCGCTGGTCACCCAGCAGCCGCTGGGTGGTAAGGCACAGTTCGGCGGCCAGCGCTTCGGCGAGATGGAGGTCTGGGCGCTCCAGGCCTATGGCGCGGCGTATACCTTGCAGGAAATGCTGACGGTGAAGTCGGACGACGTCGTCGGCCGCACCAAGGTCTACGAGGCGATCGTCAAGGGCGACGACACGTTCGAGGCCGGCATCCCGGAGAGCTTCAACGTGCTCGTCAAGGAAATGCGCAGCCTGGGTCTCAACGTCGATCTCAAGACCATGCAGGACGTGGACGACGAGGGCGGCATCGCGATCGCGGCGGAGTAAGCCACCACTCTCCCTCTCCCCTCGGGAGAGGGAGGGAGCGGCCGCAGGCCGCGGAAGGGTGAGGACAGTTCACTGCCCTGCCCTCACCTTCCCACCAGCTTCGCTGGCGGGCCCCTTCCTCTCCCACCGGGAGAGGAGAAAAGAATTCTGAGAGGTTCATACCCATGAACGAACTGACCAATTTCGCCAATCCGATCGCGAAGCCGGAAACCTTCGACCAGATCCAGATCGGCATCGCATCGCCCGACAAGATCCGCTCGTGGTCGTTCGGCGAGATCAAGAAGCCCGAGACCATCAACTATCGCACGTTCAAGCCCGAGCGTGACGGCCTGTTCTGCGCGCGCATCTTCGGTCCGATCAAGGATTACGAGTGCCTGTGCGGCAAGTACAAGCGCATGAAGTACAAGGGCATCGTCTGCGAGAAGTGCGGTGTCGAGGTCACGGTGTCGAAGGTCCGCCGCGAGCGAATGGGCCATATCGAACTTGCTGCGCCGGTCGCGCACATCTGGTTCCTGAAGTCGCTGCCGTCGCGCATCGGCCTGCTGCTCGACATGCAGTTGAAGCAGCTCGAGCGCGTGCTGTACTTCGAGGCGTATATCGTCATCGAGCCGGGCCTGACCCCGCTCGAGAAGTTCCAGCTGATGACCGAGGACGAACTCCTCGAGGCGCAGGACCAGTACGGTGAGGACGCGTTCTCGGCCGGTATCGGTGCCGAGGCCGTGCGCATCATGCTCGAAAGCCTCGACCTCGAAGGCGAGAAGGTTGCGCTGCTCGAAGAGCTGGCGACGACCAAGTCGGAGCTGAAGCCCAAGAAGATCATCAAGCGGCTGAAGGTCGTCGAGAGCTTCCTGGAATCGGGCAACCGTCCCGAGTGGATGATCCTCGAAGTCGTGCCGGTCATCCCGCCCGAGCTGCGCCCGCTGGTGCCGCTGGACGGCGGCCGTTTCGCGACGTCGGATCTGAACGACTTGTACCGCCGCGTCATCAACCGCAACAACCGCCTGAAGCGGTTGATGGAGCTGCGTGCGCCGGACATCATTGTTCGCAACGAAAAGCGCATGTTGCAGGAGGCGGTCGACGCCCTCTTCGACAACGGCCGTCGCGGTCGCACGATCACCGGCGCCAACAAGCGTCCGCTGAAGTCGCTGTCCGACATGCTGAAGGGCAAGCAGGGCCGCTTCCGCCAGAACCTTCTGGGCAAGCGCGTCGACTATTCGGGTCGTTCGGTCATCGTGACCGGGCCCGAGCTGAAGTTGCACCAGTGCGGCCTGCCGAAGAAGATGGCGCTCGAACTGTTCAAGCCGTTCATCTACGCACGCCTCGATGCCAAGGGTCTGTCGATGACCCTGAAGCAGGCGAAGAAGTGGGTCGAGAAGGAGCGCAAGGAAGTCTGGGACATCCTGGACGAGGTGATCCGCGAGCATCCCGTGATGCTGAATCGCGCACCGACGCTCCACCGTCTCGGCATCCAGGCGTTCGAGCCGGTGCTGATCGAGGGCAAGGCGATCCAGCTCCACCCGCTGGTCTGCTCCGCGTTCAACGCCGACTTCGACGGCGACCAGATGGCCGTGCACGTCCCCCTGAGCCTCGAGGCCCAGCTGGAAGCGCGCGTCCTGATGATGTCGACGAACAACATCCTGTCGCCGGCAAACGGCAAGCCGATCATCGTGCCGTCGCAGGACATGGTGCTGGGCCTGTATTATCTGTCGATGATGAAGGAAGGCGAGCCGGGCGAAGGCATGCTCCTGGGCGACATGGCCGAGGTGCATCAGGCGCTCAATGCGCAGGCGGTGACGCTACATACCAAGATCATCAGCCGCGTTCCGCAGACGGATGAGCAGGGCAAGCAGTATCTCAAGCGTTACGAGACGACGCCGGGCCGCATGCTCCTTGGTGAGACGCTCCCGCACAGCCACAAGGTGCCGTTCGAGACCGTCAACCGGCTCCTCACCAAGAAGGACGTGGGCGACGTGATCGACGAGGTCTATCGTCACACCGGTCAGAAGGAGACTGTACTGTTCGCTGACGCGATCATGGCATTGGGCTTTCGTCACGCGTTCCGCGCCGGCATCTCGTTCGGCAAGGACGACATGATCATCGCGCCGGACAAGGACAAGCTGGTCGACGAGACGCGCGATCAGGTGAAGGACTTCGAGCAGCAGTATCAGGACGGCCTGATCACGCAGCAGGAGAAGTACAACAAGGTGATCGACGCCTGGTCCCGTTGCGGTGACCAGGTCGCGAACTCGATGATGAACGAGATCAAGGCTGTCCGTCACTACGAAGACGGTCCGATGAAGGGCCGCGAGAAGGACATCAACTCGATCTACATGATGGCGCACTCCGGTGCCCGTGGTTCGCAGGCGCAGATCAAGCAGCTCGCCGGTATGCGAGGGCTGATGGCCAAGCCGTCGGGCGAGATCATCGAGACGCCGATCATCTCGAACTTCAAGGAAGGCCTGACCGTCCTCGAATATTTCAACTCCACTCACGGCGCGCGCAAGGGCCTCGCGGATACGGCGTTGAAGACGGCGAACTCGGGCTACCTTACCCGCCGCCTCGTCGACGTGTCGCAGGATTGCGTCATCGTCGAGGAGGATTGCGGCACCGAGCGCGCGCTGGAGATGAAGGCGATCGTGCAGGGCGGTTCGACGATCGCCTCGCTCGGCGAGCGCATCCTCGGCCGTACGACGGCGGAGGACGTGGTCGACGCCAAGACCGGCGAGGTCATCATCCCGACCGGCACGCTGCTGGACGAGGCGATGATCGTGCAGATCGAGAAGACCGGCATCCAGGGGATGAAGATCCGCTCGCCGCTGGTCTGCGAGAGCAAGATCGGCGTCTGCGGCAAGTGCTACGGGCGCGATCTGGCCCGCGGTACGCCGGTCAACATCGGTGAAGCGGTCGGCGTCATCGCCGCCCAGTCGATTGGTGAGCCGGGCACGCAGCTGACGATGCGGACGTTCCACATCGGTGGCGCGGCGCAGCTCAACGAGCAGTCGAACCTGGAAGCGCCGGTCGACGGCACCGCGGTGTTCAAGGACCTGCGCCTGATCGTCGACCAGCGTGGCCGCCGCGTGACGCTGTCGCGTTCGGGTGAAATCGTGATCGTCGACATGGACGGCCGCGAACTCTCGACGCACCGCATCCCGTACGGCGCGTACGTGCTGTTCGACGACGGTCACGTCCTGACCAAGGGCGATCGCATGGCCGAATGGGACCCGTTCACCATGCCGGTGATCACGGAGAACTCGGGTATCGTTAAGTACGTCGATCTGACCGAGGGCAAGACGCTCACCGAGCAGACCGACGAAGCGACCGGTATCGCCCAGCGCGTCGTCATCGAATACCGCACCTCGACCAAGTCGAAGGAGGATCTTCGTCCGCGCCTGACCCTCACCACGACCGAGGACGGCGAGGCGGCACGCTACATGCTGACGACCGGCGCGGTGCTGTCGGTCGACGACAATGCGCAGGTGCAGGCGGGCGACGTTCTCGCCCGTGTCAGCCGCGAGTCCGCGAAGACCCGCGACATCACCGGCGGTCTGCCGCGGGTCGCCGAATTGTTCGAAGCGCGCATCCCCAAGGAAGCAGCGATCATCGCCAAGGTTTCCGGCCGGGTCGTGTTCGGCAAGGACTATAAGGCGAAGCGCAAGATCGGCATCCAGCCCGAGGACGGCGGCGACGTCGTCGAGTATCTGGTGCCGAAGTCGAAGGTGATCGACGTTCAGGAAGGCGACTACGTCAAGCGTGGCGACAACCTGATCGGCGGTTCGCCGAACCCGCACGACATCCTGGAAACGATGGGGATCGAGCCGCTGGCCGAATATCTCGTCAGCGAAATCCAGGAAGTCTATCGACTGCAGGGCGTGAAGATCAACGACAAGCACATCGAGACGATCGTTCGTCAGATGCTGCAAAAGGTCGAGATCACCGACGGCGGCGACACCACGCTGCTGAAGGGCGAACAGGTCGATCGCGAGGAAATGGACGCGACCAACGAGAAGCTGGGTGCGAACGAAGCCCCGGCGCACGGCAAGCCCGTCCTGCTCGGCATCACCAAGGCGTCGCTGCAAACCCGCAGCTTCATCTCGGCGGCGTCGTTCCAGGAGACCACCCGCGTTCTCACCGAGGCGGCGGTCCAGGGCAAGCAGGACACGCTGATGGGTCTGAAGGAGAACGTGATCGTCGGTCGCCTGATCCCGGCAGGCACCGGTGCGGGCATGAACCGCCTGCGCGTCGCAGCCTCGTCGCGTGACGCGGCGCTCCGTGCGCAGCAGCGTTCGCTGGCCGCGGCGATCGTCGCGCCGGCCTCGGCCGCCGAACTCCGCGCCGCCGAGGCGCTGCGTTCGAAGCGCGAAGACACCGGCACGGGTCCCGACCCGCTCGCCGAGGTCACGCCCTCGGGCGATGGCAGCGACGAGGCTGCCGGCGAGTATCTCAACCAGGAGTGATCCTCCGGGTTCGGGTTACGACCTGACCGAATGAAGGAGCCGCCGTCCGGGCAACCGGGCGGCGGTTTTTTTATGGCCAACCCGTTGCAACTACGCACTTTAACGTATGTTAGAATATTAACTCGTGTGGCAATGACCGTGCATCGCGCTAGCCACAGGATGAAGACCGCCATGTTTCCCGTTTCACAGGTCGTTGATGACGATGCGACAAGCTTGCGCCGGATCCATACCCTGCTGACGGAAGCCTGCGCCATCGCCGACCGGCTGGGTCTCGATCTGGCGGCGATCCGGATCGACGAAGCACGCACGATCGCAAGCGATCGTTTGATTACGTTGCGCGCGTAGCCAGACGGCGCTTCGCTTTGGTGTTCCGGCCCGCCCTCCGTCTCTACATTTCGATCGCCGCGACCGGCGATCGTACGATCAGTCGACGTGCAGCGCCGGATTCACCATGCTGCAGACCTGAGCAATGAATGCGATGCGAAGCGCCTGGGACAATGAGTTGGCGTCGAGTTTGTCCATTAGGTTGGCGCGGTGTATTTCTACGGTGCGGGCGGAAATCGAGAGACGGCGCGCGATTTCCTTGTTCGACCAGCCGCGCGTCAGCCCTTCCAGCACCTCGCGCTCACGCGTGCTGAGCATGTTGAGCGCAGCATTGACGCGGCGCATCGTCGCCGCGCGGCGCTGCGCCTGCTTCAGCCGGTGGCGGGCGGTCGCGAGGGCGGCGAACAGGCGATCCTCGTCGACCGGCTTGGCGATGTAATCGATCGCCCCGCGACGCATGGCCGCGACGGCCGATTGGATATCAGCGTGCCCCGTCACGATCACGCAGGGCATGCCGATGTCGGGCGCCGCCAGCCGTTCCTGCAACGCGGCGACATCGACGCCGCCGACGAACGGGTCCATCACGACACATCCCGGCACGGCCGTACCGCAATCGCGCGCGAAGTCGTCGATGGTCGTCCAGCCCTGTATCGCGATCGATCGGTCGGTGAGCGCATCGGCGATCTGCCGCGACGCCGCGGCATCCTGATCGACGATATGAACCAGCAAGGCCTCGTCCGCAGCGACAGCCAGTCGCCCCGCCATGTTCATCGCCGTGCATCCCCTTTTTATCGCCGCCATCATAACGCGCTCTCAACCTTCGGAAAAGAACGGACTATTGACGCACCCGTCCGGCTTTGAGACGCCGGGAGTCCGGACGGCTGCAGATCAGACGCTGGCAGATCAGACGCTGGCAGATCAGACGCGGGGATGCTCGGGATCTTCGCTGATCGCCCGTTGCGGTTCGCGGCCCATCGTGCGTGCGATCGTTTCGAACTTGCCATCGGCGAGACGGATCTCGTTGAAGGCAGGGCGTGAATTGCGCACGCGCTTCGACAAGGTCCCCGCCCCGATCATGCGTATCGTCCGGCCGCTGCGCTCAACCGGTACGTCGAACGGATCGTGGACGTGGCCGGACAGCACGGCATGCGCCCCCGCCTCCGCCAGCGCCGTCATCGCGCTGTCGCCATGGCGGGTCTTCGCCGTCCCCTTGGTGCCGCCCTCGACCAACGGATGGTGAGCGGCGACGAAGATCAGATTGCCGCGGGGCGCCTGCGCGATCATCGCAAGGGCCCGCCGCAGCGAACCGGGGCTGACCCTGCCCTTCGACCAGTTCCAGCGCCACTGCGCCCGCGCCGTCGTCTTCAACGGCACGATGGTGACGCCGGGCAGGTCCAGTTCCGCCTCGATCATCTTCTCGATCGCGACGTAGCGCTGGTAGGGCGCGAACAACCGGCGGAACGGGTCCCAGTAATACGGGATGTCGTGATTGCCGACCTCCAGCGTCACCGGCACGCCGAGGCTGCGCAGCCAGTCGCCGCCGCGTTCGAATTCGCGGCGGGTGGCGCGCATCGTCAGGTCGCCGGTCATGATGACCGCATCCGGTTTTTCCTCCGCCACCCGTTCGCCGAACCAGGCGATCGCCTCAGGATCTTCCGCACCAAAATGAACGTCGCTGACGTGAAACAATGTGATCATGGGTGCCCGAACGCTGGGGATGACGGAAAGCTGCTAGGCGGTGTCAGACGAGTTCGGCAAGGCTACCCGGTTCGTGCATCGGGCAACCATTGAACGACCGGCGGAAATCGGCGGAAAAGCGATAGGTGTCGCGGCGGGCGCGATTGACGTTGCCGAGTGGCCGATGCGCCTCGATCCCGTGCCAGATGCTGTAGGACAGGGCATCGTCGGTACGCGCCGTCGTTTCGTCGTCCCAGCCGATCTGCGGCGGCACTTCGAGCGTCGCGACCGTCACGAACGGGCTGGCCGCGCGATCCCATTCCACCCGCGGATCCTCGATCGGCATCGCGTCCAGATCGGTGTTGAGCTGCACGCGCACGTCCCACGATCCGCCATGCGCGATCAACGCCTTTCGCACCGCCGCGCGGATCGCATCGGGATCGTCGCCGGTGTCGATCGTCGCTCCGGCAAGCCGGGTGAGTGCCGGCGCGACCGGGAATACGGCGACCTTCGCCATATAGTCGCCGTACCGGTACGGCGTCTGGGTGAAATAGGTCTCGCCGAGCGGATGGACGTGCGGTGCGCCGCCGAGCTGCTGGAGCGTCGCCGAGGGCTGGCCGATCGCCTCCAGCCCGGCCTCCACCGTGCGCAGGACCTTCGACAACACGACCTTGCCCGTTTCGGCGCGGTCGGTGGTCTTCGCCAGCAGCTTGAGGTTCTTGAGGAACGATGCCGCATCGGGCGCAGTGAATACCGGCCCATTCACCATGATGAAGTCCTGGGTCGTATCGGCTTCCGACCCGGGAAGCCGCTCGCCCTCGACACCGAGGATCTTCAACGCCAATCCGCGTGGCAGACCGATGCTGTCGGGCAGGATATCGCCGGCGTTGGTCGACAGCCGCAGCACCGCTTCGTAGGAGCCGCCTCGCGCAAAGATGCCCTGCGCCAGCTCCGGCGGCAGATCGTCCGCCACGGTCAGCGTTCCGCGCGCGATGCCATGCGCCTTGGCATGGACGGATCGCACGGCGTGGCCGTAATCCGTGGACGTGGTTTCCAGGATTTCGCGAAACGCCGCGTTGAGGGCATCGATCGTGCCGGCCTCGTCGTCGGCGAGGCGTTCGACGGCGGGGGTGTAGCGGACGGGTGTTCTGGCGAGCATCACGAATATGTCCCGGTTGTTTCCGCGCCAACCCCCGGATCCACGCCTACGTTCCATTGCCCTTGACGTGCTGATCCATGTCAATCACCCTCGCATTGTATTGGGGGACAGGCAGGCCCATGCTCCCCGGACCAGTATCAAGAGTGACGATGGCGATCCCGAGTACGACAGACACCAACGCGCCCGGGCTCGACCTGACCGCGTGCGATCGAGAGCCGATCCATATCCCCGGCGCCATCCAGCCCCACGGGCTGCTGCTCGTCGCCGAGGCGGAGGGTGCGCATCGGGTGGTGGCCGGTGCGGGCGACATCGAGGGCAAGCTGGCCGCCGAGTGGCTCGGGCGCCCGCTGGGCGAGCTGTTGCAGCAGGATATCGCGCGGTTGCTCAACACGCTGCCGGGCGGGCCGAACGCCAGCGTCCCCTTGCCGGTGACCGGGATCGACGACCGCTTCACCGCGACGATGCACCGTGCCGGGCGGCACCTGATGGTCGAGCTGGAGCCGTTGCCGTCCGATCCGATGACCGCCGCGACGATGCTGGCATGGCTGGACGCGGTCGCCACCAGCTTCGAGCGCGCTACCGACCGGCAGACGCTGTACGATCGTGCCGCGACGGCATTTCGCACGCTCACCGGGTTCGACCGGGTAATGGTCTATCGCTTCCTGGACGACGATGCCGGCCGCGTGGTGGCCGAGGATCGCGACCCGACGCTCGACACGTTCCTGAACCATCATTTCCCCGCGTCCGACATCCCGAAGCAGGCGCGCGCGCTGTATATCCGTAACCGGACCCGGTCGATCCCGACCGTGGATTATGACCCCGCCCCGCTGCGGCCCGCCGGTTTTGCCGGCTGCGACCTCAGCGACGTGGCGTTGCGCCACGTCTCGCCGATCCATCTGCAATATCTTCGCAACATGGGTGTCGAGGCGTCCGCATCGATCTCGATCGTCAAGGACGGGTTGCTGTGGGGGCTGATCGCCTGCCACCACAACACGCCGCGCGCCCTGGCGCCGGAGGTGCGCGGTGCCGCCGCGACGCTGGCGAGTGGCCTTGCCCGGCAGATCCGCGCCAAGGAGGAAGCGGCGGCCTATCGCGAGCGGCTCGCCCTGCGTGCCGCCGAGGATAGCGTCGTTCCCCGTCTGAACAGCGAAGAACCGCTACGCGACGCGATCATCGCCGTGAAGACCGAATTGCGCGAGATGCTGCACGCCGATGGCTTCGCGATGGTGGCGGGCGATCAGGTCGAGGCGACCGGCCGGTGTCCGGCCGATGGCGTCCTGATCGCGATCGCGCGACAGGTTCGTGAACGCGGCAACGAACCGCTCGCCACCCACGAACTGGCGAAGCTGTTCCCCGCCGCCGCCGAACACCACAGGCTGGCAAGCGGACTGCTCGCTCTGCCGCTGCACGACGAGGACGCGACGTTGCTGTGGCTGCGCGCCGAGACGGTCGAAACGATCGAATGGGCGGGCAACCCGCACAAGGCGGTGCAGATCGCCCCCAACGAGACGCTGACCCCGCGAGCATCGTTCGCAAGCTTTACGGAAACCGTGCGCGGCCGGTCGCATCCATGGACTCTGGAAGAGGTGGAGGCGGCGCACCGGCTGCGTCGTCGCTTCCACGAAGCGCGCCAGCATCTTCAGGTTCGCATCCTCAATCGCGAATTGAGCCGGACGCTGGTCGAAAAGGATGCGCTGCTCGTCCAGAAGGACGTGCTGATGAAGGAAGTGAACCATCGCGTGCAGAACAGCCTGCAGCTGGTCGCCTCGTTCCTGCGGTTGCAGGCGAAGACTGCCGGCGCCGGTATCGTCGCGGATCAGCTGGCGGAGGCGCAGGCCCGCCTCGCCGCGGTCGCGCTCGTCCATCGCCGGCTGTATCGCGACGATCAGGTCGAGAGCATCGATCTGTCGCGCTACGTCGACGAGTTGATCGCCGACATGCGCACGTCGCTCGGCACCGACTGGGGTCGTCACATCCGGCTCGACCTGGCGCCCGTTCTGGTGCCGACCGACCGTGCGGTGAACATCGGCCTGATCCTGACCGAACTGGTCATCAACGCCACCAAATATGCCTATGACGGCGCACCCGGGCCGGTCGCCATTGCACTGGAACAGCATGGCGGCAAGCTGCGGCTGATCGTCGCGGACGACGGGCGCGGCAAGAACGGCGACATGGCGGGCAGCGGCGGCTTCGGCAGTCGCATGATGGACGCGATGGTCCAGCGCCTGTCCGGCACGATCGAATATAGCGAAAACCATCCCGGTCTGCGCGCGATCGTGACGGCACCGATCGCCGAGACGTGATCGGCGTGACGTGATCGGCGTGACGCGGCATGATGTCGTTACGCTGCCGGTTCGTCGCTCATAAAGACTTCATCGTCCTTTGATACACACGGTCCGGACGCAAGGTGTTCAGGACGAGCGACGATGATCTTCCCCAATATTGCCAAGGCCATCGCGCCCGAACGATGCGATTCGACACTGGCCGGACCGCAGGTCGCATGAACGCGCTCGCTGCACCTGCGCATTCGCGCCTTGCCCGATTGTCGTCCTGGCTGGGCGGTCATCAGAATGGACCCCCGGTCCATGCCGACGCGCATGACGACACGCGCGATCGCAATCGTCAGCTGTTCTGCCGGATCGGTACGTTCCTGGAGACGCACGATCTGGCGCCGACCACGGAGCATTACGATCTGGCCCGCCGCTACGTGTCGGGTGACGATATTGCGCTGCGGCTGGAGGTGGACCGGCACCTGACGTCGCAGCCGCGGATCGATGCCCGCTTCGTGCGCAGCCTGACCAGCGCGCGACCCGACGCCGCGCTGCATCCCGAGGGGATCGCCGCGATGGCCGACGCGCTGGCCGTCATGCTGGCGGACAGCGAGACCACCGTTCATCAGAGCCATGCCTCGGCCCGCGACTATCACAGCGCGCTCAGTGCCGAAGCCGATGCCGCGCACGGCGAGACGGGCGCCACCATGGTTCGCCTGCTGGGCATCACCACCGAAGCGATCGCGCGGACCCGCGATCTCGCCACACGGCTGGAGGCGACGCATCGCGAGACCCGCGCGCTGCGCGTCAATCTGGAACAGGCGCGGCAGGCGGCGGACGAGGATCACCTCACCGGCCTTGCCAACCGCCGCTGTTTCGATGGCAGGCTGCACGCCGCAAACGCATGCGAGGACGATAGCGGCAGCCATTGCGTCGCGCTTTGCGACATCGACGATTTCAAGGCGATCAACGACCGCCACGGCCATGATACGGGCGATCGGGTGCTGAAACTCGTCGCGCGCCAACTGACGACGGATCTGGGCAAGACGGTGCTGGTCGCGCGGCATGGCGGCGAGGAGTTCGCCTGCCTGTTCGAACGCTGTTCCCCCGCGACGGCGCACGAGAAGCTCGACGATGTCCGCGAGCGGCTCGGCGCGCGCACGCTCGTCGATCAATCGACCGGGCGTGGCATCGGCAACCTCAGCTTTTCCGCCGGAATCGCGGTGCTCGGCGACGATCCCAGTGCGGCGATGCGGGCGGCCGACGCCGCGCTCTACGCCGCCAAGCGCGCCGGCAAGAATCGCGTGGTGCTGGCGCCGGCCTGATCGGTCGACGCGGGCGTCGGCGGAAGCGGGGCGAGGATGCGTCGACCTAGGCGATCGCCGCGGCGCGGGCGTACAGGGCGAAGCATGCGCGGGCGCCGGCCAGCGCGGCATCCTGCCATGCCTGCCCCTGCCCAGCCGCGTGCGTATCGAGCGTCGTCAACAGCCTGCGCCATTCACCCGGCAGGTGATGCGCCGCGAGGTAGGCGGACGGCAGGCCGGCCGGTACGCTGCGCGCCAGCAACTGCCCGCCGAGCCGCGATCCCTCGATCACGTACAGGGCACCCCAGCGCTCTGCGGCTGCGCCCGGCTGGAAGGGGAGCGGCGCCGGTATCGGCGCATCCAGCGCGTGCAGGTCCGCCGCCAGCAACGCCGTCCGTGATCGCCATGGCGGCAGGTCCGACGCTTCGGCAAGTGCCCGCTCCACCGCCGGCAGTGCCCGTGCGTGCGCGGTCAGGAACGACCGGTAATCCGCCTGGCGATCGAGCGCGAAACCACCGTAATGCGCGTCGACCATCTCGTGATCCGCGGCGGTCGCCTGACGAAGTGTACGGACGAAAGACATGCCCCGTCCCCTGCCCTGCGCGCGCCGGGCTGTCGAGGCCGGGACCGGATCGCCGGTGCGCAAACGCGGGTCAGGCGGCGTCGCGCGACCCTGCCGGCATCAAGTGCCTTGCCGCGATGGCCGTGAGTCATGCTATCGTCATGCAAGCTTGCCATGGGCAGTCTCCGTTCCGCCGGATCCACGTCGTGATCCGTCCCGGTACGGTGGATCGTCCAGATTCGGCTTGCGTGCCGTCGCGGCCGGCCCCATGCGCGCCGCGCCATTATTGAAAGGTCCCTTATGGTTGCCTGGTTCCAGGCGCTGATGCCGAAGCAAGGTCGTTTCTTCGAACAGTTCGAGGCGCATGCCGCCACGCTGGTCGCGGGCGCCGACGCCTTGCAGAAGCTGTTCAGCGGCGACGGCGCGATCGCGCAGCACATCGCCGAGATCGTGGATCGCGAGCACGAGGCCGACGATATCACCCGCGACGTCCTGCAGGACGTGCGCCGCGTGTTCGTGACCCCGTTCGACCGGTCGGCGATCACCGACCTGATCGGGGTCATGGACGATTCGATCGACCAGATGAACCAGACCGCGAACACCATCGCCCTGTACGAGGTGACCGAGTTCGCACCCGACATGCGCGAGATGGTCGGTCTGGTCGTCGAGGCGGCGCGCGTTACCGCGGAAGCGATCCCCCTCCTCCGCAAGCTCGACCAGAATGCCGCGCGCCTGCACGACCTCACCGAACGGCTGGTCAAGCTGGAGGGGCGTGCGGACGAGCATCACGCCCGCGGCTTGAAGGCGCTGTTCAAGGCGTGCGGCACCGACAATCCGATGCGCTTCATCGTCGAGCGCGAAATCTACAGCCATCTGGAGCGGACGGCCGACCGGTTCGAGGACATCGCCAACGAGATCCAGGGTCTCGTGATCGATCACGCCTAGGCCATGACCATCTCCTTCACGCTGCTGGTCGCGCTGATCGGCGTGGCGCTGCTGTTCGATTTTCTGAACGGCCTGCACGACGCCGCCAATTCGATCGCGACGGTGGTGTCCACCCGCGTCCTGAAGCCGCACCACGCAGTGCTCTGGGCCGCCTTCTTCAACTTCATAGCGTTTGCGGTGTTCGGCCTGCATGTCGCCAACACCGTTGGCAAGGGCATCGTCGATGCGCAGGTGATCGATCCTCAGGTCATCTTCGGCGCCTTGATGGGTGCAATCGCCTGGAACGTCATCACTTGGCGCTACGGCATCCCGTCAAGTTCGAGCCATGCGCTGATCGGGGGCCTCCTCGGTGCCGGCATCTCCAAGGTCGGCTTTTCCGCAGTCGTCTGGACTGGCGTCCGCAACACCGTGGCCGGCATCTTTGTGTCGCCGACCGTCGGCCTGATCCTCGCTTTGGTGCTTGTTCTCGTCGTCGCGTGGAGTTCGCTGAAGCTGACGCCAATGGGCGTCGACAAGCGCTTCCGCAAGCTCCAGCTCGTCTCCGCCGCGCTCTACAGCCTGGGCCACGGCGGCAACGACGCGCAGAAGACGATGGGGATCATCACCGTCCTGCTCTATTCGCAGGGCATGCTCGGCGGCGAATTCCACGTACCCTTCTGGGTCGTGCTCTCCTGCCAGGCGGCGATGGCGCTCGGCACGATGTCGGGCGGATGGAAGATCGTCCACACCATGGGGTCGAAGATCACCCGCCTCACCCCGGCGCAGGGCTTCTGCGCCGAGACGGGCGGCGCGATCACGCTGTTCATGGCGACGATGGGCGGCATTCCCGTGTCCTCGACGCACACCATCACCGGCGCGATCGTCGGCGTCGGCTCCGCCCGCCGGCTCAGCGCCGTCCGCTGGAACATCGCCAGCCGGATCGTCGTCGCCTGGGTGGTCACGCTCCCCGCCGCCGGACTGATCGGTGCGGCGTTCTACGAACTGGCGGCGCTGCTGTCCGCCTGACGATCGGGACGAGGGAGCCTGTGCGCGGCTTCCTCGTTCGGTCCGTTACGACAGGAAAGCCGCCATCATGCCTATCGAACTGACCCTGCTCGGCGCATCGACCGTCCTGCTGTTCGCGCATGTCATGATCCAGGGGCAGACCGCCACCCGCGATCGCGGCCTCGACTGGAACGCCGGTCCGCGCGACGGCGCCGCACAACCGCTCGGCACGCTCGCCGGCCGGGCCGCCCGCGCGCTGGCGAACTTTCAGGAAACCTATCCGGCGTTCATCGCGCTGACGCTCGCGCTCGCCATGACCGGGCAGACCGGCGGCAGCGGCGCGGCCGGCGCGATCCTCTGGTTCGCCGCCCGCCTCGCCTACATCCCGCTCTACCTGTTCGGCGTGCGCTATCTCCGCAGCCTTGCCTGGCTCGCGTCGATCCTGGGAATGTTGTTGATGCTGGTCCGTTTCTTCTGAGCAGATCGTGGCGCGGGTACAGACGTACGCTCCTGAGACCGGACATGGCGCCCCCTGCTCTACCCCATGCGTCTGCCATGGAGCCGGGCCGTCATGTGCTTTCGGTGTCCGTTGCACTCAGGCCGGTGGATCGGGTCGTTGTAAATCAATGACTTACAGGAGCCGGTAAGTGCTTGCTGCCGCCGGACCCGTTCACGTCGATACTCCACCAACCGCATAGGCATTGAATTCGTGCTGGTGTCGTGTATCGCCACAACACCATAACAAGGGTTGTTCCAAGATGAAGAAGATCGTTCTGTTCGCGGCCGCCACGGGCCTGCTCTCGCTCGCCGCCTGCAACACCAGCCCGCGCGAGCAGGCTGCCGACAACGTGGAAGCGAACTCCGAGGCCGTTGCCGACAACCTCGAAGACGCTGCGGACAACACCAGCAACGCAGCTGCCGAAGCCGCTCTCGAGAACACCGCCGACGCCGTTCGCGCGACCGGCCAGAACCAGGCGGACGATCTGCGCACGAACGACGCCGACACCAATCTTAAGAATGGTATCTGATTCCGGCAGCGTCTAGGGACCGTCCCAGGCGCTCCCAAGCACCTAGATTGAAGGGCATCCGGGGCGACCTGGGTGCCCTTTTTCGCGTGCGAAACGCCAGAGGAAATACGCGTCCGGCCTATATCCCTGAAGGCGCGGGCGTGAAGGCGGCGTGTCGGGCCACGCCCAATTCTTGCCATTCCCAGCCGACATCACGCTTCCTGTTTGCAGACATCCGTTAATCCGGTAAGTTGGTCGCGGTCTTGACGCTGTCGGAGCGGGCGCAGCGAGCGATCGTAGCGTTTGGCGGGTTCGAGTCCCGCTCATGGGTCCGGTGTCGTCCATTTGCGGAGGCCTGATGAAGCGTGCATGACCGCCGTATGATGTGGAAACGCATTTCTCTTGCTGCTCTGCTTGCAGCCGTTACGGTTCCCGCCGCCTTCTTTGTCTCCAAGGCGCTCCTGACGCGCTGGTACTTGTTCACCGAGACTTCCGGTGACGGGCAGGTGGGCTTGTCGATAGTCGGAGGCAGCGCAATTGCCTCGCTACTCTGTGGCCTTGTGACGCTCGGAGCCGCCTTACCCGTAGGCCGTCGATTGAAATAGCGACCAGTCCGCTTTCCACCAAATATCGCCGTTCAGGCGAGCCATAGCGGCAGCCCGCATCGCAACAGGTTCGATATTGCTACACATTCCTGCACAGAATGCTGTGGACAACAGCGTACTGGGCTTAGTGAGGCGCTCAATCGTAACTACACGAACCCCGCGTACCGGTTGAAAGAATACGTTCACGTCCCCTGCTACATCAGATCGGGTAGCGAGCCGTCAGGTGTGCCGAATGACTTGCAATGACATCGAACCGATAGCCGCAAGATCGCCATTCAGTTTCTCGTAATCTGCCGAACCTGATATTCAGGACAAGGAGACGGATCATGCGATGGACAATCGTTCTGGCCGGAAGCGCTCTGTTGACGGGCTGCGGTAGCGCCTCTTCGGACGGCAATTCGGCGACGACCGCGGCGGATGAGCAAGCGAACCGGGCCGTTATCGCGCAGCGTGCCGAAAATCCCGATTTCAGGGCAGTAGATGCTCTGGCGAACTGGACCGGCGAAGCTACGCCCGGACAGGAGCCGGCTAACTCGGCGATCCCGACTACCGCCGCATCCACCCTGCCCGTGGTTACCGATCCGCGCGCTGCGATGAAGGCGGCGATCCAAGTGTCCGCGAGCGGGAACGACGGGATCAAAACGTTGCCGCTGTCGCCGGACCTGCTCGTGGCACTTCGGCGGGTCGAGGCCCGAGGCGAGGTGGGAAACTACGATCATGATTTCCTGACCGGCGGACAGGAGCCTCTCCCCGTACGAATACTGGGCAGCACATCCCGCCGCACGGCCAGCGGGATCGAGGTGACACATCGTATTGAGAATGCCGCCGGACCACGCAGGCTGACATCGGCCTGGTCGCCGCGCGGTGACGGCAGCTGGCAACTGGATGATATCCGCGCCGAGGGAACGACGCTGCTGACGCTGCTGGACAGCGACGGGGCATAGGCGAACCGCAAGGAGAGAGACGATGAAGATGCTCATCCTGACTGCCGCGTTGGCTACGCTGACTGTGCCAGCGATGCTGAGCGCGCAGGGATGGACCCCCGCCCAGGAACGCCGCTTGAGCGCTGCCTATGATGCCTGCGTGAAAGCCGCCGACGGCGTGATGCCGGACCTGATTCAGTGCACGCAGGAAGAGCATGCGCAACAGGATGCGCGGCTCAACCAAGCATACCGGATGGTCATGCCGCACCTGTCCGCGTCTCGACGCACCACGCTGCGTACCGGCCAACGTGCATGGATCCGCGAGCGGGACCGGACATGCCAGCGCGCGTGGAGCGACGCGGGGGGCGGCCAGGCGTCGGATCTCGAACAATCCTCCTGCCTCCTGCGGCAGACCGTTGCGCGGACGATGTGGCTGGAACGCTATCGATGACCCGATCGTAGCGCCGACACGCTCCCGCTAGAATGCGGGATGCGCCTCGAAGGTGGCGATCAGGTGATCGGTCGCGGCGCGCACGGCGGGGGCACGCCGCACGTCTGCGTGGATGACGAGCCAGATGATGCGCGACGGGATCGGGTCGCAGGCGATCTCGACCAGAGCAGGTGCGATATGGCTACACTAACCGGCCGGAACGGCATTAAGCGCCCAATTGCGGACGTTTAATTCCATGCTAGGTTCGTCGAATGAAGTGTCAAAAGACATTGACGTTGTGTGCTGCGGTAGCGGCTCTCGGGTTTGCACTGCCGGCACAGGCCTGCCGAGTATTCAGATCACCAGAGCAGCGAATTAAAGACGTTTATGCAGCGCGGGCCGACCTTCGGATAGCGTTGATGACAGTAATCGATGCTCGCCACCTCTCCAATCCGGTTATTCAGAAGCTACAGCGGCTTAACGCCAATTATCAGAAACCTTGGCGGGTCATGGCGAAGGTGGAAAGAATGATCGTCAGTGACGGGTCGCCAGAATTGGTCGTTTTCGATCGTGGCTGGGGAAGCGCGGCTTGCGACGATGGAACCGCCATGCCTCAACGGGGTGATCGTTGGGTTGTTTACTACACCTCGGCTACTCCGATCGGATCGGCGCAGGTTCTAGAAAGCTACCCGCTACCGATCGCTTCGCGCGTCGATCCAAGGTTGCACGGGAGAGGCAGCTAACCACCCAACTCGAACATAGCCCCCTCCCCTACGAAGGTCCGAGCCGCTCCGCAGGAGGAACCGTGGAGCGGGTGAAGGGAACACGCCATAAGCGTACATTCCTGAAGGCTCGCGTCTAAGAGCGGAGCGTCCGCTTACGCCCAAAATCGGCCATTCAGCCACAGGGGCCAAGCCCATCGTTCGATGTCAATCGGCTTTGACTGGCGGTTGGCGCTCTGTAGGGAGCCTGATGCCAAGCGATGCGGCGCACCATCGGATCGCTCGCCAGTGGGCTTCGGACAAACCTCCTCGTTGCCTACGGATTTTGCACACCGACCGCTTGTCTGGCGCAAAATATACCACAACTTCTCGACCGTCCGCGGCATGTCGCGCTCGCCATTCCAAACGACCACCGGGGTCCGAGCTTGTTGGGTCCTGAGAACTCCATGAGGTTAGCCTCTCCGCTTCTACCAGGGCGTTGGCAAACGCATTCGCTTCGATCGTTGCTGGGCGCACAATCTGCTCAGCTATTATACCTTCACGAGCCGCGGCGGGATCATCGAACCTTGCGATTACTTTCGCGTCTATCGCTGTGACAGAAAGAATGATAAGGCTAGCAATCATTTTACAATCTCCGTGCAGAAAATCGAAGGCCCCGAGCGGAGCGCCTATTCTCTGCCCAACTGATGTAGACCGCACATGTCCAGATAACATGCAGGAATGATCTGCTACACGTCCTTTTGTTCAGAAGCGGCCTGTCCGCTATCCACCAACTTCGGACATAGCCCCCTCCCCTACGAAGGTTCGAGCCGCTCCGTAGGAGGAAGCGGGGAGCGAGTGAAGGAAACACGTCGAAAACGTACATTCCTGAAGGCGCGCGTCTGATTGCCAAATCGCCCCCCTCGGTCACGAGCCGCCATACTTCTCTGCCCTCCTAAGCGAGGTTTTTTTGCCCAGCTAGCGCAGGCTTGCCCCTCGACACAATAAGACATTGGTCCGAGTATGCGCCAGGTCCGCCGTCCGCGACGGTGGTAGATTATGGACAGGAGGATGAATGCGGCGCGAAGTATTGATCAGAGCGATTGATCGAGTTTTAGCCGATCTCCGAGAGACTGAAATCGCGGACTTGGTCCGCGGCGCCGTCCAGTCACGAGGAAACGAAAAAGGCTTCCAAATACCACTGGGAATTGTATTGGATTACATCCAACGGACGACAGCATATTCTTCGGCAGAGGATGAGGTTGTTGAAATATTAGGACTAGATAGCGCGAGGAGCATCGATTTCTGGCAAGCAGCGATTACTTCGTTCGAAGCCTCTTCATTCTACGATCTATTCTCTTCGATTAATAACGCGACAGCATTTCTTCCGCGAGTGGCGAAACTCCTGAAGCGGGAGTTTGACGATGTCGCCCCGACGGGGTCAGCGGTATCAGCAAAGTTGACCGGCCTCGAAAAACAAACTGTAATCTTGACAGATGAGGATGGTGACCTTCAGTCATCACCAGATCGTCTAGTGCAAGTGCTTCAATCAATTTCAATACTTTATTCGTCTATAGCAGATGTTCTGAATATAAAAACCGGATCTATTGCTGTCGTGAGCATGGATTCCGGAAGTGAGAAGGCCTTCGAGTTCCTGGGCGTGGATGCGATCATCAAAGAGGTCCGCGAAACACTACTCGTTATTTACAACACAATAACATTTCATCAGCAAAATAAAGCTGCTCGCAACTTAGCATTGGTTGCCGAGGCCCTACCTATCCTCGAAAGACTCCGCTCAATGGAAGCGGATGCGCCTCAGGACGCGGAACGGCTAGGCAGGCTACGGCACAACATTCTCGGATCTGTAGAGAAGTTTGTAGACAGTGGTGCATACATTCCAGAGATGAACCAATCGGAATCTCTTGCTCCGCAGCTTCTCATGAAGCCGGAGCAAAAATTGCTTACGGGACCCTCAGATACAAGGTCAAATCCCAGCGCCACGATAAGACAAGACACGCAGGGGCACGAAAGCACTCAGAACCGTGTTGACCACACTGACTTTACCCCCGAAGAGCTTCGCCGCGCAGCAGAGCTACTAAGAATGAGCAAGCCTTCAGAGACTGAAACCGAACGGGACGTACCACCCAAGTCACGACGACCGCGGAACCCGAAAGCCTCTTGATCATGGCGTGGGGTGCCCTTCCTCATCCCACGCTACTTGCGAAGCGCAATAATCGTCCATCAGCGGACATACCCCCCCCCTTTGCGACGGTTCGAGCCGCTCCGTGCGACGGCGGGGGGAGCGAGTGAAGGGAACGCGCCACAAGCGTACGTTTCTTAGGGCACGAGTCTAAGCCGAAGCGTTTGCCGCCGCCGACAGTGATGCGGCACAGGACGCTACCTAGCCGCACTAGCTCATCTGCTGTCACCTCAGCCGTGGGTTTGCCGACGGTATTTCCAGCGGCAGTGGGGCCATCACTGGTTGCGGATCGGTGGTGATACGATCCACCATGTATCCGATCGCCGCGCGCACCGCAGCATAGAGACTTAGCGCCTCGTCTATAGTATCGATGCTGTCGTCAGGATGCATCAAGGGGTTTCGATGCAGATCCTTCAGCCCCTTCAACACTTCAAGAATGCGCTGATCGCCCACTCCCTTGGTTTTCATGATATTGATGTAGTCGCCCATGTTTCTGGAAGCAGGGCGACTATCGGCCCCGGCAACTTGGTCGAAATAACGACGCAGGACTGATTCATTAGCTCTATGAAAATGGAACGCTGCCGCCGTGGGAAGTTCGAACGCAAGGCATCTCGCTGCTGACCGGATATCGGGGACAGCCTCGGGCACCTTCTCCTTCAACGCTGATGGAAAGAGGGTTTCGCCACTCTCCGTTAGTATTGCCGTATCAAAGCCACCCTTCTGCGACACGTAGTATAAGTCTGCGGTTTGCAGAATGGCCTTTAGGATCGCTTCAAATTGGGAAAACTCGGTCTTTAGACCGGATATTTGCCAAGATGGTATAACCTCGTTGTAGTCGACATGCTCGCCAAAATCAGGTGCGATCCGCAATAAAGTTGCGATCATATTCGTTGCCGGCTGAATAAGCGATCTAAGAGCCGAACTAAAGATGCTTCGGTACACGAAGTCGCTTAAGGTCCCTCGGGCCGTAACGAGATCGAACATCAACTGAATGCGAGGGGTATCCGCGGCGGCCAGCGAACTGATGGCGTTTAGCTGGCCGCCCAGCTTATACAGATAAGTGCCATCAACCTTCAGCATGTCGGCCCTCCATTTCTACCGACCGATAAAGGCTGTTTGTCGAAGGTGCAATGCGAGCACCGGTTGCCGTCGGCGAAAGCCATGTGATGTCAACACACGGCCTATCTATGAATGACGCGGAAAGCCGTCACTTTCTCCATCTGCGAACCCCCGAAATACCGTGAACAAACGGGGAAACGCAGCGATTTTCACCGGAGCAACACCGGAGCCGTTAGATGAGCCGATAGGGCCGTGGCACATAGTCGCGGATGATCAACTCGCCCGCCAACTGCGCCGCACCGGACGCGATCGTGTAGGTCACGTCGACGTGCTCAATCTCGAACGCGGCGAACGTGTCACGCGCTCCTGGCGTGTCGTTGATCGACAGGATGAAGTGACCCTCGATCGCCGCCAGCTGCTGCGCGAGGCGCTCGAAGTCAGATCTCGCGAAAACGCCCGGACCGTAATCGCCTTCGCAGTCCCAGTAGGGCGGATCGAGGTAGAACAGCGTGTCGGGGCCATCATAGCGCGTGATGACATCGGCGTATGACAGGCGCTCGATCACCACTCCCGCGAGGCGTTCGTGAACGTCCTCCAACATAGGCGCCAGCTTCATTACGTCGAAACGTGCCGGCGCATCCCGACTTACCCCAAAACTCCGGCCGTGAACCTTGCCTCCGAATGCGAGACGCTGAAGGTACAAGAATCTGGCCGCCCGCTCCAAGTCGGTCAAGGTCGTCGGCTCTACCTTGATCAGGCGCTCGAACTCGGCGCGGCTCGTTATTTGCCACTTCAGCACGTCCATGAACGCCTGATAATGACGCTGGAGGATGCGGTAGAGACAGGCAACGTCCCCCGAGATATCGTTCATAACCTCTACGGCAGGTCGTCGCGGACGGCGCAAGAAAACTCCCCCCATACCCACGAACGGCTCAACATAGGTGCGGTGCGGTGTCTCGCTGATTAGATCGCAGAGCCGGGCTGACAGATTGCGCTTGCCACCGATGTACGGCGCGACCGGACTTACCGGCCGCACATAGCTTAGATTCGACTCCATTGATGTTTGCTCGCAAAGGAGCCCCGCCTGTTGCGCAGGTGCGGGGCGTAAGCGGCTAGGCCAGCCGCGCGTGACGGATCTCCAGTCCGTCGGTTGCCGTGTTACAGCACGGCACCCCCGCTCGGCCATCAGCCGGCGGACGTGTTCGAATGGAATGTTGCAGGCAGGCTGAAACCACCTGCCCTAAGAGTTGGCGTCTACTGACTGTTTGCGAAGGGGTCTTTTTCGATATCTTCGTATCGCTTTCGCTCTCGTTCCTCTCCGCGTCTCAAGCCATCAACGTGGGCTAGACAGCGCTGGACTGCGGACACCGCCGCCGCGCTACCTTCGAGTGTTAACCGATCGATTAGCTTTTCGCCTTTGTAGACGTGCAGGTAAGTCGATCTGACAAAGTGCGGCAGAAAGTCCTCATTCATCGGCTGAATGAATCCGCGCTTCCCTGCGTTAGCAGTTCCTTTTGCTAATCCACCATCGTAGCTAACGCCATCGAGCCTAAACGATAAATCCTTGTATTCTTTTCCTTCAACAGCAGACCAGCCGTCGTTCAAAACCATGAGCATCACGCCTTTATCCCTGCGCAATGCTAGACTTAGTACGCTTTCTCCCGGTCCTTGGTACTCTGACCAAAGATAACAAAACTCGTCACCTTCATGTATCTCAAAGCCACCTGCGTCGGGCCAATCCCTAGCGGCAGCCGGAGCGGCCAACATGAGCAACGCACTGATCAAACGCTTCATAACACCCCCTGCATGCGAATCACTGACAGGACAGCCTAGCGACCGCCTGACTTCAATCATCATTCGCTGAGCGTGAGGCGGACAATCAATTGCATCGGGAAATTCGGTTATCCGCTCCGGCGACGCGACATCGGCGCCGGCAAGCGGACACGCTTCTCCGTTGAGAACATACGCGGAACATCTATATAACCGGAGCACCTCGATTCTCCGGAGACACCCGCATGAACATGCCTGATCGCTATGCCGATGAACCGACCCCGTTCGGGAAGTGGCTTATCCAACAGACCGGGCGCGGCGGGTTCGTCGGCGATCTCGCCACCAGTGCGTCTCGTGACCGCAGCTTCCCACGCGCAGGAACCGTTGAGGACGCCCGCAAATGGCTTCAGGGCAGCCGCGCCAGCGGCGACGACTGGGAGGCGCTGGAAGACGCGGAGAGCGCATGGCTGGCGTCGTGCTGAGGGGCACTGCCAAGCCACGGCTGGGGAACCCCGATCCACGCGAGGCGCTGGCTACGGTGATCGACGCGAGCAGGGACAGCTACGCCGCGCTATCCCGGATGCTAGATCGACCACCCAGCTATCTCCGTCGGTTCGTCACCCATGGTGTACCTGTGGCACTGCGGCCGGACGAACACCGGCGCCTTGCCGACTACTTTGGACTGACCGAACGGCAACTTGGTATCCGCGACCTCTGGGCGCACCAGTCGTGAGACGCGTCACGCGCGAGCAGCTTCGAACCAACATCTGGGTCGCTCTGTCGGTGCTGAAGCCATACGAGAAACGCGCCCTAAGTCTGAACGTCGAGAGCGTCCGCAACAGCGTCACCGACGAACTGGTCCGTCGTATCATGGGGGCGCCGGAGAGCGAGACGGTCATGCTGCAGCCCGACATGGTCGGTCCTGTCCATGGTCCGACGCACGGCAAGTGGGACATTGATGAGCCTCATCCTCATCCCGAACTGGTTAGACGCAGCAAAGCCTAGCCGCCGGTACAGCCCAGCGGGACGGCACCGGTAGCCAGTACGACCGCCACACAACGGCGCTCCTGCTTCACACCTCCAGCCCGAACGTTGCCACGCTCCACCGCCCCGATCGCCTCCACCAGACGATCGAGCACCTCGGCCAGCCAGCCGCGGTCGACCGCCACCAACTCGCCCGACAGCTTGCCGGTGATCGGCTTCAGTCGTTCAACCCGCGTCAGATCAGGGGAGAGCGTCGGCAGCATCGGCCGCTCGATTCGCGCGAGCGATGTCGGCGTTGAGCGTGTCGCGCATGCGCTCGACAGGAGCGGCAGGCAGAGGATCACCGGCAGCAGCAGGCGGAACAGTGTCGATCGCATCGCGCAAATCCTTGATGGTCGCGGCAACGGCCGCGGTGGAGAGAGCATCGGCACGGCTGACGCGCCGGCTGATGGATTCGGAGACGACGGCCGCCTGCCGCTCATCGGATCGGGCTTCGACGATCCGCTCACCTCGATCGTGCTCGGCAGCGGCGGTCACATCGGCGCGGCCGGCGCGGCGGCCGGCGCGTCTGGTAGCATAGAACGCCGCGACGATCGCCAGCACGATCAGCAATCCGGTGATGATCCGTGCGCGGGTCATGCGGCAAGCGCCCGCACGCAGATCGCCCGCTCACGCGCGCGGCGGTTGACCAGACCCTGCACAACGCGGCCGCCGGCCTTGTTGAAGAGCGGGAAGCGGTCGCAGCCTGCCCGCCACTGCCTTGCGTTCCACAGCCGGGCGATGCTCGACTTGCACACGCCGGCAGCGCCGATGTTGTAGGACAGCGAAACCGCCGCGATCAGCTGGTCGGGGCGGCCGTGGATTGTCGGAATGCAGCGGATGATCGGCTCGGCATGCGCGATCAGTTCCTCTTCCAGCATGGCGTTGCACTGGGTCGGGGTAAACCGCATCCCCATTCTCACGCCTCTGGTGATGCCGTCGCAGGCGGTCGGCACCTTCACGATGTCGAGATAGGCATCGAGGTACTGCTTGCCGGCGACATGCTGGATTGCGATCGACTGATCCGCCTGCACCGTGGCCTGCACCGTGCGCCCGCTTTCCTCTTTCGGCACGAGCACGAACAGCGCGGCCGCCGCGACGACCGAGCCGATCACGCCGGCCAGCGTCTTCTTCGCCGGCTTCTTACTGGGCGTTGCCATCGAACGCCTCCTGCACCTTCGCAGCCACCTTCGGCTGAGGGATAAGCCGCGCGACCAGCGCTGCGAGGAACAGCAGGAAGGGGATCGACTTGCCGACCTGTTCGGGCACGAGTGCCTGCACATCGTCCGGCAACGCATTCCACGCCTGCAACAAGGCATCAGGAGTGAGCGCAGCCCACCCCATCAGCACGGCCCCGATCGCGGACAAGCGAACGGACCAGAGGCGCCATGACTGGCGCCAACCG
The DNA here is from genome assembly GCF_920939475.1 of Sphingomonas sp. Leaf37. NCBI lineage: Bacteria > Pseudomonadati > Pseudomonadota > Alphaproteobacteria > Sphingomonadales > Sphingomonadaceae > Sphingomonas > Sphingomonas sp. Leaf37. Next base: position 455,268 of record NZ_CAKLAX010000004.1, on the reverse strand, counting down.
TCGATCAGTTTCATGATGTCTCCTGTTATGGCGGCTACCGGCCGCCCGCGGTCAGTGGCCCCGGCGGGCCCAGAAGAATTGCCGCGCCTGCTGCCGGCGCAGCTTGGCGCTCTCCACGGACGATTCCGCGCTGATCACCAATCGCTCCAGATCCTGTTTCGGTGGAGGCGGCGGAAAGGCGCGGCGCAGAGCCGGTTCGATAAATTCCGTCCGAACCCATCGACGGTTGGCGAGCAGCCGCTCGGCCGGGGCGATCGCCAGCACCAGCGCGCCGATCAGCATGACGATCATCCCACCGTCGATCATGGCGCCTTGCCCTTCGGCTCTGCCATCATCTCCAGCTTCACCTCGATACGGGCGAGGCGTAGATCAAGCTGCTGAAGCATTTCGGTGCGGGTTTTCGCATCGGTGCGTGCGTCCGCCTCCAGCTGATCGATGCGCTTGGTGTGATCCTTCAGTGTGGCGAGATAGCCCCCGCTCATCTGCACGACGCCTGCAATGACGATGATGAGCGAGATTACCGGCACGAACGGCGCCCACCAAGGCGGGGGATTGACCGGCGCGGTCACGCGTGACCACACCCCGCGGCCGAGCCGGCCGCGCAGATGTTCTTACCCATGGTCCTGATCCTCAGCCGTGCTGCACGTCAACCCACGGCCGACCCTCGCGGATCGCCCACACCTTGCCGAGGCGGCGTCGGTACTGGTCGAAGGTGATGTCCGCCTCCGCTATCGCCCACATGGTTATGCCGCCGTCAGCGGTGTTCGTGGCGATCAGGTAGTCGCCTACCGCAAAGTCACCGGCGATGTTGACTGGCACCTGCCCGGCGAAGGCGATGCGGTCGACGCACTGACGGGCCTTTTCCAGATCGGCTTCCCATGCCGGCAGGTCGACCTCGTATGCCGCCTTCGCCGCCTCCCATCCCGCGTGTGCTTCCCCGTGCGCGGCGAGGAGGCCGGGGAATGCCGCCACGGCATCGTTATAGGCGGCGTGCTCGCTCATCAGTGCGTCCTGCGCGGCGCTGGCAGCGAAGAACACGGCGGCCCGCGCCGTGAAGCTTTCGTCGTCCTCGCCGTCCTCACGCGGAGTAAGGACCGGCTCGGGAGGCAGGGAAGCGGGCGCGATCGGCGCGACTGGTGCGACCGGTGCTGCGCCGGGTGCTTCGGGCTTCGGTGGCAGATGATCCGCCCAGCTGTCACCGCCGACGTATGCGGGATCGGTCGACTTCACGACGAAACTCTTTGCCGCCGCCCAACTTTTCGTCAGCCTGCCATCGGCATCAACGCCGCAAACATCGCCCTTGGCGATATGGCCGCAGCCGTTCGACTTGAGCATGTACTCGGCATAGTCGGCGCCGCTGGCATTTATGGTCCCGCCCGCGTTGATCGATCGGCCGGTGACAGCACTGGACGCTACCTTTGCTGCGCAAGCAGCGGCCGAACCTTGCTGTCCTCCGCCACTATAGAAAAACGCGCTGCCAGCGGTCAGACCCGACACATTGAGGACGGGGACGCCATCACCCTGACCACGAGCGATCGTGTGGCATGGGGCGTTACTCACCCCCACGATCATGCTACCCGTCGTGTCCAGCTTTAGCATCGGACCGGTGCCATCCTTGAAGATGCCAAACGCGTCCTCATCAACGCCGAGGATGTCGACACCAACGCGCCATCCGATGCCCGTCCGCCCGGAGAAATAGACCTGAGTGTTCCGGTCCGTCGTTGCCGTGTTCTGGATCGTCAGCACGTTCGCGCTGGGACGAGAGATGTGAAAACTGGTCGCGGGAGTCGCGGTGCCGACGCCGATGAACCCTTGGCTTCCATCGACCCGGAACATTTCAGTCGTACCGTCAGGCTTCGTGACGCGGAACGTGCCAGCCGTAGCCAATCGCGGTCCGAATTGACCGTCCCACATCGTGAGGACTTCATTAGGGCTGCCTAATACAGAAATGCCTTTAGTGTTCTGGAACGTGGCATTTCCCGAGCCGTCGAATATGGCGCGTTCAACGCCACCGGTGACCACTGCAAGCGTATTGCTTCCCGTCTTTGCGAACCCCGTATCCTGGTCACTGGCGAAGCGCATGCCCGGTGTGGCTGACGTTCCATCGGAGAACATACCTTGCCCGATCGTATCGAGGATGCCGCCAAAGGTGTTCTTGAAGCCCGAGAACGCCAGCGCGAGATCGCGCGCGAAGCTCGCCGTCGGCGCAATCTTGTAGCCTTGCCCGCCACCGCCCGGCCCCTGATACGGCTCGGCAAGCGTCAGCTGGGTGGCCGATACGATCGCCGCGACCTCGTACGACCCACGATCCGGTCCGACGAAGATCTCGCCGATCTTCACGTTCGAGACAAAGTCGGTGCCGGCGCCGGTGACGGTGGCAGAGCCATTCGTCACCGCAACCGTGCCGTTGCGATACCATGCCATATTCTTGCTCCAGTAGAAGACGCATGCGCGTCAGGCGGTCAGGCGGTCAGGCGTTGACCCATTCGAAGATTGCCGAGCCGGTCCAGTCGGACGAAATGCCGCTGCTCGGCGGCCCGGTGCGGGTGCTGGTGACGATGATGTTGCCGAGGCCCGTGCCCGGGTTGGGGAACAGCTGACCGGACAAGGCGAGCACGCCATCCTCGATCGCGCCGGTGGCCGGGTCGACCGAGCACGGAGCTTCCGCGATCAGCTGCGGGCCTGAGCCGTAGTTGACGAAGAACGCGAGCCGCCACGTGCCGGCGACGCCACCGCCACCGTTGGTTGCGGCCGCGCTGGTGATCCGACCCGTGATCCGGAACCTGCCGTTCGGTGGGAAACCGGCGGACACGGTCGTAATCGTCGTGGTCGCGTTGCCGCTGCTCGACGTCGAGCCGTTCAGCACCACCTGCTTGATCCGGTTGGGGCCGCTCACCGACGCCTCGATATTGGCACCGCCGATGTATGACTGACCATCGGCCGCCTGCGCCCAGCGGCTGTTGGCGATCGTCTCCTGCCCCAGCGGTATCGTGGCAAGACCGAACCACTCGGCAAGGTCGTTGTTCGCGCCGAAGATAGCACCGCCCCGCTTCTCGTAGGCGCCGGCACGGAAGATGATGCGGCCGGTCCCCATCTTGAGGTCGGTGTTGATGAGGTTGAGGCTACCCGGCCCTTCTTCCGATCCGATCAGCTTGTAACCGGACAGGTTGCCGTTGATGTCGATCGCCATCGTACGGGTGCCGGTGATCTTGCCGGTTGCCTCGACGATCGCCTCGATCTTCTCCTCGATCGTCACCCCGTTGCCGTTGAGGCGTGCGGCCACCTGCCGGATTGCCTCCGCCCGTGCTTCGTTGTCGTTCGCCTGCACCCGGACAAGGTCGGTGACGCGCGCGTCGACATCGAAGATGCGCTGGTTGTTGGCGCTGTCGCCGGCCTCCCGCGCGGCGTTCGCATCAGCGATGCCCTGCGCATTGAGGCTGTCGCCGGCGACGATCGCCCGACCGTTACTGTCGAGGCCCGCCTGAAGGCGCTCCTCGCCAGCTGCCCGGCTTTGCTCGGCCGCGGTCGCAACCTCGACGGCCTTGGTCGTTATGGTAGCCCGCACCTCCGTCAGGGATTGCGCGCTGGCTTCCCGGTCGCTCGCCACCGCTTCACCCAGCGAGGTCAGTTCGGCACGGGTTTTGGCCAGGCCGGTGGCGGGATCGTTCACCTTCGCTGTCAGCTGCCCGAGGTCGCGCGCCGTGGCGCCGTTCGCGTCGGCCGCGGCCTTCCGGTCGGCCGCGATGCTGGCACCGGTCACCGGCGCGCCCGTGGTCGGATCGAGCAGCCGCGCATCCATCACGTCGAGGCGCTGGACGACTACGCGGTTCTGCTCGGCCGTCAGTTCCGCTAGCGCCACGATCCGGGCGCTGGTGGCGCGCAAGCCCGTCGCCGCATCGTTGAAGGCCGCTTCCAGCGCATCTTGCCGGCTGGTGAAAGCTCGCTGCGCATCAGCAACCACCTTCGACGTGGTGACGATCGCCGCCTCGGCCGAGCCGATGCGAGCGAGCAGCGCCTGCCGCGCGATGGCCTCGGACAGCTGCCCGGCGACGAGGGTGGTCGAGAACTCGGTCTGTATCTGCACCAGCTGCGCCGCGCGCGTCTGGTTCGACACTTCTCCGGCTGCGAGCGTGCGCAGCAGCGCCTCGGCATCGTCCTCGTCGGCGCTGACCACCTGCCGGATCGTCATCTGCGTGGCTGCGATCCCCCGGCCTGCGGCGATCGACGCGATGTCTAGCCGGCCGATCGACGCGGCCTGATCGTCCAGCGCCACGCCCTGCGCATCGACACGCTCGGTCAGGGCTTCGTCGGCGGCAACCGACGCCCGGCGATTGCTGACGACGGTCGCCAGCGTTGCGGCAAGGCCGGTGTTCGGGTCGCTCAGCTCGGCAGTGATCTGTTCAAACTGGTCGACGAACGCGGCGTCCCGATCGGCCGCAGCCTTCAGCCCCGCCACCAGTGCGGCCCGCGTCGCCGGCAGCCCGGTCACCGCATCGTTGACCACCGCCGCAACGGTGTCGATCCGTTCGCCAATCGCCTCGTCCGCCTCGGCGCTGGTACGCTCGACGGCGTTGATCCGGACGCGGGTCGCCGCCAAGCCGGTGATCGGGTTGGCAAAGCCGACCTCCAGCGCGTTCAGCCGATCGCCGTAGGCGCCCGTCGTATCCGCCAGTACCTTGGACGTGGTGACGATCGCCGCCTCGGCTGCGCCCATGCGGGCAAGGATCGCCTGACTGGCAGCGGCCGATGCCGCCCGATCCGCGACCAGCGTGGTCGTGAAGTCGGTCTGGATCTGCACCAGCTGCATCGCGCGCGTCTGCGCTGCCTGCTCGCCGTTCGCCAGCGCGCGCAACATGGCCTCGTCACTATCGTCCGCCGCGCCGATGACCTGCCGGATCGTCATCTGTGTCGACGCGATCCCACCGGCCGCGCCAATCGATGCGATCTCGAGGCGGCCTATCGCGGCGGACTGGTCGCCCAGCGTCACACCCTGCGCATCGATGCGCCGCGTCATGGCATTGTCGCGGGTGATGCTGGCCTGCGATTCGGCGAGCACCGTCGCCGTGGTCTGGTCGATCCGCACCGACAGCGCGGTGCGCGCCAAGGCCTCGGCCGAGAAGCCGTCGACCATCCGCGTTGACAGTTCCTGCCGTGCTTGGGCGATCTGCGTCACCTGATAACGGGCGGCGTCTTCGCCGGCCGCCAAGGTCCGCAGCAGCGCGTCTGCCGTGTCCTCAGCAACGGCGCGTGCCTGCTGGACGGATACGACGAAGCCGGCGGTGTCCGGCAGCGACGTCAACGTCTGCTCGATCTGGCTGGTGCGCAGGCCGATCTGGTCGACGATGTCGGCATTCGCCTTCAGCGCGATCTGCCCCTTCATCGCGTTTACGTCGATCTCGGTAGCGCGGGTGCGCGTCGTCAGGGCGGTAAGTTCGGCAACCGAGGCCTTCAGCGCTACCGCAGCGTTGAAGCCGTCAATCTCGCTTTCGGCCTGCGTGAGGCGCACCAGAATGGGTTCGAGCTGCGCGACCTGCTCCGGGTTGAGCACCGCCAGGGCGAGCTGCTCGTTGACGTAGTTGACGCTGGCCTTCGTCGACACGACGCCCTTCACGGCGTCGAGCGTCTGCTCGACAGTGGAGGTGCGATCCTTCACCTGGTCGATGGCTGTGATGCTAACCCGACCTGATGCCGAATCGACGACGATGCCGGCATCGCGCAGCACGTCGCGGATGCGGGCGCTCTCCAGCAAGGTGCGCAGCAGTGCCTCTTCGATCCGTCCGACCGCCTCATCGGCTCCGCGCTGGGCGGCGGCCTGATCGGCGACGACACCGTCGAGCGCTTCCAGCGCTGGCGTCAGCCGCTGCTCGGCCAGCTTCAGAGCCGAGATCTCCGCTTCGGCCGGCGCCACCCGATCGACCAGCGCGTCGATCGCCGCATCAGCGTCGACGCGGGCATCCTTCAGAGCGGATATGTCGGTGGTGATCGGGTCGAACCGCGCCTCGATCGACACGATCTTGTCAGTGGCCGCGACGATCTGTTGCGCCGGCCGACCACCAACAGCGTTCGTGTCCTTGGCGATATTATCACCCGTCACGTCCGCATTGTTCGCCGGCTTGGTGCCGTCGGGATCAGCGATATCACCCCAATTCACCCCGGCGCCGAGCGGCGCGACCTTTGCTGCGACGCTGAGCCCTTCGATCGAGAGAGCCAGCTTGCTGACCGTCTCGCCCACCTCGATCGAGAAATCTTTGAAAAAGCCGTAGATGGTCAGGCAATCCAGACCTGTCTGCCCGATCCAGAGCGACGGCCGCGCTCGCACTGCCGCAATCCGGTTCGCAACGACATCGAGCGAGGACGTGGCGATCAGCGCCTTGGCTGACATGCGCTTGGCGAACGCCCGCTGGACGATCGTCACCTCGCCGAAGTCATCAACCTCCTTACGGCTGTAGTCGGTGATCCCGGCCGTGGGCGAGGCCTCTGTGATGCCGAGCGATACAAGGCGGCCGGCCAGCAGCGTACCCACAGATACACCGCCTGCGCCGGTGATCGTTACCCGGATCGCGGCGCCGCTACCGGGCAAGTCGAGGAACGTCAGCGCGCCACCGGCAACAGCCATCGTCCGATCGTAGCTGCCGCAGCGAACTCGCACGGCCGCGCCGACGACATCGAGCAGCGCCAAGCCCGTGCTGGCACCTGCGTTGAGTGTCACGTCGATCGAGCCGGCCGATCGGGTCACCGACCCGAGGGCCTGATCAAACATCGCCCAACGATTGGTAGGCGCCACGTCCAGCCACTTACCCGACGCCGCGGCCGGATCGTTGCCGAGATTACCGGCAATCATGCTCTCGTAGACACGGTGCGTGGTTGCGAGGATGACTCGCGCGCCGGCAGCATAGCTGATGCCGCTCACCCAGGCGGGATGATCGGCTTCGTCAACGTTGCTGGCGGCCAGCACCGCGTCCGATACGTCGATCGGCTGCAACAGCTGGAGCGTAGACGGCAGGCCTTCCGGCGCGGGATCAAGGCCCGGATCAACGAAGGCCTCGCCATCCGCCAGCCCCTCGACCGTCAGCGTGCAATAGGCGAGCGGCGGCACCGCCAGATCAACCGCGAAATCCTTGTAGAACCCGCGGAACGACAGGCTCGCGAACCGGTCGTCGGCGACCCACATCGCAGGGGTGGCGCGCAGATCGGCGAGTCCGGCCTGAAGCACATCGACGCGGTCGAACGGAACGCCTAGCCGCACCGACATGCGCCGGGCAAAGCCGCGCTCGACCACCGTGGTCACCCCGAAGTCGTCGGTGACCCGCCGGCTATAGTCGACGATCCCGACCGTCGGCGACGTTTCGGTGATGCCGAGGTCGACGGCCGAACCGTCGTCGAGAACAACCCTCATGCGGCACTCGCTACGGCAATGGCCTCGCCACCGCTCGCTGCGGTGACATCCTCAAGCCGCCGTGCAGTTCGGCCGGTGTTCCCGGCCGTAGCGGCATGGCCGGCATTGTTGTCGAGACGCAGTTGTTCGATCTTGTCCGTCAACTCGCGAATGCGGTCCACCGTGTCAGCCGCGGCGGTGGGAGCCGGAACGACGGCTTTAGTGCTGGCCGTATCGAGGACCATGGCCGTCGTAGATACCGGTGCCGTCTTGGTGACGGCCCCGACGACGCCATAGGTTGCTTCTAGCGCCGCGGCCGTCTGCGCCTGCACGCGGGCCAGTTCCTGCCGGCTGGTCGCCACGTCGGCCGCGGCCTTGAGCAACGCTTGACTGAGTGCTGGCAGGCTCTTGGCCGCGTCCAGATCACCACCACGCGCGGCCGCATTGGCAGCGTTGAACTGACCCATCAGCGAGGCGAGACTGTTCCCCCCGCCCGCGTCGGTCAGCCCACGAATACGCTTCACCTCGTCAAGGATGCTGTCGCCAGCACTAGACCAAGCGTCGGCCAGTTCCTTCGCGGCCGCAGCGGCCGCCTGCGCGTCCTGCACCGCATAGATTTGCTCCTGAAGGCCACGGTTGCCGGCGTCGAGCTTGGCGAGTTCCAGCGCGCGGAGGGCAGCGGTATCGCCGCGCAATTCGAGCAGCTGCCTCTCCAAATCCTGCCGCTCGGCTGCGACATCGGCTGCGCTCTTGGCACCGGACAGGGCGGATTGCAGGCTGGCGAATGCAGGCGCCAGCTGGAGTAACGTCGCGTAAGTGGCCTGCCCGGAGGTCGTGGTGAGGTCCTGCGCCTCGACCAGCTGCCGGAAGCTCGCCAATGTGCCGGGCATGACCAAACCCACGCTCGCGAACACACGCTGCATCTGGGCAGCCTGCGCGGCCGACTGCTCGGCCTTGGTGTAGTAGCTGGTGAAATAGGCATCGACGGCGCTGGTCAGATCGCCGACGCTGTCGAACTGGTCGGCCAGCCCAAGCTTAGCGTCGATCGACATCGCCTGCGCGCTGTCGCCGAGCAGATCGAGCGACGTCGACACTGCCTCCAGCGTGGAGGCCACACGCACCAGCGTCTCGAACGCACCCTCGCCCGCCTTTTGAAACCGCGAGATGCCGGGAAACGCCGCCTCGGCCATACCATCGGCCGCCGCTCCGAACACCGCCTCCAGCTTCTCCTGAATCTGCGTTCCCGTGAGGCCTTGGAGGTCGATCTTGCCGATGTTGACGACGAAGCCGTTCAGCCGCGCTTGAACTGCGGCGGTCGCCTCGCCCAATGGATCGGCCGCCTGAGCGATCGATGTTGCAAAGCTGCGCAGGATGAGGGCAAATTGGTTTTCGAGACCGACATCCGCATTGGCGTATTGCGTGGAATATTTGGTGCTGGTCGTAATGCCGAACAGCTTCTTCTTCTTCTGGACGTCAGAATAGGTCGACGCGTCGAAGCCGCCGGACATGATATCGCCAACCGACTGAGCGCCGGCATACAGACCACTGCCAACGACAGTGGTCTTGGTGCCGAACAGCGAGGCGAGCGCCCCACCGAACACCGGCACGATCGCCTTCAACACCGACCCGACAGCGTTCGTCTTGAAGCCTTCGGTGACCCCGGCCGAGGCGTCGATATTGCCCGATCGCACCAACACCGATGCCAATCCCCCGATCTGGTTATCGATCGATCGCAGCGAGCCGGCCATTTCACGGGCAAACACGCTGGTCACGGTGTCGACGTCGCGCAGCTGGTCGATCGACCGCTTGAGGCTTTCGCTCTTTGCGTCGGCGTCGCCCAAGACGGTGCCGGTCCCTGTGTTCGACGTGGGCAGCGTGTTCTTGCTAGATCCAAATCCGCCCGCGATGCTGACGCCGATCGAAGCCAGCGCGGCCACGGTGGCAGCACCTGCCGCGAGGTTGAGCGGGAACGGCAGGCTCTTGATCGCATTGACAACCGCTTCGGTCGCGCCGGCCGCGGTGCGCGCGACGCTGTTGGCGATTTTGCTGCCAGTCTCGATCGCGTCGGTAGCAATGGCGCGGGCGGAAAGCGCGAATTGCACCAGCCGGAACGCCTTTTCGGCACCAGCCAGCATCTGGTAGCCCGACGATCCTTCCTTGAAGAACCCCTTGGCCGCTGATGCCATGTCACCGAACGCTGCAACCTGCGCACCCGACGATACGAGTGCAAACCGGGCATTCTCTCGGTCCCGGCCCGCCTGTGACGTAGCCGCCTTCATCGCCGCCTCATGGGTCACGCGAGCGCGCTCCTGCTGCGCGCGATAGTCGGCGAAGATCGACGTCATATCGCCAAGAGCCCGGCCGGCGTCGCCGAAGGCGTCGGCCATGCCGCTGGCGGCCGACGAAACGTTCTGCGCGATCAGGTCCCAGCGATCGGCGTTGAAGGTCAGCGCATCGTTAAGGTCGCGGGTGGCCGCAGCGGTCCGCTCGGTTTCGTCGGCGATCTGCACCTGCTGCTCGATGTAACGCTGCCGCAAGGCCGGATCGCGGAACTTGGCCTCGGCATCCTGCGTCGCCCGGATGGTGGCGAGGGCATGCACCCGCTCGGCATCAGTGGCGCCGATCAGGCGCAGTTCCTCGCGGAGTTCGGCCAGGCGGTTGGAGCCGCTGGTCATGTCCGTGTCGAACTGGCGGCGTTCTTCGGCAACGGCGAGCCGCTCGCGCTCGGCACGCTGGTCAGCCAGCGCCTTGGTGGCGCGCGTCGCCCCGTCAACCAGCCCACGCTGCTGCGCCGCCTCAATCGCGGCGAGCAGCGGGAGATCGGCGATCTGATCCTGCACGATCTGCGATGCCCGCTCGGCAGGCACCAACCCGGCAGCGACCATCGCGTTGACCCGCTCCTGAGCAGCCGCCTGATCCCGCACGCTGGCGGTCGCCTTGGCAGCGTCAGATACCCGCTCGGCGATAGCCAGCTGCACCTCGCGAGACACGGCCGCCTCGACGTCGCCACGTTGCTTGATGGCCCGGCTCTCGGCCTTGACCCGCGCTTCCGCGACGAGCGCCGCGGCGCCCGACACGCCATAGGCGTCTGCGAGGGCGTAGAGGTTGCGGATTTGCGCCTCGATCGCCTGCGCATCGCGCGCGAGCGCCTCGGCGTGCCGATCAGGCTTGTCTTTCTTGTCGGTCCGTTCCTCGACGATCTTGTCGCGCTGCTTCTTCAACCGCTTTTCAGCACTGCCGATGATGTTCTTCTCGATGTCATCACCGATGCCCTTCATCCACGCCCGTGCGGCCTTGGTCTCGGCAGCGACATTCTTCCCGAAGGCCGCGCCAGCTTTCTGGCCCGCGCCGGCATAGGCGGCGACCGCAGCGTCGATGCCCGGCGTATCGATCTTGACCCGGTCGATCTGGCCGAACAGATCGGTGCCGATCAGCGCGTTGGCGCCCTTCGCCAGTGCATTGACGCGGTCGATCGCGCCATTGATCATCGCCTCGATCGCCACGACGGTGGACTTGGCCGACCGGCTGACGACGTCGCCGATCGCCGCAGGCAGCAGACCCCATACCTCTACGATGCCCTTGTAGCCCCCGACGAAGTACCCGTAGATCTCAGCAACGAACCCGGCGACCTGCTGAGCATCGTTCGGACCGAACAAGTAATCGACCAGCTTCTTGCCCTTGCCCTTGGTTTCGAGCCGGTCGTTGAGCGTCTTCCAGATGCCGCCCATGACGTCACCCGCAGTGATGCTGACGTCCTTTAGCTCCTTCATTTCTTTTTTGGTCAGGCCGAGACCCTCCGCGTACTTCTTCATGTTCGCGGTCTTTTCGAGTTCCTTGTTCCAGCGGTAGAAGGCAACGCCGGCAACGGACGCCATGGCGATCAACGGCAAGCCAGCCACGACGAGGCCGCCGATCTGACGCGCGAAGCCTTTCATGCCGCCCTCTGCGCCCTGCGCGACCTGAACAATCTGGCCGATCTGGGTGCCGAAAATCTGCATCGGCGATGCGCCCGACATGGCCATGGTGGCGACGTCGTTCACCTGAAACGATAGCTGCTGCATGGTGTGACCAGCACGCTTGCTTGACCGTTCGGCCTCGTCATGCGCCGAGGCGGTCTGTCGCATTCGCTGGGCGAGCACGTCCTGCTGCCTGATATACTCGGCCTGCGGCGTGACACCGGCATTGTAGAGGCGCGTCGACTCCGCGATCTCGGCATTCAACCGACTGGTCGCGGCATACAGCGGATCGGTCGATGCGCGCAGCCGCTCCAGCGACGCGACATCTGCCACCTGCGCGGCGTGGGACGCCTGCACCATGGCCGCGAGCCGGGCATGTTCGTCGGCATGCTGGCGCGCGGCAGCCGCGGCGAGGCTGGTCGCGCGGGCCTCATCCTCGGCAGCCTTTGCGGCAAGGGCGCTAAACGACGCACCTGCATCCGTCGCACGGGGCCGATCCTGCCCGTTGGTGCGATCGAGCGCCGCCTGCAAGCGAGCGCGCTCCATCAGCTGGGCGTTGACCAAGTCGAGCGCGCTCGCCTGTTCGCGGGCCGCCGTGGCAGCGGCCGCCATATCGGCAGCCATCCTGTCTTCTGCTAGGCTCGACTTCGCCGCAGAAAGGGTCCGTGCGGCTGAAAGCAAATCGTCGGCAAGGCCGCCCACGCCCAGTTCGGTCGCTTTCAGGGCAAGCGCCTCGACCTTCATGTCGCGCAACTCTTCGCGGGTTTTCCCTGCTGCGGCGGCCTCGCGGATCATCGCCGCAACCAGCTTGTCGACCTCTTTCTCCGTCCGGTTGATCTCGCGGGTCGTGGCGGCCGCCTCACGCGATGCGGAGGGGCCGAGGATAGACATGCCGGCGGTGCGGCCGACCTTTTGTGCGAGCGCGTCGGCCGCAACGCCCGCGCCTGCCATAGCCGAGCCGACGGCCGTCAGGTCACGCGCGGCTGCATCGGCGAAAGCCGATACGCTCTTGCTGGCACCGGCCAGCTTGACCATGCCCGACGTGCCGCCTTCGATCCGATTGGCGTTGGCGAGGATTTTACCCTCTGCCGAGTCCATCACAGCCAGCAACTGCGCCACCTGACTAAAGGAATCGGTCGGATCGATGGTGAAATCGACACCTAGGCCAGCACCGTCGTCATCGTCGAACATGGCGGCACCCCCTCGATTGACGGCCGTCGGGCCGGTTGATGGTCAACCGAGCAGCTTCATCAGCTCGGCTTCTTCGTCTTCGCGCTCGCGTGCAGTTGGGGCCGCGTGCCAAGGCGGCGGGCAGGTCTCATCCTCCGCACGGCGCCCTTCGGCGACGTAGGCGGCGGACAGGCGGCGCAGCAGCCGCGCCTCCCACGGTTGGAGCGGCAGCCCGCACCGCGATGCCCAGGCATCGATTTGGAGCCAACTGATCGGGCCGACGCCCATTCCCATCGCCTCCGTCAGGCCGATCTCGATCAACCAGTCGGTGAGATGCGGCGCCGGGTTCGGCGGCATTCGTGGATTGATCTTGCGCCGCTTGAGGTCGTCGATGCGGCTGAGACGGGGTACGTCCGTCTCGGCCTTGGCGCGCTTGCTGCCGGGTGGCGGCTTCGGCGTGGCATGAAGCCACGCCAGCTGCCGCACCCAGAGCGTCAGGCGGCCGTCGACGCGGCGCTGAAGTTTCCCCAGTCGCCGACGAACTTCGACACCTGTTTCGCGATGAAACCGAGCCGCTGGTCGGAATAGACGGCGCGGAACAGGTCTTCGCCGGTCAACGACGGGCTGTCCTTGGCAGCACCTTCGGGCCGATACTCGAAATTCTCGAAGCTGACGGTGATCGCCGCGAGGTCTTCGGCGACTGCCTTGGCGCGTTCTTCCGGGGCCGCGGCAACGACCTTGCCGTCGTTGTCGTCCATGCGCTTGAGCGCGCGGGTCGACTGGCGCGATTCGACAACGCCATAGGCGGCCGAGCCGGGGCCGTGGACGTGAATGCGGATCGGCAGCTTGCGCGCGGTGTCGGCGAACAGCAGTTCACCGGTTGCGCTCTTGAGGTGCAGGGCAGCGGTCGTGGCGACCGCCAGCGTGGCGATGTTGAACATGATTTGATCCTCGCGGGGGATGGCGCACCGACCCGCCCCGCTAACCCGCGACGAGCGGGGCGAGCCGATGCAAATGGAAACCGGCGTCGCGGGCGCCGGGAGGGGGTTGATCAGGAGGCGGGGTCGCGGACGACCTTGGTGCAGATCTCGACGGTCGGGGTCGCCATCATCACCGGGTCTGCACCCTCGACGGTTTCCGGCCAGCCGAAAACGCGGCCCTGAAAGTAACGCTTGGCACCGCTCTGGTAGGTCACGCGGACCGAGTAGAGCGCGTTCGTCTCATCATCGGCCGCGGTGCGGAACAGCATCTGCCCGACGTCGGCTTCATCAAGCGCGAACTTCGGCTGGAGCGAGCCATAGTCGGCACTGCCCTTCAGCTTCTGTTTCGGCCCTTTCAGCGGCTGGAACTCGGTTTTAACGAAGGTCGCACCGATCGTGCCGATGCCCTCGCAATTGCCAGCCTCGGTATAGGTGAGCGCGGCGAAACCGGCTTTGTCCTGAGTGGCGGGGGCGGCAACCGAAATCGCGATTGCCGAACCCGCTCCGGTCTGAAGACCCATGTGCATGCTCCTGTTCTATGAGCCGGTGATGACCGGCGGGTCAGTCCTGTCGCGGGCAGGAAAGAGAGTTAGGCGGCGGTGGTGTCGGCCTTGGCCGTCCGCGGCTTCTTGTCGGACGCGGCACCGGCGGCCACGTAGTTGGCGACACCGGGTTCGCCCGTCACATCGTCGCCGAACTTGAATGACTTTTCGGACCCGGCGTCGTTGAAATCGCGGGTCGCGTAGAACTTCTTGGCAGTCGACATCGTGGCACTCCTCACGCTGGCGCGTCGAAACTGACGCGGAAATCTTGTGTCTGTTCGAAGCTGTTGCCCGGCCCCAGGACGCTGGGGCCGAGGCCGGCCGTGCGGACCGACACGCGGAAACACTCGGCCAGATCGCCCGTCTTGCCGTGGCAGGCGGCCCTGATCGTCCTGATCGCAGCCTTGCGGTCGCGGACGCTCGCGGCGCGGACGGTGACGGCTATGCGCTCGCTGCTGCGGATCAGCGCGCCCACCTTCAGGGGCTGTCGATCCGTGCTGCTGACCGTCCGCAGCAGCACCGCCGTCAGCGTGACGCCGTCCGGCAGGCGATCCTCTTTCAGGCCGCCGCGCGCCGCGATGGCGGCCATCGTCGGATCGGCCAGCAGCAGTTCGGTGACGATCCCCGTGCCGCTCACGTATCGTCCCCTTCGTCATTGCCGATGATGCCTGCGCGGCTCACCCGCGAGTTGATGTACGATTGCGCTGCTGCCAGCGCCTCTGCTCGCGTCGTGTCGAGCGCCGGCCGCAGGAACGGATGCGCCGTAGCGCCCGGATGGTAGACCGAGGCGCCGACCGGCTTGCCGTTGATGACCAGCGTCGCATGAAGCGCAGCGTCGCCATCCTTGATCCTGCGGTTCACCCGGCGGGTCGTCAGGCCCTGCCGCTGGCCATCGTCAACGGTGATGAAATGCGGGTCGGTCCCGTATTCCAGCCAGCGACCCACATAGGCGCCGGGGCCGTCCAGCAGCACGCGCGCGACGATCAGGCCCTCGCGCTTCTTCGACCGGACCTTGATCGCATCGGCGATCAGTACCTTGGCGCCCCCGCCGGCCTCCGCAACACGGCCACCAAGCCGCACCTTTGCCTCCCCGGCGATGACCTTGGCGCCGCTGCGCGCCGCGCCGGGCAACACGCGCCTGATCAGCTGCTGCGGAAGCTGTTCCATGCGGCCGCGCCAGCCGGCGCCGCCCCGCCGCTTGGCCATCAGGCCGAATTGCCCGCGGTCGAATAGTCCTCGACCATGAACTCGATGCCGACCTTGGCTCCCAGTTCAGCGGGGCCGGCGACGATCTGCATGACACGGTCGCGGTAGACGAAGCGCATGTCGGGCGTGATATTGGTCCGATGGCGCATCCTGACGCGTGCCGGCCGTGTCGAGAGGTTGATCCCCTCGGCCAGCTTTTCGCTGCGGCTGGGCAGGACGTCCTGAATGTTCGCCCATACCTTCGCGACAAGCCGCCAATCGCGCGACCCGGCCGAGTCCGGCGCATTGTCGATCAGCGGCGCTTCGATCCGGATGCGCTTGTTCAACGATCCCGCCGGCAGGACAGCCATCACGCATACAGCCGGTAGGGCGTCACCAGATTGGTGACGGCCGTGGTGATGGCGACCGGCGCGTCGACGTCCCGGTTTCGGTAGGCGTTGCCGACCATCAGCAGGATTACATCGCGGATCGGTGCCGGAACCTCTGAATAGCCGGCGCGATATCGCACCGTCAGGGCGTCATCACGAACAAGCACGCCTGACCAGACCGGCGATCCTGCCGAATACAGGACGTTGTCGACCAGATCGTAATCCGCCGCCTCGGCCTGCCGACGAACGCGATCCCGACCAAGCCACGACACTGCATCAACGCCGATCACCGGGCCGCACGGCAGGGTGAGCCGGTAAAGATCGTCGAACCCCGAGAAATGGGCGTCCAGCACCTGTTCGCCCAGGCAGCGGCCAAGCCACCCATCGGGACCGTCGAGTTGTGCTGTTGCCGAGGCGATCATCGCCTCGACGTCGTCGCGTTCGTCGTCGTCGCTATCCAGCTTCAGCCGCGCGACCGCGTCTTCAAACGATACGACCGGCTGAGGCGGGGTAACGACGACGACACGCATCGTGTCAGCCCTCGCCGCGAAGAGCGTCTGCGCGGGTCACGCGGGCGGCGCGGATCGCGGGAATGATGTCGGCCTTCTGGGTCTTGCCCGTCAGGTCGATATTCTCTTCCTCAGCAACCTTCTTCAGCTGCGGGATGGACTTGCCATCGAGACCATCGGCGCGGTCGTCATCGCCGGCCCCGCTACCGGTGCCGCTCGATTCCTCGCCGCCCGTGCCCCCCGCGCCGCCTTCGCTCTGCTCGAATGCCTCGGCGTTCGCCAGCGCATTCCGGCGCTCGCGGTGACTTGCGATGCCATCGCGCAGATCGTCATCGGACGCGTCCGCAATCTGCTGGCGGGCAATGGCGAAGGCGATGTTTTCGAGGTGTTCGCGCGTCAGGACGCCGAGCGGCAGATCGTCCAGACCATCCAGCGGATCGACCTCTTCATCACCCAGACAGCCAGCGTCCGTCAGGCGCTTCCGCTGCTTTTCGCTGGCGGGCATGAAGGTATCGCCCGGCATGAACCGCTTGCCGCTGGTCTCGTCGACCAGTTCAGCCGTGACCATGTAATGCTTCATGACGCTCTCCTGATATGATCGGCGGGGGCGTCAGACCCCGCCGGCATGGTGTCCGGGTTCGTTGGTGGGCGTGGATCAGCCGGGCGGATTTGGGGTCGGGATGAAGCGACCGTCGCCAAGCAGGGCGAGGGCGGAGATCGGCGCGGCCGCGTTGTTGCCGGCAGGCGTGATCTTGAGGCGGACGTAACGCTTGGCGCCCGTGTAGCCGATCTTGCGCGACTTGTTGTCGGCCGCCTGGTCGAAACTGGCCTGCGCCAGCGTGCCGGTCAGGTTGGCCGCCGGGACCGCCGCGGCGTCCGACAGGTCGGCCGCATCGCCATGCTCGACGGTGACGGCGAAGGTCGCCGCCGCGGCTGCGAGGGTGCCGAGCAGGATCAGGAACACAAGGCTCTCGTAACCCGCCTTGTCGATGATGTTGGAGGTCAGCACGGTGTTGTCCGTGATGGGCGCGGCCGGCGCGATGGCGACGACCGGATGTACGATGTTCGAAAGATCACGCATCGGTGATGGTCCTCATGGTGTGAGGCTGGGGGGATGCGGGCGACGATCCGCCGCCCGCGGCAGGCCGGTCAGATCAGGCCGGGACGTCGAGGCCGACGAAGGGCGAGACTTCGTAGCCGTTCGCTTCCGAAATCGGCTTGGTGAGCCAGGGCGTCCCGTCGACGTTCCAGAAGATCTTGATGACCGTCTTGTTGCTGGTGAACAGGACGTGTTCGGACGCGGCGACAAACGGACCGGCGCCATCCTTGACGAGGTAGTAGGACCAATCGGCGAGCAGGATGTCGCCCTTGCCGCCCAGCTGGGGGGCGCGGTTGTTCCACCGCACCGGGTAGCCGAGCAACGTACCGGCGTAGCCCGTCTTGGCCGCACCCTCGGCCGTGCTGGCGACCCAGATGTAGTGACCCGCGGGGTCGGTCATCGTGCGCAGCTGCGGCAACACCGACTGCGGGATCGACCACACGGGCGAGGTGTCGCCGCGCATCAGGCAGACCGCCTCCATGGCGACCAAATCCTCATAGGTGACGCGGTTGGCCAGCTTGCGATTGACGAACTTGGTCGCGCCGGCATTCAGCGCGCCGAGCGGCTTGCTGATCCCGTCGCCCCGCAAGAACGCCCAATCCTCGGCCGCCGCGACACCGGCACGCATCTGGGTCTCGAGGAAGGTGGTCGC
The DNA here is from genome assembly GCF_920939475.1 of Sphingomonas sp. Leaf37. Lineage (NCBI taxonomy): Bacteria > Pseudomonadati > Pseudomonadota > Alphaproteobacteria > Sphingomonadales > Sphingomonadaceae > Sphingomonas > Sphingomonas sp. Leaf37. The sequence continues at coordinate 437,411 of NZ_CAKLAX010000004.1, read as the reverse complement.
CCCGGTCCAGTTGCGCAGCAGCTTGTCGGTGACGGTGATGAAACCGGCGATCTCGTGCGGCGTCAGCGTCACCTCGCGCAGCTTCATGTCGGTTTCCGGCTTCTGGTCGCCTTCGCCGATCCACTTGAAGGTCATACCGCCGAACTGGCTGCCGGGGCCGGTGCCGGACTGATCGAGAGCACCCATGGTCAGAGACGCGTCGGGCTGGTCGCCGGCTGCGATGATGGTGGCGCGCGGGCGAACAAGCGCCGACTGGGGCGGCACGCTCATGATCGTGTCGCGGAACTCGGTCGGGATCATGAAGCCGCCGGACGGGCCGTTGTCCATCCGCATCTCGGCGCTCATCTCGCCGGTGTCGTCGGAGGCGGTTCCGATCCCTTCGATGAAGCTGAGGCGCTGATCGTTGGGGCGGAACCGGACGGCCGACATGAACTCGCCGAGGCTGTCGAAGCTGGTACGCGCTTCCGGGCCGCGCTGGGGGCGCTGACCGCGCCCGATCGAACCCGTGCTGGCGTCGAGCGAGGCATTCGCCGCGGCGACGTCGGCGACGCGATCGATGCGGGTCTTCAGGCCCGTCGCCTCGGCGGCCAGCGTGTCATACTGCGCCGTCTCTTCGGCAGTCAGTTCGCGATCATCAGCCTCGGCCGCGTCGATCAGCGCCTGCATGGATGCGACGGCCGTCGATCGGCGGGTGCGCAGCGCTTGCAGCGAGGCCTGCGGGTCCGGGCGATTGCCGTGGCCTTCCGGGTTGCGCATGTAGCGGCCGCGCTGCCGCTCGATCGCGGACATGGGGCCGATCAGGACCGCGGCGGACGCTGCGGCCAGAAGCATGGTCTTGGACATGAATGTTCTGCCTTTGGTTTTGCAGGGTGCCGGACACGTTCGACCGCCGCCTACGCCGGCGCGCAGACGGGGCTATTTCCACCGCCGAGGCGAGCAGATCAGATCAGGGCAAGCGCCTGTGCGCGGCGGTTACGCTCTGGCGCACCGCCCCGCGGCGCGTCGGGGCCGGCGCCGAAGCGTGCCAGCGTCTCGCGCATGGTGGCGATCCGGTCGGCCATGCCTTCGCGCACGGCTGCTGCCGCGCCGAGCATCCTGCCTTGGCCGAAGCCGTCGCGAACCTTCGAGGCGGCGACGCCGCGGCCGGCCGCAACGCGATCGACAAACATGCCGTAATAGTCATCGATGCGGCTCTGCATGTAGGCGCGGGTGTCGTCGCTGAGCGGGCCGAGCAGCCCCTCCCCCTTGAACTTGCCGGCCGCGATGATCTCGCGCGCGATGCCCTCTTTCGCCATCGCGGCGGTCAGATCGTCATAGGCGGTGCGAACGCCGATCGCGCCGGCCTGCGACGACGGGGTCATCACGATCTCGTCGGCCGAGCAGCCCACCCAGTAACCGGCGCTGGCAAGGTTGCCGTTCACCTGCACGATGATCGGCTTTTTGCCCTTCACAGCAGCGATGGCTGCGGACGCCTCGTCGACGCCCAGCACGTTGCCGCCGGGCGTGTCAGCATCGACAATGATCGCTTTCACGCTGGCGTCATCGGCCATCTGGTCGATCTGCGCCGCGAACGTCTCGGCCGTGGTGCCGCCGCTGGTCGAACTGTTCGGCACGATGCTCGCGCGCGGCGAGATCACGCCGCGCAGTGGCACGATCGCGACGGCACCTTCGCGGCGGGCAACCGCCGCGGCGGTCTGCGGTGAGATACGTGCCTCGATTTCCTCGGCCGTGAACTTGACCCCTTCCGCCTGCATGGTGAGCAGGCCGACGATCGCCAGCAGCTTGGATTCCTCCATCGCCCAGTATTCCGAAGCGAAGGCGGCGAGGATGTACGGATACTTCATTGCGCAGGCTCCGGCGGTCGCACGATGGGGTTCGGCTCGGGCGGATTGATCGCGCGGCCGATCGGCTGGACGTTGTTGGACACGAAGCTGACGTCGCCATCGGCGCCGATGCCATCCATGTCTTCGAGGCCGAGGACTTGGTTCACCGTCATGCCGAGTTCGAACATGCCTTTGTAGAAGGCGGCGCGGGCGGCCATGTCGCCGCGCAGCAGCGCCTTTATGTTGAAGTGAACGTAGAGGCCCTGTTCCCGCTCGGCCGCGGTGAAGAGCTTCCAGTTCATTTCTTGCTCCCAGGCATCGACCCATGGGCCGATCGTCTGCTGCACGAAGCCGATCATCAGCTGCTCGACGCCGGTCCCCCAGCTGGTCGATTTCTCGTGGCTCTGGAGCAACACCAGCGGAACGTCGTAGATGCGCGCGATCTCGGCGATCTGAAACTCGCGGCTGCCGAGGAACTGGGCATCTTCCGGCGGAATCATCGTCTGGACGAACTTCATGCCCTCTTCGAGGACCTTCACGCGATGAGCGTTGTCGAGGCCGCCTTGATCTTGCAGGCGTGCGCCGGGATTGTCCGCCGCCACCTTCTCGCCGGGCTTGCCGCCCCTGCTCAGATTGCCCTGCGCATTTGCGCTCAACCGGCCGGGGTGCATCAGGAACCCGCCCGATTTCGCGTCGTTGCCGAAGAACTTCGCGCCGAATTTCTCCATGGCGAGGCCCATGCCGATCGCCTGTCGGAACAACGCGACTTGGCTCAGACCGACATAGCCGTCGCGGCTGAGGTCCATCACATGCAGGACGTCGGCCTGATCCAGCTTGAACTGCCGGCCGTCGATCGTCGTCCGGTACTTCAGCGCATCACCATCCCGCACCGGTGCGGTTGCATTCGGCAGCAGCGGCCACAGCCCGATCGCCTCGCCGCGGCCGTTGCGCTCGATCTCCTGATAGGCGTTGCCCCACATGAGGGCATGCGCCTGACTGGTCTTGCGCAGGGTCCGCGAGGACATGAAGTCGTTCGGCCGGAGGCCGATCCGCTGCGCCATGGGATGCTCGGTCACCGGCGAACTGCCGCTGCCGCTGGGGTTCTTCTGTCGGATCGATAGCGGGAAGTAGGCGAACGGGTTCGAAATTCGGTTGATGCAGGCGTAGACCGCCGGCAGCGTCACCGCCGAATAGTGATTTACATCAACACCGGCGTCGGACTTGCCACCGCCGATCCAGCGCATCCAGCCGCCTTCACGCTGCGCACCGTGCGCGCCCACGTCGCCAACGGATCGAGGCGGCCCGAAAAGGGCGGCGCCAATGTCATGCCACCGCCCCATTCTCAGACCTCTTGCAAATCGATTTCGAGTAATCCCCGGTCTTCGTAGACCGAGCCGGGGTCCTCATCAGCCGCCGTGGCGACCGCGAGGCACATGACGGCAGCAACGATGCCGTCGATCTTTTCCGCCGACCGCTTTTTGGCCGGCGAATAGTTCAGGTTTTCATCGAACCGCACGACGGCGTTCTTAGCCATCCAGCGCAACACCGGCTGGCCGCCGTGATCCAGCTGGCCAGCGTAGACCATCCGTTCGAAAGTCTTGGTCGGCTCGCCCAGCGACTGGATGCCCTGCCGGATCGATATCATCATGTCCGGCTCGATGCCGTCCGCCTGAAGGTCGGCGACCAGCTTCATCGCGTTCCAAGGATCGTAGCCGAAACCGAGGACCTCGAATTGTTCGAAGGCGTCGAGCAGCCGGCGCCGGACATAGTTCTGGTCGACGAAATTGCCGGGCGTTGTCTCGATCGCGCCGGCAGCAAGCCATTTGTCGTAGGGCACGCGATCGGCGCGGACGCGCTCGGCCAGCGTATCTTCCGGCACCCAAAAGGCCGGGATGATCGTCCAGGCCGTTTCGTCGCCCTCCGGCGGGAACATCAGCAGCAAGGCGGTGACGTCGACCGTGGATGAGACGTCGGCCGCCGCATAACAGCGGCGCCCCTTCATCCGGTTCCAAGCAGTGCGCCAAGCCTCCTTGCCGCTCTTGCAGGCGTCGTAGGCCTTCATGTTCAGCCAGCGAACGACGACGTCCACCCACTGGTTGAGGTGATAGCACTTGAAGTGCGCCTGCGCCCGCGGGTTGTCCTTCGCGATGGCCGCCTCGCGCCGCAGGAACTGCAACGTCGGTGACAGGCCGAGCGACGGGTTCGCCACCGCCCAGATCGCCTCGTCATCCCACGCTGCATCCTCAGGCGCAGCAAACACGACGACCAGCGTCGTCGGGTCCGACACCCTGCCCTCTACGATGGCAAGGCTTTCGTCCCAGAGTTCGACGCCAGTAGCGTTCGTCTTCAGGCCGGCGGTCGACGCATACAGTTCGATCGGCTGGAGGCGGGCACCGGTGCCCTGCCGCAACGTGTTTTCCACAGTGCGGCTGCGCCACTCGTGCATCTCGTCGCCCGCGATCACGGTCGGCGATTTGCCGTGCTTCCCCTCTTCCGACCCGGTGATGACCTCGAACAGCGAAGCCGACGGCTTGAGGTAGATTGATTTCTTGTGCGCTTGGCACTCCCGCGCAAGCTCGGGAGCCTGCGCGATCATCGACTTCATCTTGTTGAAGATCGTGAACGCCTGCTTTTCATCGCGGGCGAACACGTAACCTTGACCGCCGACCACCGAATCGAGCGCCCAAAACAGGAGCGACAGGGCCGAGAGGAACTCGGACTTGCCGTTCTTGCGCGGCACCCACAGCAGCAGCCGCCGGAATATGCGGACATGCTCCTCGATCGGCAGGCCCGTGTCGGGGTCTAGAACCTCGATCGGTGCCTTCCAGCCGACGAGCAGGCGGACGATGATCTCCTGCCATGGCACGAGCCGGAACGGCTTGCCCGCGAACCGATCCTCGGTCAGCCGGAACACCTGCGGCCAGAGGTCGACCACTGCATCTGCCTTGGCGTGGTCGAACCACGCGCCCGGCACCGCGGCCGCCCGATCCCAAGCGAGCCGCGCCCACTCGTAGATCGGCTCGTCCGCGTGGCGGATCAGCCACTGCGGCAGGTCCGCATCCCAGCCGCCTGTCTTGTCCGCCACCTCAGTTTAGACGAGGCGGCGGCCGCGAATCCATGCGGCCGAGGGAACCGATCAACGAACTGGGCGCCTCCGGCTCCGCCGCCTGCGGCTGTTCCGCCCGCGGCGTAGCGTGATCGAACAGGCCGGGGTTTTGCGCGGCGGCCACCGCTTGGTCACGGAACAGCGAATATTCGTCGGACGGCGTCAGGCCAAACCGCTCCGACAGCTTCATCACCATGTCGAAGGCGCGGTCGCGGATTGAAACGATCGGGCGCGTGCGCTCCATCATTCCACCGGCCACCGTCTTCACCTTCTGGGTGTGACCATTCCGGGTCACGTCCTCATTCGCGACGACCCATTCGGCGAAGTAGACGCAGAACAGCGCGAACATCGGCCGGTGATGCGGCTGAAGCCGATGCGTTGACCGGAGCCGGGGCGCCAGATCACGCCACACGGCGACGGCCGCGGCCGAGCCATGCTCGATGATCGCGGGTGCCGCCAGCGGGTCACCGCCAACCGGCGGCTGCGCGAGCAGATCGGCGACGCGGTTGGCTTCGTCGATCCGCTTTTGCACCGCCGACTTGCGCCGGCCGGGGTTTCCCATGCTCGCTTGAAGGCCCGGAGCGTCGGGCTTGCGTCCGCGCATCGCGCACCTCCCTTAAAAAAACTTTCCCGCCAATTCCGCGCCGAAATTCATGCCGTTACGGAGCGGTCCAGAGGGCGATCCCCCCGAACTTTCGACCACCCCCCCCATCAGGTCAGGTCCGGACCGGCAGGCCGAGGCGGCGCGCCAGCGCGGCCATGTCGCCGCGCCCGCTGCGCTCCAGCCGTTGCTTTGGTCCGTCGTGACAGGCCTTGCAGCTGCTGACCCACCATTCGGCAGCCCAGAACACCGCTCGATCCCCGCGATGGGGATGATAGTGGTCGACCAGCGTCGCGGCCGTCACCATCGGGCGACCGTCCCACGCACCGACCTCGCAATACCGACAGAGCGGATGCGCGATCAGATGCGCCTTGGCAGCGCGCTGCCAGTCCGCGTCGTAACCGCGCGCCGATGCCGATCCTCGCTGCCGGTCGACCTCGCGCCGGGCGTCGGCACCATGGGTGCGACCGCGAGGACGAAACGTCGGCGGCCGGACCGGCATAGGCAGCGATCCAAAGCACGACGGGCGGCAGGACCGAAGTCATGCCGCCCGTCGGGAGGTTCAGGGAGGAAGTTCAGCGACCCGTCGGGGGATGCACGTTTCGCCGAACGTATCGGTAATTAGGGCCACAGACCCCTAGAGACCGAATTGTTTATTTGACCCCTAGAGCATTCGAGGGGTTGACCGCCTCTAGGCGCGTAAATCCGCCATTTTCCTGCCGATCAAGGCGTTGCGCGATCCGGGTGACCGAACGGCTCCACCGCTTGGCGAGGGTATCGGGATGGCCCGCCCACCCGATCTTGCGCGCGATGCGACCCCACGGCAGCTGCGCCTCCTCATTGCGATACAGGGTTTGAAGCACGACGCCGACCAGCCGGCGATGCGCCGGGTCGACCCATTCCACCCAACCGAGGGCCTCATTCATGCGGTCGACCTCGGCAGTCCGGAGACCCGGCAGCTTCGGCATGGCGTCCCGGTCGTAGTCGTCGCTGTCGATCTGGTAGAGTGCCCACCGGTCCTGCCGGCTGATCTGCCCCTGCTCATAGATCGCGCTGGCCTGCACGTCCCGCAGCCAACCCGCCTCGCGATCGGGCATCCGCCAGAGGAACCCCCAGGCCTCCACCAATCGCTCCACCACCCGATCAAAGGTCCAATCTGAAGTATTATCCATTTCTTCTCTCTTACGGATAGTCTGACAGTATAGGCATTATCGCGCATGCACATGCACATATATGGAAAGGTCTTTACGCAGCTATCCGTACTATCCGTACTATCCGTAACTCACGGTTTTCCGGGGGTTACAGATACGGACAGTCTACGGACAGCCGGACAGTTGCTATCCGCTCATCGTTTGATATTTCATCTTGACCTTCCCTCCTGTTTGCGCATTGCGATCCGCCGCGCCTTCTAATTACGGATAGTCTAGCCCAACTGTCCGTAGACTATCCGTTCCGTCGCCTGATCCGACGTGGCCGGTGGTGCCTCACGGAATATCCTCGAATGGGTCATAGCCGCCGTCGTCGGCCGTGAGGGGCGCGCTGGCGCCGGCATCGCCGGCAGGGGTCAACGGGGCGTCGGTTGCCCGCAGTCGCGCGCCACGGCGCCGTTTCAGGCCCTTCCCGTCCTTCGGCCCCAGCAGGATTTGCCGGTCGCCGAGCGCGCGGCCGAACGCCGTGCTGTTCATCATGTCCCGATCGCCGACGCCCTCGGCCTCGCACCATGCCTTGTAGTCATTGTAGAGGGAGCTTGAGAGCGTCAGGACGTTCGGGTCCGAAATGTCGACGCGGCCAGCCATCCATTCGCCAAAAGGGTTTGCCGAACGGCGATACTCCTCCACGGCCTCAGCCACCGATTGCGGCTGCACGAGGCGGCCGACCTCCAGCCACTGGCGCAGGCCTTCCAGCATCCAGTTGAGGATGCCCGGACCTTCCGCGAGCAGACGCTGCTCTACGCCTTTGTCGATCGCCGTACCTTTAAACTGATGCGGGAACAGGATGATGACGATACGCCGCCAGATGCCGTCGTCGTCGCCAGAGATGCGCGGCCGGCTGTTGCACTCCATGAACAGCTTGCCGCGCGCCTTGAATTCGAAAGCGTCGCCATAATTGGCGCGAGCCTGTATCGGTGAGCCGCCGGTGAATTGCTTGATGCGCTGCTCGTCTATCGCCGACCCGCGCTTCGGCTCCTGCGTACAGACGAGCCGTGTATCGCCGGCCAGCCGGACAAGATCGGGCGTCGCGTCTGCGCCGGACCGCTGCCCGGCCGCCATAAACGTCTGCACGTCGGCCGCGACGCCATAGCCGCCCATCAACTCGCGCAGGATGTTCATCGTGGTCGACTTGCCGTCGCCACCTTTGCCCTGAAGCATGAACATGCACTGCTCGACCGTCAGGCCGGAAAGCGCATAGCCAATCACCTGCTGGAAATAGGCCCGCACGTCGGGATCGGGCAGAACGGTGGCCAAATGCGCGAGCCAACCCGGCGCCTCGGCCTTCGGGTCGTAGTCGCACGTCATCGCGCGCGTCAGGTGGTCGGCCGGGTCATGCGGCGCTTCGACGATGCGCCACCGCTCGCCCTGCGGTGCATCCTTGTTCCGGCGGAACCGTAGGGTCCGGTTGGCGGTGTTGACGACCAGCAGGTCGCTATCGAAGTCGTCCATTCTCCGGTTGAGTTCGTCGAGCGTCTGCGCCTGAGCGAGCATGGCCGTGGCCTTGCTGGCATTGCCGGTTTGCACCGCATGCTTGTGCAGGTTGATGACCCTGTCCTGCCGGCGCTCGGTCGTGCACCACTCGCCGAAGCGGGTTTTTAGTTCTTCGTCAGGCACCTCGGCCAGCGCGCCGATCTCGTCGCGAATGCCGCGCGCGACCTCGTGCGTCTTGAGCATCGCCAGCCGCTGCCCGTCCTCGGCGGACCAGCGGTGGCCGTTGTAGGCGACCCAGCCCCATTCGCGGACGTGCACCAACTTGCCCCCGGCGTGCGCCACTAGGCGCTCCGCGTTGCCGAGGTCCGACAATTCGCGCCAGCATAGCGCCAGCGGATCGACCGTCACCATCAGGACGGCCCGCTTCACGACTTCCCCCACTGCCATGTTCCCTTACTGGATCGACATCGCGCGACTGGCGGCGACCGATGCGAGTGTTTCCTGATATGCCTTCTCTTTCGCCGTCAGCTTCCGCCCCTTGGGAGGCGGCAGCGCGACGGGCGCGGGCAGTTCGATTGCAAAATCCGGGTCTTCGATGCTCAGCGCATGGCGGTAGACCGTCCGCGTGGCCTCACGTTCAAACCGCTTGTCGCGGTCAGCCGCCCGGTCGGCGATGCACCCCCGGATTTCAGAGGGCATTAAGCCGATATCCTTGGCGAATTTCATGACGTCGCGGACGGTCTGATTGATATCGTCCCGATCCGCGAAAAGGCTCTCCAGCCGTTCCACGATTTGCTCGAGGTGGGAGGCTTTGCCATCGGCCGACCGCGTCGGCTTGATCACACCCTGCGCCTCGGCCGCGGCCCGGACCGTCCGCCGCGCGCCATCCAGTCCCAGCGCGGCGACCAGCTGCGCGGCCAGTGCCGCCTGTTCCGGTTCGATCGTCGGGGGCGGCACTGTCACTGTCTCGCGCGGAGCATCGCTGGGCAGGCTTGCCACGGTGGGCGCGTCATCGGCGGAGGGCACCGCGCTACTCGGCCGGTCATACTTGCCGGCGTTTCGCTCCCAAGCCGGCACGTCGGGAGCGAGGACGACGCTTGACCCCGGCATGGTCGCCGAGGGCGGGCGCAACACCTCACGCCGGCCGACATGGTCGGGACGGCTGACATAGCCCTCCCCTTCCATACGCTCGATCATGCGAGCCGCAGAATTGTAGCCAATACGTAGCTGCCGCTGGAGCCAGCTCGTCGAGGCTTTCTGATGCTCCAGCACCAATGCGGCCGCGCGCTGATACAACGCTTCGTCGTCGGTCACGCGGCCCTCCCCAGATCGTTGAAGTCCATGCCGGCGGGCGCGCGATAGGTACGCACCGGTGCCGCCCCGACCCGCCGCCACGCCTGCGCAGCTAGGGTCGCGCAAATTTCCGCGCGCTTGAGGCCGTCGATCCGAACTTTGTCGCGGAGACCCCGCCGCGCCAGCTGACACCGCATCGTCACCGGGCGCATGTCCGCATCGATCAGCAGATGGACCTCACCGGCATTGGCAATGGTGAAGGGCGGCGATTCCGGATCGCTACGCAGGTTCCACAGCGGCACCACACCTTCGTCATCGCGCACCGCCCGCCCTTGAAGGTTGTCCAGGCTGAGCAGCGCCAGCGGCCGCGCGGGCAACGGGAGGTCGGCCGCGTAAGACAGCACCGTCTCCACGCCTTCGCCTGCAACCGTGACCGGAGGGCCGACGCGATCGGTTTCGCCGAGGAAGCACGCAGCGCGCCGCGCCTGCCCCCACATCTTGCGCGACGGCCGCGGCTTCCCGTCCGGCAGCGTGCCAAAGGCAGCTTTCCGTCGACCATCACGCGACAGGTAGGTCGCGTGGATGCCAACGATCGGGCCGTCGACAGACGTTCGCAGAGGCGCGATCATCGCGGGCGCATGGATCACTGCAAGCGGGCCGCGGTCGATCCGCCATGAGGCGGCCGGACAACGCGGCATGAAGAACAGACGCTCGACCGCGCATGTAACGCGCGCGACCTCGATCCCGCGGGCGGCCAGCCATGCTTCGACGATCGTGCCGGGCGCCGGCACCATGTTGTCGACGATGTATGCAGCGACGATCCCGCTCTCGACAACCTCCGATGGCTGCTCGACCCGCTGCCGTCGCGGCCGCTCCTGCACCACGCGATCAGCGTCACCGGCCAGCACGCGAGCGGCAGCGACACGATCAGGGTGGCCGCCGAGTTCCATTTCAAGGGCAACGGCGTCGCCGGTCTCCCCGCAGGAAAAGCAATGCCAGATCGGCCCCTGCTCATCGGCGAGGAAGGCATCGCCGCTCTGGCAGATCGGGCAGGTGCCGCGCGACCGCTTCGTGCCAGACTTGCGCAGCTTGGCACCATGGCCACGCGCGACATCGGCCGGCGAGACCTTTCGAGCGCGCTCAAACAGGCTTTCGGGATTTGGGTTCATGGCAGCCTAGGCCGCCTTCCAGTCGAGCCAACCTAGCGCGGGGCCGCCGGTGTGGCCGTGTTCCCAAACGAACCAAGCGAAGGCGATCACCCCGCCGCGCGCTTCTTCCCTGCTGTCCATGTCGGCTAGTCGCCCGCGCTGCATCGGCACCCGCCGTGACATGACCCAGACCCGCGCGAGCGGGGTGCCAGCAAACCAGCGCTGCCGCTCTAGCCCTTCAAGAAATGCGAGGCGCAGGAACAGCGCCACCTTACCGCCGGGCTGGCGCGTCAGCAGCAGCGCGCGATCGGCGAATTCCATCGCCCAGCGAAACGGCGGGTTCGTAACGATGTGTTCCGATCGCGGCGCCCACTCCATCAGGAAGTCGCGCCCGCCCTCGCCGTAACCGCGGTCTATCAGATCCGTGCTGACGATCGGCTGCCCCGTCGTTTCGAGGACGCGAGACATCGCGCCGTCCCCACAGGCAGGCTCCCAAATCGATCCGTCGAACCGTTCGACGGTCAGCAGTGCTTTGGTGGCACCCGGATGCGTTGGATAGAAGTCGTGCGTCTCGCGGTTGATCGGGTCGTCGGTCTGAGCGCGCGAGAAAGCGCTCCCCGCGGAGACCGACAGGGGTTTGAGGTTCGACATGCAGCCCGTCAGAGCCGGCCGGCCGGCGTCGATCGCCCGCTGATCGTACAGATGCGACGCTCGCCCGGCCCGCGTTCCTCCATTGAAATCAGCCGGGCTGCCCGCAGCAGGCGGATGCGATAAGCAACCTGCGCGGCGGTCATTTCGACCTGCCGACCGATTTCCGCGTTCGTCCCGCACGGTAGGCCGAGCCGGACGTGCCGGCGGAGGATGCGCAGCACCGCCGCCTCTTCTGTTTCAGCCACCGGATCGGCGATGACCGGTGCGGCATCCCCACCGACCATCATCGCGCGCTTCACCATGTACCATTCGCGGTCGTTGGTCGGCCGACGACGATCGTGCAGCCGCACCTCGCCTTCTTCGAACAGTTCGCGGGCGCGAACCCACGCAGCGCGGTCCCGCGGGGGTGACAGCCCCCAGGCATAGACGAGTTCCGCCCCGACCTCGGCCGACGCGACCCAGTGTTCGACGTCGTCAACGTCGATCGCATGCGCGACTGGTCGGAGTGCGGAAGATCCCGCCAACTTAGCCATGAATATTCCCCCGGTGCCGGCTTACGCGGCGTGCTGGATGTTGACGGCGTCGAGCCACCCGCCGAGCGGGTCCTGACGCCAGTGGTGACGCTGAATGGTGCCCTGCGTCGCGCGGGAAACGTCGGCGACGAGTTCCTCTCCCGGCACGATTTCGCCGTTGACCAGCCGCTGGAGCGTAGTGACCGGGACCTGCATGCTGCGGCACGCGAGCGGCAGGTTGCCGCGATAAGCGGCGGTGATACGACGGGCGAGCAGGCGTGCGCCTTCGTTCGGCACGACGGCCGGCAGATGAATCTTCATCATTTCGGGTTCCCTTCGGTGTGACGGGCAAGCGCCCGCATTTGAACGGCGACGCGGATTACGTCGTCCAACTGGCTGACGCACGCAGCCGCATCGCCCTCGCACCAGTGGCGATCGGCAAGGCCGGTACATACGGTGGCGGTGACCTCTGCGAACTCGCCATGAAGCCGTGACATCGCAGCGAGCAGGCTTTCATCGGTTGCTGGTGCATCAGGTTCGGCGACGAACGTTCCGCCCATCATCTGGCAGAGCAGCTGCGTCACAGGGTGTGATCCGGCAACTCGCTCAAGATCGGCGACGACGTCGATCGGCGCGAAGAAATCGGCGTCCGCCGGTGACAATGACCGGTAGCGGGCGATCGTCGGGCGGCTTACGCGCGATATGTTCGCAGCATCGGCATCGTCGCCGACCAGCCGCACCAATTCGCCAAAAGCGATCTTGAGACGCCGCCCCCGCGCCATGTCGGCCGGTGAGTTAAGCATCGGCCACGATTGCGCTCGAAGACTGAGAAGCGGCATCCGAACTTCTCGGTGACGCAGCTGCAGAATCGCCAATAGGTGGAAGCTCAACACCGTGCGCTGCGGCAATCGCTGCGACATCCACCGAGGGACATTCGTCTTGCACGATGCGACGCAGATGGTTCAGGCGAGAGGGCGGCAGACCTATGCGCCTCCAAGCATGCACCGTGGATGGCGAGGCCTGCGACAGGCGAGAAACAGCGTAGGTTCCCCCTATGCCGTCGATCAAAGCGTTAGCGAAAGCGTCCATAGGCCGATCAGTGCGATATTCGCACATCCGGATCAAGCTTTTTTGTGCGATAAACGAATTTGCGTTTATCGCACCGGCGCGGTCCAAGGCGGAATGGATATCGTGCCTATGGAAATCGAGGAAATCCGCGCGCGAATGGATGAACGCGGCATGCGCGTGAGCCACCTTGCGAACGCAATCGGAATAGAGCCGAACAAGGTATCTAAGGCGCTATCCGGTACGAGGCAGTTCAAGGCGGCGGAGATGATGCGCATCGTTCAGGTGCTGCGCGGTCCGGTCATCACGACGCCAGCGCGGCCGGTGCGCATGATACCTATCATTGGCGAGGTTGCCGCCAGCACGTGGCGAGAGGCCGTTCGTCGACCAATAGACGAGATGCCTGCCTTCGATTCTAATATCTCTGCCAACGCCTTCGGGTTAGAAATCGTTGGCGATTCGATGAACTTGCTCGCGCCGGAGGGTGGCGTGGCAGTCGTCGATCCTGACGACAAGGCGCTTTATCCCGGAAGACGGTACGTAGTTGCTAACGCTGAGGGCGAAACGACGTTTAAGGAATTCGTGAACGATCCAGCACGACTGGTACCTCTATCGAGCAACCCGGATCACCGTGAAATCCTCCTTGGGGGCGAGGACGTGTTCACAATGGTCGGCCGGGTCAGCTGGGTTGCCCGCCGCGCTTGAACGGCCGGCAGAGGTTCCTCGAATGGCACCCAAGCGCTGCGGCGCTGCATGCCACCGGGGACCGTTACAAAGAAGCAGCCATATTCATCGTAGGAGCCTAGGTGCCGCTGGATTAGGTCACGGCGCACCTCCCTGAGGGAGTCTCGCCAAGGGGCAACTGGCTCGTTGAACGATGTCGCTCGGTACCAGTGGATGACCCTGTGGCTCAACGACTCACTCCCACGCCTCACGCCGCTTTGTAGGAACAGACAAAGAACATCCGCAAGTCGCTAACGCCTATGTGCGATAGTCGCACCGATTTTAATTGACGAAAGTAGTGCGAGTATCGCACATAAGCCTCATCAGGGCATCCCGCCCGGATGGGAGCACACCGTGCCGCTTTCACATCTCCCCAGCCGCGATCAGGCTGACGCGTCGCTCGCGCGCTTCTACGAGCAGCTCGGCCATCGTCCGCCTGCATCGCGCTTCGATGCGACGCCGCGCCTGTCGGGACAGCCGACCCACGCACAACTAAGCAAGACGGTCCGCCGCTTGCGGAGGGCCAATCCGCTGCCGATCCGCCTTCGCATCGCACGGCGCCGGGTGCTCAGTGGCGCTGACAGGCTGTTCAACGCCACCTGCACGGTCACTGTCTTCGGTATCGTCGGTTACGTCATCCTGCCGGCGGCCGTCACGGCCGCGACGAGGTGGCAGTGGTGATCGGCGATACCGACCCCCGCACGATCGCTTCGCGTTTGTCTGTCGGACAGCGACGCACGATCAAAGCGCTGGACCGCGACTTTTGCATCCTTGGCTGCGCCGAGGCCGCCGCCAAGCGGCTGGAGCGCAACGTCCCGGCTCGGCCCGCGCTGGTCATCAGTCGCCCGGGCATCGCCAGCCGCGAGTTCGCTCTCAACGCGCTCGGCGCTGCCGTGCAGGCGGTGCTGCCATGACCGCCCCGAAACGGTACGAGGCGCTGATTGATCGCCACGCCCCGCGCCGCAAGGAGATCGCCCGCCTCGACGCGATCAGCCGCGAACGCGCACTGACCGATGACGAGAGCAGGCGGTTGGAGCAGCTGCTGTACCGCGAACGGTACGTCGAGTTTCGCCAAGAGCGGAGGGCCGCCTGATGAGCGCATCTTGCACGCCCTTGGAACTCGCCACTCCGCTGCCGCCCTTCGTTCTGCCGACTCAAGCAGAGTATCGGGCGGCCGCGCGGATCGTGGACAGTCAGCCTGTGCTCGCCGCCTTTGCGTCGTGTGAATGGGATTGCCTACATGACGACGGCCAAATTTGGATCGCCGCCATCGTGCGCGAGGCGTTCGCTGAAGGCGCCCGGCATCCAAGGCCGATCCCCGGTGACATGATCGCCGATGTCTTTGGCTTCGTCGTCGACATGGCGAAGCGCTTCCGTCGGCGGACCAGTCGCCGATTCCTCGGCATCCGCATCAACACCATGACGCGGACCGAGGCGATGGCCCATGCACTCGCGACCTACGATGCCACGCTCGACATGATCGGCGTGCCGTTCGGCCATCCGGATCACCAGTGGGATCGCGAGACCGCCCACGAGTTCGTCGACGTCGAACTTCAGCATTGGGAGGCCTGACGTGAACATACCCGAAAGCACGAACTCGCCCGCCACGGTCCTGCAACCGTGGGTGTCAAGCCTCACGATGATGCAGCAGACTGTGCTGCTCACCGCCATCCGCGGCCCTGACGGCGTGCCGAAGTATGGCCCGACGAAGATGCTCCTGCGCTGGTATCGCCGTTGCGTTCTGCTGTCGGCAATGGACCGCGCTGTTCTGTCGACCCCATACGATGCGGGCGGCGGGTCTTTTACTGGACCGAGCTTTTTCGCTTTGTTCAGCAGTGACTGGCGGCTGTCGATGGACGAGATTGTCGCGGCGTACCTGCGTGAATTGGACGCCATCCCGCACCACTTCCAGCTGCACTTGCTGCACGCGGTCGAGATCGTTGGATACAAGCATCCCGACCGGGCGATCAGCAGCTGGTGGCGACAAGTCTACGAGCGCCTCGTGCACGACATGCACCTCTGGCCGGAAACCGAAGAGCAGATGGACCGCCGTCTCGGTGATAGCCGCGACCAGTGGCTGGAGCGCAACGACGTTGCGACGGTCGACTGATGCGCGCGATCTCACTCTGGCAGCCATGGGCGTCCGCTGTGGCGCTTGGCCTGAAGCGTATCGAAACCCGGCACTGGCCGGCGCGGTTCACCGGGCCGCTGGCCATCCATGCGGCAAAACGCTGGACGGGTGCCGAGCGGGACGATGCCGCCAGCTTCGCCCGCGCCTACGATCCACGCCTTGCCGAGCCACCCCTCGGCGCGATCGTCGCCACCTGTCGTCTCGTGCGGTGCGATCGTAGCGAGGACATCCTGCGCCGCGGCATAAGTCCGATGGAGGAAGCATTCGGCAACTATGGCCCCGGTCGCTTCGGCTGGCTGCTCGACGATATCGTCGCGCTTGCAGAGCCGATCTCGTTCCGTGGGGCGCAGGGGTTCTTCGAAGTTCCCGACGAGCTGCTAGGCCTCGCGTCCCACGTTCAGACGCTCGGGCGGCTCCTGTGAGCCGGCCCATGAACATCGACACCTCCAACTGGGGACCGTTTGATCCGCAAGACGTCCACGACGCAATGTGTGAGCGGGAGCGGCTCGCCTTCACTGAGTATCTCGTCAAGCGGCTCAAGAAGATGCCCAGGACAGGAAGCGATCAGCCCGCAATCATGGTCGGAGCGATCATGGCGATCGTTCAGCTTTCCTACGCCATCCACGGTAACGAACCCACGGACGCCGTTCGTGAGGGGCTGCACAAGACGCTCGACTTTGCGTGGCTGCAATGCGCGCTAATGATTATCGACAAGGGACAGGCGAATTGATCGCCTCGGCCCTTACCGCCCCCCAGCATCGGCACCTTTGCGCGCGGGCCGCCATAAACCTGCTGCGCACACGCGAGGCCGCATATCCGGCCGCGATCGAGGCGGGAAAGATCACGCCGGCCGACGCTGATCGCGGTCTTCACCTCACCCGGTGCATCGTCGAGCAGTGGCGCTGGATCATGGACAAGGCATGGCCGCCCTGCCCTCAGTTTGACGAATGCACCGATCGATTCGGCGCGTACAACTTCGAACTCGCGGCCGAGATCACGCGCGCGGCCGAGCGGCAGCGTGCCATCGCCAAGCGGAAGCCGGCCGACGAAGCCGCCGCGCAGCTGGCCGACCTGTTCGAGGCGCTCGCTTGGCACCAGCGGACGCATGCCGGCGCGGCTTGGATCGTCCACATCGTTGACGTCGAGCGATCGGCCGCCTGCAAGGCGCTCGCGAGAGCAGCATGAAGCACGACCCGATCTTCATTGAGTTCGTCCGCGCTCTTGCGCGCGCGCAGGCGAACCGGGACTATGACGAGCGCCGAGCCAAAGGAAACGACCGTGCGGACCGTCATCTACGCCCGCTTCAGCAGCCAGCTACAGAATAGCCGGTCAATAGACGATCAGGTCGCGGTATGCCGTGACCGCGCCACCCGTGAGGGCTGGCCAATTGTCGACGTCTTCACCGATTATGCAATCAGCGGTGCCGCCGGCATCGGCGAGGCCCAGCGCCCCGGCTTGGCGGCGTTGCTCGCGGCTGTCGAGGGCGGCGGCATCGATCAGGTGCTCACTGAATCAACAGATCGCATCGCGCGTCATGAAGGCGACAGCTTCGCAATCCGCGAACGGCTGGCCTATGTCGGCACCCGCCTCTTCACCTTGAGTGACGGCGAGGTGACGCAGCTTACCGGCACCATCAAGGGCCTCATGGATGCGCAGTTCCGCAAGGAACTGGGCGCAAAGATCAAGCGGGGCCAGCGCGGCACCGTATCGGCGGGCCGCAGCCCCGCTGGCCTTGCCTATGGCTATCGCACCGCGAACAAGATCGATGCCAACGGCCGCCCGGTCCGTGGGCTGCGCGAGATCGATGAGGAACAGGCTTCGATCGTCAGCCGCATCTTTCGCGAGTTCGCCGAGGGAAAGAGCGCCCGCACCATCGCCGGCCGGCTCGCGGCCGAGGGCATCCCCGGCCCGCGCGGGTCACACTGGCGGGCGTCGACCATCCAGGGCGACGCCAAACGCGGCAACGGCATCCTGCTCAACCGGCTTTACGTTGGCGAGATCGTGCACAACCGGACCAGCAAGATCGTCGAGCCGATGACGCGCAAGGTTCGCATCCGAACCAACCCGCCGGCCGAGTGGCAGGTCGAGCGGGTGCCGCATCTTCGCATTCTGGACGACGCCACATGGCATGCGGCGCAAGAACGCCGTGCATCGTATCAGGGCATTCGCCCGACAAAGTGCGTCCGCCCGCGCCGCATGCTGTCCGGACTTGGTGTATGCGGCGTATGCGGCAGCAGCTGGATCGTCATCTCCGGCGAGAAATGGGGATGCGCCCGCTACACCAACGACGGCTCTTGCTCGAACAACAGGAAGGTAATGACCAGCACCTTCGAAGCGCGGGTGATCGCCGGGATGAGCGAACAGATGCTCGATCCCGACGTCGTGGCCGTCTACGTGAAGGAATATCACGAGCATTACGCGCAACGCGCCAGCGACAACCGACGGGAGCGCGCCCGGCTGGAAAAGCGGTTGACCGACGCCACGGGGCGGATCGAGCGCCTAGTCGCTGCTATCGCCACTGGGGCGGCTGAGTTTGCCGAGATCAAGGACGCGATGCAGCAGGCGCGGTCGGAGCGGGAGGACGCGGCCGAGCAGCTTCAGGACATCGATGCCGATCCGGTGATTGCGTTGCACCCGACGATTGCGGCGGACTACCGCCGCAATGTCGACGACCTCAACGCCAAGCTCGCCGACCCTTACACCCGCGACGAAGCTATCCCGACGCTGCGCAAGATGATCGATCGGATCGTGCTGACGCCTGCCGAAACCGGCCGAGGTGTGGATATCGCTGTGGAGGGACGCCTCGCGGCGATGCTCGCGTTGTCCGGCGCTATGCCGCCTCCACGTGAACGTACTGTTGTGGTGGAGCGGGTGAAGGGAATCGAACCCTCGTCGTAAGCTTGGGAAGCTTCTGCTCTGCCATTGAGCTACACCCGCGTGGTCGCGGTGTCCGGCGGGTAAACGGAGCGGTGCGGGGATGCAAGGGGGTTGCGCGTCATGCCGGCATCAGCAGGTGCAGCGTATCATCCTTGACCCACACGGCGGCACGCAGGCCGGTCGCGAGCCGGTCGTCGTCCACCAGCGTGCGATCGGCGATCACGACGCGCAGCCGATCGCCGTGGCGGGTCGTCGCACCGATATTGCCGGCGCCTCCCAGAGCGTCGATCACGGCATCGGGTACGCTCGTCATCGTGGTCGCCGTAGTCGCCGGCGCCGCGGGGGGCATCGCGGGCGGCGCGGTGCCATCCGATGTCATCGCCGCCCGCATCTCCATCGCGAGACCGTCGGCGATCCCGCCCACAATCACCTGCACGGATGTTGCCGAAGGGCGCAGCACGCCGCGTGCGCCAAGCTGTCGCAATCGCGGCTCGTCGATCGCCTGGGCATCCACGACGGCAAGGCGCAATCGTGTGGTGCAGGCGTCGATCGCACGCAGATTGGCCGGCCCACCGAGTGCCGCGACGAAGGCGGCGGCTTTCGCATCGGCGGCGACGACCGGTGCCGGGGCGGCGGCGTCGAGCGCCTCGCGGCCCGGCGTCGGCAGATCGAAGCGCACGATCGCCCAGCGAAACAGGCCGTAATAGATCGCCGCATAGGCCGCGCCGACCGGGATCAGCATCAGCGGCCGGGTCGCCTTGCCGTAGTTCAGGACATAGTCGAACAGCCCGGCGGAAAAGCCATAGCCGAGCTTCACGCCCAGCGCGTTCATCAGCGCCTCCGAAACGCCGGTCAGCAGCGCGTGGATCGCGTACAGCACGGGCGCGAGGAACATGAAGCTGAACTCGATAGGTTCGGTCACCCCGGTCAGGAACGACGTCAGCGCGAGGCTGAACAGCATGCCGCCGACCGCCTTGCGACGATCGGGCGCGGCGGCGTGATACATGGCGAGGCAGGCGGCGGGCAGGCCGAACATCATGACGGGGAAGAATCCGCTCATGAAGCCGCCGGCGGTCGGATCGCCGGCGAAGAACCGCGTCAGATCGCCCGTCTTGCCCTGATAATCGCCGACGACGAAATAGGCGACGTTGTTGAGGATGTGATGCAGCCCGGTCACGAGCAGCAACCGGTTGAGCACCCCGAACGCGAACAGCCCGAAGCCACCGGCAGCGACCACGCCTGCGCTGAGCGCGTCCATGCCGGCGTTGATCGGTCCGTAACTGAGCCCGAGCACCAGCGCGATGGCAAGGCCGGCAACCCCGGCGATGATCGGCACGAACCGCCGCCCGCCGAAGAAGGCGAGATAATCGGGCAGCTTCAGCGTCGCGAACCGGTTGTAGAAGGCCCCCCCGACGAGGCCGGAGACGATGCCGACCGGCACCTCCAGCCGATCGATCGCCGCCGCCTTCCATGCCGTCGACACCCCCGCCACCAGCGATTGCGGGACATCGGCGAGGGTGGCGGCGGGTATATCGAGGAAGACTTGCGCACCGTTGATCGCGACGAGATAGCAGACGACGCCCGCCATCGCAGCTGCGCCGTTACCGTCGCGGGCGAAACCGGTCGCGACACCCACCGCGAACAACAGGCCGAGGTTGGCGAACATCGCGTCCCCGGCTGCGCTGAGAAAGGCGATATCGAGCAGATCGGGCTGTCCCAGACGGAGCAGCAGTCCGGCGATCGGCAGCACCGCGATCGGCAGCATCAACGCCCGACCGAGCGGCTGGAGGAAGGTCATGGGCGACCAGCGCTGCATCGTCATCGGCAGATCTCCTGTGCGAACGTTCGGGCCAGCGCGCGGACCTCCGCGGCGGTCGCGGCGGCGAGGACGGCCGCGGCGTGATCCTCGGCATCGCACAGGCGCAGGGTGGCGATCAGCGCCCTGGTGGCGGGGATGCGAGCCGGCGGCACCGACAAGGTGCGGATGCCCAGCCCGATCAGGATCGGCACCGCCAGCGGGTCGGCCGCGAGGCCGCCGCAGACGCTGACGGGCACGCCGACCACCGCCGCGCCGCCACAGCAGGTCTGGATGAGCCGCAGCACGCCGGGGTGCAAACCGTCGATTCCGGCCGCGACCGCAGGATTGCCGCGATCCATCGCAAGGACATATTGCGTCAGGTCGTTGCTGCCGATCGACAGGAAATCGGCGTGGCGGGCGATCAGGTCCGCAGTGACTGCCGCCGCGGGGGTCTCGATCATCGCGCCCAGCGGCACGGACCCGATCCCCATTTCGTCACGCAAACGGTCGAGCATCGTGCGTACCGCGATCATCTCGTCGATGTTGGCGACCATCGGCACCATGATCCGGCAGCGACCGATGTCCGGCACCGACAGGATCGCGCGCAGCTGCGTCTCGAGCACCTCCGGCCGGGCCAGCGCGACGCGGATGCCACGCAGGCCGAGCGCCGGATTTTCCTCCGCTGGTATCGCCAGATAGGGCGCAGGCTTGTCGCCGCCGATATCGAGCAAACGGATGACCATCGGCCGGTCCGGCAGCGCTGCAAGTATGGCACGATAGTCGGCCGCCTGTTCCTCCACGTCCGGAGCGCTCGCCCGCTCCAGAAACAGGAATTCGGTCCGCAGCAGCCCGCACCCTTCCGCGCCCGCCGTCGCCGCGCTTTCGGCATCGGCGATCGATCCCAGATTGGCGTAGACGGCGATCGATCCCCCCCCGGCCATCATCGCCGGCTGATCGCCCGCGGCGCGCGCCCGTGCTTCGGCGGCTTCCCGAAGCGCGATCGCCGCGCGTGCGATATCAAGGCGCTCCGCGGGTGGATCGATCATCAAGGTTCCGCCATCCGCATCGAGGATGAGCGTCGTTCCATCGGCCACGTCGTCGATGGCCGCGCCGAGCGCGACGACCATCGGCACGCCCATGCCTGCGGCGAGGATCGCGACGTGCGATGTCGGCCCACCCCCGGCCACGGCGAAGCCCGCTACCCGTCCAGCCTCGATCGCCGCGAGTTGCGACGGCAGCAGGTCGTCGGCCAGGACGATCGCGCCCTGCGGGATCGACAGCGACGCGGCCTTCGTACCCATGATCGCGTGCACCACGCGGAGCGCCACGTCGCGGATATCGTCGGCGCGCTCGACGATGCGGGCGTTGCCGGAGGCGCGCAGCCGGGCGGCCTGCGTTTCCGCAGCGGTCATGATCGCCGCTGCCGCAGACATGCCATCGGCAATGGCGACATCGGCATGGGCGCGCAGGTCCGGATCGTCGAGGATCGCGCGATGCGCCGTCAGCACGCCGCCGAGCAGGCCGGCGGCGGAGGCTTCGGACAGCGTGGTCGATGCCGCCGCCAATCCGGCCGCTAGCCGATCCCGTTCGATGGCCACCCCCTCGCCGGACGTCGGCACATCGGGCATGGCGACGCGCAGCCAGCACGCCGGTCCGATCGCCAGCCCGGGCGCTGCGGACACACCGGCCAATGCGCCTGCGTCGACGATCGCAGGCATGACCGGCGGGCGGGCGGCGACGGGCACGGCCTGCGGTGCAGCATCCGTATCGATCCGCAGCAATGCGACGATCGCTTCGATCGCCTGTCCGGCGCCGGCGCCGCGCGCCTCCAGTGTCACCGCGGCGCCGTGGGCGAGGCCCAGCGACAGCAAGCCGACGGGACTGGCTGCGGATGCGGAGCGGTCGCCATGGCGGACGGTCACCTCGGCACCGCTGGCGCGTACGGCGGCGACGATCCGCGCGGCGGGGCGAGCGTGCAGGCCATGCGCCAGCGCGACGATCGCGTCACGGACGATCATCTCGCCGGTCACGGCTTTCGCTTCCATGTCGCCGCGGCCGACCAGCCGGGCGACCGGCGCACCGATCGCGATCAATCCTTCGGGTGCCACATCGGTCAGCGCTGCCCCGCCCTCGATCAGGATGACCGGCGTCACCGCCGCCGTCGCAGTCCGTACGATCAGATCGAGATCGAAGCGGATCAGAGCCTCGCCGGCCCGTACACGCGCGCCCACGGCCACCAGCGGCGTGAACCCGCGGCCATTCATCGCTACGGTATCGATCCCGACGTGCAGCAGCAGCGAAACGCCGTCGCCGACGTCCAGCGTCACCGCGTGACCCGCGGCATGCACGGTCAGTACGACCGCATCGCAGGGGGCATGCAGCGTATCGCCGGTCGGATCGATCGCCAGCCCGGGTCCCATCATGCCCCCGGCAAAGACGGGATCGGGCACCGCCGTCAGCGGCAGGACCCATCCCGCGAGCGGCGCCACCAGCTGTACGTCCGTCATTTGCCGCAGTCCCCCGGTCACCGTCACGTCAGTCTATCGACCGCTCGATAGTATACAATACCTATTGCATACCATTTTAGGGCATTCGTCGATCAGCGCGTTATCGTGACCGGTCGGACGATCCCGGAAGGCTCGCCCGGCACCGGCTGCACGATCAGCACCAGCGTGCGCTCCCCGGCCGCGGCAGGCAACGCCGCCTCGATCGGCCCGACCGCGGGCGCGCTCTTCGTTGCCAGCCGGCGCCCGTCGACCCACAGCTCTGCACGACCGGCGATCCCGGCGAACATGATCTTCCCGCCTCGCGCGGCGATCGCCCGCATCGGGGTGACCCGCGCGCGATAGGCCTGCCAGCCTGCACCCGTTTCTGCCGGGGTGGCCGTACCGCTGCGGACGAAGGCCCAGCTGTTGTTGTCGCCATCCGCCGGTGCGAACGTCGCCTCCGGCCGGTTTGGCAGCAACGGCGATCGCCGCCATCCGTCGACGGCCTGCACCGCCACCGCCGTCGCAACCTGCGCTCGGGGCGGTCGGGCCGTACGATCGATGCGCAGCGTAGCGGGCGCCAGCCCCGCCGCGGTCGCTCGCAGCACGATCGTTGCGCGCGGGCCCGCAGCCGCCTGTACGATCGCCTGCGCCAATCCGTTGAACAACGACCGGGCATCACCCTTTTCCGGCTCGTGGCTGTTGGGGTCGCCATTGCCGAGACCGATGATAGCGGCGCCCTGTACGGTGAAACGCACCGGCAAGTTGGCGGTCGGTACGTGCCGCCCGCGCGCATCGACTGCGTCGGCCGTGACCGGCTGGACGTCCTCGCCATCGCCCGCCATCACGCGCCGTGCCGGCGTCAGCCGCAATGCCACCGGCGGACCCGCCGTTTCATGCCCTGCCCGCGCCACTTCGCGTCCGCCGCGATAGGCGATCGCCTCCAGCGTGCCCGGCGCGTACGGCACGGTGAAGCCGTTCCCCATCAACCGGTCGACCGCCGCATCGCCGACGATACGTCCGTTCAGTTTCAGGACGATCCGTTCCGCGTTGCTCGTTATCAGCACCGGCACCGCCTGCCCCTCCCGGCCCGGCCACGTCCAGTGCGGCGCAATGCCGACGACCGGCACGTCGTCGATCCAGCCTGCACGGTGGATGTCATACGCGGTCTTGCGGAACCCGCAAAGGTCAAGGATGCCGAAGAAGCTGGAGATGGTCGGCCACGCGTGCGGCGTCGGTTCGCCATGATAGTCGAACCCGGTCCATACGAACCCGCCTGCAACGAACGGCCGCTTCGCGATCTTTGCCCAGCCATTGCGATGCGTCTCGCCCCAGCCGGCGGCATCCTCGTCCATCGAGGATATGACATGCGTCGCGCTGTCGGTCCTGTACGCGCCGCGCGTCATGAACGCACTGGTATCTTCCGAACTGGTGATCGGCTTGCGGGGGTTGAGCGCGTGGAATTTGTCGTAGTCGCCCGGATAATAATTGAAGCCGACGACATCGACCACGCTCGATACGTTTTCCGGATTGAAGAACGACCCGTTCATCGCTGCGGTCACCGGCCGACCGTCGTCCAGCCGCTTCACCACCGCCGCCATCCGCCGCACCATCTGCACGCCTGCCGACGTTCCCTGCATCGGCTCTTCGTTGAAGACCGACCACAGGATCACGCTCGGGTGATTGCGGTCGCGCCGTACCAGCCATTCCAGTTGCGCCATATAATCGGGCGCGGGATTGAAGTTCCGGTTCTCGTCCATGACGAGGAACCCCATCCGGTCGCACAGGTCGAGGAATGCGGTGGCCGGTGCGTTGTGCGAACAGCGGATCGCGTTGCAGCCCAGCTCCTTCAGCCGTTCCAGCCGCCATTGCAGCAACGCATCCGGCACCGCCGCGCCCACCCCGGCATGGTCCAGATGGACGCACACGCCCTTCAGCTTCACCGGAAAACCGTTGACGAGCAGACCTTTGTCGGCGTCGAAGTGGATCGTACGGAACCCGACCTCCACCCGCCGCGCATCGACGCTTGCCCCATCCCGCTCCAGCGAAACCGCCACCGTATAGAGTGTCGGTATCTCGACCGACCAGCGCTTCGGCGCAGCGACCTCGATGGTCGCCCGCAACGTCGCCGTGTCCAGCGGTGGCACCACCACCGGCTCGCTGCGCACCGTCGCCATCGTCCGCCCGTCCGGATCGATCAGGCTGGCCACCGCGACCACACTGACCGCCGCAGCCTCGATCGAACGCGCGGTCACCGTCACCGGGACGAACCAGCCGACATCGCTCACACGCGGATCGCAATGTACGCCATCGGTGACGATCGAGACCGGCGACCGTTTGGCGAGCCAGGCATGGCGGTACAGGCCCGCGCCTTCGTACCACCAGCCCTCCATCGCATCGGCATCGACGCGGATCGCGACGACGTTGGTCCGGTCGCCGAAGCGGGCAAAGGGAGTTATGTCGATGTAGACGCTGTTGTAGCCGGACCAATTGTGCGCAACGATACTGCCATTGACCCAGATGGTAGCGTTGGTCGCGATCCCGTCGAACTGCAGCTCGAGATATTTGCCGCGGGCCGCATCCTCGAGGCGAAAGGTGCGCCGATACCAGCCGATCCCGCGCGGTCGATAGCCTTGCGACGGATTGGCGCTTTCGACGAACGGCTGGAAACTCGCCCAGTCGTGCGGCAGCGTGACGCCCGGCCAGTCGCTGTCGTCATGGTCCATCGCCGCAGCACCACGCGCGTTGCCTGCCTTGGCCCGCAGATACGTTTCCTCGTGCGTCGTCGACGGCGGCACGATCACGTCGCCCTCGTGGAACAGCCAGCCGGTGTCGAAGCCGATCCGCGATGGATCGGTCACCGGCAGCGGATCGGGCAGCGCCTGCCCCGGTGCAGGCATCGGCAGCGCGCCGTAGGTGGAACCACTCGCCGCAAGCACGGGGCCCGGCAACCCCAACGCCAGACCGGCACCGGCGGAACCCAGAAGCTGCCGCCGGTCGATCGTCATGCCTGTATTCCCCCGATACATGTCGCGACCGGGATCATCGCCGCGGTCAATCGCACCCAGTCCGCCCGCAGGCCGGCGGCGAGCGTGCCCCGCTCCGCCGCCAGCCCCAGATATTCGGCCGGATTGCCTGCCGCCATACGCGCCGCGACCGCAGGTTCGACGCCGAGCATCCCCATCGCGTTCGCCACCGCCGCCGCCATGTCGAGGTCCGATCCGGCCAGCGTGCCATCCTCGTAGGAACAGATGCCGTCGCGGACGCGGATCTGGCGGCCCTGCAGCACGAAGTCCTTGGTCTCCGCGCCCACAGACGACATCGCATCGGTGACCAGCATCATCCGGTCGACCCCGCGCGCGCGCAGGGCGATGCGCAGCACCGCGGGCGCGACATGCACACCGTCGACGATCAGCCCGCACCATGGCCGCGGATCGTCGAGCGCGGCCCCGACCAGCCCCGGCGTCCGCTGCACCATCGGCGGCATCGCATTGAACAGATGGGTGATCCCCGACAGGCCGGCATCGAACGCCGCCAATGCGGCGTCGTACGTCGCCTCGCTATGCCCGGCGCTCACCCGCACACCCGTCCGCGCCAGCCGTGCGATATCGTCGAGATGTGCCAGCTCGGGCGCCAGCGTCACCATCACCACGCCGCGTCGCGGCCGGGCGAGCAACGCGACCATCGACTCGTCGAGCAGGCGGAAGCGGCCGGCATCGTGGATGCCCTTGCGCGCGACGTTCAGGAACGGCCCCTCGATATGCACGCCGACGACGCCCGGCACGCCCGCCGCGATCGCATCATCCACGGCGTCGAGCGCCAGCGCGATCCGGTCCGGCGAGTCGCTGATCAGCGTCGGCAACAGCGCCGTCGTGCCGTAGCGCGCATGCGCCGCGGTGATCGCCGCGATGCCGTCCACGCTGGTCTCGTCGTTGAACAGCACCCCGCCGCCGCCGTTGACCTGCGTATCGACGAAGCCGGGCATTACCCAGCCGCCCTCCAGATCGATCGCGTCGCCCGCATCCTCGTCCAGCGGCCGGATGCTCGCGATGCGCGAACCGGTGACGACGATCTCCGCGCCGCGCCACACCTCTCCGGCCACGACGACGTGACCGTTGGCGAACCGATGCGCCTCGCTCATAGCGTCCGCGTCACCTTCGCGAGGTGCGGCGGCGTGTCGGGGTCGAGCCCGCGCCGTCGCGACAAGGCTTCCGCAAGGCCATAGAAGCTCGCCAGCATCAGGATCGGCTGCACCGCCGGGTGCGCCGTCAATGCCGGCAGCACCGCGCGATCGTCACCGGCATGCGCCGCGAGCACCGCGGCACCGCGCCCGGCAAAGGTATCGACCACCGCCATCACGTCGTCACCCGCCGCATCGCTGGTCGCGAGCGCCAGCACCGGAAAGCCTTCCCCGACGATGGCCATCGGTCCGTGCCGCACCTCGGCAGCGCTGAACGGCTCCGCCTGCACCTGGCACGTCTCCTTCAGCTTCAGCGCACATTCCTGCGCGACGCCGAAGCCATAGCCACGACCGATCACGAACATCTGCGTCGCATCGGCAAGCGGTTCGACGCCGGCGCTCCAGTCGAGCATGACCGCTTCGTCCAGCTGCGCCGGCAATGTCTCGACCGCCGCCTGCAACGCCGCATCGCCCGACCATGCGGCCACGATCGCCGCCAGTCCGGCCATCGCCGCAATGCACGACTTGGTCGCCGCGACCGATCGCTCCGGCCCGGCGCTCAGCGCCAGCAGCGTGTCCGCCATATCGGCCAGCGGCGACGTCTCGTCGTTGACCAGCGCCACAACCTCCGCTCCGGCTCTGGCATGCGCCTCGACCGTGGCGAGCAGGTCGGGGCTGCGGCCCGATTGCGAGATGGCGATGCACAGCGCCCGGCGGGTCGACACCGGGGCGTCGAACAGCGACACCACCGACGGCGCCGCGGAGGCCACCGGCACGCCGACCATCGTCTCGATCAGATATTTGCCATACATCGCCGCATGATCCGACGATCCGCGGGCGCAGGTGACGACCACGTCGGGCGCGCCGGCCCGTAACCGCGCGCCGAGCGCGTGCAGCGCTGCGCCGTTCCGCTCCAGCAATCGCGCGACGGTGGCGCCCGCTTCCAGTGTCTCGGCACGCATCAGCGTGTCCGTCGTGGTCTCGATGGTCACTGGCCCCCCTTGGCGGTATTCAGGTATCGGCGAGCTCGGCCACGAAATCGTAGCTGTCGCCGCGGTAATAGGATCGGGTGAATTCGACCGCGCGCCCGTCGCGCAGGAAGCCGCGCCGCTCGATCAGCAAGCCCGGGGAACCCGGATCGACGCCGAGCATCCGCGCGTGATCGCCGCCGAACGGCACCGCGCGCAGACGCTGCAACGCACGTACCGGGCGATGCCCCGCATCGGTCAGCGCGGCGTAGAGCGAGGTATCGACCGCCTCCAGCGACGGCAGGCAGAAACCGGCGATCGTCGACAGCTCGAGCGCCATCGGCACCTCGTCGGCGAAGCGCAGCCGCTGGAACCGGTATACCGGTGCGCTCGGCGATAACGCCAGCGCCATCGATTCCTCGGGGCTGACCGTGCCCATGTTGCGCGAGATCCATGCGCTGCTCGGCACTCGGCCGCGTGCGATCATGTCCTCGGTGAACGACGACAGCTTGCTGAAATTCTTCTCGACGCGGCCGGCAACGAAGGTGCCCGCGCCGCGACGCCGGGTCAGCAGACCCTCTTCGACCAGCCCCTCGATCGCCTTGCGCACGGTGATGCGCGACACGCTATAATCCACCGCGAGATCACGCTCGGCGGGAATCGCATCGCCGCGCGTGATCACCTCGCCACCGATCGCGTCGCGGATGAGCTGTTGCAGCTGCAAATAGAGCGGCGAGGGATTGTCGGTACGGAATCGCCCTACCCTGCTCACGAAACTCATCGTCGACTCCCTCGCCTGCCAGACGCATCGTTACCGGCAAGGTAACCGGTGCCACGCGCAGCAGAACAGCGCCAGTGGGGCCATGGGACACCACGCCCTACAATTGTCCTAGATTGGACTTGTCGTCAATCGCTCGCCGCAGCGCAGCGACAATCGCTTCGCTGGTCTGACGTGGCGCAGGACCAAAGCCGAGGGGATCGTCGCCGATATCATCGGGCGTCGTGCCGGCCGATCCGTGCACCGCCGTCACCCCGGTCGCCGCGATCAGATCGACGACGTTTCCCGGGGTGATTCCCGCTCCGGCCATGACGGTCAGGCGCCCATGCGCGCGCGCGACCATCTGCGCAATCGTCGCCGCCCCGGACGGCGCATCGCGTGCCCCGCCGGATGTCAGGATATGGTCGAAACCGAGATCCACCGCCTGCTCCACTGCCATCACGCGATCGTCGAGCACATCGATCGCCCGGTGCAGGGTCAGCGCGGGTCGCCTCTCACCGAGTGTGGCGATCCAGTCGCGCAGTGCATCGATGGCCAAGCTGCCATGGTCGGTGACGCCGAATACAAGCCCCTGCACGCCGGCGGCGACCAGCGCCCGCGCTTCCGCCGCCGCCATCGCCAGATCATCGGCATCATAGTCGAAACCGCCCGGCCGGGGCCGCACCATTGCGCGCACCGGCACCCCCGCCGGCCTCGCCAGGTCGAGCACCGCTGCGACCAGACCGGCCGAAGGGGTCAGCCCCCCCAGCGCCAACGCCGAGCATAGTTCGAGTCGATCGCAACCTCCGGCGATGGCCGCCGCCGCACCTGCCGGTGATTCGACACAAATCTCGAGGGTAATCAGTCCGGGCATGATGGTTGCCTCAAAAAGGTTGGGCGCGGGGCAGACGAGTGATCCACACACCATCCGATCGCGAGAGGAGACTTACAAGACAGAAGCTTACCTCTCGCCCCCTTTGGTACTCATCAAAATACAATTATGACAATTTTTTATAGGCCATTGGGCTTGCATTGGTTATACGTATGCACATTGGAGGATAAGCAGGAGCCGGATTACGGCCCGCGCCCTCCATCTGCCGCCGGCCTCGCGGCAGCTTCGGGTTGGGGGGAACATGCGACCGGGCATGTTCCGGAAAAGGAATGTCCTATGCGCCTGCGTCACGCGATCCTCGTCACCACCGCTCTGGCCGGTTTCGCCGGCGCCGCCCATGCGCAGGATGCCCCGACCACCACCGCGCCCAGTGGCAGCGACGCCGCCCAGGCCGATGCGGCGGGTGCGGACGGTGACATCGTCGTCACCGGTTATCGCGGATCCCTGCGCAACGCGATCAACGTCAAGCGTAACGCCAACGCAGTCGTCGATGTCATCACCGCGGAAGACGTCGGCAAGTTCCCCGATCGCAACGTCGCCGAATCGCTGTCGCACATCCCCGGCGTCAGCATCGACCGTCGCTTCGGCGAGGGCGAAAAGGTCGCCATTCTCGGCACCGACCCGGCGCTCAACCGCATGCTGCTCGACGGCCACGCGCTCGCCTCGGCCGACTGGGGCGGCAACGACAACGATCCGTCGAGCCGCACCTTCAACTATTCGCTGCTCGCGCCCGAGCTCGTCGACCGGCTGGAAGTCTACAAGTCGCCCGAACCGCGCATCGAGGAGGGCAGCATCGGCGGCACCGTCATCGTCCGCACGCGTCGGCCGCTCGACCTGCCGGCCAATTCGATATTCGCTTCCGGCGGATATTCGTACAACGACCGATCGGACAAGGGGAACATCCGCGGCTCCGGACTTTACAGCTGGAAGAACGCGGCCGAGACGTTCGGCATCCTCGCTGCCGTCACCTACGACAAGCAGAACCTGACCCGCGCCGGTGTCGAGTTCTTCGGCTACGACAATGCCGCACCGAATGCGAACGGCACCTATAACAGCCCCTTCGTCAACCGCGCCGCCAACGGCACGCTCAGCCTGAAGAGCCCGGGAGCGACGATCAACGGCGGCACGATCGCCGACCTGTACAGGGCGGCATCGCCGTTCGGCATCAACTACGCCTATTTCCAGCAGCAGCGCGAGCGCAAGAGCCTGTCGGGTACGGTGCAGTTCCGCCCGTCCAGCGACCTGACCTTCACGCTCAACGGTCTGCACATCGACGGCAATTACAACAACTACAGCCAGTCGATGTACACCATTCCCGGCGCATGGACCGGTGACAAATTGCAATCCGCGACGATCAGCAACGGCGTCGTCACCGCCGCCAGCTTCGGCGCGGCGACCAGCCAGAGCGCGCAGCTCGACACGCTCGTGCGCCGTACCAAGCTGAAAACCGATAACATCAATCTGTTCGCCGACTGGGAAGGCGATAACGGCGCGAAGATCGGCTTCGCCGGCGGCTGGTCGAAAGCGACCGGCGGCCGCAACCCGGAATACCTTTTCAACGTGCAAACCAAGCTGCCGTTCAGCTACGCTTTCACCAACAACAGCGCCGACGTGAACTTCACCGGCGATCTGACCAATCCGGCGAACTATTTCACCAACCCCAACAACAATCCGGCGCAGATCGAAGGGCGCCCGGTCATCGTTGCCGGGACGCAGCTGAATGCGGCGCAGATCGGCGGGCTCGATTACAGCGTCACCACCGACCGCGACATCTTCGGCAGTTACGATGCGACGATCCCGGTGAACTTCGGTCCCTTCAAGGAAATCCTGCTCGGCAGCCGCGTCACCGACCACGTCAACCGCATCGATGCGCGCGGCGTGAACACCTATCTGCAACGCTCGCTGACCGGTGCGCAACTCGGCGTCACCACGCTGGTCACCCCCGACGGCACGTTCAGCGGCAGCGGCGGCAACGGCAATGCGACCAAATACCTCAACCTGCCCGAACAGTCGGTCATCGACATTCTCGCGAACGCCATCAACAGCCCGTTGGTCAGCAAGGTCGGCGCGTCGACGAAGGTCAAGGAAACCGTCGCTGCCAGCTACGCCCAGGCGAATTTCGATCAGGGCGGCCTACGCGGCAACATCGGCGGACGTCTGGTCTATACCCGCGACGTATCCAATTATGCGCTGTCGCTGACGACGATCGCCAACCCGAACCCGGTCCCCACGCCGACCCGCACGGTGACCGATTACCTGAAGTTCCTGCCGAGCGTGAACATCGCGTACGAGATCAGCCCACAGTTCGTCGTCCGCGGCGCCGTCGCCAAGGTGATCTCGCGGCCCCGCTATCAGGATCTTGCCGCATCGGTGTCGCAGAACGACGTGACCAACGATGCGGGCGGCGGCAACCCGAACCTGAAGCCGTACGAATCAACCAATTACGAAGTGACCGCGGAATGGTATCCGCGCGCCGGTTCGCTGGTCGCCGTCGAGCTGTTCCGCCGCGAGATCAGCAACTACATCATCAACACGATCGCGCCGGCGCAGCTGTTCAATTCGCTGCGAGCGCGCCTCGAAACCTACAACGTCTCGCAGCCGATCAACGGCGGCAAGGCGAAGGTCAACGGTGCGCTGATCTCTGCCCAGAGTGAAATCTGGGGCGGTTTCGGACTTCAGGCGAACTATACGTATCAGGACAGCACGACGTCCTCGGTCGATGCGACCGGCGCGACGCTCAACCTGCCCTATCTGTCGAAGCACAATGTCAATGTGATCCCGTACTTCGAGAGCGGGCCGTTCCAGGCGCGACTGAGCTACAATTACCGTACCGCCTATTTCCGTACGATCGGCCGTCTCAACTCGCGCGAGATGGTGGCACCGTACAGCCAGCTGGACGCATCCGCCTCGCTCAACCTGACGAAGGGCATCATCCTCAGCGTCAACGCGCAGAACCTGCTGGACGAGACGTATCTGCAGTACAACGCAACGAGGGATCGTCCGACCGCCTTCTACAAGAACGGCCGCACCTTCTCTGCGGCGCTATCGTTCCGGATGTAGGTTCGACGTTCACACACTTTGGTTCCCCGCAGAGCGCGCGCTCCCCTTGCGCGCTCCGGCCTTCGTCCCCGGCCGCTGCTCTGGCAGCGCCGGGGTCTTTTTTTTGTGCAGCCATAGACGGCGGTGGATCGCTGATCCAAGATACCTTCAATACCAAAACAGAACCAAGGGGCTGGCATGACGCGCACCGTCACACTCGGGACCATCATGGGGGGCGTGGCGCTCGCCCTGCTCCCGTCCGCCCCCGCGATCGCCCGGACCGAACCCAACCCCGCACAGGCGGCTCTTCCGCTCCTGCCCCTGCCGCAATCGATCGAGCGTACCACTGGTAGCTTCACCGTCCCGCAAGGCGCTGCCATCGTCGCGGCGGACGCGGGCGGAGCCGAGGCCGCCGCACTGCTCATCGCGCACGTCAAGGTGCAACGCGGCCTCACGCTCGTTCCCGGCAACACCGGCGCGATCCGCTTCGTTCGCGATGCCGCCATTACCGGCGACGAGGCCTACCGGCTCACGGTTACGCCGCAGGGGATCATCATCGCAGCGTCCGGGAACCGCGGCTTCGTCCATGGTGCGATGACACTGGCGCAATTGCTCAGCCCTGATGCGGCGTTCGGCAAGCCGGTCCTGGTGCCGGGGCTCTCCATCACCGACGCGCCGCGCTTCGCCTGGCGCGGGCTGATGATCGATCCCGCGCGGCATTTCCTCCCCATGCCGGCCCTCCGCGCGATCGTCGACCAGATGGCGTCGGTGAAGCTGAACACACTCCATCTGCACCTGACCGACGATCAGGGCTGGCGGGTCGAGATCAGGAAATACCCGAAGCTCACAGAAATCGGCGGCTGGCGCCTGCCGCCATGGACCGGCGGCGCGCAACCAACGCAGAAGGTCGGCGGCTTCTACACCCAGGCCGAATTGAAGCAGCTCGTTTCCTACGCCGGCGCACGCGGCATCACCATCGTTCCCGAGGTCGACCTGCCCGGCCATGCGCAGGCGCTGGTCGCCGCCTATCCCGAACTCGGCATCCTCGGTGATCGGCCGGCGGTGAGCAACAACTGGGGCATCATGCCCTATCTGTTCAATCCGGGGCCGAAGGGCATCGCCTTCGTCAAGGACGTGCTCGACGAGCTGATGGCGATCTTCCCCGGCACCTACATCCATCTCGGGGGCGATGAGGCGGTGAAGGACCAGTGGCAGCGCAGCCCGCAGGTGCAGGCGCAGATGAACGCGCTGGGCATCAAGGACGAGAACGGCCTGCAAAGCTGGATGATCGACCAGTTCGGCACCTATCTTCAGTCGAAGGGGCGTCGCCTGATCGGTTGGGACGAAATCCTGGAGGGTGGCCTGCCCGCCTCCGCCTCGGTCATGTCGTGGCGCGGCGAACAGGGTGCGGTCGACGCCGCCAAGCAAGGCCACGATGTCGTCCTGTCGCCCGGCAATCCCTTGTATCTGAACGGCCTGCAAAGCCGCCGCGGCGACGAACCGCCCGGTCGGCTCGACGTGGTGACGCTGGAGCAGGTCTACGCCTACGACCCACTGCCCGCGGCGATCCCGGCGGACAAGGCGCATCATGTGCTCGGCGCGCAGGCGAACCTGTGGAGCGAGTACATCGTCACGCCCTATCAGCTGCAGCACCTGATCTTCCCGCGCGCCGGTGCGGTGGCGGAGATCACGTGGTCGGCGAAGGCCGGCGTGGCGAAGGGAACGCGCGACTTCGCCGGTTTCCTGCCGCGCATCCAGCGTCAGGCGGATCGCTGGACGCGGGGCGGCATGCATGTCGCCGACAGCGCCTTTGCGGTCGATTTCGCGATCGACGGCACGCGCGGCGATGCGCTGCGGCGGAACAGCGTACCGCTCAAGCTGACGACGCAGGCATCCTATGGTACGATCCGCTACACCACCGACGGCAGCGCGCCGACGGTTCGGTCGACGCCCTATACGCGGCCACTCGCGCTGAAGCCGGGGACGATGGTGAAGGCGGTCGCGTTCGATGCGACGGATCTGGCGACCGCCGCTCCCCGCAGCTTCGACACCGGTCGCGCCGCCCTGCTGGCGCGCACGAGTTCGGACATGACCGCCTGCCCGGGCGGGGCGCTAGGGCTGCGCGTGCCGATGACATCTAACGCGGAGGCGAACGCACCGGTCTTCAACATCAATCTGTTCGATACCTGCACCCTCTATCCGGATGCGCCGCTTGACCTGGCGCGCGGCTATA
This sequence comes from Sphingomonas sp. Leaf37, assembly GCF_920939475.1. Taxonomy (NCBI): domain Bacteria; kingdom Pseudomonadati; phylum Pseudomonadota; class Alphaproteobacteria; order Sphingomonadales; family Sphingomonadaceae; genus Sphingomonas; species Sphingomonas sp. Leaf37. The sequence continues at coordinate 402,486 of NZ_CAKLAX010000004.1, read as the reverse complement.
GCGTCGACGTCGTTCGCCTCGCCCGCCATTATGGCCTCGCTCACGAAGCCCGCATGGTCCGCGAGCATTACAACGTGTCAGACCACGGCGAACTTCTCATTCAGGTCGGCTGCATCGCTGCTGCCAAGGCGCTGGCGGCCGGAGACAAGACCGCGCATCCGGTCGCGGTCGGCGCATTCCCGCTGCCCGACCCCCGCACCGCCCCGCAGCGGTTCAGCTTCAGCGGCACGCTGCCGAAAATGGCCGGCGATCAAGACGTGTGCTTCCAGTTCACCTCGCCGGCAGCCGATCCGTTCTACACCGTCGCACAGGTGCAATTGACGGAAGCCGTGCGATGACCGGCCGCCTGCGTACGAGCGCCGTGCTGCTGCTGCTCACCGCCTCCCCCCTCGCCGCGCGCGACACGATCCCGCTCGACGGGGGCTGGCAGGTCCGCATCGACCCCGCCGATACCGCCGCGACAAAGGCTCACCCGCGTGAGGCGAAGTGGTTTACGGCGCAGGTGCCCGGCAGCGTCCAGCAGGACCTGATCAGGGCGAAGCGCGTGCCCGATCCGTTCATCGGCACCAACGAAGGCGCGATCCAATGGGCGGGCCTGTCGGCATGGCAGTTCCGCAAGACGCTGACCGTCACGCGGGCGATGCTGGCCCACCGGCATCTGGACCTCGTATTCGACGGCCTCGACACCTTCGCAACGGTCACCGTCAACGGCCGGCCGCTGCTGAAGGCGGATAACGCCCATCGTCGCTGGCGCGCCGATGCGAAGGCGCTGCTGCGCGAGGGACGCAACGAGGTGCTGGTCGGCATCGCCTCGCCGATCAGGACGCTCCAGCCGATGGTGCTGAAGGAGAAGAACCCGCTCCCCGGCGAATACGACAGCGCGTACGGCGACGAGCCGAAGGGGGTGCAGACCAGCCCGTATATCCGCAAACCCAAATACCAATATGGTTGGGACTGGGGTCCCCGCATCGTCACCAGCGGTATCTGGCGCCCCGCGCGGCTGGAAGCATGGGACGCCGCCCGCCTGGATCACGTGCGCATCGCGCAGGACGCGCTGAACGACGCGGAGGCTCGCCTGACCGCTCACGCCACGATCGTCGCTGACGTGACGAAGACCGTCACGCTGACCGCCACGGTCACCGCCCCCGACGGCGCCCGCCAGTCGATCGAGCGCAGCGTCACGCTCGCCCCCGGCAGCAACCTGGTCACCATCCCGCTGACCATCGCCCGCTCGCAACGCTGGCAACCGGTCGGCTATGGCGCACAGCCGCTCTACACCGTTGCCACCACGCTGGACGGCGACACGCAGACGCGCACGATCGGCCTGCGTACCGTCAGCCTCGACCGCGAGGATGGCGCGTTCGGCCTGATCGTCAACGGCATTCCGATCTTCGCCAAGGGCGCGAACGTCATCCCGTTCGACAGCTTCCCCGCCCGCGTCGATCCCGCCGAGCCGGCGAGCCTGCTGAAGGCCGCGCGCGACGCCAACATGAACATGGTCCGCATCTGGGGCGGCGGCTATTACCTCGACGACGCCTTCTACGCCGCCGCCGACCGCATGGGGGTGATGGTGTGGCAGGACTTCATGTTCGGCGGATCGGTGACGCCCCCCGACGCCGCCTTCCGCGCCAGCGTGGCGGCGGAAGCGGACGAACAGGTCGCGCGGCTGGGCGATCATCCCTCGATCGTGATCTGGGCCGGCAACAACGAAGTGCTGTCCGGCTGGGAGAACTGGTCCGATCGCAAGGCGTTCAAGACCGCGGTCGGCCCCAACGAGCAGGAGCGCATCGGTACGGGCATGGCGGTGTTGTTCGATCGCGTCCTGCGCGGCGCGGTCACCGCCAACAGTCCGGGCACGCCCTACATGCCCGGATCGCCGTCGACCGATTACGAGGCACCGACCGACACCGATGCCAACGGCGACCGCCATTTCTGGGACGTCTGGTCGGGCAGCAAGCCGGTCGAGAACTACCTCGACAGCTGCCCGCGCTTCATGAGCGAATACGGCTTCCAGTCGATGCCGACGATGGCCACCATCCGTGGTTTCGCCGGAAAGGGCGCGCTCGATCCCGACAGCCCGGTGATGAAGGCGCACCAGAAATTTCTGGCTGGCGAAGGCAATGCCCGCCTGCGCCTGTACCTCGACCAGCGGCTTCGCCCGGCGAAGGGTTTCGCCGACTTCGTCTATCTGACACAGGTCAATCAGGCGCAGGCGATCGGCCTCGCCGCGCGTCACCACCGCGCCTGCCGCCCGGTGACGATGGGCTCGCTGTTCTGGCAGTTGAACGACGTCTGGCCATCGATCAGCTGGTCGAGCATCGACCATCTCGGTCAATGGAAGCTGCTGCAATATGAAGCGAAGCGTGCCTTCGCCCCACAGGCGATCGTCGCCGAGCATCGCGGCGACGCGACCCGCGTCGTGCTGGTGTCGGACGCCACCACGCCGATCGCAGCCAAATGGCGCATCACCGTCCGCGACATGACCGGCGCGACGCTCGGCACGAGAGAGGCGGACGTCACACTCGCTCCGCTCAGCGCGGCCATGGTCGCGACGATCCCCGACGCCGACCTGTTCGGGTCGGCCGATCCGGCGAAGAGCTATGCCGTCGCCGAACTGCTGATCGACGACCGCTCGATCAGCCGGGCCATGATCGAGCGTTTGCTGCCCAAGGACATGGCGTATCCCGATCCTGCCCTCACCCTCCGCCGCAGCGGCGACAAGGCCACGATCACCGCAAAGAACCTCGCCCGCGCGGTGATGATCGACATGGGCGACCAGCCGGGACAGGCGAGCGACAGCGGCTTCGACCTGCTGCCGGGCGAGAGCGTCACGGTGACGCTGTCGGGCAAGCAGATGCCGATCTTGCGGACGCTGGCGCGATGATCCTCCAGCGCCAGCCTGCCCTGCATCGTGCTCCAGCCTTTGCCGAAACACGATCGCCATTCGCTCGCTCCATCAGAACCGCGGGAATTGATTCACGCGAAGACGCGAAGACGCGAAGCAGAAGGGTGATTCACGCGGAGGCGCGGAGGCGCGGAGGTGGTGTGCTCGGGGCAGCAGTCATCCCGTCCCACAGTTGCGATCAGGCCTGCGGCAGCTTTGGTCTCCTCCGCGCTGGCAGACCGACCGGTGCGGTCCGGCAAGCCCTCTGTTCTTCTCTCCGCGCCTCCGCGCCTTCGCGCGAACACATCTTCCCTCTTCGCGCCTTCGCGTCTTCGCGTGACACCGCCCTTCTTCCAAGCACCACGCCAGATCAGGGACCGACCGCATGATCCCCGTCCTCCTCCTGCTCGCGCAGGCAGCAGATCCGGTCACCGCCGCCATCGCCGCGATGTCGCCCGAGCAGAAGGCCGCGCAGCTGCAAAGCACCGCGCCCGCGGACGCGCAGGCCGGCCTGCCCGCCTACGACTGGTGGAACGAAGGGCTGCACGGCCTCGCCCGCAACGGCCACGCCACCGTATTCCCGCAGGCGATCGGCCTCGCCGCGACGTGGGATGTCGACCTGATCGAGCGCGTCGGTACGGTCGTCTCGACCGAGGCGCGTGCGAAATTCAACGCACAGCCCGCCGGCGCCGACCGCCGTATCTATCAGGGCCTCACCATCTGGTCGCCCAACATCAACATCTTCCGCGATCCGCGCTGGGGCCGCGGGCAGGAAACCTATGGCGAGGACCCGTATCTCACGGGCAAGCTCGGCGTCGCGTTCGTCCAGGGCCTGCAAGGTCCCGACCCGCTGCATCCGCGCGTCATCGCCACCCCCAAGCACCTCGCCGTCCACAGCGGCCCGGAAGCCGGTCGCGACGGCTTCGACGTCGATCCGAGCCCCCGCGATCTGGAGGCGACCTACCTCCCCGCGTTCCGCCGTGTCGTGACAGAGGGCAAGGCGCTGTCGCTGATGTGCGCCTACAACAGCATCCACGGCGTCCCCGCCTGCGCGTCGTCCGCGCTGATGAACGATCGCATCCGCGGCGCGTGGGGCTTCACCGGCTTTACCGTGTCGGATTGCGACGCGGTGTCGAACATCCACGCCTTTCACCATTACACTCTCGATGCCGCCGGTGCCGCCGCCGCCGGGATCAGGGGCGGCACCGACCTCAATTGCGGCACCGCCTATGCCGCCCTGCCGCAGGCGCTGGCCAAGGGCCTCGTCAGCCAGGCCGAGGTCGACACCGCGCTCAGCCGCGCGTTGCGCGCGCGGCAAGCGCTCGGCATCGCGTTCGGCGCGACCAGCCCGTGGTCGCGGATCAAGGCCGCGGAGGTCGCCACCCCCGCGCATCGCGCCACCGCGCTGGAGGCCGCTCGAAAATCGATCGTCCTGCTCCAGAACAACGCCGGTCGCCTGCCGCTGAAGCCGGGTTCGCGGATCGCGGTGATCGGCGCCGATGCCGATGATCTCGGCGTGCTGCAGGGCAATTACCACGGCACCGCAAGGAACCCCGTCACCCCGCTCGACGGCATCCGCGCGCGCTTCGGCGCTGCCAACGTGACCTATGCGCAAGGGTCGCTGCTCGCCGACGGAGCGGCGGTCGTCGTGCCTGAAACGTCGCTGCGCAGCGACGGCAAGCCCGGCCTTCGCGGCACCTACACCGCGAACGGCGCACCGCTCGTCCGTCAGGACCGGCGCATCGACCTCGATCTCAACCGTGCCCCGCCCGCGCCCGGTTTTCCCGCCACCGGCTACACCGCGCACTGGGCCGGCGAGTTCGTCCCCCCCGGTCCCGGTCGCTACCGCCTGATCCTCGACCAGTCGCCATGCTGGAAGGATTGCACCGTTCACGATCGCGCGCGCCTGACGCTCGGCGGCAAGGTGCTGCACGACGGCGACCTGCCGAAGGGCCGTGTCGAATTGTCGATCGACAGCGACGGCAGACCGCATGCCATCGACCTGACGCTCGATCATCGGTCCGAGGACGAAAGCTTTCGCCTGCTCTGGATTCCGCCCGCCGAACCTTTGCTTGCGCAGGCGGTCGCCGCCGCGAACGCTGCCGATGTCGCGGTCGTCGTCGCCGGCCTCTCCCCCGATCTCGAGGGCGAGGCGCTGTCGGTGCAGGTTCCCGGCTTCGTCGGCGGCGATCGCACCGACATCGCGCTGCCATTGCCGCAGCAGCGCCTGCTCGACGCGCTGAAGGCTACGGGCAAGCCGATCGTCCTCGTCCTCACCAGCGGCAGCGCGGTGTCGGTCGATCCGGCATCGGCGGATGCGATCCTCGCCAACTGGTATTCGGGCGAAAGCGGCGGCACCGCACTTGCCGACGTACTGTCGGGCGTCGTCAACCCCGCCGGTCGCCTGCCGGTGACGCTGTACAAGGCGACCACCGACCTGCCCGCCTTCGTCGATTACGGGATGAAGGAGCGGACTTATCGCTATTTCACCGGCACGCCATTGTGGGGGTTCGGCCACGGCCTGAGCTACACCAGCTTCACCTACGCACAACCACGCGGGGCCACGAGCGTCCCGGCTGGTGCGAACCTGACGGTGGAGACGACGCTCACCAACACCGGGTCGCGCGACGGCGAAGAGGTGGTGCAGGCCTATCTCGTGCCCCCCGCGCCCGCCGGACGTCCCGGTTTCACCGACCCGGTGCTGCAACGCCAGCTCGTCGGCTTCCAGCGTATCGCGGTGAAGCGTGGTCGGTCGGCGAACGTCGCCTTCACCCTCGATCCGCGCAGCATGAGCATCGTCGATCGCGACGGCCGGCGTCACGTCGTGCCCGGCGCATACCGGCTGTACGTCGGCGGTGGTCAGCCCGGCAATGGCGCCGGCCAGTGGTTCGATTTCGCCGTGACGGGCGCGGATATGGAGTTGCCGAAGTGAGTCGCCGATCCGACCCGCTGTTCCAACGCACGCAGGAACACGCCACGCCCCTCGACCGCCGCCACTTCCTCGCCGCCACCGCCGCGCTTGCGGCATCGGCAGCGACCCCCGCGTTCGCCGCACCGCGACTCCCCACGAAGCGTCCTGCCCCGGCAGACCGCCGCTTCACCAGCCCGGCGGTCGAACGCGAACTCGCGCGCGTCTCGTCGCAGATCGGCGATCCGAAGCTCCGCTGGATGTTCGGCAATTGCTACCCGAACACGCTCGACACCACCGTCAAACTGACGACGCTGAACGGTCAGCCCGATGCCTTCGTCATCACCGGCGACATTCCCTGCCTGTGGCTGCGCGATTCCTCGGCACAGGTGAAGCCTTACCTTCACCTCGCGAAGGACGCGCCGGAGCTGCGCCGGCTGTTCCACGGCCTGATCGCGCGCCAGTCACGCTGCATCCTGATCGATCCTTACGCCAACGCCTTCATGGAAGACCCGACGGCGAAGTCGAACCTCGAATGGTCGCAGGCGGACGAGACGGTGATGAAGCCGGGCGTCGCCGAGCGGAAGTGGGAGATCGATTCCCTCTGCTATCCGATGCGCCTGGCCCACGGATACTGGCGGGCGACGGGTGATGCGACACCGTTCGACGGAACATGGGCGCAGGCCGCACGCGCCAGCATCGCCACCTTCCGCGAACAACAGCGGAAAAACGGCCCCGGCCCCTACAGCTTCCGCCGCACCGCCAACCAGCCGACCGAAACACTGCTGTGGGGTCACGGCGCACCGACGAGACCGGTCGGCCTGATCCATTCCGGCTTCCGACCCTCGGACGATGCCTGCCTCTATCCCTTCCTGATCCCCAGCAACCTGTTCGCCGTCACCGCCCTGCGCGAACTCGCGATCGTCGCCGGCGAAGCCCGCAAGGACGCCGCACTCGCGCAGCAGGCGATCGACCTTGCCGCAGAGGTCGACGCGGCGCTGAGGCAATATGGCACGATGCGCCTGCGCGATGGCCGCGAGGTCTGGGCCTATGAGGTCGACGGCTTCGGCAACGCGCTGTTCATGGACGACGCCAATGTGCCCAGCCTCTCCGGCCTCGCCTATCTCGGCTGCGTCGCCCCCGCCGACCCGCTGTGGCAGCGCACGCAGGCCGCAGCGTGGAGCGACGCCAATCCGTATTTCTTCAAGGGCACGGCCGGTGAGGGCATCGGCGGACCTCATGTGGGCCTTGGCCAGATCTGGCCGATGTCGCTGACCATCCGCGCGCTGTCGTCGTCCGACGATGCGACGATCCGCGCCTGCCTGAAGACGCTGCGCGATACCGATGGCGGCACGGGCTTCATCCACGAAAGTTTCGATCAGGACGATCCCGCGAAGTTCACGCGGGCATGGTTCGCCTGGGCCAACGGCCTGTTCGGCGAACTGATCGTCCATCTTGCCCGCACCCGCCCCGCTTTGCTGAAGGCGACGCTATGATCTCCCGCCGTACCCTGCTCGCCGGCACGGCCGCCGTCGGCCTGCCGCTTCCTGCCTTCGCCGCGACGCCGGCACCGGCCAAGCCCAATCTGTTCATCGGCACCGGCGGGCACGGCCACACCTACCCCGGCGCGACGCTGCCGTCCGGCATGGTGCAGTTGTCCCCGGACACCGACGTCGAGCGCTGGGACGCCTGTTCAGGCTATCATCGTACCGACACCTCGATCATGGGGTTCAGCCACACCCATCTGTCCGGCACCGGCATCGGCGACATGCTCGACGTGCTGGTGGTGCCGACCCGCGGCCCGGTCCAGTTGCTCCCCGGCCCGCTCGACAATCCCGACGCCGGTTACCGGCAGCGCTTCAGCGCGGAGTTCGCCGAGCCCGGCTATTACCGCGTCGCGCTGGAAAGCGGCGTCCGCGCCGAACTGACCGTCACGGAGCGCACCGGCTATCACCGCTACACCTTCGCCAGGGGCGCAGGGCATATCCTGATCGACCTGTCGCACCTGATCCTCGACAAGACCGACCAGTCGCCGCTGATCACCGATGCCAGCCTGACGCTCGATCGGGACGGCACGCTGACCGGCAGCCGCACCGTCCACCGCTGGGCGAAAGGCCGCCGCATCCACTTCGCCATGCAATTGTCCCGCCAGCCAGATCGCGTCGCCTTCTACGGCGACGAGGATGCGGAACAGCCGGCGGGGACGCGCGGCGTGAAGGGCAATCGGGTGAAGGTCGTCCTGCACTATGACGACGCGGGCGCGGCACCGGTCCTGATCCGTTGCGGCATTTCCGCCGTCGATGTCGCCGGCGCGCGCGCGAACCTCGCCGCCGAGGCGACGACATGGGACTTCGACGCCGTCCGCCAAGCCGCGCAACGCCGCTGGGCAAAGGAGCTGGGGGCGATCGCCGTCGAGGGCGGGACCGCGGACCAGCGCACGATCCTGTCCTCCGCACTCTACCACGCACTGCTCGCCCCGACGCTCTTCTCAGACATCGACGGGCGCTACGTCGGGCTGGACAGGCAGATCCATAATGTGCCGAAGGGCGACACCGCCTACAGCAGCCTGTCGCTGTGGGACACGTACCGCGCGCTTCACCCGCTGCTGACGATCGTCGCGCCCGCCAAGGCGCAAAGCATCGTCGCGGACGTCATCCGTCAGACGCAGCAGAGCCCCTATGGCCCGCCGGTCTGGCCGCTCCAAGGTGTGGAGACCGGCACGATGATCGGCTGGCACGGCGTCTCCGTCCTCGCCGAGGCGCAGGCGAAGGGCATCCGCGCCGACTATGCCGCGGCGTGGCCCGGTATCGCGAAACGCTCGTTCGACTTCACCGCACCCGACCTCGACAACAGCAAGGGCCGCGACCTGTACGACGCGATGGGCTACGTCCCGGCGGACAAGTGGTTCGAAAGCGTCAGCCGGACGCAGGAATATGCCTATGACGACTGGGCCTCGGCCCACCTCGCCCGCGCCGTCGGCAAGACCGCAGACGCGGATCGCCTGCTCAAGCGATCGGGCAACTGGCGCAACGTCATCGACGGCAAGGCGGGCTTCGCCAAGCCGAAGTTCGCCGACGGCCAATGGTGGACGCCCTACGATCCGGTCCAGCTCGGCCACATGCCCAAGCCGTGGTGGCGCGACTATACCGAGGCGAACGGCTGGCAGGCGACCTTCCTCAACCAGCACGACGTCTATGGCCTGATCGCGCACATGGGCGGCGATGCGGCGTTCGAAGGGCGGCTGGATGCGCTATTCACGGCGCCCTCAACGCTGCCGGACAACGCCCCGCCGGACATCAGCGGCCTCGTCGGACAGTACGCCCACGGCAACGAGCCCAACCACCACGTCGCCTATCTCTACGCCTACACCGGCGCGGCGTGGAAGACGCAGGCGATGATCCGGCGGCTGTGCACCGAGATGTACAAAAACGACCCCGACGGCATCATAGGCAACGACGATTGCGGCCAGATGAGCGCGTGGTTCGTGTTGTCGTCGCTCGGCTTCTACCCGGTCGATCCGGTCGAGGCGGTGTACGTCTTCGGATCACCGCTGTTCGAGCGCGCGACGATCGCGCTGCCGGCGGGCAAACGGCTGGTGATCGACGCCCCGGGCAATCGGCCCGATACGCCATACGTGCGCAGCGTCCTGCGCAACGGCCGCCCGTGGACGAAGAACTGGATCAGCCACGCCGACCTGATGCAGGGCGGCACGCTGACCTTCACGATGAGCGCGACGCCGGTGAAGAGCTTCGGCGCGGCAAAGGCGGACCGTCCGCCGTCGCGTGGGCGCGGGGCGACGTGAGTCCGCTTCGACCCACCAAGCGGCTCCTGTCCTCACCCTTCCGGCGCTACGCGCCTCCCTCCCTCTCCCATTGGGAGAGGGAAAAGACGCCGAAGGCGGCGCACGGTGAGGACGGGAGCGAACCGCCTACGATCCTTTCGTTATCCGTCCCGAGCCGCGGCAGGGACAACATGTGGACAATCCAATGATCGCCCTCACCCGCCGCACTCTGATCGCTTCAGGCGTAGCTTCCGGCCTCGCCGCCAGCGCCACGCCCGTGCTTGCCGCGACGACCGCAGCACCCGCCCCCTACGGCGCCACCCCCTCCGCCCGCCAACTCGCCTGGCACAGGCGCGAACGCTACGCCTTCATCCATTTCTCGATCAACACCTTCACCGATCGCGAATGGGGCTACGGCGACGAGAGCCCGACCCTGTTCAACCCCACCGACTTCTCCGCCGACCAGATCGTCGCCGCGGCGAAGGCCGGCGGCATGACCGGCATCGTCCTCACCGCGAAGCATCACGACGGCTTCTGCCTCTGGCCGACGCAGCTCACCGAGCACTGCATCCGCAACAGCCCCTACAAACAGGGCAAGGGCGACATCGTCCGCGAGATGGAACAGGCCGCCCGCCGCGCTGGTCTCGCCTTCGGTCTCTATCTGTCGCCCTGGGATCGCAACCATCCCGAATACGGCCGCCCCGCCTACATCGATTACTACCGCAAGCAGATCGTCGAACTCTGCACCCGATACGGCGAATTGTTCGAATTCTGGTTCGACGGTGCCAATGGTGGCGACGGCTATTACGGCGGCGCGCGCGAGACCCGGACGATCGACGCGCCGAAATACTATGACTGGCCCTCAATCATCGCGCTCGTCCACCAGTACCAGCCGATGGCCTGCACCTTCGACCCCCTCGGCGCCGAGATCCGCTGGGTCGGCAACGAGGATGGCGTCGCCGGCGATCCGTGCTGGCCGACGATGCCGAACCACCCCTATGTCCAGTCGGAGGGCAACAGTGGCGTCCGCGGCGCGCCCTTGTGGTGGCCGGCCGAAACCAACACCTCGATCCGCCCCGGCTGGTTCTACCACCCTGACGAGGATGCGAAGGTGAAAAGCTCCGCCCGGCTGATCCGCTTCTTCGACGAATCGGTCGCGCGCGGCACCAACATGCACCTCAACCTGCCGCCCGACCGGCGCGGCCGCATCCCCGACCACGACGTCGCTGTGCTGAAGAGCTTCGGCGACGCCATTACGGCAAGCTTCGCGAGCGATCTGGCCAAAGGCGCGGTCGCCAGCGCCACCGCCACCCGGGGCGCGGCCTTCGCACCCGCCAAAGTGCTCGACGGCAACCGCGAGACCTATTGGTCGACACCGGACCGCGAGACCACCCCGACGCTGACGCTCGACCTGCCGCCGAACCGCCGCTTCGACCTGATCCGCTTGCGCGAATACCTTTCGCTCGGAGTCCGCGTCACCCGCTTTGCGGTCGAGGCGGAAGTCGCGGGTCGCTGGCAGCGGCTCGCGACGAAGGAGTGCATCGGTGCGCAGCGGATCATCCGTCTTGATACGCCGATCGCCGCGCGCCGCGTCCGGCTGGTGATCCTCGACGCACCCGCTTGCCCGGCGATCAGCGAATTCGCCCTCTTCCTCGGCGTCGCGCCGGTGCCAGTCGCCGCTCCGCGCAGCAACGACGCCGCGATCCTCTCGCCTCGCGACTGGACGGTCGTGACCGCAAGTGCGCCCGGTGCCGAGGCGCTGCTGGACGGCGACGGTTCGTCGATATGGAGCCAGCCGGCGCCCACCGCAACGCCGGCCAGCGTCACGCTCGACCTCGGCAAGGCGCAGATCGTCGCCGGCTTCAGCCTCACCCCCTGGCGTCATCCCGACCGGCAGAGCGCCCCGCCGCGCGGCTATCGCGCCGAAACCAGCATCGACGGCAGGTCCTGGAGCCCTGCGGCAGAAGGCGAGTTCCAGAACATCGCCTACGCTCTTGCAACACAGCGCATTCCATTCACCACGCCGCGATCGCTGCGGTATCTTCGCCTGACCTTCCCGGCCATGGCGATCCCGGCTGTAAAGCTTGCCATCGCCGATGTCGGAGCCTTCGCTCGTTAACCCATATTTGGATTGACCCCGCCCCCCTGCTCGGCTCCATTGCCGCGCAGGGGGATAGCGATGACAGACGATCAGGCCGAGGGCGCGCGCGCGTTCCGCTTCACCGGCACGTGGCAGGACTATGCGCCGATCGCATTCACCAACCTGCTGCTGACGATCGTCACACTCGGCATCTACACCTTCTGGGCCCGCGCGCGGACTCGGCGGTATCTATGGAGTCGTACGCGCTTCATCGACGACCGACTGGAATGGACGGGCACCGGGCTGGAACTGTTCATCGGCTACGTCATCGCGTTCTTCCTGTTCATCGTGCCGTTCGGCGTCATCAACCTCGTCCTGCAGGGCGTCATGATGCGCGGGCATCAGGGCGCGGCGGGACTGATGGTCTTCCTCCTCTACCTCGCCATCCTCTTCCTGTTCGGCGTCGCCCGTTTCCGGGCGCTGCGCTACCGGCTCAGCCGCACCTTCTGGCACGGCATCCGTGGCGGCAGCGACCGGCAAGGCGTCGCCTATGGCTGGAGCTATTTCTGGAAGACGCTGCTGTCGTTCGTCACCGTCTATCTGATGACGCCGTGGTCGATGGCGCGGCTGTGGAACGAGCGGTGGAACGCGATGAGCTTTGGCTCGCTGCCCTTTCGCGCGCAGGCGCGCTGGCAACCGGTGTTCGGCCGCTTCATGCTGTTCTACGTCGCACCGGTCGTGCTGGCGATCGGCGTCGGTGTGTTGGTATTCGTGGTGATGGGCCTCGGCATGGCATCCGGAATGCGCGCCGATACGCCGCCGACGGCTGGAACGATCGTGCTGCTGGCAATCGCCGCGTTCGGCTTCTACGTCTTCTTCTTCGGCGTCCTCGGTCTGGTCGCGATGATCTTCTATGCCGCCTTCTTCCGCGAGGCGATCGGCGCGACATCGCTCGGCAAGCTCGAATTCGGCTTCGGCGCGTCGACCAAAGACTGGATCCTGCTCTATCTCGGCAACGTCGGGCTGGTGATCGTCACGCTCGGCATCGGCGCGATTTTCATTCCCTATCGCAACTGGGCGTTCTTCATTCGCCACATGGCCGCCTATGGCGAGGTCGAGGTCGATACCCTCGGTCAGTCGCGCACCCGCGAACCGGGTCAGGGCGAGGGACTCCTCGATGCCTTCGATGTCGGTGCCTTCTGAATTGAGCGTCCCGGTCTGGCATTATGACGGCACCACCGCGGTGCGGCGGCAGGTATCGCTCGTCGCGAACGACGACGGCTTTTGGCTCGATGGCGAGCATCATGCCTTCGCCGACCTGACGCCGGGGGACGGCGACGGCGCTGCGACGACCTTCGGGCTGCAAGGGCGCCCCGGCTGGCGGATCGGTTTCGAAGGTCCGGTGCCAGCGGATATCGCCGCGCGTTTGCCCGGCGTCCATCGCTACGGGCGTTGGGTCGACCGGCTCGGCCTGTGGCGCGCGGCGGCGATCTTCGCCGTGGTCGCCGCCGTCGCCGTGTTGCTCGTGCTGCGCACCCCGGCACTCGTCGCGCGGATGATCCCCGCGTCCGTCGAACAGCGGATCGGCGAGGTGATGGAGGGCGATTTCGGCCGCAAGGGGTGCGAGGATCCCGCCGGTCGCGCCGCGCTGGCAACGCTCGTGCGCCGCATCGATCCCGATGGCGACCGGATCGACGTCCACGTCGTCAAGCTGCCGATGGTCAATGCGGTCACCCTGCCGGGCGGACGCATCGTGATCTTCGACGGGTTGCTGCAATCGGCGGCGTCGCCGGACGAGGTCGCCGGCGTGATCGGTCACGAGATCGGCCACGTCCGCCACCGTGACGTGATGGAAGCACTGCTGCGCCAGATGGGGCTGGCCGCGCTGCTGGGCGGGATGGAGGGGCATGTCGGCGCCTACACCAACGCCATGTTCGCCACTGCCTACTCCCGCGATGCGGAGCGCCGCGCCGATGGCGATGCGATCCGCCTGCTGTCGGCCGCACGCCTGTCGCCGCTACCGACCGCAGCGTTCTTCGATCGGCTCGGCAAGGGTTCCGGCCATGCCGAGCGGATGTTCGCCTATCTGGCCAGCCATCCGGTTTCGACCGACCGCGCGAAGCGGTTCCGGAGCAGCATCGCGTCGGGCGCAGCCTACACCCCCGCGCTCGGTGCGCGGCAATGGTCCGACCTCCGCGGCATCTGCAAGGGGGAGACGGACCGCATCGAATGGCGTTTCTGACGCATGGATGATGCCCTCCACATCCCTGGAACGATTGGCTAAGGGTCATCCATGACCGACACCCCCCGCCCCCGCCTCGCCTATCATCAGACACCGGGCACCGGTCCGACGATCGTCTTCCTGCCCGGATATGCATCCGATATGAACGGCACAAAGGCGCTGGCGCTGGAAGCATGGGCGCGAGAGACCGGCCGTGGCTTCGTCCGGTTCGACTATGGCGGCTGCGGGCATAGCGAGGGCGTGTTCGAGGAGCAGACGCTCACCGGCTGGCGCGACGACGTGCTGGCGATGCTCGATCAGGTCGCGACCGGGCCGGTGGTGCTGGTCGGATCGTCGCTGGGCGGCTGGCTGATGTTGCTCGCTGCCAAGGCCCGCCCCGATCGCGTCGTCGGTCTCGTCGGCATCGCCCCCGCGCCCGATTTCACGGACTGGGGCTTTTCGACCGAGGACAAGATGGCGATCCTGACCGAGGGCCGGCTGGAACGCCCCAATCCCTACGGGCCCGAGCCGACGGTCTACACCCGCGCCTTCTTCCAGTCGGGCGAGGCGAGCCGCGTAATGTTCGGCACGATCCCGATCGATGGTCCCGTGCGGCTGGTACAGGGCCAGGCGGACCCGGACGTGCCGTGGCATCGGACCGTGCGGCTCGGCGAGATGCTTCGTTCAGCCGATGTGCAGACGCTGTTGATCAAGGACGGCGATCATCGCCTGTCGCGCGACATCGATATCGCGCTGATCGTCCGGGCGACCGAGGATGTGCTGAACCGCCTATGATCCTGCTTCTCGCCGCCGCACTTCAGGTCGCCGCACCCGCAGCAAAGCCGACCGATCCGCGCGAGGCGCGCTTCGACCGGTGCGTGGAACTGGCGAATACCGATCCTGCCGCCGCGCGCGCGGAGGCCGTTCGCTGGGGTGCGCTGGGCGGCGGCTGGTTCGCCCGGCAATGCGCAGGCTTGGCCTATACGAAGGACGGCAATTTCCCCGCCGCCGCCAGCGAGTTCGAGGCTGCCGCGAAGGCAGCCGAACTGGGCCATGACCGCCGCGCCGCCAATTACTGGGCGCAGGCCGGTAACGCGCGGCTCGCGGCCGGCGATATTCCCGGCGCGCGCTCGGCGCTCGACACCGCATTGGTCGCCGGTACGTTGCAGGGATTCGCGCTGGGTGAGGCACAGCTGGACCACGCCCGCGTCATGGTCGCCGCGAACGAGCCGGAGGCGGCACGGCGCGACATCGACCTCGCCCTTGCCACCGCCGGCGACGATCCGCTCGCGTGGCTGCTGTCGGCAACGCTGGCCCGCCGGGACGGTGATATCGTGCGGGCGAAGAAGGACGTGGCGGAGGCGCTGAAGCGGTCGCCGGACGACGCCTCCGTCCAGCTCGAGGCGGGCAACGTCGCAGCGCTCGCGCGGGACGAGGCAGGTGCGCGGGCGGCCTGGGCGGAAGCCGCGCGACTGGCGCCGCAATCCCCCGCTGGCAAAAGCGCCCGCGCAGCCCTGGCGCAGTTCGTCGATGCGACTCCAACCCCCGCACCGGCGCCCGCGCCCGCAAAGGAGCGCTGAAGAACCTCCTCCTAAATATCCTCCCGGTTGGAGGCCGTGGAAGAGTAAGGCGCGAGGGTGCGGCGGGGCTAGCAGCGGCGTATCCACCCCGGCAGTGAGCAAGCGGCATCGTTACCGAATGCATCGAAGTCGACGCCAGCAACCGCCCGGATTTGATCTCCGGCGGATGAAGCCGGGACACGTGCTGGCACATCGTGCGTTGTCGTCCTACGCTTTACCGACAGGCTGTCAGGGACTTTGCATGCACTATCTCCACACCATGATCCGCGTCACCGATCCCGACGCGACCATCCGCTTCTTCGAACTGCTGGGCCTGAAAGAAGTCCGCCGGATGGAAAACGAAAAGGGCCGCTTCACGCTCATCTTCCTGGCGGCGGACGAGGACATGAACGGTCCCGGCGAACGCGCCCGTGCCGAGGTGGAACTGACCTACAATTGGGACGCCGAGGACTATGCCGGCGGCCGCAATTTCGGCCACCTCGCCTATCGCGTGGACAATATCTACGACACCTGCCAGCGGCTGATGGACGGCGGCGTCACGATCAACCGGCCGCCGCGCGACGGGCACATGGCGTTCGTGAAGACCCCCGACGGTATTTCGATCGAGCTGCTGCAAAAGGGCGAGCTGGAACCGGCCGAGCCATGGCTGTCGATGCCGAACACCGGAACCTGGTGATGGCGATCGAGATCGTCCGGGTGCCCGTGCTGACCGACAATTATGCCTGGCTGATCCACGATCCCGGCAGCGACGAAACCGTGGCGGTCGATCCCGGAGAAGCCGCGCCGGTGCAGGCGACGGCGGCGCAGCGGGGCTGGACGATAGGACAGGTGTGGACCACGCACTGGCACCCCGATCACACGGGTGGCAACGTCGCCCTCCAGGCTGCCGGCGCGCGGATTACCGGCCCTGCCGCCGAAGCCGACAGGATCCCCACGTTGGACGAGACGGTCGGCGAAGGCGACGTGGTGCGGATCGGCACCGAAGTCGCCCATGTTCTGCATGTGCCCGGCCATACCGCCGGCCACATCGCGTTCCACCTACCCGATATCGGCGCGATCTTCACCGGCGACACGCTGTTCGCCATGGGCTGCGGTCGTCTGTTCGAGGGGACGCCGGCGGAGATGTTCGCCAATATGCAGCGTTACGCGAGGTTACCCGACGATACGCAAGTCTATTGCGGGCATGAATATACACAGGCGAACGGCCGCTTCGCCCTTGCGATCGAACCGGACAACGCTGCGCTGGCCGCAAGGATGACGGATGTCGATGCGATGCGCGAACGCGGCGAACCGACCATCCCGACGACGATCGGACTGGAGCGGGCAACCAATCCGTTCCTGCGGGCATTGACGCCGGAAGAACTCGGCGATCTGCGTCGGCGCAAGGACGAGTTTCGCGGCTGAACCGTATCCCCGCCGCGCGAAGGAGAGATTGATGACCATGAGACCATGGCTCGCCACCGCAGTCGCGATTGCCCTCGCCAGCTGCGCACAGACGCCGAAGGAGCGGTTCGCCGCACAGCAGGCGGATGCAGCCGCCGCGGCGAAGCTCGAACAGGCGCTGGCGGGACTGACGCCGGGTCCGTCCAACAACTGCCTGCCGCGCTATCCGACGACGCAGGTACAGGCTTATGGCCCCACCCTCGTCTACACCGTCAGCCGCGGATTGAAGTTTCGCACCGATACCGCGGGCGGGTGCGAACGCGTCGGCCGCGGTGACATCCTCATCACGCGCCTGACCACGGGCCAGCTTTGCCGCGGCGATATCGGCACCACGGTCGACAGCGTCTCGCGCATTCTGACCGGCAGCTGCTCGTTCGGTCCGTTCGTCCGCTACAGCAAGGGGTCGTGACACCATGAGGACGCCGCTTCTGATCGCCGCCCTTGCGATGCCACTGCTGGCCGCCAAATCCGATCCGCTGGCGGGGCGCGTGGCGGGACCGGCGGCGCGCTGCATCAGCGTGCCCCAGACCAACGGTCCGTCGATCATTGACCGTAATACGATCCTGTATACCGAGGGCGCGGGAAACCGCGTGTGGAAGACGGGGCCGGTCGGGGCCTGTCCCTCGCTCGAACCGCTCAACACGCTCATCGTCGAGATCTATGGCGGTCAGTTATGCCGCAACGATCGCTTCCGCGTGCTGACGCCGGGGACAAGCATTCCCTCGGCCTATTGCCGCTTCACCGAATTCACGCCGTACACGAAGGTGAAGAAATAGCGCGCGGCAGGCCGTGCGTTACAGCACGAACCGGCTCAAATCCGTGTTCCGTGCGATCCCCGCCAGCTGCCGATCGACATAGGCGGCATCCACGATCACCGGCTCGGACCGGTCCTCGGCATCGAAACTGACGTCCTCCAGCAGCTTTTCCATGACCGTCTGCAAACGGCGCGCGCCGATGTTCTCGACCTGCCCGTTCACCTCCGCCGCGATCCGCGCGATCGCCGCGATACCATCGTCAGTGAAGCTCACTACGGCCCCCTCGGTCGCCAGCAGCGCCTTGTATTGCGCCGGCAAAGAGGCCTTGGTGTCCGACAGGATCGCAATGAAATCCTCCTCGGTCAGCCCCTTCAACTCCACCCGGATCGGCAGGCGGCCCTGCAACTCGGGCAGCAGATCGGACGGCTTGGCGACGTGGAACGCGCCGCTGGCGATGAACAGGATATGGTCCGTCTTCATCGGCCCATATTTCGTCGCCACCGTAGTCCCCTCGATTAACGGCAGCAGGTCGCGCTGCACGCCTTCGCGACTGACCGATCCGCCGCGCACGTCGCTGACCGCGATTTTGTCGATCTCGTCGAGGAAGACGATACCATTCGCTTCTGCGTCCGCCAGCGCGGTCCGGCTCACCTCGTCCTGGTCGAGCCGCTTGTCGGCCTCTTCCTCGACCAGCTTGTCCCACGCTGCGCGCACGCTGATCTTGCGACGCTTCAGCTGCTGGCCGCCGCCGAACGACTTCATCATTTCGCCGAGGTTGATCATCTGCGGTGCGCCGCCCGGCACCTCGAACGGCATGGCGGGGGCCTGTTCCAGCTCGATCTCGATCTCGGTCTGGTCGAGGTGGCCGTCGGCGAAGCGCTGCTTGAAGCTCTCGCGCGTCGCCTGGCTGCTGTCCTTGCCGACCAGAGCGTCGAGCAGGCGCTTCATCGCCGCCTCTTCCGCCTTGTCCTTCACTGCGACGCGGCGGCGTTCCTTTTCCAGCCGGATCGCTTCCTCGACGAGGTCGCGGGCGATCTGTTCTACGTCGCGGCCGACATAGCCGACCTCGGTGAACTTGGTCGCCTCGACCTTCACGAACGGCGCATCGGCCAATTTGGCGAGCCGGCGGCTGATCTCGGTCTTGCCGCAGCCCGTCGGCCCGATCATCAGGATGTTCTTGGGCGTCACTTCGTCGCGCAGATCGGCGGAAAGCTGCTGCCGCCGCCAGCGATTGCGCATCGCCACCGCAACGGCCCGCTTGGCATCGCGCTGGCCGATGATGTGGGCGTCGAGGGCGGCGACGATCGCCTTGGGAGTGAGATTCTGGTTCATGGGTTTCTTCTTGCCCCTTCTCTTCAGAGGAGGGGTAGGGGGTGGAGGACTCATGGGCGGCAGCCGTTTTGGACAGGCCCCACCCCAACCCCTCCCCTGAAGGAGAGGGGCTTTCCGGCGTTACGTGTCGCTGTCCATCAGCTCGATCGTCGTGCGATCGTTGGTGTAGACGCAGACTTCGGCAGCGATCGCCATCGCCTTGCGGCATACGGTCTCGGCATCCGCCTCGTAATCGACCAGCGCGCGGGCGGCGGCGAGCGCGTAATTGCCGCCAGATCCGATCGCGGCGACGCCATTCTCCGGCTCCAGCACGTCGCCGTTGCCGGTCAGGATCAACGTCACGTCCTTGTCGGCGACGATCATCATCGCCTCCAGATTGCGGAGGAATTTGTCGGTGCGCCAGTCCTTCGCCAGCTCGACCGCGGCACGCATCAGCTTGCCCTGATGGCGCTCCAGCTTCGCCTCGAGCCGCTCGAACAGCGTGAAGGCGTCGGCGGTCGCTCCGGCGAACCCGCCGATGACCTGTCCGTCCGCGCCGAGGCGTCGAACCTTCTTGGCATTGGGCTTCATCACGGTCTGGCCCATCGAAACCTGGCCGTCGCCGATGACGACGACCTTGCCGTTGCGCCTGACCGACAAAATGGTGGTGCCATGCCAGACCGGCATGGAATTTGGATCGTTCCCGCTCATGATGCGAGATGTAGGGTGGCGGAGGGTGGGGTGCAAAGGGGCGGGGTGAAGAAGGGGTCGTTCTCGCGGAGACGCCAAGCCGCGAAGAGGAAGAAGGTTGGTTCACGCGGAGACGCGGAGACGCGGAGACGCGGAGACGCGGAGATCGAGATTGGCTGCGGCGCAGCCCTTCAACGCCGAAGCGGCTGCTCAGAGACGTACAGCCTGCGGCGCATCCTCTCCGCGTCTCCGCGTCTCCGCGTGAACCAACCTTCTTCACGCCTTCGCGTGAACAAACCCTACAGCTCCACCCCCCGCGCCTTCCCCCAGGCCCGGGCGGCGGTGTATCCCAGATACCCGGTCCCGAAGAGCGCGTACAATGGCTCCGGGATCGCCGACAGATACGCCCCCATTCCCCGCGCCATCGCCGCAGCCGTCGCCGGACTGACGGCTGCGATGACGCCGATCGGGATGGACCAGAGCAGCAGCGCATACATTACGTAGAGGAATGCCGGGCGTGCGCGACTGACCCAAGGGTCCCGCGGCGTCATGCGATCCGCTCCGCGAGCCAGCCATACAGGAAGGCTTCGTTTGCCGGGCGACGTTCGGTAAGCGAGAGGTAGCGTTCGCCCTGCAACGCATCGATCGCCTTGACGAGAACCCGCTCGCCCGGCGTACCACGACGGATCAGGAAGGCATCCAGCGCGGCAAGCGTATGCGAACCGACCATCTGATCCAGCGTCAGGTCCGCAAAATCGCTCGCCCCCCGGTTGAGCGCGTTGAGTGCGCGCTGGAGAAAACCGGTGGCCACCGCCGTTCCCATGTTGACGCCGGTATCGAACATCTCGGCGGCGAGCGCGGGAGCCCGCAGCGCGATCCGGTCGAAGCGCGGCGTGCGCCAATAAACCGTTTCATAGATTGCGGCGGCGACCGGCCGGGGCAGATCGCGGATCGCGCCGTGATAGCCATTGGCGCGCGCGACCGCCGTGGTTATGCCCCATCGCGTGGCCCCGCCCCGATCGGCGGGGTGATCGACATACCCCCCTTCGCGAGCGATGATCTGGTCGACAAGCGCGGCGATGGTCATGATGCGGCTCCCCTGCTGTGCAGGTCGGGGGATCATGGCATTTCCAAATAGGACAGCGAATTTTTTCGACGCCCGTCGCGTGGTTACGGATCAACGGGTTGCGTCGACGACGGGACTGTCCGCGTCCAACAGGCATGTTGCGCCCCGGCATGAGGCGCGGTATCGGGGCGCTATTCGCAAGGACCCGGTGCAAATCCGGGTGGCTATTCCGGCCGCCGATCCGCCGGACAACATGATACCGCACGCAACATCATCCCATCGCCATGACGCGATGCCGGTTCGTGCGGTCCATGCGGATTTTCTCCATGACCCTGTCCCTCTCCCGCTATCGTGCCGAATGGTACAGCGGTGCCGCCAATGCGCGCCGCGACGTGCTCGCCGGTATGGTCGGCACGTTCGCGCTGATCCCCGAAGTCATCGCCTTCTCCTTCGTCGCCGGCATCGATCCCGAAGTCGGCCTGTTCGCTTCGTTCGTCATCGGCATCGTCATCGCGGTGTTCGGCGGGCGGCCCGCGATGATTTCCGGCGCGGCCGGGTCGGTCGCACTGGTGGCGGCGGCGCTCGTTCATAGCCATGGCCTGTCCTATTTGCTCGGCGCGACGATCCTGGCGGGCGTGTTCCAGATCGTGTTCGGGCTGCTCAAGCTCGACGTGCTGATGCGCTTCGTCTCGAAGTCGGTGCGAACGGGCTTCGTCAACGCGCTGGCGATCCTGATCTTTTCGGCGCAGGTGCCGCAGATGCTGGGCGTCAGCTGGCACACCTATGCGATGGTCGGGCTGGGCCTCGCGATCATCTACCTCCTGCCCCGCATCACGACCGCGATCCCCTCGCCGCTGATCTGCATCGTCGTGCTGACCGCGATCAGCATCGCCTTTCCGATGCCGTTGCATACCGTCGCCGACCTCGGGCGATTGCCGGCGTCGTTGCCGCACTTCGCTTTGCCCGCCCTGCCGGTCGAGTGGCGCACCCTCGGCATCATCGCGCCCTATGCGCTGGCGATGGCCGCGGTCGGCCTGCTCGAATCCCTCATGACCGCCAAGGTCGTCGACGAACTGACCGAGAGCAACAGCGACAAGGCGCAGGAATGCACCGGCCTTGGCCTCGCCAACGTCGCGGCGGGGATTTTCGGCGGCATCGCCGGCTGCGGCATGATCGGGCAGACGGTCGGCAATGTCCGCTATGGCGGGCGCGGGCGGCTGTCGACGCTGGTGGCGGGCGTGTTCCTGCTGGTAGTGATGGTGCCGCTGCGCCCGTGGGTGGCGCAGGTGCCGGTCGCGGCGCTGGTCGCGATCATGATCATGGTGTCGGCGAGCACCTTCGCCTGGGGCTCGCTGCGCGATCTCGGCCGGCATCCCAAGGTGTCGGGGCTGGTGATGCTCGCGACGGTCGCGGTGACGGTGGCGACGCACGACCTGTCGATGGGCGTCGCGGTCGGCGTGCTGATGAGCGGCGTGTTCTTCGCATTCAAGGTAACGCGGATGATGGAGGTTCGCGTCGGCTACGATGCCGCGAGCGACACCCGGACGTACGACGTGTCGGGACAGGTATTCTTCGCGAGTGCGGAGATCTTCGCGGACCGGTTCGACCTGCGGGACGATGCGGCGCGGGTGCGGATCGACCTGACCGCGGCGCATCTGTGGGACATTACCGCAGTGGCCGCGCTGGAGGACGTGGTCTCCAAGCTACGCGCGCATGGCATCGCGGTGGAAGTGGTCGGCCTGAACGCCGCGAGCAGCGTGCTGGTCGACCGGCATGCGCCGCTGGTGCTGGGCTGAGCACAAAAAAGCCCCTCCTCTTCAGAGTAGGGGTTGGGGTGGAGGAGTCATCGGGGCACGCTCAATAAGACACGCCCCACCCCAACCCCTCCCCTGAAGGGGAGGGGCTTTCAGAAGAAGATCAGTACACCCGCTTCTTCGGCTTGATGTACTCGACATCATCCGTGAGCGTGTAGTCGTGCACCGGGCGGTAATCGATCGCAGTCGCGCCGCCGACGCCGCCCCAGCCGGTGAAGGTCGTGATCGTGTGCTTCATCCAGCCGGCGTCGTCGCGGTCGGGATGATCCTCGTTCACATGCGCGCCGCGCGATTCCTTGCGGTTCGCCGCCGAATCGATCGTCACCACCGCCTGCGCCACCAGATTGTCGAGCT
Organism: Sphingomonas sp. Leaf37; assembly: GCF_920939475.1. Lineage (NCBI taxonomy): Bacteria > Pseudomonadati > Pseudomonadota > Alphaproteobacteria > Sphingomonadales > Sphingomonadaceae > Sphingomonas > Sphingomonas sp. Leaf37. The sequence continues at coordinate 379,599 of NZ_CAKLAX010000004.1, read as the reverse complement.
CCAGCGTCTCGATCAGATCGGTGTTCCAGATCAGGCTGCGATCGTTGACCTGCACGTCCGCCATCTTCTTGTAGATGCCCGACATCAGCGACTGACCCTCGGTCAGCAGCGCGTTGTCGCGGAACACCGCGCAATGCTTCTGCATCGTCCGCTGCATCTCGCCGCGGATTTCCGCAGTGGGGATGCTGCCTGACGCGTTGCGGAACTTGTCGAGGCGGGTCAGCGACAGCTCTTCCGAACCCTTGGGCAGCGGGTTGTGCGTGCCGTTGGGCTTGCAGATGTCGGCGATCCGCTTGCCGGTGGCGCGGCCGAACACGACCAGATCGATCAGCGAGTTCGAGCCGAGGCGATTGGCACCATGCACCGAGACGCACGCCGCCTCGCCCACCGCGAACAGGCCCGGCACCACGGTGTCCGGGTTGCCGTCGACGAGGTTGACGACCTCGCCATGGAAGTTCGTCGGGATGCCGCCCATGTTGTAATGCACCGTCGGCGTGACGGGCAGCGGCTGGCGGGTCAGGTCGACGCCGGCGAAGATCTTGCCGGTTTCGGTGATGCCCGGCAGGCGCTCGTGCAGCACCTTGGGATCGATATGGTCGAGGTGCAGGAAGATGTGGTCGCCGTTCTTGCCGACGCCGCGGCCTTCGCGCATCTCCATGGCCATCGAGCGGCTGACGACGTCGCGCGACGCGAGGTCCTTCGCCGACGGGGCATAACGCTCCATAAAGCGCTCGCCCTCGGAGTTGGTCAGATAGCCGCCCTCGCCGCGCGCACCCTCGGTGATGAGCACGCCCGCACCATAGATGCCGGTCGGGTGGAACTGGACGAACTCCATGTCCTGCAACGGCAAGCCGGCGCGCAGCACCATGCCGCCGCCATCACCGGTGCAGGTGTGCGCCGAGGTCGCCGAGAAGTAACAACGGCCGTAGCCACCCGTCGCCAGAACGGTGTTGTGGCTGCGGAAGCGATGGATCGAACCATCCTCCATGCACAACGCCACGACGCCGCGGCACTGGCCGTTCTCCATGATCAGATCGAGCGCGAAATATTCGACGTAGAAGTCGGCATCGTAGCGCAGCGACTGCTGGTAAAGCGTGTGCAGCATCGCATGACCGGTACGGTCGGCGGCGGCGCAGGTGCGCTGCGCCGGCGGACCTTCGCCCATGTTCTGCATCATGCCGCCGAACGGGCGCTGGTAGATACGCCCCTCGTCCGTGCGGCTGAAGGGCATGCCGGCATGCTCCAGCTCGTACACCGCGGCCGGTGCCTCGCGGACCATGTACTCGATCGCGTCCTGGTCGCCGAGCCAGTCGGAGCCCTTGACGGTGTCGAACATGTGCCAGGTCCAGTGATCGGGACCCATGTTGCCGAGGCTGGCGGCAATGCCGCCCTGCGCCGCGACGGTGTGGCTGCGCGTCGGGAACACCTTGGTGATGCAGGCGGTCTTCAGGCCGTTCTGCGCGCATTCCATGACCGCGCGAAGGCCGGAGCCGCCGGCGCCGACGACGACGGCGTCATAGGTGTGGTCGATGATCTTATAGGCGGGTGCTGACGATGCCATTATGCGGCGGCTCCGAAGGCGACCTTGAGGATCGCGAAGATGGCGGTCGCGGCGGTCGCGACGGTGAAGAAGTTGAGCAGCAGCATCGCGGCGACCCGCTTCTCGTCATGCTGGTAATCCTCGATCACCACCTGCAAACCCAGCCGGAAATGATAGAAGACCGACACGATCAGCAGGATCATCGGAATTGCCGCCCAGCTGTTGCGCAACCAGCTGTGGACCGCTTCGTAATCGTACCCGGGCATGCGCGCGACGGCGAAGACGAACCAGAGCGTCAGGAACAGGTTCGACCCCGCGGTGACGCGCTGACGCCACCAGTGATGCGCGCCTTCCTTGGCGCTGCCGAGGCCGCGGACGCGGCCGATGCTGGTGCCCGAACCCATTACTTCATCCCCAGATAAAGCCAGAACGCCGCGGTCAGGACGAACCCGCCAGCGATCACGATCAGGCTGAACATCTTGTTGCGCTTCAGTTCGAATGCCGCGCCCGCATCCATGACGAGGTGGCGGACGCCGTTCAGCATATGCGTGAAGAACGCATAGGTCATGCCGACGCCGACCAGCCAGCCGAGTACGTTCAGGTTGCCGGCATCGGTGGTGAACACGTCGCGGAACGTCGCATAGGCCTCCGCCCCCGCTGCGATCGCGGCCAGCCACCACACGAGCAGCAGCGTGCCGACCGTCGCCATGCCGGACCCGGTCGCACGGTGGAGGATAGAGACCAGCATATGCGGCCCCCAGCTGTAGTGGAGCTTCAGGAAGCCCGAAAAGAGATGCGGGCTGCGCGGACGCGCCGGATTACGGGATGCCATGAACGGTCCTCGGGCAAAATCGAATGCATTGCCTATTAGGCCTGCCTTGCTGCGATGCAACCCATCGGCGCCACTCTAACTCCCCATTAACCACCCAGCGTTAGAACCGGCGACACAAACGTACGTCAATCGCCGGAGCCGCCCTTGTCCGACATCGCAATGCCACCGCCGGCCAGTATAGCCGCCGCGATCGACCTGAAGAGCCGGATCAAGGCTTTCGACGGAGGCGAGAACACGCTCGTCGAACGCGCCGCCGAGCTGTGGACGATCATCGAACCCGATGCGGGCGACATCGTCGAGGCCTATTGGGCGCATTGGCGTCACGCCAATCCCGGTGCCGCCGAATGGACCCCGCTGGAGAACGAACGTCGCGTCACCGCCGGCGTCACGTATCTGCGCAACCGCTTCTGCCAGCTCGACGGCCGGCTGTGGGTCGAGTCGCTGGAGCGGGCGGTCGCCTCCGCATATCGTGCCGGTGTCTCGACGATGGAGGTACTGGCGATGTCCTGCGCCAGCGACCGCGCCGCGCTGAAGGCATTGCGCGCCCGCCTGCCCATCGATGATGCGCGCCAGCACGCGCTGACTGACGCGCTGATGCGGCTGTTCGGAATGGAAACCGAGCTGACCGTCGAATTGTTCGCCGGCTTTGCCGATTATAACGCCCGCATCGCGCGCGAACGCCTTGCATCCGAATTCCGCGAGGGCATCGCCACCGCGGTCGAAACCGCGACCGATGAGGGTCATGCCCTGCGCGAGCAGGCCGAACGCAGCTCCGGCTCCGCGCGCGGCATGCTGGGCAAGGCGAGCGAAGTCGCTGCCGCCGCCGAACAATCCGCCGTCGCGATGCGCGAAGCCGCACAGACCGCCGCGGGCCTGATCCGCGCCATCGAGGACGCCCGTACCGAAGTGGAAGCCGCCGCCGAGATCGCCAGTCGCGCGAGCGTGCAGGCGACCAACGCGGTCGGCATGTCCGAGGCGTTGAGCGACCATGCCAAGTCGATCGAATCGATCCTAGGTCTGATCCGCGACATCGCCGGCCAGACCAATCTGCTGGCACTCAATGCGACGATCGAGGCGGCGCGCGCCGGCGACGCCGGTCGCGGGTTCGCCGTCGTCGCGCAGGAGGTGAAGAGCCTCGCCAACCAGACCGCCCGTGCCACCGACGATATCGCCGCCAAAATCGCTTCGATCCAGTCGGCGACGCGATCGACCGTCGAGACCAACGCCAGCATCAAGACGACGGTGACCGAAGTACAGGAAAGCGCCGACCGCATCCGCTATGCGATGGAGGCGCAGGCGCAAACCGTCACCGCGATCACCGCAGCGGTCGACGAGACCGCCCTCGCCGCCGATTCGATGTCGAGCACGATCGCCGCGATCCGCGAGGACACCGAAACGGTCGCGGCCGAGATCGACAGCGTCGGCCGCGGTTTCGACCGGCTCGACGGACGATTGAACACCCTCAAGAACAGCGCCGGCGAATTCGTCGCAAAGGTCGCTGCGTGAGGACGGAGAGGATGACTGAATGGCACGCGCGTTGCTGTCGGAAACCGTAACGCCGGCGCGGCGCACGATCGTCGAGCACCTGGGCGAGTATGACTGGGACGGATTGATCGCGGAAGCCTGCCGCGACATCTGCACGCTGCTGGACGGAGAGGATTATCGCCAGATCGCCGATCGATTCTGGCGGCATTACCTCTCTTTGCCCGCGACCCGGCATATTCGCCATGTCTTCACGGCCGAGCGGCTGGAACGTCGCGTGCGCGAAAGCGCCCGTTACGCCTTTCTCAAATACAGTGCGCCGTTCGACGAGGCATGGGTGCGGGTCGCGATCCAGCATGCCGAACAGTCGATGCAATCCGGCGTGCCCCTGCCGACGCTGCAGGCGGCACTGGCGCAATCGCACAGCTTCACCCTGGCGACGCTGGAGCAGCGCTGCGTCGGCGATACCCCGCGACTGATCCGGCTTTGCGACGCCGTACAGCGTACCGCGCTCGTCGAATCGGACCTGATGACCGGCCATCTCGCCACGTTGCAGGCCGAAGCGGCCCGACAGGAACGCCAGACGCGATCCGCGGCGTTCCGCGAAAGCATCGCCACATCGATCGAAGGCGCGGCGACGCTCGGCGCGCGCATCCGCGTGCAGGCCAACGCCGCCTCCGCCTCGACCCGCGAGGTGCTGGGCAAGGCGAGCGAGGTCGCTGCCGCCGCCGAACAGTCCGCCGTCGCGATGCGCGAGGCGGCACAGACCGCCGCCGGGCTGATCCGTGCGATCGAGGACGCCCGGACCGAAGTCGATTCGGCCGCCGCCATCGCGCTGCGTGCCAGCGGCCATGCCGGCGACGCGGTGCGCGCGAGCGAATTGCTCAGCGATCACGCCCAGTCGATCGAATCGATCCTGGGCCTGATCCGGGCGATCGCCGGCCAAACCAACCTGCTGGCGCTGAACGCGACGATCGAGGCGGCACGCGCAGGCGACGCCGGCCGCGGGTTCGCCGTCGTCGCGCAGGAGGTGAAGAGCCTCGCCAACCAGACCGCTCGCGCCACCGACGACATCGCCGCCAAGATCGCCGCGATCCAGCATGCGACCCGCACGACCGTGGCGACCAACGCGAGTATCGAGGCGACCGTCGCCGAGGTACAGGAGAGTGCCGACCGCATCCGATTTGCGATGGAGGCGCAGGCCCACACCGTCACCGCGATTACCGCCGCCGTCGACCAGACCGCGCTGGCGGCGGATTCGATGTCGCATACGATCGATGCGATCCGGGCTGATACGCAGGCGGTGGCAGGCGAGATCGACAGTCTGGGCGCCGGCTTTGGCGAGGTGGGCGACCGGCTGGGCCAGTTGCGGGCCTCCGCGGACAGCTTCTCGGCGAGCGTGGGCTAACCTCGATCCGCATCCGCAACGGGGAGTGACGCGGCGAAGTTTTGAAAATGGAGCTTCCTCCCCTCGGCAAGCCGGGGAGGATTCAGGTTGGCGCTGGCGGTGCCCCGGCTTAATGCCGCCGCCATGTCCATGCTCCTTACCGGATCGAGCCGCGGCATCGGCGCGGCGATCTTCGAAACGCTTACCGGTGCCGGCGCTGCCGTCATCGGCCACGGCACCCGTAGCGGCATCCCCGCCGATTTCGCCGACCCCGCCGCACCGCTGGCACTGTGGAAGGCCGCGCTCGATCAGGCAGGCGGAACGATCGATGTGCTGATTAACAACGCCGGCGTATTCGAAGCCAACCCCCTCGACCGCGAGCATGACGACTGGGTCGCGGACTGGGAGCAGACGATGCGGATCAACCTGACCGCTTCCGCCGAACTCTGCCGCCTTGCCGTCCGCCACTGGCAGGAGCGCGGCACCGGCGGGCGTATCGTCAACATCGCCAGCCGCGCGGCCTATCGTGGCGACAGCCCCGCGCATTGGCATTACGCCGCCGCCAAGGCCGGCATGGTCGCGATGACCAAGACGATCGCACGCGGCTATGCGAAGGAAGGCATCCTCGCCTTCGCGATCTGCCCCGGCTTCACGATGACCGGCATGGCCGACGATTACCTTGCCAGCCGCGGCGGCGACAAGTTGCTCGCCGACATCCCGCTCGGCAAGGTCGCCGATCCGCAGGAGGTGGCCGCGGTCGCCCGGTTCTGTGCGCTCGACGCGCCGGCATCGATGACGGGTGCGGTGCTCGACGTGAACGGCGCCAGCTATGTCCGCTGAATCGTGGAAGGTCACCCTGCCCTGCACCCGTGCCGAGGCGGAGGCGATCGACAGCGCGTCAGACCTTGCGATCGAGGCCGTGCTGATGACGACGGAGGAGGTCGAGGACGACGTCGAACGGTGGCGGCTCGATGCCTATATGGAGCATGAGCCCGATGCGACGATGCTCGCGCACCTCCATGCGCTGGTGCCAAGCGCCTCTGCCAACGATCCCGTCGTCGTGCGGCTTGCCGACGAGGATTGGGTCACGCTGAGCCAGTCCGGCCTCGAACCGATCCGGGAGGGACGCTTCGTGGTCCACACCAGTGCGCATCCGGCGGATGTGCCGGCAGGCGGCCGCGCTTTCCTGATCGAGGCGGGACAGGCGTTCGGCACCGGTCACCACGGCACGACCAGTGGCTGCCTGGCGATGCTCGACGCGCTGGAGGTGGCTGGCGCGCGTTTCGCCAAGGTGATCGACGTCGGCACCGGCACCGGTCTGCTCGCCTTCGCCGCGGTCGATCTCTGGCCGCAGGCGCAGGTGGTCGCCACCGATATCGATCCGGTTGCGGTGGACGTGACGCGCGAGAATGCCGCCTTGAACGCCGTCGAGGGTGTCGACCTGTTCGTCGCGGACGGCGCACGTCATCCGGACATCGATGCGCAGGCCCCTTTCGACCTCGTCATTGCCAACATCCTCGCTGGCCCGCTGGTGTCGATGGCGCCCGAACTCGCAGCGATCGCCGATGCGGGTGCGACGATCGTGCTCGCCGGCCTGCTGGAAACGCAGCGCGAGACGGTGGTCGCCGCCTATGCGGCCTGCGGCTGCACGCTGGACGCGATCGATCGCCGCGGCGACTGGACCGTCCTGCGCCTCACCGCCGGGGCGGAGCGATACGTCCCGACCGCGCCGTTCGATCCCAACGGCCGCGACGGCTGGGCGCTGGATCTGTAAGCCCATACCGGCCGATGATCGTCATTCCCGCGCGGTCGGGAATGACGATCGTGAGGCGAACCTTACCCCCGCGCCTTCATCCGCGCATACCGCTGCGTCCCCTGCGTCATGACCTCGTCGCCCGCGACGATCGCCGCGACCGGAATATCGTCCTGCGCCTTCAACTGCTCGTACAGCGGCGCAAAATCGGTTTCGACCGTCACCCGCAACAATTCGTCGAAGCTGGGAATCACGAAGTAATTCTGTTGGAAATCGTCGATCCGGTATTCGGTCCGCATCACCCGCGCGATGTCGAACCCGATCCGGTTGGGGCTGGGATCGTCGAGCGCAAACTGGCTTTCGGCATAGCTCGACACGATACCCGACCCATAGATCTTCAGCCCGTCGCCTTCGCGGATCAGGCCGAATTCGACGGTGTACCAGTACAGCCGCCCCAGATATTTCAGCGCGTCCAGCCCCAGCGCGCGCTGACCGCCACGGCCATAGACTTCCAGATAATCGGCGAACACCGGGTCGGCGAGCATCGGCACATGGCCGAAGACGTCGTGGAACACGTCGGGTTCCTGCAAGTAATCGAGCTGGTCGGGCCGCCGGATGAAGTTGCCCGCAACGAAGCGCCGGTTGGCCATGTGATCGAAGAACACGTCGTCCGGCACCAGCCCCGGCACCGCCACCACCTGCCACCCGGTCAGCTTCATCAGCCGTTCGGACAGCTCGGCGAAATCGGGAATACCCGGCTTCGACAGCTTGAGCACATCCAGCCCGCGCAGATACGCCTCCGACGCGCGCCCCGGAAGCAGTTGGGATTGACGCGCGAACAGGGTATCCCAGGTCGCGTGATCCTCGGCGCTGTAATGCTGCCAGTCCTGATCGATCGTCCAGTCGGTCGCGGCACCGGTGGGGGGCGTATCGAGAGCGTGCGATTCATCTGCCATGACCAAGGCCTAGCATAAGGTTTCGAATGATACCAAGTCGTGTCCCCGCCATGATCCTGCGCCGCTGGCTGGGCCGCGCGGCGATGCTGCTGGCGCTGCTGTTTGGCGGATACGGGACCGCGGGGCTGATCGGCGGTGCGATCCCGGCGAACGCGGGCTGGCGGCCACCGGCGCAGGGCGTGCGCATCTACGTCGAATCGAATGGCATCCACGTCGGCATCGTCGTGCCCAAGGTTGCGGGCGGCATCGACTGGCGCGGACTGGCACCGGGAGCAGACCTCGCGGATCCGCGTTATGCCGGTTATGACCATCTCGCGATCGGCTGGGGCGAGCGCGCCTTCTTCCTCGACACGGCGACCTGGGCGGACTTGCGCCCGCGCACCGTCCTCGCCGCCGCGCGCGGCAGCGATGCGACGCTCTTGCACGTCGAGCACGTCCCGGCGCCCCGACTGGCCGGTAACGTGCGCAGCATCGTATTGCGCCCGACGGAATACCGCCGCCTCGCGGCATACATCCGGGCCAGCTTCGCGCCCTCGCGCGAGCGGTATCGGGGTTACGGCGCCAACGATGCATTCTACGCGGGCACCGGCCATTACGACGCGATCCACACCTGCAACGCATGGGTCGGCGATGCACTGCGTCAGGCCGGCATACGCGTCGGTCGCTGGACCCCGTTTCCGGTGACGGTGCTCGGATGGTTCTAGCCCGATTGCAGGCCGGCCTCGCCCGGTGGCAGGACCGGACGCCGCCGCACGCGCGGATCGGCACCGGCTTCCTCGCGCCGCCGCCACCGCCCAAGGCGTTGGCGGCAAGCGAAGTCCCGCGCGTCGCATGGATGCTGGCGACCCGCTGGCGTCATGCCGCCGCGCTGGCGGCGGTGCCGCAGGGGCGCGGCGGCGCGGTGATGATCCTGCCCGGGCTGTTCGACGCCGACGGGTCCAGCATCGTGCTGCGCCGCTTCCTCACCGGCATCGGCTATCGCGCGGAAGGCTGGGGGCTGGGCCGCAACCTCGGCATCAAGAGCGTCGGTATCGATGCCGAACGCCTGATCGCCCGGGTCGAGGCGCTGTACGCGCTGGCAGGCCCCGTCACGCTGGTCGGCGTCAGTCTGGGCGGCATCATGGCGCGGCTCGTCGCCCACCGCCGGCCGGAACTGGTCGCGCGTGTCGTGACGGTCAGCTCGCCCTACGCCGGCAGCGGCCGCGCCACCAACGTGTGGCGCGCCTTCGAATGGGCGACCGGCGAGCGCGTCGACGACCCTGCCGTGATCGCCCGCAGCGAAGCGATCGCCGCGCCGCTCCCCGTTCCCTGCACCGCGATCTGGAGCCCGCGCGACGGCTTCGTCAACGGCTTCATCTGCCATGATCCGAGCGCACGGGCGGTCGAGGTGAACAGCGGTCATCTCGGCGTGCACATCCACCCCGAGGTGCTGATCGCGGTGGCGGCGGCGCTGGCGGACGATGCGGTAGTACAGGACCGGTAGGGACGGCTCCGTCGCTCGCCCTCCAGGCCGCAGATCAATACCCCGCGCGATACCCCGAATATTCGCATGCCCGGCGGTCGTCGGGATGCTGGCGGCACTGCTTCGCCGCCTCCTTGCGCTCGCGGCCTTCCTTCGCCTCCTGCTTGCGCATCTTGCGGCCGTAGTTCCGGTCCGCCTCCTCCTGGCTCGTCGTCGTCCAGTCGACCGCCTTGCCCGCGACCTGGAACGGCGCCTTCACGATCGAGGCGGCGGTGCTGATGCAGCCGCCGGTGGCGAGCAGCAGGGGAAGACACACGAGGGGAGCGATACGCATTTACCGATGATCCTTTACCGCACGGCGGGTTTCCACGCCTGTTAGCGGGTAATCCGTGAAGAATCCGTCGATTCCAAGGCGCAGCGCGGACGCGATCTCGGCTGCGATATCGCCGTGTGCCCCCGGCGCCTCGCCGCGACGAAACCGGGCCGGCAGAAAGGCATTTTCGGCACGATAGGTCCACGGGTGCACCCGCAGCCCCGCCGCATGCGCGTCCGAAACCAGCGTCGTCGGCGCGTCGCCCGACCAGAGCTGCGCCTTGTCCGGCCCCAGCCCATAGGCATAGGTCGCGACCTGGCGCAGCCCGGCCGGCGTCAGCATCGCAGCATAGGACGACGCGGCACCGTCCGCCGGCCCACCCTGACCCGCCACGAGCTGGATCAGCCGCACCGTCGTCAGCGCATGGATCCGCTTCAGGTTCGCCACCTCGAACGACTGGATGAAGACCGGCGCGTCGGCGCTGTCCCATCCCGCGGCCTTCAGCTGGTCGACCAGCAGGCCGTCGGTGGGATGGCCGATCCGCGCGAAATACGTCGGGTGCTTGGTCTCGGGATAGATGCCGACGTGCCGCCGCCTCGCCAGCGCGATGATCTCGGCCAGCGTCGGCACCTCGAATTGCCCGTCATATCGGACGTTGTCGGCACGCAATTGCGGCAGGCGCTCCTTCGCCCGCAACGTCTTCAGCTCGACCAGCGTGAAGTCCTCCACGAACCAGTCGGTCAGCGCCTGCCCGTCGATCGTCTTCGTCGTGCGGCGCGAGGCGAACTCCGGATGCGCCGCGACGTCGGTCGTGCCGCCGATCGCATTCTCGTGCCGCGCGACCAGCACGTCGTCCCTGGTCGGCACCAGATCGGGCTCGATGAAATCCGCGCCCTGATCGATCGCCAGTTCATAGGCGGCCAGCGTATGTTCGGGTCGCGACCCGCTCGCGCCACGATGGGCGATGACGATCGGGGCGGACAGGGGCGCGGTCATTCCGCGATCCTGCCCGTGTCCGGCGGTCGACGCCAGCACCCCGGCAGTGAGAGCGATTCGCAAAGCGGAAACCATCATGGCCAGACGCGTTAGGGCCACGATCCTACATGGGTGAGACACCCGAACTCTGCGAGGCGGCGCATGCATTTCACCATCAACGGCCAACCTTACGAAGCCGAACCCGATATCCGCACCTCGCTGCTCGATCTGTGCCGCGAACATCTCGGCCTGACGGGCAGCAAGAAGGGGTGCGATCACGGCCAGTGCGGCGCGTGCACGATGCTGGTGAACGGTCGCCGGATCAATTCCTGCCTCAGCCTCGCGGTGATGCATCAGGACGACGAGATCACGACGATTGAGGGCCTCGGCACGCCCGACAACCTGCATGCGCTGCAATCCGCCTTCGTCCGGCATGACGGCTATCAATGCGGCTATTGCACCCCCGGCCAGATCTGCTCCGCGGTGGGCATGCTCGACGAGGTGCGGAAAGGCTGGGCGAGCCATGTGTCGGGCGACCTCGACTCGCCGAAATTCGACGATGGCGAGATCAGCGAACGGATGAGCGGCAACCTGTGCCGTTGCGCCGCCTATCCGAACATCGTCGATGCGATCCGGGAGGTCGCGGAGGCCGAGGGCGTCGTCGATATCGCCCTTCGCCACAAGGTGGAGGCAGGAGCATGAAGACCTTCACCTACGCCAAGGCGGATAGCGCCGACACCGCCGTGCGTGACGCCCATGTCTCCGGCGCGAAATATATCGCCGGCGGCACCAACCTGCTCGACCTGATGAAACTACAGGTCGAGACGCCGGAAAAGCTGGTCGACATCAGCCGGCTTCCGCTCGGTGAGATCGAGGAACGCGAGGACGGTGGGCTGACGATCGGCGCACTGGTGCCCAACTCCGACCTCGCCGCCGATCCGCGCGTCATCGAAAAATACGAGGTGCTGAGCCGTGCGCTCCTCGCCGGCGCGTCGGGACAGTTGCGCAACAAGGCCTCGACCGGCGGCAACCTGCTCCAGCGGACCCGTTGCTATTACTTCTACGACACCGCCACACCCTGCAACAAGCGCGAGCCCGGCACCGGCTGTTCGGCGATCGGCGGCTTCAACCGCGTGCTCGCGATCCTCGGCACGTCGGAACATTGCATTGCGACGCACCCGAGCGACATGGCGGTGGCGATGCGCGCGCTCGATGCGACGATCATCACGCAGACGTTCGACGGCGACAAGCGCCGCATCTCGATCCACGACTTCTACCGTCTGCCCGGCGACACGCCCAATATCGAGACTGTGCTGCAACCGGGCGAACTGATCACCCATGTCGAGCTGCCCGCCCCGCCAAAGGGCAAGCAGGTATACCGCAAGGTCCGTGACCGCGCCTCCTACGCTTTCGCGCTCGTCTCGATCGCCGGCGTGGTCGGCGTCGAGGATGGCAAGATCGCCACCGCGGCCCTCGCCTTCGGCGGCCTCGCCCACATGCCGTGGCGTAATCCGGCGGTAGAGGCCGCGCTCATCGGTCAGGCGCCCTCGGACGCGGTGTTCGACGCCGCCGCCGACATCCTGCTGGCGGACGCCAAGGGCTATGGCTCGAACGACTTCAAGATCCCGCTCGCGCGGCGGGTCCTGATCGCCACCCTGCGCGATCTGACGGGAGAATAAGGCATGTTCGGCTTCGGCAGCGGCGACACCAACTCGCTCACCATGAACAAGAGCCATCCGGAAAGCCTGCTCGACACGTCGGCGCAGGACATCATCGGCAAGCCGATCGACCGGATCGACGGCCCCAGGAAGGTGTCGGGCAAGGCGACCTATGCCGCGGAATACGCGCTCGATAATGTCGCCTATGGCTTCCTCGTCCGCGCCACCGTCGGTTCGGGCAAGATCAAGACGCTCGACGCGGAGCGGGCCAAGGCGATGCCGGGCGTCATCGACGTCATCACCGATTACGCCAGCTTCATCCGCAACCCCCAGCAGGGCGGCGAAACGACCGCACCGACGCAAGGGGTCGAGAACGTCGCCTATCACGGCGAGATCATCGCGATCGTCATCGCCGAAAGTTACGAGGTCGCCCGCGACGCCGCGATGCAGGTGAAGGTCGACTACGAACCCGGCGAAGGCCGCTACAGCTTCCTCGCCCACCGCGAAGAAGCGGAAAAGCCCAAGCCGCAGCAGATTCCGCCGCACCACAGCCAGGGCGACATCGACAAGGCGATGGCGGAGGCGACGCACACGATCGACGTCACCTACACCACCCCCAGCCAGAATTCCGCCGCCATGGAACCGCACGCCAGCCTCGCGGTATGGGAAGACGGCGCGCTCACGCTGTACGGTGCGTACCAGATGCCCGCGTCGGACAAGCAGCAGCTCGCCAAGGCGCTCGGCGTGTCGGCGAGCAAGGTGCGCATCGTCGCGGCTTATGTCGGTGGCGGCTTCGGATCGAAGCTCGGTATCGCCCCCGAAAGCGTCGCGGCGGCGATCGCCGCCAAGCGCCTGAACCGGCCCGTGAAGGCCGTAATGGCGCGCCAACAGGTGTTCGACGCCACCGTCCGCCGCTCGAACACCGAACAGCGCATGCGCCTGGGAGCCGACGCCAACGGCAAGCTCAGCGCGATCGGCCATGAGACGATCACGTCGAACCTGCCGGGCGAGGATTTCTTCGAACCGGCCGGCATGGCGACGCACTTCCTCTACGAGGGCGAGAACCGCCTGATCACCCACGACATCGTCCGCCTCGACTGGCTGCTGTCGGGATCGATGCGTGCACCCGGAGAGGCGGTCGGCCTTATCGCGCTCGAAGGCGCGATGGACGAACTCGCTGAGGTGATCGGCATCGACCCGATCGAACTGCGCAAGCGCAACGAGCCGGCGGTCGATCCCGAAAAGAACATCCCCTATTCGTCGCGCTCGCTGATCCCCTGCCTCGACGCCGGCGCGGCGAAGTTCGGGTGGCGCAATCGCAAGCCTGCGGGCACCGATCGTCGCGGCGACTGGTTGTACGGGATCGGCGTCGCCTCAGCGGCCCGCTCGAACATGCTCCAGAAATCCGCTGCCAAGGTGTCGATCGATGGTCAGGGCAAGGCGATCGTCGAGACCGACATGACCGATATCGGCACCGGCACCTATACGATCCTCGGCCAGATCACCGCCGAGATCCTGGGCTTGCCGATCGAGGACGTCACCGTCCACCTCGGCGATACCGATGCGCCGCCGGGAGCGGGGTCGGGCGGGTCGTGGGGCGCGGCCTCGTCCGGCTCGTCGGTCTATCTCGCGTGCGAAGCGCTGCGCAAGAAGATCGCCAGGGCGATGGACGTGGATGAGGCCGGCATGACGCTGAAGGACGGCCTCGTCATCGCCGAGAACCGCAGCGTGCCGTTGCGCGAACTGGTCGGCAAGGGCATGGAAGCGACCGGCGAAATCACCGGCGGCCATCAGGAAAAGACGTTCAATCAGGCGAGCTACGGCGCGCATTTCTGCGAAGTCGCGGTCAACGCCGTCACCGGCGAGGTCCGCGTCAAGCGCATGCTCGGCGTCTTCACCGCCGGTCGCATCCTCAACGAAAAGACCGCACGGTCGCAATGCCTCGGTGGCCTGACCTTCGGCATCGGTGCGGCGCTGTCGGAAGAACTGGTCCACGATCCGCGCAACGGCAAGGTGGTGAACCGCGACCTCGCCGAATACCACATCCCGGTGAACGCGGACGTGCCGCAGCTGGAGGTCGAATTTCTGTTCGAACGCGATATCCAGGCCAACCCGCTTCACGCCAAGGGACTCGGGGAACTGGGCATTTGCGGCGCCGCGGCGGCGGTCGGCAACGCGATCTACAACGCCACCGGCGTACGGGTGCGCGATTATCCGCTGACGCTCGACAAGCTGCTGGACGGTTTGCCGGCCATCTGACCTCTGCTCACAGGTGTGCGATCAGATTGCCCACATCCTCCGTCACCCCGGACTCGTTCCGGGGTCCGCGGTGCGGCAAGGGAAGGACGGGAGGCTCCAGCGTTTCCGCTGCCGTACGGTGGACCCCGGAACAAGCCGGTGTTGACGACACATTTCTGACAAGCCGCGAGAGGCACGATCTTTGCCCGACGCCTGCACCATCCTACATTAGCCGTACCCCGCTCCGGGCAAGGACCAGATGCGCATGACCGACATGATGATGGACCGGGCGCGCCGCCCCGCCGGCCTCGCGCGCGCGACGCAGAACCTGCTCGGCCAACCGATCCCCCGCGTCGAGGGGCCGGCCAAGGTCACCGGCACCGCTACCTACGCCTATGAAGCCGCACCCGACGGCACCGCCTATGCCGCCATCGTCGGCACCCCCATCGGCAGCGGGCGCGTGACCCGCATCGATACGTCCGCAGCCGAAGCCCTGTCGGGCGTCATCGCGATCATCCACGACGATCCCCGCATCGTCTCCGGCGGCAGCAACTCGCAGGCGCAGGCGCACAGCGATACCGACACCATCTTTCACTATGGCCAGCCCGTCGCGATCGTCGTTGCCGAGGATCAGGTGATTGCCCGCGAAGCCGCCGGACTGGTCGTCGTCCACACCGAACCCGGCCAGAACCGCTTCGATCGCGACGCACAACCGGTGCAGACCGATCACGGCATCGGCTTCCTTCCCGCGATCGACATCGGCGATCTCGACTCGGCGCTTGCCGATGCCGAGGTTACGCTCGACCAGAGCTACACCACCCCGGTCCATTTCCCCGCCGCGCTCGAACCGCACGCCAGTACGGTGTCGTGGGATGCCGGCAAGCTCACCGTCCGCACCAGCAATCAGGTGATCGGCTCCGCCAGCGGCACGATCGCCACCGCCCTAGGGATCGACAAGAGCAATGTCCGGGTCCTCGCCCCCTTCGTCGGCGGCGGCTTCGGCGGCAAGACCGGCGTCGGGCCGGAGGTGATCCTCGCCGCGATAGCCGCCGACCGGATCGGTCGCCCGGTCAAGGTCGCCCTGCCCCGCGCGCAGACGGCCTATCTCGTCCACCACCGCTCCGCGACGACGCAGCGGGTCCGCATCGGCGCCGACCGCAAGGGCCGCATCACCGCCTTCGCGCACGAAGGCGTCGCTGCGCAGAACGACGATGCCAGCTTCCTCGAACCGATTCCGTTCGGCTCGCTGCCGCTCTACGCGGGCGAGAACCGCCGCTTCCGCACCGACCTGATCCGCCTCGATCTGCCCGCCACCGGCGCGGTGCGGGCGCCAGGCGAGGCGATCGGCACCTTCGCGGTCGAAAGCGCGATGGACGAGCTGGCGGAACGGCTCGATATCGATCCCGTCGAATTGCGGCGCATCAACGAACCCACCGTCGATCCGGTCAACGGCAAGCCCTTCTCCACCCGTCGCCTGCTCGACTGCTACGACGAGGGCGCGCGCCGCTTCGGCTGGGATGTCCGCGAAAAGCGCCGCGATGGCGAATGGCTGATCGGCCACGGCATGGCGGCTGCATTGCGCGGCAACTTCACCGTCAATGCGCAGGCGCGCGTGCGTCTGGACACCGAAGGTCGTGCGGTGGTCGAATGCGACATGACCGACATCGGCACCGGCACCTACACCATCCTCGCGCAGACCGCGGGAGAGATGCTCGGCCTGCCGGTCACATCGGTCGACGTCCGCATCGGCGACAGCGACCTGCCCGCCAGCGCCGGTTCCGGCGGGTCGTTCGGGGCGGGCAGCGCCTGTTCGGCGACGGTGCTGGCGTGCGAGGACATCATCACCGAACTCGCCCGCCGGATGAACGCCGCGCCCGAAGACCTGACGTTGCACGACGGCTGCGTCACCGCCGGCGGCCGCAGCGTCGCGCTCGCCGACCTGATCCGCGGCGACCCGATCGTCGCCACCGGCAAGACCGGTCCCGGCGCGGAAACCAAGCGCACCAGCCAGGCGAGCCACGGCGCCCATTTCGTCGAGGTCGCGGTCAACGCCGTCACCGGCGAGGTCCGCGTCCGCCGCATGCTCGGCGTGTTCGACATCGGCCGCGTGCTGAATGCGAAGACCGCCGCGAACCAGCTGATCGGCGGCATGGTCTGGGGCCTGTCCTACGCACTCGGAGAGGAGGCGGTGGTCGACACCCGGAACGGCCATTTCGCCAACCCGGACTTCGGCGAATACCACGTCGCCGTCCATGCCGACGTGCCGAAGATCGAGGTGCATTTCATCGAGGAGATCGACGACAGCGCCAATCCGGTGGGAGCGAAGGGCGTCGGCGAACTCGGTATCTCGGGAGCCGGCGCGGCGGTGGCCAACGCGATCTACGATGCGTGCGGGATACGCGTGCGCGACTTCCCGGTAACGCTGGACAAGCTGCTGGCGGGATTGCCGAACCCCTGAATCATTCCTCCCGTGCCAGAGGGAGACAAGCAACGAACGTGGTCGCTCGCGGAACCGCCCCCTCCACCATTCGCTACGCGAACGGTCCCCCTGCCTCGCTTCACGAGGGAGGAACTGGAAAGAAGAACATGGCCGAAAACGATTCCGTCCTCACCGCCGCCCGCAACTGGCGGAACGAACCCCTCGCCCTCGCGACGGTCGTCTCCACCTGGGGCTCG
Source organism: Sphingomonas sp. Leaf37 (assembly GCF_920939475.1). Classification (NCBI taxonomy): domain Bacteria; kingdom Pseudomonadati; phylum Pseudomonadota; class Alphaproteobacteria; order Sphingomonadales; family Sphingomonadaceae; genus Sphingomonas; species Sphingomonas sp. Leaf37. The sequence continues at coordinate 362,327 of NZ_CAKLAX010000004.1, read as the reverse complement.
GCCCCCCGCCCGCGCGGCAGCCACATGCTCGTCCACGCCGATGGCCGGTTCGAAGGCTCCGTCTCCGGCGGCTGCGTCGAAAGCGACATCCTTCAGACGGCGGCGGACGTCATCGCTGGCGCGCCGTTCCAGCTCAGGCACTACGGCGTCGCCGATGCCGCGGCATGGGAAGTCGGCCTGCCCTGCGGCGGTGAGATCGCGGTGATGGTGCAGCCGGTGTCCGCGGCAGGCTTCGATCCCGAACTGTTCGATCGCATCGCCGAAGCACGCGACCACGGTCAGGCGCTCACGGTCACCACCGATCTCGCCACCGGCCACAGCGACCTGCGTCCGGTCGAAACGGGCGAGGTGTTCGTCAACCGCTACGACCCGCCGCGCCGGTTGCTGATCGTCGGCGCGGTCCAGATCGCGCAGGCGCTCGCCGCGCTGGCCACCACGCTCGGCATCGACACGACCGTCATCGACCCGCGCGCGCGCTTCCTCACCGAAGAGCGCTTTCCCGGCGTCACCCTCGACGACCGCTGGCCGGACGAGGCGATCGAGGCGCTGAAGCCCGGCCCCTCCACCGCCGTCGTCACGCTCAGCCACGATATCAAGATCGACGATCCCGCGCTGATCGCCGCGCTCGCCTCCAACGCCCCCTATGTCGGCGCGCTCGGCAGCCGCCGCAGCCACGCCGCCCGCCGCGAACGCCTCGCCGCCGCAGGGCTGTCGGCGGTTCAGATCGACCGCATCGACGCGCCGGTCGGCATCGATATCGGCGCGATCGGTCCATCGGAGATCGCGCTGTCGATCGCCGCCGCGATGGTGGGAGCGTTCCATGATCGCCGCTGAGGATTGCGTCCTCGTCCTCCTTGCCGCCGGCCGTTCGCTCCGCATGGGTGACGTCGGCAGCAAACTGGACGAGCCGTTCCTCGGTCGCCCGCTCGGCCTGCACGTCGCGGTGGCGCTGGAGGACATGCCCTTCATGGAGCGCGTCGCGGTCGTCGGTCGGGCGGATTGCGATTATGCCGCGCACGGCTTTACCATCGTCCGCAACGACGACCCTGCTCTCGGGATGGGCCGATCGGTCGCGCTCGGTGTGGACTGCGCCCGCGCACGCGGGGCGAAGGCGGTGGTCGTCGCCCTTGCCGACATGCCGCGCGTCACCGCGAGCCACATCCGTACGTTGCTGGATGCCGCAGATGGCGAGGACGCCGTCGTCGCCTCCAGCGACGGCCGTTCCCCCAAGCCCCCGGCCGTGTTCGGCCGCGCGCGGTTCGACACGCTGCTGACGCTGGAGGGCGATGCCGGCGCCCGCGACATGGTCCGCGCCGGCAAGCACGTCGTGACGAACCCCGCGGAACTGATCGACGTCGACACGCCGGAGGAACTGGAGCGGTTGCGGGCGCTGGTGAACGCACCGGAGGCGTATACCCGGCGCCGTCACACCTGAAGGCGTTTCCCTATTCGTGTCGCAACGCGTCGATCGGGTTCAGTGCCGCCGCCCGCCGCGCCGGGAAATAGCCGAACACCACGCCGATCACCGCCGATATCGCAAACGCGATCAGGTTGATCTGCAGGTCGAACGTCCACGGCACCTGCATCAACGGCGACAGCGCCAGGATAACCCCCTGCGCGATGATCAGCCCGATCACGCCGCCCAGACATGACAGCGCCACCGCCTCGACCAGAAACTGCAATAGCACCTCGCGCGCGACCGCGCCGATCGCCAGCCGGATGCCGATCTCGCGCGTCCGTTCGGTCACCGACACCAGCATGATGTTCATGATGCCGATGCCGCCGACGACCAGACTGATCGCCGCCACCGCCGCGACGATGCGGGTCAGCAGCGTGGTCGTGCCGGTCAGCGTGTCGGAAATCTGCTTGGTGTCGAAGATGTTGAAATCGTCGTCGCGCGCGCCCGTCAGATGCCGCCGCTCGCGCAGCAGATCGGTGATCGCCGCCTGCACGTTGCTCGTCTGGTAATCGGTGTTGACGCCGACCAGCATCAGGCGCACGTCGCGGTTACCGGTGAAGCGCCGCTGCACCGTCTTGATCGGCATAACCACGACATCGTCCTGATCGCCGAAGCCGCCTTGCCCGCGTGTCGTCAGCGCACCGATCACGTCGCAGCTGATATTGCCCAGCCGGATACGCGCGCCGACCGGATCGGCCCCGCGGAACAGGTTCTGGCGCACGGTATTGCCGATCAGGCACACGGCCTTGCCCGCCTCCTGCTCCGCCGGCGTCCAGTATCGCCCCAGCGCCAGCGGCCACGGCTGCACCGTCAGGAACGCGCTGGTCGTGCCGTTGATCGAGGTCGACCAGTTGGCGCCCTCGTATATCGCCGTCGCCGAAGCGCTCGCCTGCGGCGCGACCGCGGTCACGCCCGCGACCTGCTGCGCGATCGCCTCGACGTCCTCCGGCTTGAAATTGGGCGGCTGCGGCCCGCCACCACCACGGCCGAAGCCCTGACCCGGCCGAATTTGAAGAATGTTGCTGCCGAGCGCGCTGATCTGCTGCTGCACCGCCGCCGTCGTCGCCTTGCCCAGCGTCACCATCGTGACGACCGCGCCGACGCCGATGACGATACCCAGAATGGTGAGGAACGACCGCAACAGATGTCGCCGTATCGACCGCAGCGCGAGGATGAGCGTGGTCCCGAGCATCAGGAAAGCCCCTCCTCTTCAGAGGAGGGGTTGGGGGTGGTGGGCGTCTCACCGGGACCAGCGCCCGATGACCCGGCAACCCCAACCCCTCGGTCGGAGAGGAGTGGCTTTTCCGGCTCCGGCATCTGACCCGGCCGATGCTGCGCCTCGATCCGCTCGACCAGCCCGTCCTTGAAGTGGATCACCGTCCGCGCGAACGCCGCCATGTCGGGCTCGTGCGTCACCATCAGCACGGTGATGTTGCTGTTCTGGTTGAGGTCGGTCAGCAATTCCATGATCTCGACCGAACGTTCGCTATCGAGGTTGCCGGTCGGCTCGTCCGCCAGCAGCACGTCGGGCTGCGTCACGATCGCTCGCGCGATGGCGACGCGCTGTTGCTGCCCGCCCGACAATTCGGCCGGGGTGTGATCCCACCAGCGATCCAGCCCGACCTTCGCCAGCGCCGCCATGCCCAGTTCCCGCCGTGCCTTCTTGTCCTCGCCGCGATACAGCAGCGGCAGCTCGACGTTCTCCAGCGCACTGGTCCGGCTGAGCAGGTTGAACCCCTGAAACACGAAACCGAGATACCGTCGCCGCAGCAACGCACGCTGGTCGCGATCGAGCGTCTCGACGTGATGCCCGCGGAACAGGAACGTTCCCCCCGACGGCACGTCGAGACAGCCGAGGATGTTCATCGTCGTCGACTTGCCCGACCCCGATGGCCCCATGACCGCGACGAAATCGCCCGCCTGGATATCGAGGTCGACGCCCTTCAGCGCCTGGAACTGCGTCGCGCCCATCCCGTACACCTTGGTGACGTTGCGCATCGTGATGAGCGGCTCAGGCATGCCGGTGCTCCGGCGCACGCCGGCGCCCACGACCAGACAGACGGTCGGCCTGCATGTCCCGCAGCCGTGGACTCCAGCCTACGCCGGAGGCCATGGGCACAAGGTCGACTGGCTTACTGCCCACCGGCCGCACCCTGCCGCCGCTGACCGCCGGCTCCGCTCCGCCGCGCTCCCGCCGCGCCGTCGCTGCCGCTCGACAGCTGGCCGGTGATCACCTGTTGCCCCGGCTTCAGGTTACCACCCAGCACTTCGGTCATCGTCCCGTTGCTGTCGCCGGTGACGACCTGCACCGGCTGCGGCTTGCCTTCGGCATCCTTGACGTACACCGTCTGGCTCGCCCCGCGCGCCAGCTTGGCGGTTCGCTCGGGCCGGTCGCGGCGCGGGCGGAAGGTCAGCGATCCGGCGATGCCGCCGCTCGATGCGCCCGCACCGGCAGCGGTCGGCTTGAACCGCAACGCCGCATTGGGCACCAGCAACACGTTCTGCCGGTCCGACGTGACGATGTCCGCGGTCGCGGTCATTCCCGGTCGTAATTGCAGCGATGGATTGGCGACGGTCAGGTCGGCGGCATAGCTCACCACCTGCCCGGTCGTCGCGGTCGTGGTCGTGGTGGAGGTCGAACTCGCCGAGCTGACCGTCAGGTTCGAACCCAGATCGACCCGCGTGATCTCCGCCGGGAACGTCCGCCCAGGAAAAGCGTCGACGGTGAAGTTCGCCTTCTGCCCGACCTTGACCTCGCCGACGTCGGCCTCGTCGATCGCGACCTCCAGCTTCATCTTGCTGAGGTCCTCGGCGATCACGAACAGCGTCGGCGTGTTGAACGACGCCGCGACGGTCGCACCCGGATCGATCTGACGCGCCAGAACGACACCGTTGACGGGCGAGCGGATGATCGCCCGCGCCCGCTGCGTCTGGCTCTGCGCCAGCGCCGCCTGCGATGCGGTGACGTTGGCCTGTGCGACCCGCAACGCCGCGACGCTGCGCTGGTAGTTCGCCCGGCCCGTCTGCAACTCGGTTCCCGACGGAACGCGGCCACCGGACAGCTTGAACACCTCTTCCAGCCGCGCCAGCTGCGCGCGGCTTTCGCCGACGGTCGCCTGCGCCTGATTCACCTGCGCCTGATTGGCCGCGATCTGCGCCTGTTGCTGGCGGATCTGATCCTCGATCTGTTCGGGATCGATCAACGCCAGCGGCTGGCCCGCCGTAACGCGGTCGTTGACGTCGACCACCACCTTGGTGACCAGCCCTGACAGCTGCGACCCCACCGTCACCTGGTTGGTCGGCGCCAGCTTGCCGGTCGCCGACACGGTCACCGTCAGATTGCCGCGCTCGGCCGCCTGCGTCGAGAAACCAGCCTCCGCCTTCGGCCCGAAACAGCTCTTCAGCAGCAACGCGAGCAGGATGACGCCGATCGCGACGAACACCCATTTCAGGTAGCGCCGCCATGCCGGAACCGGCTTTACGCCCAGGAAATCGTCGATCTGTTCGTCGGCCATCAGCGGGTCTCGCCCTCGGGAGTTGGGGTTGCGCCGCGATCGGGCGCTTCGGGGATGACGCTCGCGTCCCAGCCACCGCCGAGCGCATTGTACAGCGCGATCAGCGCGGTCGCCTGATCCGACCGCGCCTGCACGAGGCCGTTCTGCGCGGACAGCAGCGCCGCCTCCTGCTGGTTGAGCGTCGTGAAATCGGTCAGGCCGCTGCGATACTGGCTGCGCGCGAGGATCGCCGACGCGCTCGCGGCGTCATAGGCGATGCGGAATTGAGTCTCGCGCTGCCGCGCCGTTTCGAGCGCGACGATGGCGTTCTCGACATCCTCCAGCGCCGTCAGCACCGTACCGCGATAGGTGGCGAGTGCGGCGTCGGTCGCCGCCTCGCTCGCGCGGACCTGACTGCGCAGCCGCCCGCCGTTGAAGATCGCCTGCGTCAACCCGGCGAACAGGCCGCCGGTGATCGCATCGCCGATGTTGCCGATACTGGTCGCATTGGTGTTGATGTTGCCGGTGATCGCCAGCGCCGGATACAGCCGCGCCTTGGCGACGCCGATCTGCGCCGTCGCCGCGGCGAGCGCCCGCTCGGCCGAACGCACGTCGGGACGCCGGCGCAACGTATCCGCCGGGATACCGACGCCGACCGTCGCCGGCCCCTTCGGGATCGGCTTCGCCGCCGCCAGCGCGCCGCGCAGCGCACCTGGCGCCTGCCCGGTCAGTACGCCCAGCCGCGCAACCGACGCGGCATATTGCTGTTCGATCTGGGGGACGGTCGCGGCCGTTTGCGCCCGTTGGCTGCGTGCCTGTTCGACATCGACCGAGGATACCAGCCCGGCCTGCACGCGAAAGCCGGCGATCTCCAGATTGTCGTCCTGTATCCCCAGACTGGCGCGCGCATTGGCGAGCTGCGCCTGATAGGCACGCGCCAGCACGTAATTGCGCGCGACCTCGCTCTCGACGGTCAGCAGCACCGTCGCATAATCGAACCCGCTCGCCTCGTATTGCGCCCGGCTGGCCTCGACCGTGCGACGGATCTCACCGAACAGTCCGACCTGGTAGCTGGCGGACAGACCGGCGGAAAAGCTGTTGGTGCCGCCCCCGCCCGTGTCGACCACCGTACCGTCCGGCAGCGTGAACGAACGCCCGCCGCCACGCAGATTTTCGTTGCGCTGATAGCCCGCCGAACCCGACAGCGTCGGCAGCAGCGACGCCCGGTTCTGCACCAGCGCCTCGCGCGCCTGCCGCAATCGTGCGATCGCCTGCGCGATATCGGGATTGGCGAGCCGCGATTGTTCGACCAGCTGACCGAGCACGGGGTCGTCGAAGTTCGACCACCAGCGCGTCAGATCCTCCGGGCTTTGCTGTGCCGACACCGAATAGCCGTCCGGCACGCCGAGATCGGCGGCGCTGTTCGGGCGATAATCGGGACCGACGGTGCAACCGGCCAGCGCCGCGGTGGCGAAAAGAAGGGCAGGAACACGGACCATAGCCTATCATGTGCTGAGCACACCGCGCGCCGTCCAGCGATTTTATGTCGCAATTTGTCTCTTGGTCATGTCAGCGCCGACACATACCGCTTCTATCGCCCCGTGAAGGCCGGCTTCCGCTTCTGAAGGAACGCCATACCGCCCTCCAGCGAATCCGCCGATGCGCGTGCCGTCCGCTGCGCTTCCGCCTCCGCCAGCAACGCCGTCGGATAGTCGCTGTCCAGCGCCCGGCCCAGGGCCTGCCGCATCAGCCCGAGCGCGACCGTCGGCCCTGCCGCCAGCCGGGTCGCCAACGCCAGTGCTTCCGTATCGAGCGCCTCGTCCGCGACGACCTTGTGGATCATTCCCCACTCCAGCGCCTTCGCCGCCGGAACCCGCTCGCCGAGCATCATCATCTCGGCGGCCCGCGCGCGTCCGATCAGCCGCGGCAGCATCCAGGACGCGCCGCCATCGGGCACCAACCCGATATTGACGAAGGCCTGCAAAAAATAGGCCTCCGCACTAGCCACACAAAAATCCACCGCCAGTGACAGCGAGCAGCCGATTCCCGCCGCCGGGCCACGCACTGCGCTGACCACCGGCACGCCCAGTTCGGCTATGGCGGTGATCGTCGGATTATAATGCTGCGTGAGTGCCGCATACGTCGTCTCGCCCGGATCGTCGCTGCCCAGCGCGCCGCCGCCGACGTCCGCCCCCGAACAGAACGCCCGCCCCGCCCCCGCGATCAACACCGCGCGCGCGCCGTCCAGATTATCGAGAGCGGCCCGCAGCTCGTCGAACATAGCCGGCGGCGCCGCATTCAGCCGCTCGGGCCGGTTCAGCGTCAGCACCAGAACGTCGCCACGCGCCTCGGCCAGAATGTGCCGGTAGGTCATCAGACTCACCCCCGCTGTGCGCAGCGCGCCATGGTCGGGACTGCGATGATGTGGTGCACCCGACTGGATTCGAACCAGTGGCCTCTGCCTTCGGAGGGCAGCGCTCTATCCAGCTGAGCTACGGGTGCCTGGAGACGGCGCGTAGCAAAGGGTCGCACGCTACGCCAGTGGGATTATGCTACCGCATCTGCCGCAACGGACTTCGGTGGCGGCGTCTTCGGTTTGTACACACACAGGTCGGCGACGATACAACGCCAACATTCCGGCCGCCGCGCCTTGCAGACGTAACGCCCGTGCAGGATCAGCCAGTGATGCGCGTGAAGGCGAAAGGGCTGCGGCGTTGCTTTGTCGAGCGTCGTCTCGACGGCTAGCGGCGTCTTGCCGCGGGCAAGACCGGTACGGTTGCCGACGCGGAAGATATGCGTATCCACGGCAAACGTCTCCGCACCGAACGCGACGTTCATCACGACGTTCGCAGTCTTGCGCCCTACGCCGGGCAGCCGTTCCAGCGCGGCACGATTCGCCGGAACCGCGCTGTCATGTTCCGCGATCAGCACTTCCGACAAGGCGATGACGTTCTTCGCCTTGGTATTGAACAGCCCGATCGTCCGGATGTGCTGCTTCAGCGCGTCAAGCCCGAGCGCCACCATCTGCTCCGGTGTCTCCACCTTCGCGAACAGCGCGCTCGTCGCCTTGTTTACGCCGGCATCGGTCGCTTGCGCCGACAGCACCACAGCGACGAGCAACTGATAGGCATTGTTCGATTCGAGTTCGGTTTCCGGGTGCGGATTGGCCTCCGCCAGCCGCCGGTAGAACTCGAAGACGTCGGCCTTCTTCACAGGTCCGTTGCCTTCACAGGCCCAGCACGTCGCCCATGCGGTAACGCCCTGCCGGCTGCCGCGCGATCCACATCGCGGCGCGTACGGCCCCCTTGGCAAAGATGCTGCGATCCTGCGCCAGATGCGCCAACTCGATCCGCTCTCCCTCGCTGGCGAACACGACATTATGGTCGCCGATCACCGATCCGCCGCGCACCGAGGCCATACCGATCGTTCCCTCGGTCCGAGCGCCGGTCAGCCCGGCGCGGCCATCGACGCGCAGTTCGGACAGGGTCGTCCCCCGCCCTGCCGCCGCCGCTTCACCCAGCAGGATCGCGGTGCCGGACGGCGCATCCACCTTGTGCCGGTGGTGGCTCTCGACGATCTCGATATCCCAATCGGTGCCGAGCTTCGCCGCGGCGTCGCGAACCAGCTGCGCCAGCAGCGTCACCCCGAGCGAGGTGTTGCCGGTCTGGAGCACCGCGATATCCGCCGCTGCCGCATCGATTGCGGCATGCTGTGCCTGTGTCAGCCCGGTGGTACCGATCACCAGCGGTGTACCCGCGGCGCGCGCGATAGCGAGATGCGCCTCCAGTGCCGACGGTGTCGAGAAATCGACCAGTACGTCCGCCACCCGCGCGAGCGCCGCCGGATCACCGCCGGCATCGACGCCGCCGGCCAGCCGCGCCCCCTCTGCCGCGATCTGTTCGGCGATGGCACGCCCCATGCGGCCGCTGCTGCCGTAGATGCCGATCGCGGTCATGCGCGTCCTCCGACACGGCGGGAAACGGACAAGCGCTGGCGGGAGAACATCATGGGCGGCTTGTGGCATAAAGCATGCGCCGGGGACAGGCAGCGCGCGCAAGGTCCGCCAAACGTGGTGCCTTTTCCGCTGTACCGATACAGCATGGCAGCTACGCTGCACCGATGAATAGCGTCCGCAATATCGTCGTCCTGACCGGAGCAGGCATCTCCGCCGAATCCGGTATCGCCACCTTTCGGGGGCCGGGCGGGCTGTGGGAGGGCCATCGCGTCGAGGACGTGTGTACGCCAGAGGCGCTGGCGCACGACCCGGCGCTGGTACACCGCTTTTACGATCTCCGTCGGGCGGCGCTGGCGACCGTCGAACCGAACGCGGCACATCATGCGCTGGCACGGCTCGACCGGGAATGGCGCGGCGAGTTGCTGATCGTCACGCAGAACGTCGACGACCTGCACGAGAGGGCAGGTACGCGCCGTCTGCTGCACATGCACGGGGCGCTGCAATCGGCGCTGTGCGCGGCATGCGGCGAACGCCGGCACTGGATAGATGCGCTGCCTGTCGGGTCGCGCTGCGATGCGTGCGGCGCAGCGGCGTTACGGCCCGATATCGTGTTCTTCGGCGAGATGCCCTATCGGATGGAGCGGATCGAAACGGCACTGGCGCAGGCCGACCTGTTCGTATCGATCGGCACGTCGGGTGCGGTCTACCCCGCGGCGGGATTCGTCCAGCTGGCGGATGCCTGCGGCGCCGATACGCTGGAGCTGAACCTAGAACGGTCAACGGGCAGCGATAGCTTTGCCGAAACGCGCCTCGGGCGGGCCGGCGAGCTGGTGCCGGCATGGGTCGAGGCGGTGCTCGGCGCCGCCTGACGCCTATTCCACCCAGTCGAGCCCCAGATCCTTGTAGACGTCGCGATCCTCGTCCCAGCCGGGCTTGACCTTGACGTGCAGGTAGAGGTGGACCGGCCGGCCCATGATGCCCGCCAGCTCCGTCCGCGCGCGCGCACCGATCTCCTTGATACGGCTGCCGCCCTTGCCGAGTACGATCGCACGCTGCGTCGGGCGCTCGACGAGGATCTGCTGGTGGATCTCGACCGATCCGTCCTCGCGTTCGCTGTACTTCTCGGTTTCCACCGTGCTCGCGTACGGCAGCTCGGCATGCAGCTGAAGATACAGCTGCTCGCGCGTCACCTCCGACGCCAGCGCGCGCTCGGTCGCGTCGGACACCTGATCCTCGGGATAATGCCATGGTCCCGTCGGCATCGCCGCGGCGAGTGCGGACTTCAGCTCTGGCAGGCCGTCGCCGGTCTGAGCCGAGACGAACCACGTATCGGCGAAGTGCATCAGCGCATTCAGCTTCTCTGCGTGGAGCAGCAGCTTCGGCTTGTCCGCGACGTCGACCTTGTTGAGGATCAAGATCTTCGGCTCGGGGCGATCCTTCAGCGCCCCGGCGATCGCGGTGACCTTGGACCCGATGCCGCCCTTGCCGTCAACGACGAGCGCGATCATGTCCGCGCCCTCGGTGCCGCTCCACGCGGCCGACACCATTGCGCGGTCGAGCCGACGCTGCGGTTCGAAGATACCGGGCGTGTCGACCAGCAGGATTTGCGCATCCCCCTCGATCGCGACGCCGAGCAGCTTGGTCCGCGTCGTCTGCGCCTTGGGGCTGACGATCGCGACCTTCTGTCCGACGAGCGCGTTCACCAGCGTGGACTTGCCGGCGTTGGGTGCACCGACGACGGCGACAAGGCCGCAATGTTGATTTTGGGTCATGGTCGCTTCTTTGGGGGGCTTGGGAGTGGAGGGCAAGGCGAGCGCTTCGCTCATCCGGTCAGCTTCGCCAGCAGCGCCTTCGCTGCCGCGGTTTCCGCTACCTGCTTGTTCGCGCCCTCGGCCGTCGCGTCGGCAAAGGTACCGATCTTGACCTGTACCTTGAACCGCGGAGCATGATGCGGCCCGCTACGGTCGATCACGACATATTCCGGGGTGCGCCGGCCCGCCGCGGCGGCCCATTCCTGCAGGGCGGATTTCGGATGCTGCGGCGCCTTGTGGCCGCTCTGGACGCGGGCACCCCAGGCCTTGCGGACGAAGCTGCGCGCGCCATCCAGGCCGGTTTCGCGATACCAGGCGCCGATCAGCGCTTCCATCACGTCACCCAGGATATTGTCGCTTTCATATGCGCCATCGTCGCGAGCCTGCTTGCCGAGGCGCAGGTAGGCTCGCACGCCCATCTCCCGCGCCACGTCGGCGCAGACCGCACCGGTGACCAGAGCATTGAGCCGCTTGGACAATTGACCCTCGGGCTCGGTGGGGAACAGCTCCCACAGCCATTCCGCCATGACGAGGCCGAGCACACGGTCGCCAAGGAATTCCAGCCGCTCGTAATTCTCGGCCGCCTGACTGCCATGCGTCAGCGCCCGTTCGTAGGGTTTCAGGTCGGCAGGCTTGCGACCGAACGTCGCGCTCAGCCAACCGGACAGATCGCTGCTCAGAAGCCCTCTCCCACGCGGCTCCAGCGAGCGGCGGTGAACCAACTGAACGGGTTGATCCACGACGCATTGCCGTCGGTGGAGAAGAAGGTCACGACCGCCTTGCCCTCGATCCGCTCCATCGGGATGTAACCCATGCCGATCGGCGCCGGGAAACGGCTGTCGGCGCTGTCGTCGCGGTTGTCGCCCATCAGGAACACGTTGCCGGCGGGTACGGTGTACAGGCCGGTGTCGTCGGCCTGCGGAATATCCGCCTGATCAAGCACCATATAGCTTTTGCCATTGGGCAAGGTCTCGCGAAACCGGGGATAGCGGCAGACGGGAGCACCGGCGGCATCGACGTCCTGGAAGCTCGCACCGCATTTTTCGGCGTCGAAATTGCCGGTCAACGGCAGGACGAAATCCGCGACGCGCTGCTTGGGAATGGCTTTCCCGTTCAGGATCACCTGACCGCGGCGCACCTGGATCGTATCGCCCGGCAGGCCGATGACGCGTTTTATCACGTCGTGATCGTCCGGCTCGGGCGACCGGAACACGACGACATCGCCGCGGGTCGGGTCACGGCCCAGAATGCGCCCGGGGATCAGTGGTACGCCATAGGGCAGCGACCAGCGCGAGTAGCCATAGTTCCACTTGGTGACGAACAGATAGTCGCCGATCAACAGTCGCGGCAGCATCGATTCCGAGGGGATCGAAAAGGGCGCGAAGATGAAGCTGCGCAAGATCAGCACCGCCAGCGCGAGCTTCACCAGGAAGCGCATCGTCTCGTTCAGTTCGGAGCGCTGCGGTTTCGGTTCGGCAGCGGCTATCGCGGGGGTCTCGTCCATAGATGCGGAGCCTTAGCGCTCCCCGCGCGTCCTGAGTAGTCGTTCCGCGTGGGCCGACAGGACTTGTCCTGTAACACAGGTTCGATACGGAGCTGTCACGAACACCCCCTCCCCGAAGGATGGATATAATGAGCGACTGGACCGCGATCGAAGCCCTGCCCTCCCCGAAGCTCACCGAGCTGTTCGATCAGGACGGCGAGCGGCTGTCGAAGTTCAGCCTGGACGTGGCCGGCATCCATTTCGACTGGTCGAAGACGCATCTGACCACCGAGGCGGTAGATGCCTTCGCTGCGCTCGCCAGGGTGCAGGATCTGGCTGGCAAGCGCGATGCGATGTTTGGTGGCGAGCATGTCAACGTTACCGAGGACCGCCCGGTCGAACACACCGCCGAGCGCGGCGAAGGCAATGCCGAGAGTGTCGCGCGCGCTCGCAAGTTCCATGAACGGATGCGCTCGCTGATCGACGCAATCGAAGGCGGCGCGCTCGGCGACATCCGCCACGTGCTGCACATCGGTATCGGCGGATCGGCGCTGGGGCCGCATCTGCTGATCGACGCACTGGGGCGCGAGGATGCGCGTTACGACGTGGCGATCGTCTCCAACGTGGACGGTGTCGCGCTGGAGGATGCGATCAAGGATTTCGATCCTGCTGCGACGCTGCTGGTGCTCGCCTCCAAGACCTTCACCACCAAGGAAACGCTGCTCAATGCCCAGTCGGCGCTGCAGTGGATGACCGAACATGGCGTCGAGGACCCGTACGGCAAGGTCATCGCGCTGACCGCCGCTCCAGACAAGGCGATGGAATGGGGCGTTGACGAAACCCGCATCCTGCCGTTCGGCGAGGGGGTCGGCGGGCGCTATTCGCTCTGGTCGTCGATCGGCTTCCCCGCGGCGATCGGCCTCGGCTGGGGCGCGTTCGAGGAATTGCTGGAAGGCGCGGCGGAAATGGACCGCCATTTCCGCCTGACCGCGCTGCATGAGAATGCGCCGGCGCTCGCCGCCTTCGCCGACCTTTATTATACGCAGGTTCGCCACGCCGAGACTCGTGCGCCCTTCGCCTATGATGAACGGCTGCGCCTGCTGCCGAGTTACCTCCAGCAACTGGAGATGGAGTCGAACGGCAAGGGCGTGAAGATCGACGGCACGCCGGTCGGTCGGCCGACCGCGGCGATCACCTGGGGCGGCGTCGGCACCGACGCGCAACATGCTGTGTTCCAGCTGCTGCATCAGGGGACGCATCTGGTCCCGGTCGAGTTCATCGCCGTGATCGAACCGGGCGATACGCTGGCCGAGGATCACCACCGTGAATTGCTCATCAATGCCTTCGCGCAGGGCGCCGCGCTGATGAAGGGCAAGCAGGTCGACGATCCCGCGCGCAGCTATTCGGGCGATCGGCCGTCGTCGACGCTGCTGCTCGATGTGCTCGATCCTCGGACGCTCGGGGCATTGATCGCCTTCTACGAGCATCGCGTGTTCGTGAACGGCGTGCTGCTGGGAATCAATTCGTTCGATCAGTTCGGCGTGGAGCTGGGCAAGGAAATGGCCAAGGCCGCGGACAAGGGCGGACAATCGTTCGACCCCTCCACCGAGGATCTGATCCGCCGCGCCGGTCTGGATTGATGGCGTCGATCGGGATCCTCGTGCGTTGAGCGACGATGATCCCGATCCTGCTCGCCGCGGCGCTGGCCGCGCCATCGACGGTCGCCGACATGCGATGGCAAAAACGTGTGCTGCTGCTAGCTGCACCGACACCCGACGATCCCGGCATCGCAGCCCAACGGCAGGCGCTGGTCGGTTGGGATGCTGAGGCGCTGGAACGGGATCTTGCCATCGTGACGGTGATCGGCGACCGCGTCTTTGGGTCGACCGATCCAGGGCCGACCTTGCGCGCAAGATATCGGATACCGGCAGGCCGGTTCGTTGCGATCCTGATCGGCAAGGATGGCGGCGAAAAGATGCGAACGGCGAAGCCCATCGCGCCGCAGGTATTGGCGGAGGCGATCGATGCGATGCCGATGCGGCGCGCGGGACGGCATTGATTGCAGATCCGTCGGATCTTTGACTATGTGTATGGCCGCGGCGGAAGATACATATGCGGATCGACATCAACGATTGGCGAGTGACCGATGCCGCAGCCCGCAATCACCGCCACTTGCGCAGTCTCGGTATCACGATCGGCAAATCGATCGATTAGCTGATCGCCAAACGCTGCATTATCGACCGACCGCCCCTACTTTACAGTGTTCGGGACTTCGATCCCGTCATTCAGCATCTCGGCCTGCGGTCGGCGATGGACCTTGCTACCGGAGTGAACTGATGGCCGACTACGATTACGATCTCTTCGTCATTGGCGCAGGGTCGGGCGGCACCCGGGCGAGCCGCGTCGCCGCTGCGCATGGCGCTAGAGTGGCAGTGGCGGAGGAATATCGCGTCGGTGGCACCTGCGTGATCCGGGGCTGCGTGCCGAAGAAGCTGCTGATCTACGGTGCCCATTTCGCCGAAGACCTGAAGGATGCAAAGCGCTTCGGCTGGCAGGTCCCGGATCAGTGCGACTTCGACTGGAAGACGCTGCGTGACAACGTGCTGGAAGAGGTCGACCGGATCAACGGCGCCTACACCCAGACGCTGGAGAACCACGGCGTCGAGATCATCCACCAGCGCGCGACGATCACCGGTCCGCACAGCGTCCGGTTGGCGGATGGGACGGAAAAGACGGCGGAGCGTATCCTCGTCGCGGTCGGCGCGCGGCCGGCCGTCCCGCCATGTTCCGGCGCCGAACACGGCATCACCAGCAACGAGGCGTTCCATCTCGACGCCCTTCCGAAGCGGGTACTGATCGCCGGTGCCGGGTATATCGCCAACGAATTCGCCGGCATCTTTCACCAGCTCGGCGCACACGTCATCATCATGAACCGGACGCAGGACATCCTGCGCGGTTACGACCTGTCGATCCGCGATCGCCTGCTCCAGATCAGCATGATGAAGGGATTGGAATTCAAGTTCGATGCGAATTTCGAAGGCATCGACAAGGGTGAGGACGGGTGCCTCACGGTCCGTATGTCCGGCCATGAGCCGGTGACGGTGGACATGGTGATGTTCGCAACCGGCCGCGTGCCGAACACCGAGGATCTCGGACTGGAAGATGCCGGCGTGACGCTGGAAAAGGGCGCGATCGTCGTCGACGAGCATAACCGTTCCAACATCGACAGCATCTTCGCGATCGGCGATGTCACCAATCGCATCCAGCTGACGCCGATCGCGATCCGGGAGGGGCAGGCGTTCGCCGACACCTATTACGGCAACAAGCCGACGGTCGTCGATTACGCCAACATCCCGTCTGCGGTCTTCAGCCATCCGCCGCTCGCCGGCGTCGGCATGACCGAGAGCGAGGCCAAGCAGAAGCTGGGGTCGGTCAGCGTCTATTCCTCGGACTTCCGGCCGATGAAGAACGTGCTGGCCGGCCGCAACGAACGGGCGCTCTACAAGATGGTGTGCGATGGCGAGACGGGACGGATCGTCGGCCTCCACATGATCGGACCCGACGTACCGGAAATCCTGCAAGCCGCAGCGATCGCGGTGAAGGCCGGCCTGACCAAGGCGCAGTTCGACGAGACGGTCGCGCTCCACCCGACGATGGCGGAAGAACTCGTGTTGATGAAGTAAGCTTCGCCACACGACCGTCGGGCAAGCCAAGCAACCCGGGACGCCGCAAGGCGCTCCGGGTGACGACATCGGCGTTGACGGTGAGGTGGCTCGACGACCGCCGACGATCGTTTCTCAGGCTCCTACGAAGCGCCCGGGGCGGCGTTCGTTCACCGCCCTCACCCCTTCGGCGAAGTCTCCGGTCTTTTGCAGCCACGCCTGTTCCGCCAGCTCGTGATCGGTCTGACGCTGCACCAGATCGAACAGATCGCCGCGCATCGTCACGCGGGTCGATCGGACCGCGAGCGGCGCACCGGCGGCAATCTCCTGGGCCAACGCCAGCGCCTCGGCGCGCAGGCGATCGGCGGACGCCAGCACGTCGACCAGCCCCCATTCCGCCGCCTGCTCGCCTTTGATCCGTCGCGCGGTCAGGTTCATCAGCAACGCGCGCTGGCGTCCGACGACCCGCTCCAGCACCGCCGAAATACCGAAGCCGGGATGGAAACCCAGCGCCACGAAATTGGCGACGAAGCGCGCTTCGGGTGCAGCGACGCGGAAATCGGCGACGAGCGCGAGACCCAGCCCCGCTCCCACCGCAGCCCCCTGCACCGCAGCGACTACCGGCGTCTGCACGGCGTACAATCGTGCCGCCGCCACATAGAACGGGTTACGGCTGCCGGCAGGTTGATCTTCGGCCACCGGATTGTCGCGCGCCAGATCGGCACCGGCGCAAAAGATCCGGCCATCCGACTGGAGTACGATCGCGCGCACGTCCGGATCGGCATCCGCGGCAGAGAATGCCGCCCCGATCGCCTCGATCGTCGCGAGATCGGCGAAATTGTGGGGTGGCCGCGCAAAGGTCACGATCGCGACATGGCCGTCCCGAACGACCTGGATCGACGGTGCTGAAGCGGATGGGGCGTTGCTCATCGTGACATTGTGCCGTGTCGCGGATGCACATGCCAGCCATCAAGCGTCGAAAGCACCGTTGCAGCAATATCACGGTCGCGGACAGAAGTGGTTCCGGTTCGGAACCGTAATGGTTTTCGCCGTATTGAACTGGTGTTGTCGGACACTCCACCATAAGGGAGCGGCCCTTCGACACGATAGAGGCGGACCACCGCCCGATCACACCATGGGACGGGGCGTCTTGCTCCACTCCGGGGAGGGATGAACAGGGCGCGGTGGCCGGCACCATCGCTTCCCTGACGGCCGGACGCAATATCGGCCGCAGCTCCTTTCCCCGGTCGCAGGATAACAGCTGCATTCGCCGCCGGGCGGATCGCGCAGGGGAACAGACATGAAGACCACCACGATCGTGGCGCTGCGCGCCGCACTTGCCACCACCACCGTCCTTGGCGGCATCGCGATGACCGCGCCGGTCGCGGCGCAGACCACGACCGCGCAGGTACGCGGTCAGGTTCGCGGCGCGGATGGCGCGCCCGTCGGGGCCGCAACGGTGACCGCCGTCAGCACCGCGACCAATCAGACCTTCCGCGCGACCAGTGACGCGAACGGCAGCTATACGCTGAACGGCCTGCGTCCGGGCGAATACCGCATCACGATCGCGGGTGCCGACGGGTCGGTGTTCGAGCGCGTTGTGGTGGTCGGCGTCGGCCAGTCCGCCACACTCGATGCCACGCTCGGCGCTGCACAGACCGAGACGACGACGGTACCCGGCGGAACCACAGCGGGCGATAACGGCGAGATCGTGGTCACCGGCAGCCGTCTGGTCGAGACGCGTACCAGCGAAGTCGCGACCAACGTCAGCCAGACGCAGATCCGCACGCTGCCGCAGACCGATCGCAACTTCCTGTCGTTCGCCGCGCTGGCTCCCGGCGTCCGCTACAACGACAGCGAAACCGACAAGGGCTTCAGCTCGGGCGCATCGACGGCTAGCCAGGTCAACGTGTTCGTCGACGGCATCAGTCTGAAGAACAAGCTCCGCGAGGGCGGCGTCGCCGGTCAGCAGAACAGTCGCGGCAATCCGTTCGGCCAGCTTGCCGTGCAGGAATTCCGTGTTCTGACCCAGAACTACAAGGCGGAATACGAACAGGCCGGCGCGGCAGTCATCACCTCGGTGACCAAGTCGGGCACAAACGAATTCCATGGCGAGGTCTTCGGCCAATACACCGACAAGAAGCTGAGCGAGAAGGCCTTCCTCGACAAGCTCAACAACCGTCCCGAACCCGCGTTCGAGCGCAAGCAATACGGCATCGCGCTGGGCGGCCCGATCATCAAGGACAAGCTGTTCTTCTTCGGCACGTACGAAGGCAACGATCAGGATCGTGCCTTTAACGTCGCCTCGACCGCCTCGGCGACGCAGCGGGCGGACTTCGAACGGATCAGCGGACGTCGCCTGAACGAATTCGAGGGCGCGTTCGTCAGCCCGTTCCGCGGCGACTTCTACTTCGGCAAGCTGACCTTCACGCCGGATTCGAGCCAGGTGTTCGACCTGTCGTACAGCCGTCGCTCGGAAACCGATATTCAGGGCTTCGGTGGTAACACCTCGTTCTCGGCGGCGGAGAACAAGATCAATACAGTCGATACCTATCTGTTCAAATGGACGTACACCGGCGATAACTTCGTCAACGAAGTCAACGTCAACTATCTCAACTACAAGTTCAGTCCGACCTCGTTGAACCCCGACCTGCCACAGTTCGACTACCAGGGCATCATCGTGTTCGGCGGCAAGGATTCGACCCGCCGCGAAGTCCAGCAGAGCTACACCCTCCGTGACGACGTGACGTGGACCGCGATCGACGGTCACACGATCAAGGTCGGCGGTCGCGTCGAGGTGACCGACATCGAATTCAACAACCAGTCGTTCATCCAGCCGCGCTACACCTTCACCACGGCCGGCGCGAACACGCCGAACGACCTTACCGACGACACCAACATCTCATTCCCGGCCGAAGCACGCCTTGGCCTGGGCAACGGCCGCATCTTCGGTGCGAACACCCAGCTCGGCTTCTATGCCCAGGACGATTGGGACGTCACCGATCGACTCCAGTTGAACGTCGGTGTCCGCTACGATTACGAAACGAACGGCTTCAACAATCATTACGTCACACCCGGCCGGGCCGCGGCGGCGTTGCGCTCGTTGCCCAGCACGTTCTACTTCAATCCCGAGGATTACATCACGGACGGCAACGATCGGTCGCCGTTCAAATGGGCATTCGCGCCGCGCTTTGGCTTTTCGTGGGACATCAACGACGACCAGAGCACCGTCATCTTCGGCGGCGCGGGCCGGTACTATGATCGCAACAACTTCAACAACACCGTCGACGAACTCAGCCGGACGATCAATCCGATCGGCCTGTTCCGCTTCTCGGCGACCGGCCTGCCGCGCAACGGCCAGCCGACGGTCCCGTGGAACCCGTCTTACCTGACCCGTGACGGCCTGCTGGCACTGGCGGCGACTTCGACGCAGGGCCTGCCGGAACTGTTTGCGGTCAAGAACGACGCCAAGCCTCCGGTCAACGACCAGTTCAGCCTCGGCGTCCGCCAGAAGGTCGGTGTATTCCAGGCATCGGTGACCGCGTCCTACCAGCGCGGCCGCAACGGCTATACCAACCTGTTTGCGACCCGTCAGAACAACGGTCTGGGCGGTTGCTGCAACACAGCCAGCGCGATCCGCAACGGCTATGCCAACGTCATCGTCGGCTATGACGGCCTCGATACCCGGTACAAGGCGATTTACTTTACGCTCGACAAGAACTACACGCAGGCGAGCGGCTGGGGCGTCAACATCGCCTACACGCTGGGCAAGGCCGAGAAGAACGGCGGCGATCTGTTCAGCCTCGATGGTCTGACGCCGGACGGCTACGGCTGGCGCAACAGCCCGGGCGACGAACGTCACCGGGTCGTGCTGTCGTCGATCATCGACCTGCCGCTGAACTTCCAGTTCTCGACCCTGACGACGCTGGGTTCGGGTTCGGCGTATAACGTCACCGACGGAACGCGCGGCACGGATAGCGGTGCCGCTCTGCCGACCACCTTCTATCCGATCAAGAACTGCATCAAGGGCCTGTTCGCTTTCTGCGAAGTAAACCTGACCTTGGCAAACAAGACCAAGATCTTCGGCAACCACGAAGTGGAGCTGGCGCTCGACGTCCTTAACGCCTTCAACAATAAGAACTTCAGCGGATTCGATGGCTTCTTCAGCGCAAGCGATCCGCTGATCCGCACGGAGATCGGCACCAGCACGATCACCCTGCCCCGGCGCCTTCAGCTGCGCGCCGGATATCGCTTCTGACTTGCACGGGCGGCCTTTTCCCAAAGGTCGCCCGCTCCTTTCCGGTTCTGCGTAACAACATGAGGCGTTTGCGCCGATGATCGACAGACGACACCTTCTCGGCACCGGCGGGCTGGCGCTCGCCGGGGTGGTGGGCGGTTGCGCCACAACGCGAGCGCCCTCTCCTGCGTCGGCCAACGCGCCACTCGATCTGATCGCCGATCTTCAGGAACGCAGCTTCCGCTTCTTCTGGGACACCACCGATCCCGCCACAGGGTGGGCGCCCGATCGCTGGCCTACCCCCAGCTTCTCCTCGATCGCCGCGGTCGGGTTCGCGCTCACCGCCTATCCGGTCGGCGTGGTCAACGGCTGGATCACCCGCGAACAGGCCCGCGCCCGCACCCTCGCCACGCTGGAATGGTTCGCCGCCGCACCGCAGGGGTCGGGTGCCGACGATGCCAGTGGCCACAAGGGCTTCTTCTATCACTTCCTGGGCGTGACCAAGGGGTTGCGCTTCGCGCGTGCCGAACTGTCGACGATCGATACCGCGCTGCTGATCGCCGGGGTTTTGTTTGCGGGCACGTGGTTCGACGATGGCACCGATCCTGCCGAGGCGCGGATCAGGACACTTGCCGACCAATTGTATGTCGCGATCGACTGGACGTGGATCGTCCCGCGGCCGCCGTTCCTCTCAATGGGCTGGCACCCGGAAAGCGGCTTCATCCCGTCCGACTGGAATATCTATAATGAGGGGATGCTGATGTACCTCCTCGCGATCGCATCGCCGACGCACCCGCTGCCGCCCGCAACATGGGGTGCGCTGACGCAGCGTTTCGAAGCGGCGTGGACCGATGGCTGGGGCGAACCGTACCTGCATTATCCCCCCCTGTTCGTGCATCAGTACAGCCACGTCTGGATAGATTTCCGCGGCATCCAGGATCCCTTCATCAAGTCGAAGGGTATCGATTATTTCGAGAACAGCCGCCGCGCGGTGCGCAACCAGCGCGCTTATGGCATAGTCAATTCCGGCGGCTGGGTCGGCTATGACAAGGATTGCTGGGGCTGGACCGCATGCGACGGCCCCGGAGATTTCAAGTTGACGCTACGTGGCCGTCAGCGCGAATTCTTCAGCTATTCCGAACGGGGTCCGGGCACGCGCGACGACGGCACGATCGCGCCGACCGCCGCCGCCGGATCGATCGCTTTCGAACCGGAGCTGGCCGCGACCTGTCTCCGCACGATGCACCAGCGTTACGGCGAAGGCATCTACGGCAAATACGGTTTCCTCGATTCGTTCAATCCGACGCTGACCGACGCGAACGCACCGTTGAAACACGGGCAAATCGTGACTGGCACTGGCTGGGTCGACAAGGATTATCTGGGAATCGATCAGGGTCCGATCGTCGCGATGATCGAGAACCAGCGGACCGGCCTGATCTGGAAGACGATGCAGCGCAATCCGCATCTGCGCCGCGGACTCGAGCGGGCAGGCTTTCATGGCGGCTGGCTGGGATAACACCTCTTCCAACACTGCGGACCGCCGCCTAGAGAGGATGCATACCCGATCCTCGAAGGGCCTGCATCATGCGTGAAGCTGCGATCGTCTCCACCGCCCGCACCGCCATCGGAAAAGCGTATCGCGGCGCCTTCAATGCGACCGAAGCGCCGGTGCTGGCAGGCCATGTGATGAATGCCGCGGTCGAACGGGCGGGGATAGACCCGGCGCGGATCGACGACATCTTCTGGGGCGTCGGCAATCAATGGGGCATGACCGGCGGCAATGCCGGAAGGATGGCGGTGTTCGCCGCAGGCCTGCCGCAAAGTGTGCCGGCGTTCACGCTCGATCGCAAATGCGGGTCGGGCCTCACCTCCGTGGCATTGGCGGCGCGCACCATCATGTGCGGCGAGGCGGATGTCGCGCTCGCCGGAGGCATGGAATCGATCAGCCATACCGTGACGAAGGACGCGCCCCGCTACGTCAACCGTAGCGTCGTCGACCGGGAACCCGCCGCGTACATCCCGATGATCGAAACGGCCGAGATCGTCGCGCAACGCTACGGGATCACACGCGCCGCTCAGGACGAATATGCCGCGATGAGCCAGCAACGCGCCGCCGCCGGACTGGCCCGCGGCGCCTTTTTCGAAGAGATCGTACCGATCACGGTCGAGCGCACGCTGTTCGACAAGGGCGGCAATCGCACCGGCAGCGAGACGATCACCGTGTCTGCCGACGAAGGCATCCGCGCGGGCACGACTTTTGAGGGGCTCGCCGGGTTGAAGACGGTATGGGCCGGCGGTGACTTCACCGGTCCCGGCATCAGCGTCACTGCCGGCAATGCCAGTCAGTTATCCGACGGCGCGTCTGCGCAATTGCTGATGGACCGCGCGACGGCCGAAGCAGAAGGCAAGGATATCCTCGGCATCTACCGCGGCTTCCAGTCCGCGGGCTGCGGTCCGGACGAAATGGGCATCGGCCCCGTCTTCGCCGTACCGAAGCTCCTTGATCGCGCCGGACTGTCGGTGGCGGACATTGGCCTGTGGGAACTCAACGAGGCGTTCGCATCGCAATGCCTGTATTGCCGCGATACGCTGGGGATCGATCCCGACCGCTATAATGTCAACGGCGGTGCGATCGCGGTGGGGCATCCGTTTGGCATGACCGGCAGCCGCCTGATCGGCCATGCCCTGATCGAGGGCCGCAAGCGTGGCGTTCGCTATGTTGTGGTGACGATGTGCACGGCAGGGGGCATGGGAGCGGCCGGGCTGTTCGAGATCGTCTGACGCTGGATGGCGTTCATCGATACCAGCAATGGCGTGGTGTGCCCGTTTTGGACATTGTTCATATTGTTGAGGTAAGGTTCTCCTCATGCGGAGAACACAACGATTAGCCGCGATCATCGCGACCCTGTATTTCGCGGGTCCGGCCGACGCCGGGCCGGATCTGGAGCGTGATCGTATGTATGCAGCGACGGGTGCACGGCAACAGGCGTATTTCGTCGAACGGCTGAAGCGACTGGCCGCCGCCATCGACCGAAGCAGGGGACGCGGAGCCATCGCGCGCGCACCGGCTATGTTCATGCGTCAGGACCTGGATCGCGTCTGGCAGGAACTGAACAGGATACTCGCGCTCGACGGGCGGCTGCGCGCGCAGCAATATGCGAGCTGCGCCGCGATGCTATCCCGAATCGAACGCCGCCTGATCGAGGCCGGGTCGCAACGCGGCACGGCCCCGATCGCTACCGGCGTCAGTCGGCGAACAGCAGGACCGGCGTCTCCAGCTGCTTTTTGAGCGCCTGAACATAGCTGGCCGCGTCCCAGCCGTCGACAACGCGGTGGTCGCAACTGATCGACAGGTTCATCAGCTTCGCGCGCCGGATCTCGTCGCCCCGCCCCGTAAATACCGGGCGTTCAACGATCTTGTTGGGGCCGATGATGGCAACTTCCGGGCGATTGATGACCGGAGTCGTCGCGATACCGCCGAGCGGTCCCAGAGACGTCACGGTAATCGTGCCGTTTCCGAGTTCGTCCGGCTTCAGCTTGTTCGCGCGCGCAGCCTCGGCCAGGCGGGTGATCTCGGTCGCGAGTTGCCAGACGTTCTTGTCCTGCGCATCGCGGATCACCGGCACGGTCAGCCCCGCGTCCGTCTGCGCCGCCATGCCGAGGTGGACGCGGCCCGATCGCGTGACCACGCCGGCCTCGTCGTCGTAGCGCGCATTGAGCATCGGGAATTCGGGCAACGTGCGGCAAATCGCGACGATCAGCAGCGGCAGCATCGTCAGCTTCGGGCGTTGGCCACGGTGATCGTTCAGGTCGGCGCGCATCGCCTCCAGCGCGGTGACGTCGATTTCATCGACGTACGTGAAGTGCGGGATGTTGCGCTTCGACGCCGCCATGTTCTCCGCGATGCGACGGCGCATGCCGATGACGCGAACCTGCTCATCGGGGCGCGCGCGCGACGCACCGGGGGACTGGTAGCCCTGCCCGGCATTGTAACGCAGATACGCGTCGAGATCGGCGTGGCGCACGCGGTCGACGTCGGTCTTCACCTGGGCAAGGTCGATACCGAGGTCCTTTGCCCGCGCGCGGACTGCGGGCGATGCGAGGACATGCTCCCTCTCCCCTTGTGCCAGAGGGAGGGAGCCGCCAACGGCGGCGGAAGGGTGAGGGGGACTTTGAGGGGCGGACTCGCTTGCGCCACTCCCCCTCACCTTCCCACTCGGCTGCGCCGGGCGAGCCCCTTGCTCTGCCACAAGGGGAGAGGAGATTTTAGCCTCTTCGACCCCTGGGTTCTCCGCCTCATACTGCTGGGCGACCTCGGCCTGCTCCGGGCTGGGCGGCGCAGCCATCACGTGGCCATCCTCGTCCGCCGCATCGGTTTCGATGACCACCAGCGCGGCACCGATCGCAACCTGATCGCCGACCTCGCCCGCCAGTTCCACGACGACGCCAGATACCGGCGACTCCATCTCGACCGTCGCCTTGTCGGTCATCATGTCGGCGATGTTCTGGTCTTCCTCGACGCGGTCGCCGATCGCGACGTGCCATGCGACGATCTCGGCCTCGGCGATGCCTTCGCCGATGTCGGGCAGCTTGAAGGTGAAGCGAGCCATTATGCGTCCTTCATGATCTTCTTGAGGGCCTGGCCGATGCGGACCGGCCCCGGAAAATATGCCCATTCCAGGCTGTGTGGATACGGCGTGTCATAGCCGGTGACGCGCTCGATCGGCGCTTCGAGGTGATAGAAGCAGCGCTCCTGCACCAACGCCGACAGCTCCGCGCCGAAACCGCTGGTGCGCGTCGCCTCGTGCACGATCATGCAGCGACCGGTCTTCTTCACCGACGCCTCGATCGTCTCGATGTCGAGCGGCACGAGCGTGCGAAGGTCGACGATCTCGGCGTCGACGCCATGCTCGGCCATCACCGCGGTGCAGACGTGCACCATCGTGCCGTAGCAGAGCACGGTCAGCGCCTCGCCCTCTCGCACCACTGCCGCCTTGCCGAGCGGGACCTTGTAGTAACCGGTCGGCACCGCACCGGCGTCATGCTTCGACCAATTCTCGGCCGGCTTGTCCCAATAGCCGTTGAACGGGCCGTTGTAGATGCGCTTGGGTTCAAGAAACAGGACCGGATCGTTATCCTCGATCGCGGCGATCAGCAGCCCCTTCGCGTCATAGGGGGTCGCCGGGATCACCGTCTTCATGCCCGACACGTGCGTGAAGATGCCCTCGGGCGACTGCGAGTGCGTTTGTCCGCCGAAGATGCCGCCGCCGTAGGGCGAACGGATCGTGATCGGGGAGGTGAACTCGCCTGCCGAGCGATACCGCAGGCGCGCCGCCTCGCTGACCAGCTGGTCGAGCGCAGGGTAGATATAGTCGGCGAACTGGATTTCCGGGACCGGGCGCAGGCCATAGGCACCCATGCCGATCGCAACGCCCATAATGCCGGTCTCGGTGATCGGCGTATCGAACACCCGAGTCTTGCCGTGCTTCGCCTGCAAGCCGGCAGTGGCGCGGAAGACACCACCGAAATAGCCGACGTCCTCGCCCATCACCAGCACGTCCGGATCGCGGGTCATGCAGATGTCGAGCGCGGAGTTGATCGCCTGAATCATGTTCATGCGGGTGGTGTCGGCCGACGGTTCCGGCATGTCAGGCTGGTCCTGCATCATCGCGCCCTCGCTCACTTGCGTGCCCATGGCCGGCCGCTCGCTTCTTCTTCCGCCATCATCTGGGCCTGCTGTTCGCGCAAATGCCACGGCATCTCCTCGAACACGCCCTCGAACAGGGTATCGAGCGGCTGGTGCAGGCCGTGGCCGAGAATACCGTTCTTCTCGGCTTCCTTCTGCTCGGCCTTGACGTACTCGGCCAATTCCCGGTCCTGCGCCGCGTGGCGCTCCTCGTCCCATTCGCCGATGGTGATGAGGTGGTGCTTCAACCGCGCGACCGGATCGCCCAGTGGCCATGCCGTCGGTTCGCCCGCACTGCGATACTGGGTAGGATCGTCGGAGGTCGAATGACCCTCGGCCCGATAGGTGAAATGCTCGATCAGCGTCGGGCCGGCGTTGGTCCGCGCACGCTCGGCGGCCCACATCGTCGCGGCATAGACCGCCAGCGCATCGTTGCCGTCGACACGCAGTCCAGCGATCCCGTAACCGATCGCCCGCGCGGCGAAGGTCGTCGCTTCCGCGCCCGCGAACCCGGAGAAGCTCGAAATCGCCCATTGGTTGTTGACGACGTTGAAGATCACGGGCGCGCGATACACCGCGGCAAAGGTGCAGGCGGAATGGAAGTCGCCCTCCGCGGTCGATCCCTCGCCGCACCACACCGCGGCGATCCGCGTGTCGCCCTTCGCGGCGGACGCCATCGCCCACCCGACGGCCTGCGGATATTGCGTGGTGAGGTTGCCCGAGATCGAGAAGAACCCGTGGTCGCGCGCCGAATACATGATCGGCAGCTGCTTGCCCTGCAACTTGTCGCCGCGGTTCGAATAGATCTGGTTCATCATCTCGACCAGCGGATAGCCGCGCGAGATCAGCAGGCCCTGCTGACGATAGGACGGGAAGCACATATCCTCGAAATCGAGCGCCTGCGCCGCGGCGATCGACACCGCCTCCTCGCCTGTCGCTTTCATGTAGAAGCTGGTCTTGCCCTGCCGCTGCGCGCGAAACATTCGCTCGTCGAAGGCACGAAGCAGCGCCATGTTGCGCAACATCCGGCGCAATACATCGGGCGACAGCTTCGGATCCCATGGCCCGACCGCCCTGCCCTCTTCGTCGAGAACACGAACCATCGTGTACGCGAGTTCGGTGAAATCGTGTGCGGAATCCGCAGTATCGGGACGTCGCGCCGAACCAGCAGGCGGCACGTCCACACCGACGAAATCGACGGCATCGCCTGGCCGGAACTTGGGTTCCGGCACGTGCAGCGTAAGCGGCTGCAAATTGGCGCGAGGATGCTCGCTGGCCACGTGTCTCTCTCCTCTACGTCCGGCGAGAGTCGCCGACGCTGTTGATTGATCCTGTTGCGCCGTTGTAATTAAATTTCAAGCGGGTTTTATGGTGTGCGGGACGTACCGAATGGAACGCAGGATGTGCAGCGACGCTCCGAGCTCCTCCCCCGCTAAAGCGAGGGAGGAATCACAGCGACCTACTCCACCGTCTGCTCGATAACGCCAAAGATCGGGTGATGCTTGTCATCCTCCGCCCAGATGCGGATCGTATCCCCCTTCTTCAGGAACGGCGTCACCGGTTTGCCTCCGGCAATCGTCTCGACCGTGCGGATTTCTGCGAGACAGGAATAACCCACGCCACCCGCTTCGATCGTCTGTCCGGCTCCGCCATCCGGTCCGCGGTTCGAAACGGTGCCAGAACCGACGATCGTGCCGGCCCCCAGCTTCCGCGTCTTCGCCGCATGTGCGACCAGAGTGCCGAAGTCGAAGGTCATGTCCTCACCCGCCTCGGCGCGGCCGAACGGCTTGCCGTTCAGGTCGACCATCAGCTTGCGGTGCAGCTTGCCGCCCTGCCACCACTCGCCCAGCGCATCCGGCGTCACGAACACCGGCGAAAAAGCGCTCGCGGGTTTGGACTGGAAGAACCCGAAACCCTTGGCGAGTTCGCCGGGGATCAGGTTGCGCAAGGACACGTCGTTGGTCAACCCGACCAGTCGTACGGCGGCCAGCGCCTCGTCCCGGCTGGCGCCTAGGGGCACATCGCCGGTGACGACCACCACCTCGCCCTCCAGATCGCACCCCCAGGCCTCGTCGGCGAGCGGGATCGGATCGCGCGGGCCGAGGAAGCCGTCCGATCCGCCCTGGTACATCAGCGGATCATGCCAGAACGTCTCCGGCATCTCGGCGGCGCGTGCCTTTCGCACCAGCGCGACGTGGTTCACATAGGCCGATCCATCCGCCCATTGATAGGCGCGCGGCAACGGCGCTGCCGCGTCGTGTTCGTGGAACCGTTCGCGCGGGATGACCGCATGCTCCAGATCGGTCGCGAGATTCAGCAGGTCGGGAAGCAGCCGGTCCCAATCGTCGAGCGCCGCTTGCAGGGTCGGCACGATATGGCCTGCGTCGGCATACCAGGCGAGATCGTTGGACACGACGACGAGCTTGCCGTCACGTCCATGCTTCAGGCTGGCGAGTTTCATGCAGGCATCCTCTTGTCGTTGAACTGCCTGTGTATCGGCTCCGCCACGGCCGTGCACCGGAAAAGTAACACGCGATACCTATCGCCATAACATTTGTTACTTTGTACTTGACGGGTGACGCCGGGGTCCGCAGCCTCTCCGCAAAACGGAAGAGGAGAGATCGGCATGACGCTCGACGATGTCGCGGGACGGTTCGCCTATGGCGAGGATCAAGAGGCATTCCGCCAGACGGTGCGCAGTTTCCTGCGCAAGGAAGGCGTGCCGAACGTCACCGACTGGGAAGCGAACCGGCTGGTGCCCCCGTCGTTCTGGCGACAGGCGGGCGAGGTCGGCATGCTATGCCCTACGGTGCCCGAGGCATATGGCGGCCTTGGTCTCGACTTCGGCTACAACGCGATCGTCAACGAGGAGCTGACCTACAACGGCGTCCCCGCCGGCTTCACGCTGCAGTCCGACATCGTCGTCGGCTATCTCGAGCATTACGGGTCGGAAGAACAGAAGCGATACTGGCTGCCGCGCATGGTGTCGGGCGAGACGATCAGCGCGATCGCGATGACCGAGCCGGGGACGGGCAGCGACCTTCAGGCGATCCGCACCTCGGCGAAGCGCGACGGCAATCATTACGTCGTCAACGGCAGCAAGACCTATATCACCAACGGCCAGAACGCCGACCTGATCCTGGTCGTCGCCAAGACTGATCCCGCCGCACAGCCTGCCTATAAGGGCATGTCGATCATCCTCGTCGAGGCGGACCGCGAAGGCTTTCGCCGCGGCCGCAAGCTCGACAAGATCGGGCAGGAGGCGGCGGACACGTCGGAATTGTTCTTCGACGACGTGCGCGTGCCGATCACCAATTGCCTCGGCGAAGAGGGCAAGGGCTTCGTCTATCTGATGAGCCAGTTGCCACAGGAACGTCTGTCGATCGCGGTCGGCGCACAGGCCTCGTCCCAGAAGGCGTTCGACGAGACGGTCGCCTTCACCAAGGATCGCAAGGCGTTCGCCGGTGTGGTCTTCGATTTCCAGAACACCCGTTTCGTCCTGGCAGAGCTCGCGGCGAAGCTTCAGGTCGGCTGGGCGCATCTCGACTGGGCGATCTGCCGCCATCTGGACGGCAAATTGACCAACGAGGAGGGCGCCGCGGCGAAGCTGTGGCACACCGACCTGCAATGGGAGGTGATGGACGCCTGCCTCCAGCTGCATGGCGGGGCGGGATATATGAACGAATACCCGATCGCGCGGGCATGGCGCGCCGCGCGGGTCAGTCGAATCTACGGCGGCACGAACGAGATCATGAAGGAGGTGATCGGCCGCAAGCTATAGGCGGGATCGTCCGGAGGTCACGATGCCCGGATCGTACCGCTCCGCAATTCCCGGACCACGCTGTCCGTGGACACGCGCAGGCTACGCGCATGCTCCGACAGCCGCGCCGCCGCCTCGCGCACTTCGGCCGACAGCGTGCCGGCGGTGTTCGCCGCCGCGGCGACGTCGCCGATCCGCTCCTCGATCGTCTTCGCGCCCGCCGCCGCCTCTCGCACGCTGCGTTCGATCCGGGTCGCGGCATCGCGCTGGCCCTGCATGGCCGTCCGGATGTCCGCCGTCGCGATCGCCACGCGCGAGACCGCGGCGGATGCCTTGCCGAGATCGTTCGCGGCGGTGTCGACGCCATGTTCGACGCTGGCGATCAGCGCCGCGATCTTGTCCGTCGTGCGGCTGGTCGCGGACGCCAGTTGCTTGACCTCCCCCGCCACCACCGAAAAGCCGACGCCCGCGGCCCCGGCCCGCGCGGCCTCGATCGTCGCGTTCAACGCGAGCAGGTTCGTCTGGGCGGCGATGCCGTTGATTTCGCCGACGAAGCCGTTGATCGCACCGGCACGGACGGCGAGATCCTGCACCGCCCGATCGCCATTGGCCGCATTGTCCTGCGCGGTGACGGTCAAGGCGCTTTGCTCTTCCGCACTGCGCGCGACGCTGGCGATGGTGTTGGCGAGGTCGACCACATCCCGCTGCACGCCGCGTACCGCTTCCGCCGCCTTGGTCGCCCCTGTCGCCGCATCGTTGGCGCGACGGCCGGTATCGGCGGC
Source organism: Sphingomonas sp. Leaf37 (assembly GCF_920939475.1). Classification (NCBI taxonomy): domain Bacteria; kingdom Pseudomonadati; phylum Pseudomonadota; class Alphaproteobacteria; order Sphingomonadales; family Sphingomonadaceae; genus Sphingomonas; species Sphingomonas sp. Leaf37. The sequence continues at coordinate 331,998 of NZ_CAKLAX010000004.1, read as the reverse complement.
GATCGCGTTGAGCGACGTCGCCGACCCCTCCAGGCGGCCGGAGGCTTCCTCCAGCGCAACGGCGACCTCGACGACCGTCGCTTCCATGCCGGCAGCAAGCGTCAGCAGCTCGGCATGACGGCGCGCCTTGATCCGGGCTTCCGCTGCATTGCGTTCGCGCCGTTCGTGCATCTCTCTCGCTTCGGCGCTGCGTGCCGCATCAAGTGCGGCAACCGCCCGCTCGCGCGCTTGCGCCGCCACGGCGCGTTCGGTATCCGCCGTCGCCGCCAGCCGCTCGCTTTCGACCCTTGCCACGTCTTGCTTCGTCAGCAGACGCAGCAGTTGCTCCGCCGCATAGCTCAGCGCGATCGTCTGCAAACCGACCGCCGCGGCATGGAATAGGACGCGGCCGGTATCGGTCTGGCCATCGGCGAACACCAACGCCGGCATCACCAGATCCAGCGTCAGATGATGCACGGCGATCAGCACCGCCGCGAGCACGATCGGCCGCCAGTCGCACAGCAGCACGAGCATCGACAGGCCCACGAAGAAGAACATATGGCCGTCCATCTGCCACGGCCCGCCCGCCAGCAATATCACCAGCAGCGCCGGAAGCAGCGCCAGCACGACGGCAATGGACAGCAATGCCGGCAGATCGGCGCGACCCTGCAGCGCCATCCGGGTAGGCAGCAGCAGGAACAGTCCGCCGATCACCGGACAGACGAGCGCGATGCCATGCCCGATCCCGATCGCCATGACGGCGAGTGCCGTGACACAGAGCCACCCGAACAGCACGAGCTTGCGCACACCGCCCGCACGCAAGGCATAGACCGAATCGACCGTCATGCCGCCGCCTCCTTCCCGCAGATCACCGTCGGCGCTCCGAGCGTCAGCACGCCCTTCGACAGCAACGGCCATGCGAGGCTCATCAGGCGCCCGCGAACCAGCAGACTGCCCCGTGTCGGCCCGGCCGCGACGATCAAAGCGCCATGGCGCACCGCTATGTCCGCCGGTGAGCGGTCAGACCGGAGCGGTACGAGCAACAGATCACCCTCGATCGGCGGCGCCAGGGCGAATGCGGGGACCAGCACCATCGCTGCCGCCACCTGCCATGCGGTTGCGAGCCAGGGGGATGATCGGGCGTGTCGACCGGAAAGAACCATAATGGTCACATACGGCCAGGCTGGTTTCCCGAAGGTAAACGCCGCGCCAACCAACAGCGGCTAACGGTCCGTCGACACTACATAAAAGACGGCGTTGACGTGCTGCACTGCGCTATTTCCCGCATCGTTGCGCCGCCGGTTTGCAAGACGCGTTTGCTGAATATCCGGCCGGTCGCATGCATGACGGACGGCCAAAATCCCATACGGCAGACAGCAGGATGGCTCCGATGCGAGCATCGGAGCCATCACGTTGCGTTCGGCTGTTACATGCGGTCGCTCGCCCGGGCAAGGCAGCGACCGCATGTGGCTATGCCGCGATCAGAACTTGAACTTGACCGCGCCGCGATACGCCTGGTTGCGGACGTCGTCGCGTTCGATCGTCGTGTCCGCGCTCAGCGACAGTTCGAACATGCCGCTCGAATAGGACAGCCCCGCCGCGATCTCGCCCCAGTTGCGATCCTGGCTCGTCAGCGCGAAGCCCGCCGGCGCGGTGCCGCCGAAGAAGTTCGCGGTGAACACACCCGGCTGGTTCTTGAAGTCGTGGACGAAATAGGCCGAGGCGAACGGCTTGAGCACCTGACCACCCGCGATCTGCAACCCTGCACGACCCTGATGGCTTTCCAGTTCGTACCGGTCGAACCGCAGCGCACCGTTCCCGCCGGTCTCCACCGTCGGGGTGAAGCCGACGCGGTTGATCCGGCCGGCGACGCGCGGCCCGATCTGGAAACCGCCGACGTCGAACATCTGCGCCACACCGACCTCCGCCGACACCGCGAGCGCATTGTCGCGACTGCGCAGGTTCGACGTGGTGCCGACGATCGACACGGTGCGATTGGTGCGTGCCTGGAACACGCCGCCGCTCACCTGTGCGTCGAGCACCTGACCGCTCGGGCTCTGCGCCTTGGCGAACAGCGTTCCCTGGAACAGCTCGCCACGCGCGCTCTGCGCCACGCCGCCGGTGCTGCCGTCGAGCTTGGTGTAGCCGAAGCCGAAGCCGATCACGCCATTGTCGCCGGCCTTCGCCTCGATCCCGCTGACCACATAGAAGCCGTCGAAATCGTCACGGCCACCGAAAGGCCGTGCATCGCGCAGGCTGCGGCTGTCGCCGTCGACATAGCCGCCTGCGATGAAGACGTTGACGTTCTCGGGCAGCACGCCCTCGCGGACCGTGGTCGACGTCGTGTCGCTCGCGGTCGCTTGCGTCGCCGGCAGGTCGCTCGCCATCAGCGAGGCGAACTGCAACGGCTGACCGGTCATGGTCAGCGTTCCGCCCATCGTCTCGCTGGCGTCGATCCCGGCGAGGTGCTGGCGATAGAAGCGCGACATATTCTCGGTCGCGACCGTGGCCATGCCGAACTTCAGCGGCGTGGTGCGCGGCGCGAAGCCTTCCAGCGTCGACTGGATCGTCGCCGCATTCTGAAGGTCGAGGATGCCGTACAGGCCGGACAGGCTGCCATAGTTCGCGGCGCGGTTACGATCGAGCAGGCCGGCGAACGCGGTCTGGATCGGCGTGGCGGCGACGACGCTGGCATAGGTGCCCGCGACGATCCGCGCCTGTACGCTGTTCGCCGAATAGACGAACTGCGGGGTCAGGATCGCGGACAAGGCGGCCGGCGACTGGAACGTGCCGGAGATGCCGCCCGCGGCGGTCAGAATGGTGTAGACGTCGTTGAAGCGGATCGTGTGTCCGGCCACCGCGGCGAAGCCGACGCGTCCGCCGATGTTGGCGAGACCATCGGTGGTGCCGTTGCGGACCACGGCGATGCTGTCCGACGATCCGTTCGGACCGACATCCACCAGCACCGTGCTGGCCGATGCCAGGATCAAGTTGCCGCCGACGGTCAGCGTGCCGATCGTCCCCGTCGTCCCCGGCGCGATCATGCCCGACACGTTGGTGAGGAACGGCGCATTGAACCGGCCCGAACCGGTGATCATGCCACCCAGGTTCATGTAGTCGCCGCGGCTGTTGATGATGCCGTTGTTGTCGACGACGCCGGTCACCTGCGTGACGCCCATCAGGCTGGTCAGCGATCCACCGGACGTGACCGCAAGCCGGGCGGTGCTGCCCGCGACGGTGAAGCGATCGATCGTCACCGCGGTGTTGAGCGTCGTCGTTCCCGCGGCCGTCAGCGAGACGTCGTAATAGCGCGCGCTCACCTTCGTCACCCGGTTCGGATCGACGTTGTTGGGGACGAAGTTGGTCGCACCGGGCAGACCGTTGGCCGGCGTCGGCGCTGGTGTGGCGACGACCGCCAACGGAGCGGCCTCGCCGGCCTGTGCGACGTTCTCTCCCCCGACCAGCAGCGATGCGTCGGCGCGCGTCGGCTGGCTGGCGTTCTCGACCCCGATCCCGGTGCCGACGATCGCAGCCGTATCGGCGGTGGTTGCCGGAACCGTGCCCGATCCCGCGACCGGCTGGCCGTTGATGAACTCGATGCCGGTCTTCAGATCCTGACAGTCACTGACCGTCGCGGTCTCGAAGCAGACCTTGCCGAACTTGTTGGCGTCCCCCGCGATGCCCGCACCCGTCAGGGTCGGCAGGCCGTTCGCCAGCTGGCCGTTGACGATCACCTGATAATTGGGATCGAGCGCCGTCACCCAGCGCGCTGCGTCCGTCCACAGGCCGTCGCCGGCCTTGGTCTGCGCATAGCGATAGGGATTGTTCGCGACCACATAGTCCCAGAACAGGTAGAGCGGCTGGTAGAAGCTTTCCGTTCCGTACGAGCCGAACGGCTGCGCGGCATAGAACCGGCTGCCACCCGACAGCACGCCGATCACGACCTGCTTCGCGAACGCCCGGTCGAGGATCAGCGGACCACCAGAATCGCCGCCTGCCGTGGTGCCCTCGTTGGGCAGCGCGTTGTCCTTGAACAGGTTGAAGTCGTACGGGCTCTTGGCGGCCGTGCCACGACGCGGATCGTCCATGTCGAGCTGGTACAGGTTCTGCGGCAGGCCACTGGTCGAACCGAAGATGAAGGCATCGCGATCGTTGAACGATCCGAGGATACCGATCGTGTTCTCGGCGATACGGCGGCGGTAATCGACGGCCAGCGTGTCGCCGGTGGTCGTCGTCGCGGTGCCGCTGCGCCCATAACCGGTGATCGTGACGTGATAGCCGGTTCCGGTCGTGTCGCTGATCGACGCAGGGGCCGGCAGAGCGGAGAACAGCAGCGCCCAGGTCGGCACGTTCGCCGCTGGCGTATCGAGCGTCGCGATCGCGACGTCCGCCTGCAGGAAGTTCTGTGCGAGACCGAGCTTCAGCGAGTCGGCGTTATAGACGACCTGATTGACGTTATAGAGGAAATTGGAGGTGCTGGTTTTGAATTGGTTGGCGTTGGCCGCGCCGGTGGCGGTCGTCGCCAGATACCAGTCGCGCACTGCGGGCAGGTTGTTCGCCTGGAAACCGAAGGCGATCGGGATGCCGCCGCCGGCGGAGCCATACTGCCACGGGTCCTGTGCGCCGGTGCCTGCGCTGTTCTCGTTGACGCAGTGCGCGGCGAAGATCACGGTGCGCGGGTTGATGAGCGTGCCGGTGCAGACGCCGATGCCGTCGGCATAGGCGATCGTCATGTTGCCGACGCCGTTGACGCTGGTGCCGAGATCGAGCGACGTCGTCGAAGTGCCCGGCTGGCGGATGACGATGTTCGGCTCGTTCTGCAGCGACGACAGCGGCAGCGCGCGATTCTGCTCGATCATCGCGCCGAGGTTCGCGAGCGGCGTCAGCGTCACGCCCTGTGCGATGTTGTCGACGAACACCGGCCGCTCCGAGTGGGCGATCGTGTCCAGACCGGAGATCGAAAGCCGGCCGGTGGCCTGCGCGACATTTTCCACCGATGTCGGTGCGACCTGCGCATGCGCCATCGTCGGCAGCGCGATCAGAGCAGTGGATGCGAGAAGCGCGCGGCGCGCGGCGCCACGGATTGCGGTGTCAGCCATCGTCGTATTAAACCCCTGTTTATCCGCCGCTCTCCCAAGCGGCTTATCGGATGGCGGCGACCGTATCGGTGGGCCGATGCGTGTCAAGGCAAGAAGCCGGCCGGGCGGGCTTTCGAACCAGATCGGACCAGAGTGTTGATAGAGTGCAACACTTCATGTTGGTCGCGTAACGGCTTTCGGCATCCGTCTTGACTTTTGCCGCAGCGCAGCGCACATGGCGCTCAATCGAGGCGTCATGCAGCGTGAACGGGTCGGCCTAGCGCCAACCCCGGCTCCGCCTCGGTCGATACGCTCAGGGCTTCCCTATTCACGCGGGGTGTCAGTTTCCCCCGCCCCCTGCGAGCCGTTTCCACCCATGGATTCCGGCGCGCGGGTCAGGCCCCGTTTTGAAGGCTAACTACCCATGTCATTCGCCAACCTCGGCCTCGCCGAGCCCCTCGTCCGTGCGCTCGAAGCCAAGGGCTACACCACCCCCACCCCGATCCAGGCGCAGTCGATCCCGATCCTGCTTGAAGGCGGCGACCTGCTCGGCATCGCGCAGACCGGCACCGGCAAGACCGCCGCGTTCGTGCTGCCGTCGATCCAGCGCCTGACCGAAAACCAGAAGCGCGTGCTGCCGACGCATTGCCGCATGCTCGTCCTCGCGCCGACGCGTGAACTCGCCAGCCAGATCGCCGACAATGCGCGTGGCTACGGCCAGTTCAGCAAGCTGTCGGTCGCGACCGTGTTCGGCGGCACCAGCATCAACAAGAACCGCCAGGATCTCAGCCGCGGCGTCGACATCCTCGTCGCCACGCCGGGCCGCCTGATCGATCTGGTCGAGCAGGGCATGTGCAACCTGTCGATGATCGAGATCCTGGTGCTCGACGAAGCCGACCAGATGATGGATCTGGGCTTCATCCATGCGCTCAAGAAGATCGTGCGGATGATCCCGCGCAAGCGCCAGACCCTGTTCTTCTCGGCGACGATGCCGGTCGCGATCCGCGAGCTGGCCAACCAGTTCCTGCACGAGCCGAAGACGGTGTCGGTCGTTCCGGCATCGACCACCGCCGAGCGCGTCGACCAGTATGTCACCTTCGTCAACCAGTCGGAAAAGCAGGCGCTGCTGACGATCGTGTTGCAGGACCCGACGATCAATCGCGCATTGGTCTTCACCCGCACCAAGCACGGCGCCGACCGCGTCGTGAAGCTGCTGGCGGGCAACGGCATTCCGGCGAACGCGATCCACGGCAACAAGAGCCAGGGCCAGCGCGAGCGCGCATTGGGCGAGTTCAAGGACGGCAAGACCAAGGTGCTGGTCGCCACCGACATCGCCGCGCGCGGCATCGACGTGTCGGGCGTCAGCCACGTCATCAACTTCGAACTGCCGAACGTCGCCGAGCAATACGTCCACCGCATCGGCCGCACCGCGCGTGCGGGTGCCAGCGGCATCGCTGTCGCGTTCTGCGCGGATGACGAGCGTCCGTACCTGAAGGATATCGAGAAGCTGACCCGCCAGAAGGTTGCCGTGCAGCCGCTGCCGGAGAACTTCCAGGGACTGTCGAACGAGATCAAGGCGACCCGCGTCAAGGCGATCGGTGCCGATCCCGCCCCGCGCGCCGACCTGCCGCGCGGCCAGCGCCAGCCGGCGCGGCCGCGCGCGACGCATGCGCCGACCGCAACGCGCAACTACGCCAACGCCAGCCGTGGCGGTCAGCGTAGCGGTAGCGGCGGTGGTTCGGGTGGTGGCGGTCGCGGCCGTTCGGGCGGCGGCGGCGGTGGTCGCGGCCAGGGCAGCGGCGCGGCGCGCTGATCCCCCTTCCCTGCTGACGCATGACGGCCCGGTGAGCTTCGCTTGCCGGGCCGTTTGCTTTGGGCTCGCAACCGACGCGGACCTCAGGCATTCTCCCGTCGAAGGAGAGCCAATATGGACGTGTCCACCACGCCGATCGCCGAACGGATCGCCCGCGTACTTGCCGGGCAGCGGATCAGCGTCAATGCCGGCGGCTACGCCGAGAGCGCCGGGGATCAGGTGGACAGCGCGTGGCGCGATTACCTGCCCGATGCGCTGGCCGTGTTGCGGACGCTACGCGAGCCGGATCAGGCAATGGCCGCGGCGGGCGATCCGGCAGTATGGGAGCGGATGGTGCTGGCAGCGATCAAGGAGTCGAAGCCGGTCAGCGTGGTTCTGTAGCTCCGCGGTCGCCCCAACGCTTCCGTCACCCCGGACTAGTTCCGGAGTGACGAAGGATGTTCGGTGGGCCTTTACGCCCAAACATCACAGTTGCCACTCACGCAACGACGCTCAGCCACTCCCCCGCATCCGCCCTCTCGCTCCGCAGCGCATTGGCCGGCGCATCGATGTCCTCGAACCCGATCGCCACGCCACAGAACAGCATCCGTCCCTCCGGCAGCCCAAGCGTCACCCCCACCGTCTCCGGAAACATCGCCCAGCATTCCTGCGGACACGTCGCCAGCCCCGCCTCCACCGCGAGCAGCATCAGCGTCTGGAGGTACATGCCGAGGTCCGACCATTGCGGCGGCCCCATTTCCCGGTCGACCGAACAGAAATACGCCGCCGGCGCCCCGAAGAAGCGGAAGTTCTCCGCGAACCAGCGCCGCCGGGCATCACGATCCGCCCGCGGGATGCCGAGGTGGCCGTACAGCGCCTCCCCCACCTCCGAGCGCCGCGCGCGATAAGGATCATCCAGCTCTAGCGGATAGACCGCATAGTCCGGCGTCTCCGTCTCGCCGCGCATCAGCTTCGCAGCGACCATGGCCTTCAGTCGCGCCAGAGCGTCGCCGTGAACGATATGCACGTGCCACGGCTGCAGGTTGCCCCCGGACGGCGCCCGCGCCGCCGCCTCCGCCAGCCCGCGCAGCGTCGCCAGCTCGACCGGCGTATCCAGGAACCCGCGCACCGATCGCCGCGCCTGCACCGCGTCCCGCACATCCATATCGATCCCCTTGCGCTTCGCCGCCGATTACGCGACACAGCACCACAATAACAAGAGTTATGGAGAGAGGATGATGGCGGAAGCCTATATCGTCGAGGCGGTGCGGACCGCCGGCGGGCGTCGCGGCGGACGGCTTGCGGGGTGGCACCCGGCGGACATGGCAGCGGCGGTGCTCGACGCGATCATCGACCGCAGCGGCATCGATCCCGCCGCGGTCGAGGACGTCATCATGGGCTGCGTCAGCCAGGGCGGCGAGCAGGGCTTTCAGGTCGGTCGCGGCGCGGTGCTCGCCTCTAAACTGCCGACCAGCGTCCCCGCCGTCACCATCGACCGCCAGTGCGGATCGAGCCAGCAGGCGATCCAGTTCGCGGCGCAGGCGGTGATGAGCGGCACGCAGGACGTCGTTATCGCCGCCGGCGTGGAGAGCATGACCCGCGTACCCATGGGATCGACCGGCGCATTGTTCGCGCAAGCGGGCCTCGGCAAGGCGAAGAGCCCGCGGCAGGAGGCGCGCTTCCCCGACGTCCAGTTCAGCCAGTTCATGGGCGCGGAGATGATCGCGCGCAAATACGGCTTCGATCGCGCGGCGCTCGACGCCTATGCGCTCGAAAGCCACCGCCGCGCCGCGGCCGCCACCCAGGCCGGCGTGTTTCGCGGCGAGATCGTCGGGCTGGAGGTGGAGACGCCCGACGGCCCGGCGCTGCACGACCATGACGAGGGCATCCGTTACGACGCCTCGCCCGAGACGATCGGCGCGGTCAAGCTGCTACAGGAGGGCGGCACGATCACCGCCGCCAACGCCAGCCAGATCTGCGACGGATCGAGCGCGGTGCTGGTGGTGAGCGAGGCGGCGCTGAAGACGTACGGCCTGACCCCGCTGGCGCGCATTCACAATCTGACCGTCACCGGCGGCGATCCCGTCATCATGCTCGAGGAACCGCTGTTCGCCACTGACAAGGCGCTGCGGCGCGCCGGCATGCGGATCGAGGACATCGACCTGTACGAGGTGAACGAGGCATTCGCACCGGTGCCGCTGGCATGGTTGCAGCACATCGGCGGCGACCCCGCGCGGCTCAACGTCAACGGCGGCGCGATCGCGCTCGGCCATCCGCTCGGCGCGAGTGGCACGAAGCTGATGGCGACCCTGATCCACGCGTTGCACGCGCGCGGCGGCCGCTACGGCCTCCAGACGATGTGCGAAGGCGGCGGCATCGCCAACGTCACGATCGTCGAGCGGCTCTGACCCGCCACGTTCCTCCCCCGCCAGGGGGAGGTGGCGCGGCGAAGCCGTGACGGAGGGGGAGGCAAGCGGCGAATTCTGTATCAAGCGCGTCGCTTACCTCCCTCTCCACCATTCGGCTGACGCCGAACGGTCCCCCTCCCCCTCGCGGGGAACGCATGCAGAGAAAAGGGAAAGCATGATCATCACCGACACCACAGCCGCCATCGTCACCGGCGGTGCCTCCGGCCTCGGCGCCGCGACCGCCCGCGCGCTCGCCGCCAAGGGGGCAAAAGTCGCGATCTTCGACCTGCAATGCGAAAAGGGCGAGGCGCTCGCGGCCGAGATCGGCGGCGTCTTTTGCGAGGTCAACGTCACCAGCGACGACAGCGTCGATGCCGGCTTTGCCCGCGCTCGCGAGGCGCACGGCCAGGAATCGGTGCTGGTCTGCTGCGCCGGCACCGGCAACGCGGTGAAGACCGCCAGCCGATCGAAGGAAGATGGCAGCATCAAGCACTTCCCGCTGGAAGCGTTCAACTGGCTCATCCAGATCAACCTCGTCGGCACCTTCCGCTGTGTCGCCAAATCGGCCGCCGGCATGCTGACGCTGGCGCCAGGTGAGCACGGCGAGCGCGGTGCGATCGTCATGACCGCCAGCGTCGCGGCGGAGGACGGCCAGATCGGTCAGGCCGCCTATTCCGCGTCGAAGGGAGGCGTCGTCGGCATGACCCTGCCGATCGCGCGCGACCTGATGAGCGAAGGCATCCGGGTGAACACGATCCTGCCCGGCATCTTCGACACACCGCTGCTGCAAGGCGCTCCGCAGCCGGTCAAGGACGGGCTCGCCGCCAGCGTCCCCTTCCCGAAGCGACTGGGCGATCCGGCAGAATATGCCCATCTCGCCCTGACGCTGATCGAAAACGGCTATTTCAACGGCGAGGATATCCGCCTCGACGGTGGGATCAGGATGGCGCCGCGCTGACGCCATCCCGAACCGGCGTTCAGTCGACGAACGCTCGCTCGATCACATACGTCCCGGCCTTGGCGTTCGACCCTTCCTCGAAGCCGATTGAGTCGAGCATCGCCGCCGTTTCCCGGATCATAGCCATGCTTCCGCACAGCATGATCCGGTCGGTTTCCGGATCGAGCTTCTTCGCACCCTGTACCGGATCGCCGAACAGCGCCGCGCTTTCGATCAGGTCGCCGATACGCCCCGTCGTCCGGAACGGCTCGCGCGTCACGGTCGGGATATAGTGGAACTGCTGCTGCGCCTCGTCCGATACCAGCGGGTCGTCCGCCAGCCGTGCCTGCAATTCGTCGTGATAGGCCAGATCGCTGACCTGCCGCACCGAATGCACCAGAATGACCTGATCGAACATGCTGTACACGTCGGGATCCCGCGCGAGGCTCAGGAACGGCGCAAGGCCCGTGCCGGTCGAGAAGAAGAACAGCCGCTTGCCGCCGACCAGAGCGTCGGTGACCAGCGTCCCCGTCGGCTTCCTGCCCATATACACTTCGTCGCCCGGCTCGATCAGCTGAAGCTTCGACGTCAGCGGCCCGTCCTCGACCTTGATCGACAGGAACTCCAGTTCCTCGGCATAATGCGGCGACGCGATCGAATAGGCGCGCATGATCGGCTTCGCGCCCTGGCCCTCACCCGGCAACCCGATCATCACGAACTCGCCCGAACGGAAGCGGAAGCTCGCCGGCCGCTCGACCGCGAAGCTGAACAGCCGGTCGTTCCAATGACGCACCCAGAGCACCTTGACGTTGGCGAACGCCTTGGTCTCGGGCAGGGTTATTGGGCTACGGACATCGGTCATCGATCAGGCGCTTCGGGTTGTTTGCGAAGGGATCGCATTATGAACCCCGCGCGCCACGGTCAACCAAAGCAAAGCTTTCCCGCCCTCCAGCGCTCCTGCGCACGCAGCAGCACACTGGTGTTCACGGTCTGTTGCCTCCACCCGCGCGCGCACCCATATTCATCATCGTATGGCCATCCAGATCCGCACCAGCCTCGCCGAACCTGAAACCGGCGAGAACTTTGTCCCCCACCGCCCCGCCCGCCCCGCGAAGGTGGAGGGCGGCCGCCCGTTCAAGCTGGTGAGCGAGTACAGCCCATCGGGCGACCAGCCGACGGCCATCGCCGAACTGACCGCGACGGCGCGCGCCGGCGAAAAGGATCAGGTGCTGCTCGGCGTCACCGGATCGGGCAAGACCTTCACCATGGCCAAGGTGATCGAGGAGCTTCAGCGCCCGGCGCTGATCCTCGCCCCCAACAAGATCCTCGCGGCGCAGCTCTACGGCGAGTTCAAGAGCTTCTTCCCCGAGAATGCCGTCGAATATTTCGTCAGCTATTACGATTACTACCAGCCCGAGGCCTACGTGCCGCGGTCGGACACCTACATCGAGAAGGAATCCTCGACCAACGAATCGATCGACCGGATGCGCCATTCGGCGACGCGGTCGCTGTTGGAACGCGACGATTGCATTATCGTCGCCTCGGTGTCCTGCCTGTACGGTATCGGCTCGGTCGAAACCTATTCGGCGATGATCTTCGACCTCAAGAAAGGCACCGCCGTCGATCAGCGCGAGATCGTACGCAAGCTGGTCGCCCTCCAATACAAGCGCAACGACGCTGCCTTCGCTCGCGGCAACTTTCGCGTGAAGGGTGACACGCTCGAAATCTTCCCGTCTCACTACGAAGACAGCGCGTGGCGGATCAGTTTCTTCGGCGACGATATCGAGGATATCACCGAATTCGATCCCCTCACCGGCAAGAAGGTCGCGAGCCTCAACAGCGTCCGCGTCTACGCCAACAGCCATTACGTCACGCCCGGCCCGACGCTCAAGCAGGCCGGCGACGCGATCAAGCACGAACTCGCCGAACGCCTCAAGGAATTGGTCGCCGAGGGTAAACTCCTCGAAGCCCAGCGCCTCGAACAGCGCACCAACTTCGACCTCGAGATGATCGCCGCCACCGGATCGTGCGCAGGCATCGAGAATTACAGCCGCTTCCTCACCGGCCGCCTCCCCGGCGAACCGCCCCCCACCTTGTTCGAATACCTTCCCGAAAACGCAGTGCTGTTCGTCGACGAAAGCCACCAGACCGTGCCGCAGATCGGCGCGATGGCGCGCGGCGATCACCGTCGCAAGATCACGCTCGCCGAATACGGCTTTCGCCTGCCGTCGTGCATCGACAACCGCCCGCTGCGCTTCAACGAATGGGACGCGATGCGCCCGCAGACAGTCAGCGTCTCGGCGACGCCGGGCAATTGGGAGATGGAGCAGACCGGCGGCGTCTTCGCCGAACAGGTCATCCGCCCCACCGGCCTGATCGACCCGCCCGTCGAGATCAAGCCGGTCGAGGAACAGGTGCAGGACCTGATCCAGGAATGTCACAAGACCACGGCGCTCGGCTATCGCACTTTGGTGACGACGCTCACCAAGCGCATGTCCGAAGACCTTACCGAATATATGCACGAAGCGGGCATCAAGGTCCGCTACATGCACAGCGACGTCGAGACGCTGGAACGTATCGAGCTGATCCGCGACCTGCGCCTCGGCGTGTACGACGTGCTCATCGGCATCAACCTGCTGCGCGAGGGATTGGACATTCCCGAATGCGGGCTGGTCGCGATCCTCGACGCCGACAAGGAAGGCTTCCTGCGTTCCGAAACCTCGCTGATCCAGACGATCGGCCGCGCCGCACGCAACGTCGACGGCCGCGTCATCCTCTACGCCGACCGGATCACCGGCAGCATGGAGCGGGCGATGAACGAAACCGCCCGCCGCCGTGAAAAGCAGGAGGAATACAACACCCTCCACGGCATCACGCCGACGACGATCAAGCGCAACATCGGCGACATCATCGCCCACGTCAGCCAGGGCGATCAGGTCACCATCCCGATCGACGAGGACCGCCCGCACATGGTCGGCCACAATTTGCGCGCCTATATCGAGGACCTCGAAAAGAAGATGCGCAAGGCGGCATCCGACCTCGAATTCGAGGAAGCCGGCCGCCTCCGCGACGAAATCCGCCAGCTGGAAAACGAGGAACTCGGCCTCCCCGTCGACGAACAGAAAGCACCGATCATGGGCCGCAGCAACGAAGGCAAACCCGGCACCCGCAAGACCCGCTACGGCAAGGAACAGAAGATGCGGATGGGCGGACGCCGCGGACGGTAGATACAGCGATCCTGTCATCCTCCCGGCGAGGACGACGGGATCGCTGCGTCGCTTACCCCGTCGTCAGGTTCGCCGCGCTCACCCCGTAATAGCTCGCCACGCGATCGGCATAGGCTTGGTCGAACACCGGCGCGTTGTTCGACCAGCTCGGCCCACCTTCCAATATGCGGCGGTCGATCGTCACCACGTACAGGTCGCGCACCGGGTCGAATTGCAGCAGCTCGAAGGGCAACGGATAGAAGCTCTTGCCCATGCCCAGAAACCCGCCCAGGCTAAGCACCGCATGCGTCGATCGGCCCGTGCCCTTGTGCACCATCAGCGCATAGACCGATCCCACCTGATCCCCGTCCCGGCTCTCGACCTTCAGCGAGTGGGCGATATTCGACTGGACGAGCAACTGGGTGGCGGCGGCGGTCTGGGTGTCGGTCGACATCGGATGCTCCTGATTGTTACGCCGGTGAACCGCCCGGCAGCCACGCCGGTTCCCTGATCCGCCGCACCATCGCGGGTTGAGGGCGACGCACCCTTCGCCCATAAGCCATGCGATGCGCCGTTCCCTTGCCCTGATCCCGATCCTTGCCGTGGCAGCCTGTGTCCCGCAGGCCGCTCCGCCGCCGCCCGCGCCCGCACCGGTGACGGTTGCCCCGCCGCCACCGCCGCCGGTCGTCAACGCCGGAAGCGACTGGCGGGACTGGCCGCTCACGCCCGGCACGTGGACGTATCGCCGCGACGATCGCGGCAGCATCGCGCTGTTCGGTGTCACAGGCAGCGACGCCCGGCTGACGCTTCGCTGCGACACGGCCGCGCGCCAGGTCTATCTGTCGGTCGCCGGCGCCGTGGCGACCCCGCTGACCGTCCGCACCACCAGCGTCACCCGTGCCGTCCCCGTCCGCCCGACCGGCGGCACCCCCGTCTACGTCGCCGCCGCGTTGCTGCCGAACGACGGACTGCTCGACGCGATGGGGTTCAGTCGCGGGCGCTTCGTCATCCAGCAGGCGGGCGGATCGACGCTGGTCGTTCCCACCTGGGCGGAGATCGAACGGGTGACCGAGGATTGCCGCGGCTGAGGCTGAGACTGCGGCGGCGGGGCAGGATCGTCCTGCAAAATGTCGTGCATTACAAGTCTTGCATCCACACGCGGGTATGCGCACATTGCCGGTGTGGCCGGGATACCGGTCACATGGCTAACACAAGCGAAAGGAGGTGATCCGATGTCTCATGGTTCAGCAAGGGGGTCGGTTCAGTTCGTTCGGGGGACTCGCTTCTAGAATCCGCTTGATGTCTGCCGGGGGGTATCCTCCCCCAATCAACGGCATGACGAGGGTTGTAGAGGCCTCATGGTCTCCCGGGCTGGAGCTCTCCGGCCGCTGACCATGTTTGGGGGGTGTCGGGTCGCCGGGAGGCGCCCGGCACCCTCTTCTCATTTTACGGTCAGAGGAACGTCCGCGCCCGGTTCAGCACCAGGTTGCACACCTGTCCCTTCACCTGTCCACGCAGCGTATCGAGCGACAGCGACGATCCCGCCGGCGTCTGCACCTGCCCAGCCTGTCCAGCCTCATATCCGGGCAAGGTCCGCACATCCTTCTTGCCGGTCAACCGGCCGAGCACGCCGGCCGCACCCGTTCCATTACCGGTCGCAGCGAGCAGCCTGTTCTTGACGCAATAGCTCAGCAATCCCGCAGCATTGCCCGCGCCGATCGACCCGATCTGCGGCAATCCGCCGCCCAGCAAGCTTCCCGCCTGCCCCAGCAACCCGCCGCCACGCGGCGCCGATGCCGTGGCGCCTGCAGCCGGCGTCGGGCTGGTGCCGGTCTGTGCAATGGCGACAGCGGGCGCGATCAGCAGCGCGGCTGCGAGGAACGTCTTCATGGCGGGGTCCGATCCGTCGGGAATGATCCGCATCAACCGCTCCACCGCCAACGCGTTCCCGTCATGCCGGCCGTCGCTGCGATGTCGGCGCGTCTGCCGCTCCCCGGGAAGCGAACGTGGATGCGCCGACGCCCCGCTCACGCCGGCGTCAGCAACCCCTCGCGCGCGATCTTGTCCCGCCAGACGAGCGGGGCGAGCTGGTGGACGTTCTTGCCCTCGCTATCCACCGCGACGGTCACCGGGAAATCGCTGACCTCGAATTCGTAGATCGCCTCCATCCCCAGATCCTCGAACCCGACGACCTTGCTGCCTTTGATGGCGCGGGCGACCAGATAGGCAGCGCCGCCGACCGCCATCAGATACGCCGACTTGCCCTCCGCGATCGCCTTGGTCGCATCGGGTCCGCGCTCGGCCTTGCCGACCATCGCCAGCAGGCCCTGGTCCAGCATCATGCGGGTGAACTTGTCCATCCGCGTGGCGGTGGTCGGACCCGCCGGCCCGACGACCTCTTCGCCGACCGGATCGACCGGCCCGACATAATAGATGACACGTCCCGCGAAATCGACCGGCAAGGCCTCGCCCTTCGCCAGCATGTCGGCGATCCGCTTGTGCGCCGCATCGCGCCCGGTCAGCATCTTGCCGTTGAGCAGCAGCCGGTCGCCATGCTGCCACGTCGCCACCACGTCGGGCGTCAGCGTGTCGAGGTCGACGCGGATCGCCGCCTTGTCGGGCGTCCAGTTCACCTGCGGCCATTCGCTCAGCTTCGGCGCCTCCAGATACACCGGGCCGGTCCCGTCGAGCGTGAAATGCGCATGCCGGGTCGCGGCGCAATTGGGGATCATCGCGACAGGCTTCGACGCCGCATGCGTCGGCCAGTCGAGGATCTTGACGTCGAGCACCGTCGACAGCCCGCCCAGCCCCTGCGCGCCGATGCCGAGCGCATTCACCTTGTCCATCAACTCGATACGCAGCGCCTCGATATCGTTCCGCGGCCCGCGCGCCTTCAACTGGCCCATGTCGATCGCGCCCATCAGCGATTCCTTGGCGAGCAGCATCGCCTTTTCCGCCGTCCCGCCGATACCGATGCCGAGCATGCCCGGCGGGCACCAGCCCGCGCCCATCTGCGGGATCATCTCCAGCACCCAGTCGACGATCGAATCGCTGGGGTTCATCATCTTGAACTTCGACTTGTTCTCCGACCCGCCGCCCTTCGCGGCGACTTCCACCGACACCTTCGATCCCGGCACCATCTCGACGTGCAGGACGCTCGGCGTATTGTCCTTCGTATTGCGGCGGGTGAAGGCGGGATCGGCCAGAATCGACGCGCGCAGCTTGTTCTCGGGGTGCAGGTAGGCACGGCGTACGCCCTCGTCGATCACCTGTTGCAGGCTGTCATCGCCGTCCAGCCGGCAGTCCTGTCCCCATTTGACGAAGACGGTGACGATGCCGGTGTCCTGGCAGATCGGTCGATGCCCCTCGGCGCACATCCGGCTGTTGGTCAGGATCTGCGCGATCGCGTCCTTCGCCGCCGGGCTCTGCTCCGCCTCATACGCCTCGCCGAGCGCGCGGATGTAATCCATCGGGTGGTAGTAACTGATGAATTGCAACGCGTCGGCGACGCTCTCGATCAGGTCGGCGGGGCGGATGGTCACGGTCGGCACGGGCAAGGCTCCTTCGCCGCCGCCTTTAGAACCAGCCTGCGCCGTCGCCAAGCGGCCGGCATCCGACCGTTTCACACCTTATCTCGCATTCCGTCGAAAATGTCGGGGATCGCAAAGCTTTCTCAACCATCACCGGCGTAGCAACGGATATATGCCGAAATCGGTCTCACGCTCCCTACCGGACACGGGTCTGTCCCCGGCCGCGATCCTGCGCCTGCTCGCCTTGCGCGACGATCACGACGATCCCGATGCACAGGCGCATGCCTTGCGCTTGTTCAGCGTCGCGGCGATCTGGCCGTTCGCGCTCGTGGCACAGTCGGTGGCCTGCGCCGTGCTGCTCGGCGCCGCGCTCGCGCAGTCGCACGCGCTGGCGATCGCCGAACTCGGCGGCACCATCGCCCTCGCCTTGCTCGTCGCCTGTGCCGCTTATGCCGTGCTCATGACGCCATGGTCCCGCGAATGGGCCCCGCACATCCGCACCCGCTGCCTCGCGCTCGCGGCCAGCGGCACCGCGGCTGCGCTGTCGTCGCTGCTCTGGGCCTCGACGAAGCTGCCGATGGGACCGGTCCAGCTCGGATGCTTCGTCGCCGTTGCCGGCGCGATCGGCATCACCACGATCGCCTTGCACCCCGTCCGGGCCGCGACTCTGGGCTTCGGCACCGGACTGGTGCTCATGCTGCCGATACTGTCGGAACGGCTCCTGCCCTCGACGGTCGCCTTCGTCTTCCTCATCTGTCTGGGCATCGCCACGATCCGCCTCGCACGTCTCGATGCGCGTGCGGCGCACGCCCGTGCCGCCGAGGCGAGCGAAGGCCGGCTCGCCGCCAAGATGATCGCCGAATTCGAAGGACATGGTACCGGCTGGTTCTGGGAGTCCGATCGCCAGGGCCGCCTGACCTATCTGTCGGACAAGGTCGCCGCCGATCTGCGCAGCGACGGCGACGAACCCGTCAGCCGCATGCTGACCGATGTCTTTCGCATGGACAGCGCGGCGCCCGGCACCGAACGGACGCTCGCCTTCCATCTGTCGTCGCGCACCTCCTTCTCCGATTATACGGTCTGTGCCGCCGGCCGTCGGATCGAGAATGCGGAGACCGACCGGTGGTGGTCGATATCCGGCCGCCCCGTCGTCGACGATCTCGGCCGGTTCCAGGGTTTCATCGGATCGGGCAGCGACCTGACCGAAAAGCGCAAGTCGGATGCCGAGATCACGCGCCTCGCGCTGTTCGACGGCCTGACCGGGCTCGCCAATCGCCAGCGCATGCGGCACAGCCTCGACAAGACGCTGCTCCAGCAGCGGGTCGGCCCGTTCCGGCCGACGTCGCTGTTCCTGATGGACCTCGACCGGTTCAAGGCGGTCAACGACACATTGGGTCATCAGGCCGGCGATGCGTTGCTCAAACAGGTCGCACAGCGACTGGAACGCGTGGTCGCCGATGCCTGCGTGGTCGGTGGTCTGGTCGGACGCCTCGGCGGCGACGAATTCCAGGTGCTGCTGCCCGGCATTGATAATCGCGATTCGCTGGCGACGCTGGCGAAGGAGCTGATCGGCTCGCTGTCGCAGCCCTATTTCATCGCCGGCGCATCGGTCACGATCGGCTGTTCGATCGGCATCGCCATCGCGCCGCAACATGGCGAGGACGCCGAGGAGCTGATCCGCAACGCCGATCTCGCGCTCTACGCCGCCAAGGCGGACGGACGGGGCGTGCACCGCTTCTATTCCGACGAGATGCTGGCAGGCGCCAAGAGCCGCAAGGCGCTGGAAGACGACATGCGCGACGCGCTTGGCACCGGCGGTTTCCATCTCGCCTATCAGCCCGTCGTGTCGACCCTGTCGACCGAGATCGTCGGCTATGAAGCGCTGCTCCGCTGGAATCATCCGACCCGCGGCGCGATCTCTCCCGCCGATTTCATCCCGGTCGCCGAGGAATGCGGGCTGATCGAGGCATTGGGCGAATGGGTGATGCGCACCGCCTGCGACGAGGCGATACGCTGGCCGCGCGAGGTTCGCGTCGCGGTGAACGTCTCGCCGATCCAGTTCGCCAATCCCGCCTTCCCGACCCTGGTCACCTCCGCGCTCGCCCACAGCGGACTGCCGCCGCACCGGCTCGAACTCGAGATTACCGAGGGCGTCTTCCTCGACGAATCGGGTTCGACCGATGCGATGTTCAAGGCGCTGAAGGCGATCGGCGTCCGCCTCGCACTCGACGATTTCGGCACCGGCTATTCCAGCCTCGGCTACCTGCGCAACGCCCCGTTCGACAAGATCAAGATCGACCAGAGCTTCGTGCGCGGTGCTGCGCAGCCGGGCAACCGCAACGCCGCGATCATCCGTGCGATCGTCACGCTGGCCGATACGCTGGGCATGGAAACCACGGCCGAGGGCGTCGAGATCCAGGACGAGATCGATCTGGTCCGCGACCTGGGGTGCAGCCACATTCAGGGCTATGTCTACGGCCGCGGTGTCGTCGCGGACGAGGTGATGGTGCAACTGGGTGGCGCCGCGCAGGCCGCGCCCGTCGGCCACAAGACGAGCCGTGCGCCGCGGACCAAGATGTTGCGCTCCGCCCGCATGGCGATCGGCCGCAACGAAGGCGACGTGCGCATCCGCAACATCTCGACCAGCGGCGCGATGATCGACGGTATTGCCGTCGACGGCCACGCCGTCGGCCTCGATGTCCTGATCGAACTGGTCGAGGATCAGATGTTCAGCGCCCGGATCGCCTGGGCGAAGGACGGCAAGGCGGGGTTGCAGTTCGTCGAACCGTTCAACCTCGACCGGCTGAACCATCCGCAACTCGGCCGGGTGCAGCGGCGCGCGGTCTGACCGGCGAACGCATCTGCCTCGCGGGGGCACGACAAATCCGCCGAACGCCCGGGCGTCCCGTCATTCGCCGATTGCAAAACCGTTACGCCCGCGCCACCTGCGTGCCCCGACGTCGCGTTCATCCAGGATGTATCTCATGGTCGATCGACCCGAAAGCGATGGCATCGACCCTCGCCGCACCTCATGGGGCCGGCTGGTGGGCGATCACGATCGCATCGCCCGTCAATGCGGTGCTCTCGTCGCGCTCACCCGGCGCGACGATCGTCCGGCAGAGGATGTGACCGTCGCCCTGCTCGAATTGACGGTGTCGGTGGCGGATCATCTGGGCGTCGAGGATCAGGTGATCGACATGACCACCGTCGCGATCCGCGGCGGCACCTCGCCGGATCATGCCGCGGCGATGGCCGACGAGCTGGAGGCGCTGAAGAGCGACTGGACCGCCTTCATCGTTCGCTGGAACCCGACGGCGGTCGTCGCGCAGTGGGATGCGTTCGCTGAAGATGCCGCGGCGATGCTTCCCCGCCTGGTGGCGCAGGTCAAGCGCGAGAACGAGCTGCTCTACACCGCGGCGCTGCGTCATGGCGTCATCGACGCCGGCCACGCCACCCGCCACTGATCCCGGACGGGCAGTCGCAAACACGCGCCGGCGCAACCCGTCGATATCGCGTCGAAAACGGTCACGACGGCACCGTTGGCCGTCGATCGGTGCCGGTCCGACGACACCATCAAAAAATTTTCGTTCGCCCGCTGTTCTCTTGCGCTTTGCGAAACCCGCGGAAGTCCACGCGTCGTTCGTATCGACCCGTCGCGAGAAGCCGGACAGCGATGGAACGGCATCGTCGCTGCATCATTAACCCCTTGCCTGCCGGGCCGCTTTGCCACAATTTGTGGGGGTTGAGTTCGGGGGCGGACCCAATTGCTGGTAGAGAGCGGCGCTGATGCCCATATCGGGTTTCGGTGACGAACACGACGCGGCGACGCGATGTGCTCATTTTGTTCTCACGGCCGGGCCGCTACGGTGATAGCATGGAAATGCGCCGCCGATTCGAACACTTAGAGAACGAAGGAGCGGTTTCGATGGACTTCAGGGACACGCAGGGTGATGCAATGACCGACACGATGGAAGCGACCGCCGAGACGACCACCAGCGCCGCGACGGAAGCCGTCGGCACCGGCAGCAAGGCCGTGCGCGCGCGTCCCTACCCCGTCGAGGTCGACCACAGCCGCGACGCGCTGCTCACCGATTTCGGCAAGGAAACGCTGAACGATCGCTACCTGCTCCCCGGCGAAGGCTATCAGGACCTCTTCGTCCGCGTCGCCTCGGCCTATGCCGACGATGCCGCGCACGCCCAGCGCCTGTACGATTACATCTCGAAGCTGTGGTTCATGCCCGCGACGCCCGTGCTGTCGAACGGCGGCACCGGTCGCGGCCTGCCGATCAGCTGCTACCTCAACTCGGTCCCCGACAGCCTCAACGGCATCGTCGACACCTGGAACGAGAACGTCTGGCTCGCCTCGCGCGGCGGCGGCATCGGCACCTATTGGGGCAACGTCCGCGGCATCGGCGAACCCGTCGGCCTCAACGGCAAGACCAGCGGCATCATCCCGTTCGTCCGCGTGATGGACAGCCTCACCCTCGCGATCAGCCAGGGCAGCCTGCGCCGCGGTTCCGCCGCCTGCTACCTCGACATCAGCCATCCGGAGATCGAGGAGTTCCTCGAAATCCGCAAGCCCAGCGGCGACTTCAACCGCAAGGCGCTCAACCTCCACCACGGCGTGCTCATCACCGACGCCTTCATGGAAGCGGTGCGCAACGGCGAGGAATGGCATCTGCGCAGCCCCAAGGATCAGGCGATCCGCCAGACGGTCGACGCGCGCTCGCTGTTCCAGAAGCTGGTCGAGACCCGCCTCCAGACCGGCGAACCGTACATCGTCTTCGCCGACCACGTGAATTCGAATATGCCCAAGCATCACCGCGAGCTGGGCCTCAAGGTCTCGACCTCGAACCTGTGCAGCGAGATCACGCTGCCGACCGGCGTCGACCACCTCGGCAACGATCGCACCGCGGTCTGCTGCCTGTCGTCGCTCAACCTCGAAACGTGGGACCAGTGGAAGGACGAGAAGGGCTTCGTCGAGGACGTGATGCGCTTCCTCGACAACGTCCTGCAGGATTACATCGACCGCCACGAACCCGGTATGGAGCGCGCCGCCTATAGCGCCGGCCGCGAGCGCTCGGTCGGCCTCGGCGTGATGGGCTTCCACTCGTTCCTCCAGGCGCGCGGCCTCCCGTTCGAGGGCGCGATGGCCAAGTCGTGGAACCTGCGCATGTTCAAGCACATCAAGAGCCAGGCCGACGAAGCCTCGATGCAGCTCGCGATCGAACGCGGCCCCTGCCCCGACGCCGCCGACACCGGCGCGATGGAGCGGTTCAGCTGCAAGATGGCGATCGCGCCCACTGCCTCGATCAGCATCATCTGCGGCGGCACCAGCGCGTGCATCGAGCCGATCCCGGCCAACATCTACACCCACAAGACGCTGTCGGGCAGCTTCTCGGTCAAGAACCCCTATCTCGAAAAGCTGCTCAACGAGAAATCGAAGAACAGCGAAGCGGTGTGGTCCTCGATCCTCGAACACGGCGGCTCGGTCCAGCACCTCGACTTCCTCTCCACGGAAGAAAAGGACTGCTACAAGACCAGCTTCGAAATCGACCAGCGCTGGCTCCTCGAACTCGCCGGCGACCGGACGCCGTACATCGACCAGGCGCAGTCGCTGAACCTGTTCATCCCCGCCGACGTCGAGAAGTGGGACCTCCTGATGCTCCACTTCCGCGCGTGGGAGCTGGGCATCAAGTCGCTTTATTACCTGCGTTCCAAGTCGGTCCAGCGCGCCGGTTTCGCCGGCTCGGGCGGGGTCGAGGCGGACAACACGATCAGCGCACCGAAGTTCGAGATCGGCGAGACGACCGACTATGACGAATGCCTCGCGTGCCAGTGAGGTGACGGGTCGGCGGTGCGTCTGACAACGGACGAGCAGGGTACATGACGCTTCCCCCTCACCCTTCCGCGCCTGCGGCGCTCCCTCCCTCTCCCACAAGGGGAGAGGGAAAAGCGGACCAAAATCCCTCTCCCCTCGTGGGAGAGGGAAGGGGCCCGCGGCCGCAGGCCGTGGGAAGGGTGAGGGGGAATGCGAACGGCCTGACCAAACGCCAGCAACTCCCGCCGCTGACCGTCACCAAATCAAGAACGCTCCGCCAGGAAACCGGTGAACCCGAACGACGCCTGTGGCGCGCGCTCCGCGAAGCCTTTCCCGACACCCGCTTTCGCCGCCAGGTCCCGTTCGGCCCCTATCATGCAGACTTCTGCGCCCATGCCCACCACCTGATCGTCGAAGTCGACGGCGACGACCACGCCACCAAGATCAAGCAAGACGCCGCCCGCACCCGCTTCCTCGCTACCGAAGGCTACCACGTGATCCGCTTCGCCAATGCCGATGTGATGGATACCATCGACGGCGTCGTGCAGGCGATCGCCGCAGCCATCGCGCATAAGCAAAAGGGCCGCCCATAATGGACAGCCCCCTCATGCGTTCGTCGGAACGGACCACCCTCTCCCACAAGGGGAGAGGGATCAGCGGATCACTCCGCCTCTTCGAACATGTCCACGGCGTTCTGCGCGGTGGCGCTCAGCCGCACCGTGTCGCCCTCGATCGCCGCGACCAGACCGGCCGGCAGGTAATGATGCTTGCCGCCCTGCCCGTCCTCGGTGCTCGGCGAATCGTTCTTGGTCAGCTTGATGCGCTCGCCGTCGACGTGATCGACCGTGCCGACATGCACGCCGTCCGCGCCGATGACGGCCATATGTTCCTTGATGTTGCTGTGGTCGTGCATGATGCGTCTCCTGTGATGGGTTCGGGGGTGAAACGAGCCGCCCCGCATTTGGATGCATCCCCGACAGGAGCGATCCACTGATGCCCCTGCAAAGCCTCATCATGTTCATCGTCGCCGCGGTCTTCGGCCTCGTCGGCACCGGCCTGCTGCTCGCCCTCCGCAAGCCGCAAGCCCCGGCCCGCGTCTACGTCTACCGCATGGTCGGCATCATGGCCGTCAGCCTCGCCATCGTCCTCGCCTTCTCCGCCCACGCCATGTGGCAGTGGAGCGTCACCCCTTCCCCCGTTTCCTGAAATCCACCGGAGTAACCCCATGTCCCTCCTCCAAGCCTCCAAGCAGTACAAGCCGTTCGAATACCCCTGGGCGTTCGAATTCTGGAAGCGTCAGCAACAGCTCCACTGGCTCCCCGAAGAGGTGCCGCTGGGCGAGGATTGCCGCGACTGGGCGCAGAAGCTCAGCGACCACGAACGCAACCTCCTCACCCAGATCTTCCGCTTCTTCACCCAGGCGGACGTCGAGGTGCAGGATTGCTACCACGAGAAATACGGCCGCGTGTTCAAGCCGACCGAGATCAAGATGATGCTGACCGCGTTCAGCAACATGGAGACGGTGCACATCGCCGCCTACAGCCATCTGCTCGACACCATCGGCATGCCCGAGAGCGAATATGGCGCCTTCCTCGAATATGCCGAGATGAAGGAGAAGCATGACTACATGGGCAGCTTCGGCGTCGACAATGACGAGGACATCGCCCGCACGCTCGCCATGTTCGGCGGCTTCACCGAAGGCGTGCAGCTGTTCGCCAGCTTCGCGATGCTGATGAACTTCCCGCGCTTCAACAAGATGAAGGGCATGGGCCAGATCGTCACCTGGTCGATCCGCGACGAGTCCCTCCATTGCGAGGGCATCATCAAGATGTTCCACACCTTCTGTCAGGAGCGCCAGTGCCTGACCAAGGCGGTGAAGGACGACATCGCCGACGTCTGCCAGACCACGATCCGGCTCGAGGACAATTTCATCGACCTCGCGTTCGAAATGGGTCCGGTCAACGGCATGACGCCCAAGGAGATCAAGAAGTACATCCGCTACATCGCCGACTGGCGGATGGGCCAGTTGGGCCTCAAGCCGATCTACATGATCGATGAACACCCGCTGCCTTGGTTGGCCCCGATGCTCAACGGCGTCGAGCACGCCAACTTCTTCGAACAGCGCGCCACCGAATATTCGAAGGCCGCGACCAAGGGCCAGTGGAACGACGTCTGGGATTCGTTCGACAAGCGCCAGAAGGCGAAGATCATCCGCCCGACCGAGCAGGACCTGGGACTGCTGGACAGCGGCGATATGTTCTCGCGTGCTGGCGTGGCGGCGGAGTAATTTTGGGGAGTGTGCTATGAAAAATAGTAAGCGTGTTCTTGATGAACTACTATCTGTTGAAGCGTGGCATACTCCCTTCGGTCAGTTCGGTGGAGCCGCTTCTATCCATGCTGACGTAGTGTTTCGTGACGCACGGATGGGCCAAGAAGCGGAATCGAAAGTTCGCTTTCGCGTGCGTTTACGTCGCGCGGAAATCGTTTTAGTGATCCCATCCGGCGAACCGTTGCGAATGATCCAAGACAGCGTTGCTAGAGATAATCCATTTTCTAGCACTAAGGTTATCGATCGGATTGATTCAACATCTTCTGGTTCATCGAGTGTAGCCGGTAGAATTTCACTTTCCGGCAAAGGAGTGAATGCCGGTGCGTCAATTTCTGGAAACCGGAACCAGTCGGAGAGCGCGAAGCAGACTGTGGAATCGACGCTCCGTTTGATACTATCGACCCAAGGTCGAACCTCCGAAGGAGATTATAGTTGGCAGTTAAGGCCATCAAGCGGTGACAAACTCGAAGGGAAGGTTTGGGACGCCGTCAACGAACCGCGAGGCCGGGTTCGCGATACAAGAAAATCACAGTCTGCAATAGAAGGCACTTGTAGGATTGAGGTAAGGTGTAAAAAAGAAGATATACTAATTGAAGATCTTTCTCTTAAAGACGAAAGCCTTTTAACTAGGCTTATCAAGGATAATGGATATCTCACTCGGGTAGCAGCCGCCGAGTCATACATCAGATCTAAGATCCAATCCCTGGGACTTTCTACTAAAAACTACGAAGATCCTTTTGGAGACATTTGCCTTGGCGAAGCTCAAGTTGAGCCTCTTACTCAATGACATCTCATTGGTCGAATATAATTGTTACTATTCTCAATAGTAGGACGGTCGATCTCCGTCAGTTAGCTGAGATAGCTGGATATGATCCCGAAAATTTTTATGTTGGATCCGACCTATCAAAAGCGGATTTGAGAGGACAAGATCTTCGAGATATTAATTTTCACGGTGCAAACCTGCGCGGCTCGCTGATCGATAGCCACACTAAATTTAACGAGGAATGGGATCCGCGCCTTGATTGGAAAAAGACTCGGAGAAAGAGGCATACTTTACTACCTCACGACCTTATAAAATTGGTAACGATCTTTCAACGAGCGTCAAACTACTCATCACCAGGCTGGGCAATTAGAGGGCTGCTTTCATACACATCCCACGCGTTAAATAATGAGTCTTTGATGGATTACTGGGCATCAAAGATAATGGAAGATAAAGTATTTGATCCGTTGTTTTATGCAGCAACAAAAAAGAGGGAGCAGTACGTTCTTACGGTGAAAGATGATCTATATAACAGCCTTCTCCAATATACAGTGGGGCTGAAGACCAGAAGTGCCGCGATGATTTTGGGTATTTTAATGGGCCTTGCGATATGGGCTGAGCAAAACCCAAACCGCGCCATCCAATTCAAAGTGTCAGAGCCAGACTGGCTAGATCAATTCTAGTCTGTTTTACTCTCACTCCACCATCCCCTCATTCCCCGCAAACCCCAGCCGCGTGATCCCCGCGCGCTTCACCTCGGCCAGTACCTGATCGAAGCGATCATAGCGCGCCTCCGGATCGGTGCGCATCACCAGCAGCGCGGCAGGGTCCGCGCGCAACGCCTTGAACCGCGCCGGCATCGCCGCATCCGCCAGCGCCACGCCGTCCAGCGTCACCTCCCCGCCGCGCGCCAGCACCAGCGGGTGCGTCACCGTCTCGCTCGGCGGCGCGTAGCCCTGCGGCAGGTCGACCGCCACCTTGTGCAGCACCGTCGGCAGCGTCAGGATCATCATCACCAGCAACACCAGCATCACGTCGATCAGCGGCGTGATGTTCAGCTCCGATAGCGGCTCCTCGAACGCCGGCGATCCGGCGAAACTGCGGGAGGGGGAGAAGGCACGCTGGCGTAGCATCGGAACTCTCCTTGGCTATGTGATGGTATGACATCACGATCCCGTCCCGCCGTCAAGCGCGCGTCATCCCGTCCCCGGATCCGGCGGCAATGTGGTCCGCCTATCCTGCCGCCGCCATGCTCCCTCGCCGCGCCCCTCCCGCAGCCGCTGGACCGCATTGCTCCGCGTCGGCGGTCCGGTGGCTGGCCTGTGACAGCGCCGGCACACCCTCACACGACGGCAGTCCGGCAAGCCCCGCCGCCACCACGATCCCGACGCCAGCGGCGGCGCCGCCGACATCACCGATCTAACCGCGCTCGCCTGTGTCATCGGCCGACAGGATCGCTCGACGGAAAACGCTATGGCAAACCACCGGACTTCCCCGACCCCTGTCCTGTAGCCCGGACCTATGCCCGGACCGGAAGGGCGCACATCATCCCGATCCCGCCGACGGCGCGACACGGACGATCGGGCCGACGTCCAGACGGGTCGCCGCACGCGAAACGCTCGACGTCCCCGACGTCACACCGCCGCGTCTCAGGCCCAGCCGCACCATCCGCGCCGATGGCCGCCGTCGTACCGCCGCGCCAGTCCTTCCCCGACCAGCCGCTCGCCCAGCGACACGCCGTCGCGCATCACCACCGCCAGCCGCCGGCCATAACGGTCGTGCGGGCGCTTGTACGGCGCGATCGTCACCGGTCCGGCGTTGAGCAATTCCTGCATCCGCACCGTCGCCCGCTCGCCCAGCCGCGCCTCCCGCGCGCACCGCGGCGGGTGCGTCTCCGGCGTGTCGATATCGGCAATGCGGATCGTCTCGCCGGCGAATTTGAAGGTGTCGCCGTCCACCACGCAATCGCCATCATGCCCGCGGCGACAGCGACCGAATTGTGCAGTGACGGCCTCGCCCGCCGTGGTCGCACGCGTCGGCGTCGGCATGGACAGTCCATCCGGCAACGGCGGCAGGTCGATGGCGCCCGCCGGCCACGTCACCCGGCCCGGATGCGGCAGCTCCACGGTCATCCCGGCAGGCAGCAGGGCGTGCCAGTCGGTCCCGCGCAACGACGGCATCGCCAGCCCCAGCATCACCCCCAGCAGGGCGATCCGCAGCTGCGCCCACCGCCCGGCACCCTGCCGCCGCCGCCCGCGACTCGACGCGCCGCCGCTGATCGCGCGTGCAAAATCAAACACATACTCCATGAGTCGGGCATGGACATAAAAAGCTGAAGGATCGATTACCGACCCGCATCGTCCTCACCGCCGTCGACGCACCGGTGCGGAAAAATCGGCGGGCTTGTCCGCGATCCAGGCCGCGAACCGCGCGATACCGGGATGCGCCCGCAGCACCGCCGGGTCGGCATAGGTGCGCGCCAGCTCCGCATTGGGGATCAGCGCATGGACGGTCCGGTGACAGATCGGGTGGACCGCAGCGGTGATCCGTCCGCCCTCCGCCTTCGGCACCAGATGATGCCACTCGACTTTGCACCCCAATGGCCGCTCGCATATCGGACACGGCGGCATCGCGACCTCGCGCGCCGCCCGCTCCGCCGCCTCGATCAGCCCCGCCCTGCGCTTCACCCGTCCGACCATGACGGGGAATATAGGTGCTGCGACAGGCGCTTGCATGGAAAAGGGCGGGCCTGCCGAAGCAGACCCGCCCTCGCCTGTTGCCCTGACGGGAAACGCTTAGAAGTGCGCGACCACACCCGCCATCGGACGGAAGCTGTTCGCGTCGTCGAAGGTCGAGACCTCCATGCGCAGGCGCAGGCCCGAATTGCCGGTGATGCCGCCCAGACCGATGTCCTTCGGACCGATCTCGGCACCGACGCCATAGACCGTCGCATGGTAATCGCGGTTCAGGTCGCCGGCGACGCCCGGAGCGAACTTGTCGAAGTTGTTCCAGCGATAACCGACCTTGCCGTAGAACAGGCCGCTGTCACCGGCGCGGAAGCCGAAGCGACCGTATGCGCCATACTGCCAGTCGATATCGCCCGACACGCCCTTGGCGACCGAACCCTCGGCACCGACGAACACCGGCCCCAGCGGCACGTTCACGCCGACGATGCCCTCGACCAGCGCGCCGTCCAGCTTGTAGCCGCGCGGCTGCGCGGGGATACCGGCGACTGCCTCGCGATCGAACTGCTCCCAGCCGCCCATCACGGCGACATACGGCTCGATGCCGAACGCGCGGGTGCCATCGGGGGCACGCGGCGCGGTGTCGACCTGCGCATCGGTGGCGACCGTGGTGTCGGTCGTGCTGGTGGCCGACATGTCCTGCGCGAACGCGGGGACGGCAAAGGACGCTGCCGCAACGGCGGCCGCGAGGGCGAGCTTACGCATGTGTGATTACCTTGTATTGCCTCAACTCGGGCCGCGACGCCGCAGCGTCGATCAACCCAGGTCCGTCCAAACCCCGCAATTACGGCTTTGTTGCAGCGCATCGCGGCATTTGCGTGGAACCGGAAAAGATGTGGCTTCCACGCCACACTTCCTGTCACTGGGATGAACGAAGTGGCTGATTTACGTAGGTTAGTCGATCGTTGTTGCAGACTTGACGGGACGTGGTTTCATCTCGCTACTGCGAATACGCCAGTCATGCGCATGCGGATCGTCGCTCTCGATCCCATCGGCGGCCTTATGCAAGACCACCGGCCCTTCCAGCCGGAACGGACCGCCGGACTTCAGGGAACCGGTAACGACGACAGGCACGGTGATGTACCGCTGCCCCGCCCCCGCATCCGCGTCGAAGGGCGTTCCCACGGTGGCGCGATACGTCGCATATCGCTCGAAACTCGCGGCAAAGGCCTCCCGCGTCATACCGGACGCGGCGCCGCCATCGTCCCACAGCGCCCAGGCCTCGTCATAGCGCCTCGCAGCCAGGGCATTGGTGTAGCGGCGGACGACCCCGGCGGGCGACACATCGTCCACACCGGCAACCGGCGTCGTCGAAGCGGCCGGCGACGGTGCCGCGGCGGGAGCGCCGGCGTCCGGCATCGCCGCATAATTGGCGATGTCGGACTCGGCCTTGGAAGCCGCCGCCGCCACGTCGACGGTATTCCCACCACCGCCGCCACCGGAACAGCCCCCGATGGCCAGCAACGGGATCAGCGCCAACGACGCCACGACCGGGAATAGAGCGATACGCATGTCACTGGTCCGATACACAGGAAGGCGGCACGAACGCCGCCCCCACCGCTTCGTTCCCCGCGAACCACGGGGCCGACGCCAGGCCCCGTGAGACCGGCCTACGGACGCAACGCCGTGTCGTCGCTATCCTTCATGTCCTCGTCGTCGGCCGTGCCGGCGTCGAAATCGTCCTGCGCATCGTCCTCGTCCATGTCCTCTTCGTCCATGGTGACGCTGGCATCGGTCTCGCCGACCTCCTCGGAATCCATATCGATGTCGTCGATCGATTCCTCTTCGGCGTCGTCGTCGCCCAGATCGGGGTCGAGGTCGGTCAGCACCGTTCCGTCGCTCGGGCCGTTGCGCG
Source organism: Sphingomonas sp. Leaf37 (assembly GCF_920939475.1). NCBI lineage: Bacteria > Pseudomonadati > Pseudomonadota > Alphaproteobacteria > Sphingomonadales > Sphingomonadaceae > Sphingomonas > Sphingomonas sp. Leaf37. The sequence goes on along the minus strand of NZ_CAKLAX010000004.1, from coordinate 301,559 downwards.
TCGCCTCGAGGATCTCGGCGCGCTGGCTCTCGTCATACCCTTCCTCGTCGTAGCCGTCGTCGCCCGATCCGTGGCCCATGACCTGATGTCCGCCCATTACAACCTCCATATGTGTGGGGTGCGAACGGCGGGACCGCGACGGCGGTTCCCCCGCGACGCGTCAGGCCGAACGGAACAGGCGACCGCGCTCGGTCAGCGCCACTACCGTCAGCGCCACAACGCCGCAGATCAGGAACCCCGCAGCCAGCGGCGCGGTGCTGCCATCGAACGCCTGACCGATGACGACGCCGATCACCGCGCCGAACGTCACGCTGGTAAAGCCCTGCACGCTCGATGCGGTGCCGGCGATTCCGCCCATATTCTCCATCGCCATCGACGAGAAGTTCGACGTCGCGAGGCCGAAGCACCCCATCGTCAGCGCCTGCAGCACGACGAACCCCACCAGCGTTTCGTATCCGGCAAGCGCGATGGCCAGGTGGATCGCGCTCAGCACCACCAGCGCGGTGACCGCGCTGTGGCTGATCAGCCGCGTCCCGAGCCGCATCACCAGCCGCGCATTGGTCAGGTTCGCCGCCGCCATCAGCATCGCCGTCAGCGCGAACATGACCGCCAGCAGCGTCGGCCGTTCGAACGTGTCGAACATGATCTGCTGCACCGAATTCAGATAGCCGTACAGCGCGCCCATCAGCGACGTCGACGCCAGCGTATAGCCCAGCGACCAGCGATCCCCCAGCGTCTGCTTCCACCCCGCCGCGATACGCGCGATCGACAGCGGCTGCTGCGCCTCGACCGCCAGCGTCTCCGGCATCCGCACATAGAACCACGTCCAGATGCCGATGCTGATCCCGGCGATCACCCAGAAGATGCCGCGCCAGTTGGCGAACAGCAGCACCGTCTGGCCGAATGCGGGGGCGAGCACGGGGACGATCATGAACACCATGAACGCGATCGACATGACGCGCGCCATCGGCCGCCCGTGATAGCAGTCGCGCACCATCGCCACCGTCGCGACGCGGGTGGCGGCGACCATCGCCCCGCCGAACACGCGGGCGGCAAGCAGCAGCGTGAAGCTGGCGGAGATCGCACAGGCCACGTTGGCGATCGCATAGCCGCCGATCGCGAACAGCAGCACGGTCCGCCGGCCGAAGCGGTCCGCGAGCGGTCCGTGCGCCAGCTGCGCGATGCCGAATCCCAGGACGAAGGCGGTGATGATGAACTGCCGCTGGTTCTCGGTCGCCACGCCCAGCGCACGGCCCATCGCGGGCAGCGCCGGCAGCATCGAATCGATGCCCAGTGCCGCGAGCGACATCAGCGCCGCGACCAGCGCGACGAATTCGGTGAAGCCGATCGGCGCGCCGCCCATGGCGGGCGTCGGATCGGCAGCGACGGGCGGAACGCCGGATGTCACCGGCGCGGTGGATGCAGTTATTCGGGTCACGATGCTGTCCTGATACGCGCCGAAGCCGTCCGGCGGAACCCCGCTTGAACCCTGCGCCACACCGGCCTACGTGTATTGGAACAACAACACACGAACGGGATGACCGATGAACCGCACGCTTATGCTCGCCGCCACGCTGGCGCTGCCGCTCGCCGCCTGCGATCGCTCCGGACAGGGTACGTCGGTGTCGATCAACGCCGATGGCGGCAACGTGCTGGGTGCGGTCGATGCGCGCGCGGGTGAGGTCAAGCTGAACGTCCCGGGCTTCTCGGGGCAGATCAAGCTGCCCAAGCTCCAGCTGGACGCCTCCGATTTCGATCTCAACGGCGTGCGGCTGTATCCCGGCTCGACGATAGACAATATGGATATCACCGGCGACGGCAAAGGCGGCGGCGTCCGCATCCGCTTCACCAGCCCGGCCACGCCGGAAGACGTCCGCGGCTGGTTCCAGCAGCGGCTCGGCAAAGCGGGCTTCACCATCACGCCGTCCGGTCAGGGTCTCACCGGCACGACTAATGAAGACAAGCCGTTCCGCCTCGACCTGACCGGTGATGGCGAACGGCAAGCCAAGGGAACGATCGTGCTCGGCAGCTGAGCCCGATCGACCGGAACCGGTCCGCTACAGCGCGCGGACCGCGTCCAGTACTGCGGCGGCGTGGCCGGGCACCTTGACCTTGCGCCACGATCGCACCAGCCGGCCGTCCGCCCCGAACAGGAAGGTCGCGCGCTCGATCCCCATGTACGTCTTGCCGTACATTTGCTTTTCTCCCCACACGCCGAAGGCGTCGCAGACGCTGCCATCCTCATCGCTCGCCAGACCGACGGTCAGGCCATGCTTCGCGACGAACCTGGCGTGTTTCGCCGGCGGATCCTTGCTGATCCCCGTCACGCTCGCACCGGCCGCGGCGAACGCATCGGACAGGCTGGAGAAATCCTGCGCCTCGCGCGTGCAGCCCGGCGTATCGTCCTTGGGATAGAAATAGACGACCGCCGGCATCGGCAGGTCGGTCAGGCGGACCGGCATACCGTCGGGCATCGTCGCCGTTACCGCGGGCATCGTCATACCGTCATCCATGCGTCTCTCCCGTCATCCGGTGCCAGGCGGTTTCTACGTCGTGGCGTGTCGCGGCGAAGCCGGCAAGCACCGCGTCCCAATCGTCACGCTGCAAGGCCCTTGCGATCAACGCGCGCGTCGCCGGCGGCGGCTCGGCGGCATCCGGCGCCACCAGCCGTAATGTGACGAGCAGACGCGTCAGCAGCGCGTTCGCATCCACCAGATTCGCCGGCAGCAGATCCCGCCGTACCAGCGCGTCGATCGCCTTGCCCAGATGTGGATCGAAACCGGCCCGGTGCTGCAATTGCGCGAGATGGACGGTGAATTCCAGGTCGACGAGGCCGCCCGGCAACAGTTTGGCATCCAGCGGACCCTGCGGTGGTTTGTGCCGGGCCATCTCCGCCCGCATGTCCGCGGCTTCCGCAACCAGATCGCGCGATGGTCGCGCGCCCTGCAGCACTTCGGCGATCACCGCCGACGCTGCCACCCGCGCGGCAGGAGAACCGAAGACGGGACGGGCGCGGGTCAACGCCATATGCTCCCACGTCCAGGCCTCCTCGCGCTGATACCGGGCGAAGGACTCGAGCGATACGACCAGCGGTCCCTGCGTGCCCGACGGCCGCAGCCGCGTGTCGACGGCATAGAGCGGCCCGGCCGCGGTCGGCACCGACAGTGCCGCACTGACCCGCTGCGCCAACCGATTGTAGTACAGCGTCGCGCCCAGCGGTTTCCCGCCATCGGATTCCCGGCTGAAATCCCCCGTGAACAGATAGACGAGGTCGAGGTCGCTGGCATGCGTCAGCGCCCCTCCGCCCAGTCGTCCGTACGCGAGGATGATCAGTTCGCTGTCCGGCACACTGCCATGCACCTGCTCGAAGGCCGCAACCGTCGCCTGCGCCAGGACCTCGATCGCGGCTTCCGCGAGCCGGGCGTAGCCGGACGCCGCGTCGAGCGGGTCCGCGACCGCCGCGACGACCTGCGACCCCAGCGCGAACCGTTTTTCGCCGATGACGCGGCGGACATGATCCAGCAGCGCCTGATAATCGCGCGCCTCGCCGGTCCGCATCTCCGCCGCCAGCCGGTCCACGCTGTCGAGCGGTTCGAACGCGCTGGCATCGATCAGCCAGTCGATCAGTTCCGGCCGTGTCGCCAGCGCATCGGCCAGCGGGGGCGCATGGCTCAGGATCGTCGCCAGCAGCGCGGCCAGACCGGGCCGGGCTTCCAGCAGCCGCAAGATATTGATCGCGCTCGACAGGCGCTCCAGCAGCATGTCGAGCCGCAACAGCGCCGCCGCCGGATCGGGCGCCGCGACCAGCGCCGGCATCAGCACCGGCAGCACCGCTTCCAGCGCATCGCGCGCCGCTGCGCTGCGCAACGCCGGATAACGACCCGCGCGCCACACTGCGATCCGGCCCGCCGCCGCCTCGCCGTCGTCGAAACCGATATCCGCCAGCCGCGATGCCAGGGCCTGCGCTTCGTGCGGAAAGGCCGCGGATCGGCCATCGTCCAAGGCATCGTAGATCCGCCCCGCCGTCTCGACCGGCCGGCGAAGCAGCGCGATCAGCTCGCCGCCGGCGTCCAGCCCATGCAGCTTCGCCACGTGATCCAGCGCGGCACCCGACGGCAGGACATGCGTCTGGCGATCGTCGATCATCTGCACGCGATGCTCGATCGTCCGCAACACCGTGTAGGATTCCGTCAACGCGCCGGCCTGCTCGTCGTCTATCCATCCGGCGACCGCGAGTGCCGCGAGCGCGTCCCGGGTCGCGGGCAGGCGCAGTGCCGGATCGCGCCCGCCATGGATCAGCTGGTGTATCTGCGCGAAGAACTCGGCCTCGCGAATACCGCCCCGGCCTCGCTTCAGGTCGAACCCCGGTCCGAACGCCTGCCCGCTGGCATAATGATCGCGGATGCGCCGCGACAGATCGCGGATTTCGCCGATCGCACCGAAATCGAGGCCACGTCGCCAGACGAACGGGCGGATCGCATCGAGGAAATACGCGCCCAGCGCCATGTCGCCCGCCGCAACGCGGGCGCGGATGAACGCCGCCCGTTCCCACGTCAGCGCCTGACTTTCGTAATAGCCGATGGCGCCACCCACCGGCAGTGCGATCGGCGTCACCTCGGGGGACGGCCGTAGTCGCAGGTCGACCCGCAGCACGTATCCATCGCCATCCCGCGCCTGCAACAATTCGACGACCCGCTTCGCGATGCGCACCGCCGCCTCTTCGGGCTCCTCACGTGCCCGGCGGGGCAGTGTCGCCGGATCGAAGATCAGGATCGGGTCGATGTCCGAAGAATAATTGAGTTCGCGGCTGCCCTGCTTGCCCAGCGCGATGGCGGCAAAGCCGCAGGGTTCCGCGCCCGGCGTGCGTTCCTCGATCGCCGCGCGGATGGCACGATCGAGCGAGCGATCGGCGAAGTCGGTCAGCGCATGCGTCACCGCCGTCAGATCGAACGTGCCGGACAGGTCGCCGATCGCCACGCTCAGCGCCAGTGCCCGGCGATCGAGGCGCAACTGCCGGCCGATCGGCATGTCGGGACGGGCGGTGCTCCACTCCAGGTCGATCACGCCGTCGGCCAGCCGTGCGGCCAGTTCCGGCTCGCGATCGATCAACAGCGCCAGAAACGGCGCATGCTGTCGTGCCCGCGACAGGGCATCGTTCATGTCCGGTAACATCCGCACCTCCGTCCGACGCATATGCGCAACATTTCCGGAAGACGGTCGTTGAGCATGGTATGACGATGGACCAGCATCACGTATCGGGAAAGGCGGAACGCGGCGACTATATCGTGCGCGGACCTAGTCCTGCGGACGCGATCGGCCACACGTTGCGCGGCATCTTCCGCGAAACGACGCTGCCTGACGACTTCACGGTATTGCTGCACCGGCTCGATCGCGTCGTGCACTGAACCGGCCGCCGCGGCGTCAATGACCGCGGCTGAGTTCGTCCACTTCGCCCATAATCGTGTCGAGAGCGGTTTTGTTCACGTCCGTCTCATGCTCGCGACGAGAGGGCAAGGACCCCTCGGTAAGAATAGTCTCCAGCGCCACCCGCCCCCGCGCCACCCGACTCTTGATCGTGCCCACCGCGACCTGACAGATTTCCGCCGCCTCTTCATAGGCGAAGCCGCCTGCACCGACGAGGATCAGCGCCTCACGCTGCGGCTGCGGCAGGTGCAACAACGCACGCTGCATGTCGCCGAGTTCGACGTGACGGTCTTGGCTGGCCGGTGCCGCAAGGATTCGATCCGCGACCAGATCGTCCCACTCACCCTTGAAGCGGGCGCGTCGCATCTGCGACAAGTACAGGTTGCGCAGGATGATGAACGTCCAGGCACGCATGTTGGTCCCAGCCTGGAAGCGCTGACGCGCCGCCCATGCCTTCAACAACGTTTCTTGCACCAGATCGTCGGCAAGATCACGACTGCCAGACAGGGATCGACCAAAGGCCCGAAGATGGGGAATGACCTGCGCGAGCTGCTTCTTGAACTCGGGATCGGACAGGGCGACATGTTCGACGGGCTCAATCGGCGCGTCGTCGTCTTCATAGTCATCATCACGCGAAGCAGGCTGGGTCATGCAAATCCGTTCGAAGCCGGGGACATTGTTGCCGCCTCAGACGACAAGGTAATGATCCTCTTCGGCAAATTCCAGTGAAGTGTCCGGACCGGGCCAGTTCAGCGCAGGATCAGGAACGCAAAGATCGCGATGACCAGCACCAACGATATACCAAGTACATATCGGGTCACGCCCGGCGTCGCACCCGCACGGGCTTCGGTGGTGGTCACATGCACTGTTTCGTTCGGATCAGCCATGATCGTCAAACCCCCGAAGTCCGTTTTGGGTCCGTAACTTTTTTTCTGGATTAGGCCAGCGCGGCGGGGATCGTGGCCTGATCGAAAAACAGCGCTTGGCTTATCGCCGCCTTCACCGTCGACCGCTGGAACGGCTTGGTGATCAGGAACGTCGGCTCGGGCCGCTCGCCGGTCAGCAGGCGCTCGGGGAACGCAGTGATGAAGATTACCGGAACTTCGAATTCGGCAAGGATGTCCTTCACCGCGTCGATGCCCGAACTGTCGTCCGCCAGCTGGATGTCGGCGAGCACCAGGCCTGGCCGATCCTCCATCGCCAGCGCGACCGCTTCGTCGCGGGTCACTGCGACGCCGGTAACCTCATGACCCAAGTCGCGAACGATCGTCTCGATATCCATCGCAATGATCGGCTCGTCCTCGATGATCAAAACCCGCGCCCGTGTCTGCTTCTCGATCTCGGCCAAGGCTTCGGCAACCAGCGTTTCAACCTCGCTGGTATCGACCTCAATCAGATACGCTGCGTCTTCCGGGGTGAAGCCCTCCATGGCGGTCAGTAGCAGCGCCTGACGCGACAATGGCGTCATTCGCGCGAGCCGAGCACGTGCAACCGCCTCCGTTCCTTCCGCATCGCTCTGCGAGGTCTGCTCTTCGCCGTCGACATTCGCCGACGACCAAATCCCCTGGAACATACGGTATAAGCCCAGCCGCGGATCAACGTCGCGCGGGAACTGGTCGGGGGCGGCGACAATCGCCTCCAGCGTCGCGCGGACATATTTGTCGCCCTGATGTTGGCTGCCGGTCAGGGCTCGGCCATAGCGCCGCAGGAAAGGAAGATGCGGTGCGAGTTGCTGTCCAAGCGACATGGGTGGTGTTCACTCCCTGAAATACTGAACGGACGCCTGATCTGTGCCTGCGTCCACGGCTTTGCAACGGTGTTTGTCGAAGAACCCAGCCGCCCCCTTCGGACCTGCGGAATTTTCGCGCGTCGATGGAACCAACGAACGCGACTTTGGTTTCATCGGCAATTGAATGGGCAAACCGCTTCGAAAAAAGCGGCCCCGTTTGCGTTGCGTCGATTGCCCGGTACGCGCCGGGCCACCAGGGGGACATGTTGGAATTGCCCGGCGACAAGGATAAGAAAACGTCTTCCAAGAAGTCTCCTGCAAGGGTTCAGAGCAAGGATCGCGACATGGGCGCGGCCCTGCGTTCTGCCTATCAGAGGACAATCGATGAAAGCGTTCCGGATGAAATGCTCGACCTGTTGAATAAGCTCGCCTAGCAGGGGGCATGGCCTCCACGTTAGACGCTGCCTCATCCACCCGACGCGCGGCGATGGCTCCGGTGTCGGCGTTTTCACGCCTGCCCACGGGCGCCAAGCTATTTATCACATTGAGCATCGCGCTTCTCTTGCTCGCACTCATCGCGATCGGTGCGACGCTTCAGACCGGCCGAACCGCCGATGCGGAAGCGCGGGCCAGGTTGCGCATCGCTGCCAATGAAAGTGCGCGAAGTATCGCTATCGAGTTGGTCGGCGACATGACTGCCTTGCGCGTCGCCGTGAACGCGTTGCAGGTCGATGCCGCCGACGCCCCTAGCTGCGCCCGCGCTCAGGGCGTCTTCGCGCAACAGGCAACGACAGGAACGCGCTTCTCGATCGTTGACCGCAATGGCCGGCTTTTGTGTGGCGAGGCGCTGGATAACGACGTCACCCTCGATACCAGTACCGCGGTAGGGGCAGCGGTGATACCCGATCGCGGATTGATCCTCGCGATTGCTGGCCCGCGCCGCGGTCCCAGCGCACGCGTGTTCTTCCCGCGGAATTTTCTAGCCCGGCTTGCGGCCCCCGCCAGCAGGGCCATGCCTCTCGCCAGCGCCCTGATCCATGACGACGAGACGCTGGATCTGGCGTCTATTCCCGATCTCGGCCCACTCGATCGGGTCGAGACAGTCACGAATGACCTCGGCCTCGGCGGCCTGACGCTGCGGACCAGTATCCGCAGTGCCCCTATAACCTCCTCATTCCTCGTCGCTTTGATGCTCCCGCTGCTCATGTGGGCCGCCGCGGCGGGCCTGTCGTGGTTCATCGTTGACCGGCTGCTGATCCGTCCACTGCGTCGGCTGCGCGCCAGCGTCGCTTCCTATACGCCGGGCGAGGAGATCGATCCTGGTAAGCTCGGCCCGCTACCGGCGCAGGAGATTCGTGAGCTCGGCGATACCTTCCGCGCGATCAGCCGCACCGTCGCGTTACATGAGGCAGGGCTCGCCGATGCCGTGGTGCGCCAGACGAAGCTGACGCGTGAGGTGCATCACCGCGTGAAGAACAACCTTCAGGTTATCTCCAGCCTGATCAACTTTCACGCCCGCGGGGCGCCCAGTCCCGATGCGACCGCCGCCTACGCCTCGATCCAGCGCCGCGTCGATGCGCTTGCGGTCGTGCATCGCAACCATTTCGCCGAAATGGAGGATAACCGCGGTCTCAATCTGCGATCGGTGATCGGCGAACTCGCCTCCAACATTCGCTCGACAGCGCCCGAAGGAGCAACCAGCCTGTCGATCTCGCTCGATATCGACCCCTACCTCGTCAACCAGGACGTGGCGGTCGCCGTTGCGTTTCTTGTCACCGAAACGATCGAACTCGCGATGAATTGTGATCCCGCTGCGCAAATACGCGTGGCCATCAACCCCGGCGACGATGCGAACAAGGCCAAGCTGCGCGTGGTATCCCGCGCCTTCGTCGAAAGCGAAACGCTGCAGGCACTGTTATCGACCCGCTATGGGCGAGTGATGGAAGGACTGTCCCGACAGCTTCGCGCTCCTCTCCACCACGACCCGATGGTTGGCGCATACGAGATCGCGATCGCCGTCATCGGCCGCGACTGACACCCCGGCTCTCTCAACAAATTCCGGACTGGGCAGGGAACCACCGTCGGACGCCGGTGTTATGCAATACGGATCGCGACCTTATGCCCCCCCCGCTATCGCGATCCACGACATAGGCCCGAAAGCATTCACCCTCCCCCCGGTGATGTTTTCGGGCCTTTAACGTTGCGGCCTCCGCCCATTGCGTTGGACTCCGATCAATGAGTTGCGCAGCCGGAACGAATGTCCGTCCCGAACATTTCATCATCGGTTTATATGCCTCAGGAGGTTCTATGCGTAAGGTTCTTGGAATGGTCGTCATTGCCGGCGCGCTAATGGTCAGCGCCTGCAACACGGTCGAGGGCGTCGGCAAGGACGTCAGCTCGGCGGGCAGCACAGTCGCCAAGACCGCTGACGACGCCAAGTAAGCGCATTCTGCTGTATCAGGCTGGCAGGCCCTCGCTCGCAAGAGCGGGGGCCTTTTAATTTAAGCGAAATATGGAAGCTGGTCGCACACCGGCGACAAACATTAGACGAGGCGCAGCCCGCGCGGATATCAGCATGCGCTGTCGAGTAAACTAGTGCCCATCGGACCGACCTCAGGCTTCAACGATGTCAGTCCCCGCCTCCTTATGCCGCTTCCGCTCTGTGAACCAGATACCGATGATCGCAACTTCGTAGAGCAAAATCAGCGGCACAGCGAGTAGCACCTGACTCATAAGGTCGGGCGGCGTCAGCACCGCCGCAATCGCAGTCGCGCCCACGATCGCGTAGCGCCGCGCGGCAATCAGCTGCTTGCGAGTAACGATCCCTGCCCGTTCCAGCAGCATCAGCAGCACCGGCAACAGGAAAGCGAGGCCGAACGCGAACAGGAATTGCATCACGAACGACAGGTAATTGCCGATCGCGGGTAACGCTTCCTGATTGACGCCGCCAACATTGCCCTGAAAGCTCAACAGGAAATGCAGCGCCATCGGAATTGCCATATAATAGGCCAGTGCCGCGCCGCCGATGAACAGGACCGGGGTCGCGAGGATGAACGGCAGCAATGCGCGCTTTTCCTTCCGATACAGGCCAGGAGCGACGAATTGCCACAATTGGTTGGCGATCACCGGAAACGAGATCATCATCGCCGCAAAGAATGCGACCTTAACCTTGACGAAGAACGCCTCAAATATCTGCGTGTAGATCACCGTCTTCTGCCCCGCCGACAGCAGAGGCTGGACGAGAAAGGCAAAGATATCCTCAGCAAAAAAATAGCTGACGCCGAAGGCCACCACCAGCGCGGCCATGCAATACAGCAAACGCCGCCGCAACTCGATCAGGTGATCCAACAACGGCGCCCGGCTCGCGTCAATCTCGTTTTCGATTTCCGGCTCGCTCATGAGGGAGTGCTATCAGGCCGAGCAGAGGGTTGATGGTCGGCGGCTGGAACCACCATCGTTTTTTCTACCATCGCCGGTGCGTCGATCCCGGATGATTGCTGTGCCGGCTGCGCGCCCGTGGCCGGCGCAGGCACGCCCGGCTCGGCAGCCGCAAGCGATTCGGCATCGGACGAAACCGGATGTTCCGCCATGATCCGCGCGTTCTCCGCGGCCCAGCGCTTCTCCATCTCCTCCAGTTCGGCCTCGCGTACCATGTTATCGAAGCCCTGCCGGAACGAGCGACTCACGCCACGCGCCTTGCCGACCCAATAGCCGACGACACGCATCGCCTTGGGCAGGTCTTTCGGCCCGATCACTACCAGCGCCACGATAGCGATCAGCAGGAATTCGGACGAGTCTACGCCGAACATGGGAAGCTATAGCTCTGTATCGAAGCTGGTTTAACGGTCGTCGCGAACGCGCTCGCCATCGCGATCGAAAGCGGGCTCGGCAGCCTTCTGCGCTTCGATCCGCGGCGCAGGCTTCGTCGCGGCGTCGTCGTCCTGCTCGGCCATGCCCTTCTTGAAGTTTTTCACGCCCTTGGCGACGTCGCCCATCAGGCTTGAGAATCGTCCACCACCCAGCAGCAGGATTGCGACGACGGCAAGAACGAGCAGATGGATCGGGCTGAAGCTGCCCATGGCGTATCTCCTAGAATGCCGTTCCATCTAGTCGCTCTCGCGGTCGTTTTCCACCTCCAAAGCAAGATCGACCGGGTCGAGCAGTCCAGCTGCCTTCAAATCGTCGATACCCGGTAGATCGCGGCGACTTTCCAGCCCGAAATGCGCGAGAAAATCCGGCGTCGTCGCGAACATCAGCGGCCGCCCCGGCACCTCCCGGCGTCCCGCTGGTCTCACCCATCCCGCCTCCATCAGCACGTCGAGCGTTCCCTTGCCCGTCTGCACTCCGCGGATCGACTCGATCTCTGCGCGCGTCACCGGCTCGTGATAGGCGATAATTGCCAGCGTCTCGGTTCCGGCCCGGCTCAACCGCTGCACGTCCTCGCGGTCGCGGCGCAGTAGATGCGCAAGGTCCGGGGCCGTTTCGAAATGCCACCGTTCGCCCCGGCGGACCAGCATGACCCCACGCCCCGAATAGTCGGCCCTCAGGCGCGCCAGCGTAGCGCGTACGTCGATGTCGCCGACATGGGCGCGGATACTGTCAACGCTCATCGGCTCGGCCGCGGCGAACAGCAGCGCCTCTACTGCACGCACGGCATCATCAGATGGCCTCATGCGATCGACCGGATGTAGAGGGGGGTGAAGGGGGCTTGCTGGAGTAGTTCTACGCGCCCTTGTTTGGCGAGTTCGAGTGCGGCGAGAAATGACGATGCGAGCGCCGATTTGCGTAGTCGTCCCGAGCCATCCGGCAGGAAGCTTTCCAGCGTCGACCAGTCGATCCGGGTGCCCACGAGTCGCGACACCCGCGCGAGCGCCGCCTCCAGCGTCATCACCTCGCGATCGGCGACGACGTGCATCACCGGCCGCGTCCGCGCGCTGACCCGACCATACGCGGCGATCAGGTCGTAGATATCCGCCTGCCACCGCGACCGCCGCACCACCCGCAGCCCTTCCGGCGCGCGTCGCATGAACACGTCGCGCCCCAGCCGGTCGCGCGCCATGAGCCGCGCCCCCGCTTCCCGCATCGCATTCAGCCGCTCCAGCCGCGATTGCAGCCGCAACGCCAGTTCTTCCGGATCCGGCTCGACCGCCGGATCGCGCGGCAGCAGCAGCGCCGATTTCAGATATGCCAGCCACGCCGCCATGACGAGATAATCGGCCGCCACCTCCAGCTTCAGCGTCTGGCGCTGGTGGATGTAGCGCAGATATTGCTCGACCAGGGCCAGGATCGACAGCTTGCGCAGGTCGACCTTCTGCGACCGCGCGAGCGTCAGCAGCAGGTCGAGCGGCCCTTCCCACCCTTCCAGGTCGAGCGTGAGTTGTTCCGGCTCAGCCATCGCCTCAGGCGAGCGCGAGCAATGCGTCGCGCCGCGCTATCAGCGCGTCGAAGTCGCCCGTGGGGGCACCGACGCTCGCCATCGCCCGGTCGAGCCGCGCCCGCGCCGCGTCGCCGATCGCACCGAGTCGTCCGGCGATCTCGACCATCTCGTCCATCCGCGCCCAGCAATCGAGCACGAGGTCGCAGCCCGCGGCGATCGCCCCCGCCGCCTTTTCGCCCGCGGTGCCGGACAGTGCCTTCATATCGATATCGTCGGTCATCAGCAGCCCGTCGAAGCCGATCGCACCGCGGATGATATCGGCGATCACCGTCGACGACAGCGTCGCCGGATGCTCGCGATCCCAGGCCTCGAAAACGATGTGCGACGTCATCCCCATCGCCGCATGCGACAGCGTGCGGAACGGCTCCAGATCGACCTCCAGCGCCGCCGCGTCCGCGGTGACCGTGGGGAGCAGATGATGGCTGTCCACCCGCGCACGTCCGTGCCCCGGCATATGCTTGACCACTCCGACGACGCCGCCGGCCGCCAGTCCTTCCAGCATCGCCCGCCCGAGCGCGGCGACCTGCATCGGCTCTGCCCCGTAGGCGCGACAGGTGATCGCCTCGGTGGTGTCGGGCTGCGCGACATCGACGATCGGCGCGCAATCGACGGTGATGCCGACCTCCGCCAGCATCAGCCCGAGTGCCTGCCCATTGGCACGCATTGCCTGGATCGCCGACATCGGTGCGGTCCGATAGAGCGCATCGAACGCCGGCCCCGCGGGGAACGCCGGCCATTCCGGTGGCCCCATCCGCGCGACGCGGCCGCCCTCCTGATCGATCAGGATCGGCAGGTCGTCGCGTCCGGCGAGTTCGCGCAGCGAATCCGTCAGCGCCCGCACCTGCGTGCGGTCGGCGATGTTGCGCTTGAACAGGATATAGCCGGCGGGCTCCGCGTCCGCGAAGAACGCACGTTCGTCGGAGGATAGCGCAAGGCCGGCGATGCCGAAGATGACGGGCTTCATGCCGCGTGGTTAGCGAGTCGAGGGAAGCGACGCTAGGGTTTGGCAAATCCTCCCCGGCACGCGGGGGGGGGGGGGGGGGGGGGGGGGGGGGGGGGGGGGCGGGGGGGGGGGGGGGGGGGGGGGGGGGGGTGGGGAGAGGCAGCGCCTACGTGGCGGTGACGGTGGGGGCCTTCGCACTGTCACCGCCATGTGAAGAGCCCCCCTGAACATCCCGCGATGCCGGACACCCCTGTTTCGGGAAGACGCTAGCTGGCGACGAAGCAGCTTTCGCCCGCTACGCGCAGACGTCCGCAGATGTCGGCGGCCTGATTGGCGCTGCCCGCGTTCACCCGCAGGCGGTACAGGGTCCGCCCGCCCGTCGCGACCGACTGTACCGATTGACCCAGTGGTGCCAGATAGCTGAACCGCTTGGAGAAACCGTTCCAAGCCGCCTTGGCCGCCACCTCGCTGGGATAGGCGCCAAGCTGGACGAGCGAACCGCTGCCCGCTGCGCCAGCGGCTGCGCCGCGCTGCACCGTCACCGGCTGCGTCGCCACCAGTCGCCCGCCGGACGCCGGCACCTGCGCCACCGCATTGCTGCCACCGCTCGCGGAAGGCCTGGCATTCGGTGCGACCCGGCGGCCCTCGATCGGCCTCTCCGGCACCGCATTCAGATCGATCGACCCGTTGCCCGCCTTGCCCGCGCTGGTGGCGATGGCGGCGTCGCCCTCGCCCTTCACCTTCAACCCGCCGGGATCGTCCGGCTTGACCTTGTAGTCACCCTCTTGCGCGGCGATCAACTGACCGTCGGCGGACTGGCGCGTCTGAAGCGCGTAGATGCCGTAGATGATCGCCGCGAGCACCGCGAGGCCGAGCACGACCATCGCGATAACCTTGCCGATCGGTGCTCCACGCTCCTCGTCCGGCTCGACGGTTTCGAGCCACGGCAGGCGGTCCTCCTCACGCAGGTCCATATCGTCCGCCATCACTTCATCTCCGAAACCGCGACAACACCCATGATGCTGAGCCCGTTACGAATAATCTGTGCGACCGCTGTCGCCAAGAACAGACGTGCACGCGTGGCATCATGATCCTCGACCACCAGGAAGCGACGATCGGGACGGTCGTTACCGACGTTCCACAAGGCATGGAAAGCCGCCGCCAAGTCATAGAGATAGAACGCAATTCTATGCGGTTCACGTGCCATCGCCGCGGTCTCGACGATACGCGGGAACTGCGCCGCCAGCTTCACCAGCGCCAGCTCCTCCGTATCAAGCCGGGACAGATCCGCCGAACCGCCGACGATCCCCGCCTCCGCGGCACGACGGTGCAGCGATGCGACGCGGGCATGCGCATACTGGACGTAGAACACCGGATTGTCCTTCGACGCCTCGACCACCTTGGCGAAGTCGAAGTCCATCTGCGCGTCCGACCGGCGCGTCAGCATGGTGAAGCGCACCACATCCTTGCCCACTTCGCGCACCACATCGGCCAGCGTCACGAAGTTGCCGGCGCGCTTGGACATCTTCACCGGCTCGCCACCGCGTAGCAGCCGCACCATCTGGACCAGCTTGACGTCGAACCGCGTCTTGCCGCCGGTCAGCGCCGCAACCGCGGCGACGATCCGCTTGACCGTCCCGGCATGATCTGCACCCCAGATGTCGATCAGTTGATCCGCCGACTGGCTTTTCTGGAAGTGATAGGCGAGATCCGCGCCGAAATAGGTCCATTGCCCGTTGGACTTCTTGATCGGCCGGTCCTGATCGTCCCCGAACTGCGACGAGCGGAACAACGGCAATTCGACCGGTTCCCAATCGTCGGGCGTTTCGCCCTTCGGCGCTTCAAGCACGCCGTCATACACCAGCCCGCGTGCGCGCAGCTCCGCCTCTGCCGCCTCGGGCTTGCCCGCCGCCTGCAATTCCGCCTCGGACGAGAACAGATCGTGGTGAATGCCGAGAAGGGCGAGATCGTCCTTGATCATCACCAGCATCGCGGCGACCGCGCGGGTGCGGAACAGCGCGAGCCACTCCGCCTCGGGCGCATCGACATAGCGATCGCCGAATTCACCGGCGAGTTCCTGGCCGATGCCGACGAGATAATCGCCCGGATACAGCCCCTCGGGGATCGTGATCGTCTCGCCCAGCGCCTCGCGGTAGCGCAGGTGGGTCGAGCGCGCGAGCACATCGACCTGCCCCCCGGCGTCGTTGACGTAATATTCGCGGATCACCGTATGTCCCGCAAACTCCAGCAGGCTGGCGAGTGCGTCGCCGACGACGGCGCCGCGGCAATGGCCCATGTGCATCGGCCCGGTCGGGTTCGCCGAGACATATTCGACATTGACGCTCACGCCCTTGCCGAGCGTCGAGCGGCCGTAATCGTCCCCACCCGCCTGAATCTGCGCCAGCTCGTCCCGCCACGCCGCATCGGTCAGCCGCAGGTTGATGAAGCCCGGTCCGGCGACGCTCGCTTCGGCCACGTCGTCCAGCTTGCCCAGTTCGGTCGCCAGTGCCTCCCCCAGCGCCCGCGGATTGATCCCGGCCGGCTTGGCGAGCACCATCGCCGCATTGGTCGCAAGATCGCCATGCGTGACGTCGCGCGGCGGTTCGACCGTGACGTTCTTGCGATCCAGCCCATCCGGGAGCGTTCCGGCGGCAGTCAACGTGTCGAGGGCCGTCGCGACATGCGCGGCGAAGCGGGTGTAAAGCGTCATGAGCGTCCGTTCGGCAAAAGCGCCGCGCTCTACCGCACAACGCCGGCCGGTTCAAATCACGCGCGCAGCAGCCCCTCGATCGCCGCGGTCCTCGCGCCGGCCGGGAACAGTGCCGCCATCGCCCGCGCCGGCTCCACCCCGAAATGGCTTGCCACCGCGCCGCCGATGAACGCATCGAGCGGCGTCGTCGGCTTCAGGTCGCGGCCCTCGTACAGGTTCGCCGGTGCGAGACCAGGCCAGTCGCCCAGCACGCGCCCGCCCTTCACCGCACCGCCGAACAGCATCGCCGCGCTGCCGGTGCCGTGATCGGTGCCGCCGGTGCCGTTGACCGCGACCGTCCGCCCGAATTCGGTTGCGACCAGCACCAGCGTATCGTCCCACACCGGCCCCAGCCCCGCCTGCAATGCGCCGAGCATCGCATCCAGCCCCTTCAACTGCTGGGCCAGCCGCCCCCGCTGGCCGGCGTGCGTATCCCAGCCGCCGGTTTCGATCGTGGCGATCCGCGCGCCGTTGGCGGGGGCGAGCAGCCGTGCCGCCAGCGCGCCCGTCGCGGCGGCGTTGCGGCCATTGTCCTGCGCCAGATCGCTGGTCAGCTGCCGCGTCGTCAGCGCCTCGTTCCACAGGGCATGCAATTGCTGGTCGCCCTGATACAATTGCGTCACCCGCGCCAGCAGGTCGTCGGAGGCATCGGGCAACGACGAGGGCGCGTAGCTCGCCACCTCACGCCGCCCACGCAATGCCATCGGCACCGTAGCGGCGATCGCGATCGCCCTGGCATCGTCCGTCGGCACGACGCCGAGCAGCCGGTTCATCCAGCCGTCCTTCAGCTGGTACGCGCCGGTGCCGCCCGTCTCCAGCACGTTCTGCCCGTCGAAATGCGACCGGTCGCGGTACGGCGAGGCGATCGCATGCGCGAACAGCGCCTGCCCCTTGCCGTACAGCCCGGCGGCATTGGTCATCGCCGGATGCAGCGCGAACATCGCATCCAGTTTCGTGCCCGCGGTCAGGTCTTCCGCCAGCACGCCGCGAGCGCCGACGAAGGCCGGATCGCCCACCGCGCCGATCGTGCCGAGGCCGTCCGCCGCCCCGCGCTGGATGATAAACACGAACCGTTTGGCCGTCGCCGCCTTCGCGAACGCCATCCGGGGGGCGAAGGTGCCGAGCAGCCCGGCCGCGATAAAAGAGCGTCGATCCATGATCCTACCTCCGCATCATTTCGGGCGATACCAGCAACAGTGCGAGCGCCTGCCCGGGGCTTTCGGCGCGCGACAGTGCCTGCGTCGTCGCGGGCGACACCGCCGCCGGAAACAATCGCTCCGCCAGCGCCCGCGCATCCACGCTCGCGCCGGATCGCGCGGCGAACCGCTCCGCCGCCTCGACCCGGCGCATGATAGCGTCGGGACCGGCCCAGGCGGGCGCGCTATCGTCATATCCGATCGGCTGGCCCGGCTTCCATACCGGCTGGCCGAGCTGGTTGAGCAGCCCGAATGCCGCCTGCGGCTTCACCTCCGTCAGGCCCAGCGCGCGATAGGCGGCGATCGACCAGTCCCACGGTGTGCGGAACTTGGCGGGTGCCGGCGTCCACGCTTCGGGTGACGCGATCAGCGCGCGGTACACCGTCGGGAGGTCGCCACCCGATGTCAGGAACGCCCGCTCCAGTCGCGCCACCATCGCCGGCGGTGGCGTGTCACCGGCGAAGTGCCGCGCCAGCTTGGTCGCGATATGCCGCGCCGTTGCCGGATGGACCGCCAGATCGGCCAGCACCGCGCGCGCCTGTGCCTCGCCGGCCTGCGGATATCCCTTGCCCATGATCGTCCGTGCGCCGGGCTGATGGACCGCCGCCGCGAAGACGAAGCTGCCCGGCGTCGCCGCGCCGGCCAGCCGCGCGCCTGGCCCGCCGCCGATCCCGCCGACCGTCCAGCCCGTCATCGCCCGCGCGAATTCGGTGACATCCGCCTGCGAATAGCCGGTGCGCACGCCGAGGGTGTGCAACTCCATGATCTCGCGCGCCAGATTTTCGTTCAACCCGACCTTGCGCCGCCCGCGCGCGCCGATGCGCAAGCCGAGTGGACTGTCCGGCCCCACCGACACCGCCTGATCCAGATACAACAGCATCGCCGGATGCCGCTCGACCGCGAACAGCATGTCGGCGAAGCGGCCCATCACATGCGGCCGGATCGCCTCCATCTCCAGCGTCCCGGCGAGGCCGACCAGTTCCAGCTTGTCTGCGCTGACCGCGAAATGGTTCGCCCAGAAGTGCACCAGCCGCTCGGCAAACGGCGTGTCGCTGACGATCGCCGCATCGGTGCGGGCGCCGATCAGCGCCACGTAGCGCCCCTGCGCGATGCGACGTGCGGCCTGCCGCGCTGCCATCGTGGCATCCCTGCGCGTCGGTGTCTCCGCCATGGCGGGATCGTTCGCCGGGGCCTGCGCAGCCATCTGCATCGGCGCTTCTGCCGTGTCCGCTGCGGGGGATCGCCCCGATGCCATCTCCTGCCGGATCGTTCGCTGTTCCGCCTGCCAGGCGGCCAGATCGGCCGCGACCAGCGCACTCGTGGGCGCAGACGCCACGGCCGCAGGCGCTGGCCGGTAGCGTGCGATCTGGTCGACGAGCCAGCGTCGCGGATCGTTGGGCGCGGGTTGGTCCGGCCGCGCACCCAGCCCGAATCGGTTCCATGCGATGGCAGCGTCCGACATCATCGTTGCTCCTCGTTCCCTGATGCCGTGTGCGCCCCAATTGTCGCAGAACTATGCCGGTGGACGATTGCGGCGGGTGCAATCGTATACGGATGTCTTTGCAGTTGAGGTCTATGCTGCGCTGCAATAACTGCTGGGTTCGAAAGTTGGGAAGGACCTGATCAGGCTCGACGCTTCAAATTGCGGGAGACGATCATGCGCAAGACCTTTGCTATTCTGGCCACCGTTGCAGCCACGCTGACCTCGACGATCGGCATGGCCCGCGAGGGCGAGCGGACGTTCCGGCATGAGGGGCAGACCTATGTCTACACCACCACGGTGTCCGACGGCCGTCAGGTCATCAGCGGCCGCCGCTATCCTGCCGGTGCACCCTTCCGCCTCGTGGTGCGCGGCAATCGCGTGACCGGCACGGCGGGCGGCGTCCCCGTTTCGTTCAGGACCGCCGACGCGAAGGGCGCGGTCAAGGGGACGCAGCTGGCCTCGCGTTGAACGGTACCGGACGATCGCACGACCCGGGGCAGCACCAGCCGCCCCGGGTCGTTTCGTGTCACCGCGACGGCTCCCTAGCTGGATCGGAGCCACTTGCGGGTCGGGGAGTCACCGCCGGGCACGATGTCGAGACGGGGTCCGGTCAGAACCCTTCCGGCAGATCGATCTTGCCGACCAGTTCGCGATATCGCGCGATCGCGTATCGATCGGTCATGCCTGCGATGAAATCCGCGATATGCCGGCTGCGCTCCGGTTCGGCGGCGGGAACATCCTCCGCCCATTCGTCGCTCATCGCTGCGGGATCGGCGCGATAGGCGGCGAACAACCCGCTGACGATGCCGTGCGCCACCGCCGCCGCCTCGAGTTGCCGCGGATGATGATACAGGTTCGCATACATGAAGCGCTTCAGATCGCGCTCCTCCTCACGCATCGCGGGCGAAAAGCCGCACAAGGGCGATCCCGCGTGCCGCACGTCGTCGGCGCTCGCCACACCCGATGCGGCGACCCGCCGCGTCGTCTCCTCGATCAGGTCGTTGACCATCGTCCCGATCTGGCTGCGCACCAGCTCGCTCGCCAGCCGCTTCGGCGCGACGTCGGGGAAGCGCGCGCACGCCGCCCCCCATCCCCGCGCCACGATCGGCACCGCCAGCAACTGGTCCAGCGTCAGCAAGCCCGCGCGCAGTCCATCGTCGATATCGTGGTTGTCGTATGCGATGTCGTCCGCGATCGCCGCCACCTGCGCCTCGAGACTGGCGTGCGTCGTCAGATCGAGCGGAAAGGTCGTATCCGCGGCACGCAACGCCCAGCCGGGATGCCGCACCGGGCCATTATGCTTCGCCAGACCCTCGAGCGTTTCCCACGTCAGGTTCAGCCCATCCCAGCGGGGGTACGGCCGCTCGATGTGCGTCAGCGCGCGCAGCGTATGGCCGTTGTGATCGAAGCCCCCCGCATCGGCCAGCGCCGCCTTCAGCGCATCCTCGCCGGCATGGCCGAACGGCGGATGGCCGATATCGTGCGCCAGACACAGCGCCTCGGTCAGGTCCTCGTTAAGCCCCAGCACCCGCGCGATCGTCCGGCCGATCTGTGCGACCTCCAGACTATGGGTCAGGCGAACACGGAAATGATCGCCATCCGGCGCCATGAATACCTGCGTCTTGTGCCGCAGCCGGCGGAAGCTGATCGAATGGATGATCCGGTCGCGATCGCGCTGGAAATCATCGCGTGGCCCACGCACGGCGATCGGTGCGGTGCCGGTCTGCTCCTCGTACAACCGGCCTCTGCTCCGGGCCGGATCGGAGGCCCAGGGCGCGCGGGACGTCACTTCGCGGGCAACTTCGTCACCGCCTGCCCGGCATCGCTGGTGAAGGTGAACGCCGACACGCCTTCCCTGGCAAGCTGGTTGACGAACGCTCGCGCCTCGGCGTCCGTCCTGAACGGACCGGTCAGGACGCGGTTGGTCGCGCGCAACGGCGTCGACCAGCCACCGCGGCTGCCGAATACCGCCGGCGCCTTCGCCTTCACCGCGGCATAGGCCTTGGGCAGATCGCCGGCATAGGCACCGCCCGCCACCTGTACCCAGACCCGCGCCGGGTTGGCGCGCGCCGCCTTCTTCTCCTCCGCTGCAGCCTTCGCCTCGGCCAGCTTCTTTTCGTCCGCCAGTTTTTTGGCCGCGAGCGCCTTCTTGTCCGCCACTGCCTTGCGATCGGCAGCACGTTTATCGGCTGCGGCCTTCGCCGCGAGCGCCTTCTCGGCCGCCGCGTCGCGCTCTTCCTTGGCCTTCGCCTCGGCGATCACGCGCGCAGCCGTTTCGGGCGGCGGTACTGCGGCAGTTGCCGTTGGCGCGGGCCGGGCGGGCTCGGCGACGCCGAGCTCCGCCGCCGGGATCGAAAGACCCGCGACGATCCGCGCCAGAACCGAATCGGCCTCGGCCCGCGACGGCGGCGCCGTGAACGCCGGTGCCGGTGCCGGTGCCGGTGCTGGCGGCGCGACTTCGACGACGGCGGACGCGGATCGGGTGGGGAGCGCCGCCATGTTCGTAGCCGCATTCGTCGGCGACGCCGTGGCCGCCCCGATTGCCTTCCCCGGTGCCGCCACGACGGTCGCCGCCGTTTCGACTGCGGGTTGGGTCGGCGGCGTCGTGAAGCCCGGTGCGATCGCCCGCGACGTGACCGCCGGGGTCGGTGCGGCCGCCGGTCCGGCCGAGCCGACCGGTGCCGGAGCAACCCGCGTCGTCGCCGCCACCTGCGTCGATGGAGGCGTCGACGCAGGTGGCGACACAGACGATGCTGCCGGTGTCGACGCCGCTGCCGCCGCCAGATTGGCCGCACGCGCAGCCTCACCGGGCCGGGCGGCAGCCGCCGGCTGTGTCGCCGTCGGCAGCACCGCCGAGGTCGCCGGCGCGCTTGCGACGCTATCGGCACGGGGGGTCGCCGTCAGTGGCACGCTTCGCGTTTCGGTCGGTAACGGCTGGACCCTGGCCAGCGCCGCGGTCGCATCCTGATAGGTCGGGCGCACCGCGGCGGCCGGCACGCTCTGCCGCCCCGGCCGCAAGGTGGCCGCCGGTTGCACGATCGTGTTCGACGCCAATGCAACCCCGGCATCACGTCCGCTCTCCCGACCACGCCGGTCGCGTCCGCGCCGATTGCGATCTTTCCGGTCGGACGCGGCGGGCTGTACCGCCGCCAGCGCCACCGGCTGCACTTCGGGCGCGAGTTGCGGCAGCATCGGAGCAAGGCGCGCATCGGCGACCCGCTCCGGTGTCGCATGCACCTCACCAAAATGCACCGCGAAGGCGCGGTCCGCGGCGGGCAGCGACGGCAGGCGTTGGAAAAACGGCTGCAATCCCTGAGCCATACCGGGCGGCAGCATTGTGGTCGCGATCTTCTCCGCTCCCGCCTGATCGCCCCCCATCGCCAGCACGAAGGCACGGATGCGCCACGCACTGCGATCCGATTTGCGCAGCAGCGGATCGAGTTGCTCCAGCGCCGTGTCCCGTCTGCCGGAAATGCCCAGCGACAGGGCATAGCGCTTGACGATCTCGTCATCGGGGCGGGCCTTCAGCGCCAGCCTGTAATCCCGTTGCGCCCGCTCCTGCTGGCCGATCAGGTCGTACGCCAACCCGCGATCCGCCGCGAAGTTGCGCGCGTCGTAACCCGCTGCCTCGGCTTGCGAGAAATATCGGAGCGCCTCACCCGGCCGTTCGGAGCGGACCAGGATCGACCCCTCGCCCGCCTTGATCCGCGGATCGGTCGCCGACACCTTCTCGGCGCGCGCAAAGAGCGACGCCGCACCGCTGAGATCGCCCAGCGACAGCGACAGGTCCGCCGCGGCGATCAACGCGTTGAGATCGCGGGGATTGGACGCGAGCGCTCGCATCTGTTCCGCAAGGCGATCGGCACTGGTGGTGCCGGGCAACGCCTGCACCACCTCCTGCGCCAGAAGGGCGGCAGGCGCACTCGCCACCAAAAGAGCGGCGGGCGCCAGTAAAGCGGAGGTCAAGAAACGCATGGGATCGCCCCGACTAGAGCGCAGAGCGGCTGAACCGGCAATGTCCGATTCCGGCGGGCGCGATGAAGTGAGGCTGGATGACGACGAAAGCGGGATGTACGGCGTGGGGCGCCGTAATGCCGTCAGGAATGGCGCGATAGGTCGGCCCGCCAGGCGTATCCCGACAAACCGTGTTCCGTCGGGCAGATCCCCGGCGGAGGCAGGCGGCGCCCGGGGCGCCGCCCCACCCGACGCTTACTGGTTGTTCTGCCGATGCAGGAACCGCGGAATGTCGATCGCGTCCTTGGCGTCGCCGTCCGTTTCCTCACGCGCCGGACCGCGGGCCGCATTCGACATACGCTCGAACAGGGTTCCGCCCAGCTTCACCCGCGGCTGAGGCGCCGCATCGGGCGCTGCGGCCTCGCTACCGGGCGCGATCCACGGGCGACGACCGGCTGCCGCCTCGGGCGCCGGCGCACGTGCCGCTGGCTGCGGCTCCGCGCGGGGTGGCGCTTGCGGCACGATCGTCTCCGCACCCAGCACCAGTTCGTCATCCGCCGATTCGGCGGCCGGTGCGGGCGCTTCCGCCTTGACCGCATCCGCCGGGCCGAGATCGAGCGGAGCAGGCTCTGCCGCTGGCTGCGGCGTGAACGACACCGACGGCGCAGGCGCAGCGGCGGGCGCCGCCTCGCTCACGCCGCTCGGACGGAACGAGGTGCTGTCGTCGGTTTTGCGCCCCATGCCGAAGCTGAACGATTTGGCGCTCTCCGGCGCCGGCGCCGATTGGCCCGGCTTTGCGTCCGAATCGATACCCGTCGCGACGACCGACACGCGAATGCGGCCTTCCAGTTCCGGATTGAACGCCGAACCCCAGATGATGTTGGCGTCGGGATCGACCAGATCGCGGATATGATTCGCCGCCTCGTCGACCTCGAGCAGGCGCATGTCGTCGCCGCCGGTGATCGAGATGATGACGCCCTTCGCGCCCTGCATGCTGACGCCGTCGAGCAGCGGGTTGGCGATCGCCTTCTGCGCCGCCTCCAGCGCGCGATTGTCGCCGCTCGCCTCGCCGGTGCCCATCATCGCCTTGCCCATCTCCTGCATCACCGAACGGACGTCGGCGAAGTCGAGGTTGATGAGGCCGGGCATGACCATCAGGTCGGTGATGCCGCGGACGCCCTGTTGCAGGACCTCGTCCGCCATCTCGAACGCTTCCTTGAACGTCGTGTTGGCGTTGGCGATCAGGAACAGGTTCTGATTGGGGATGACGATCAGCGTATCGACGTACTTCTGCAGTTCCTCGATGCCGCCCTCGGCGCTCTTGGCGCGACGGTTGCCCTCAAAGCTGAACGGCTTGGTGACGACGCCGACGGTCAGGATGCCCATATCGCGCGCCGCCTTGGCGATCACCGGCGCCGCACCGGTGCCGGTGCCACCGCCCATGCCGGCAGCGATGAAGCACATGTGTGCGCCCTCGAGCCGCTTGGCGAGATCGTCGATCGTCTCTTCGGCGGCCGCACGGCCGATCTCCGGCCGCGAACCCGCGCCGAGACCTTGCGTGATCTTCGCGCCGAGCTGGATGCGGTGCGGTGCGATCGACGATTTCAGCGCCTGCGCATCGGTGTTGGCGACGAGGAAGTCGACGCCCTGCACGTCGGCGCGCATCATGTTGGCGATGGCGTTGCCGCCGGCACCACCGACGCCGATGACGGCGATACGCGGGGTCAGTTCGTCGACCTCTGGAGTGATGAATTCGATGCTCATGACCTGACTTTCTCCGCCCCTACCGGTGAACGCGCCGGGACCTTGATTAACCTTTTGCCTCAACGACTCGCAACGTTCCACAGAAAACGAAGGCAAGCCATCGACGCGGCTCAATAATTCGCGCGCGCCGCCTGGATCAGCTTGCGCATCATGCCCATGCCCTTCTGGCGATGAACGGTAGTTTGCTGCGGAGCGACCCCGCGCAGATCGATCGGGTCGGTCGCCGCATAGAAGGCGAGCCCCGCCAGCGTCGCGAACGCCGGCCCGCCATGCGCTTCCGGCAGCGCGGTCAAACCGCGTGGCCGACCGATCCGCACCGACCGCCCGAGCGCCTGTTGCGCATAATCGGCGATGCCCTTCAGCTCGGCACCGCCGCCGGTCAGCACGACCTGACGTCCGACCGGCCCTTCGAACTTCAGATGTGCGAGCGCCTTGCGGACCTCGTCCATCTGATGCTCCAGCCGCTGGCGGACGATGCCGATCAGCTGCGCCTTGGTGATCTGCATCCCGCCATGCACGTCGTCCTCGGCGGCGATCGGCATCACCGGGATCATCTCGTGATTGTCGCGGGGGGAGGCGTTCGCGCTGCCGTGGAAGCACTTCATCCGCTCCGCCTGCGCGCGGCGGGTGCCGAACGCGCTGGCGATATCGTCGGTGATGTCCTGCCCGCCCATCGGGATCGAATGCAGCCCGACCAGCATGCCGCCGGCGAACAGCGAGACGTTGGTGATGCCCGCACCGATCTCGACCAGTGCGACGCCCAGCTCGCGTTCCTCCTCCGACAGACAGGCGAGCCCGGTCGCCACCGGAGACGCGATAATCGACTTCACCTCGAGATGCGCCGAGCGCACACACAGGTCGAGGTTGCGCACCGGCGACCCATCGGCGGCGACGACGTGGATGTGCACGCCGAGCCGGTCGGCATGCAGCCCGAGCGGCTTCTTGACGCCGGTCAGCCCGTCGAGCGTGTAGAGCGCCGGCTGCGCGTGCAGCACCATCCGTCCCTGCGGATCGATCGAATTGCGCCCCGCCGCGAGCAGGGCGTCGATATCCTGCTGTTCGACGCGGTGGCCACCCAGTTCGAACTCCACCTCTGCGACGTCGCTGACGAGGCCGCCGGCGGAGAAGCCGACCCAGACATTCTCGATGTTGATGCCCGCGATCCGCTCGGCCTGCTCGACCGCCTCGCGCACCGCCGCCTCGGTCGCGGCCATGTCGGCGATATAGCCGCGCTTGACGCCGCGACTCTCGCGTTGACCGGTGCCGAGCACGATCAGCTCGCCCCCGTCACCCTTTTGCGCGATCATCGCCGACACCTTCGACGACCCGATGTCGAGCGCCGTGATCAGCCCCTCCGGTGCAACCTTCGCCATTATCCCTCAGCCCCCGCATGAGAATCCGCCACGCCACCGTCGTTGGTGGTCGTGGTCGGCGATGTCGTGATTTCGCTCGGGTCCGGCACGTTGTGCGCCATGCTGGCCCCGGGCTTGCGCGCGACCAGCTTCGCCGGATCACGCATGTCGAACCGGATCCAGCCGCGCCCCAGCAACGGGCGTGCGCCATCCAGTTCGGCGAATTTCAGCAGCGCTCCCGGCGCGCCATCCTCGGGCAGCGCCAGCGTTTCGCCGCTGTCGAAGGTCAGATCCCACCGGCGATTGCCGATCCACGTCGCCGCCTTCACCCGTGGTTTCAGCGCCGGCGCGGCGGCGAGCAGCGTCTGGTACGCCGCCTCTTGCCGGTCCGCGCCCGGCCCGATGACGAGCGGCAGGTCGGGGATCGCATCGGGACGCACCGGCTCCAGCAGCACGCCATCCTTGTCGATCAGCGTCAGCTGGCCGTTGTCCTGCCACACCGCGGCGGGCGAGCGTTCGACGATATCGACCAGCAGCGTGTCGGGCAGCCGGCGCGAGACGTGCGCATCCGCGATCCAGCCGTAGCGCAACAGCTTCTGCCGCACCGATTCGAGGTCGACGAGCGGCATCGCCCGGCTCTGCTGGTCGAGCGCCACGGCGTAGACGCTCATCCGGTCCATCCGCTTCAGGCCGGTGACCTCGATCTGCTCGACGCGGAAACCCGCCTGCCCCGCCCCTTCGGCGATGGCGGTGCCGATCATGCCGGGGATGCCGATCCACGTCACCGCGGCGAGCGCGAGCGCGATGCCGCCGCCGGTGATCGTCCACGTCGCCGCCTTGCGGATCGTGTCTTCGCTGACCGGCACCGCGGACACCGCGCGCTCGAACAGCGTCGCCTTGCGTACCGGTTGCCTGCGCCGCGCGCCCGGTCGCTTGGGCGGCGGCCCGCGCTTGATCGTGCGACTCATCCCGCGCGATCCCGCAGCGCTTCGTCGACGATCGCCTGGACCAGCTCGGCATAGCTCATGCCCAGATGCCGCGCCTGTTCGGGGACGAGGCTGAGCGGGGTCATGCCCGGCTGCGTATTCACTTCCAGCAGGAACAGACCGTCGACGTCGCGCTCGTCGTCCCAGCGGAAATCGGATCGCGAGGCACCCTTGCAGCCGAGCAGGCGATGCGCTTCGAGCGCGAGGCTCTTGCAGGCTTCGGCGATGCGATCGGGGATATCGGCGGGGCAGACGTGTTCGGTCAGGCCGTCGGTGTATTTGGCGTCGAAATCGTACCAGCCGTTCCTAGGCTTCAACTCGGTCACGCCCAGCGCGCGGTCGCCGAGCACCGCCGTCGTCAGCTCGCGCCCGCGGACATAGGGCTCGGCCAGCAATTCATCGAATTCCTGCCACGGCCCCTTCACGTCGCGGCCGATCGGGTTGCCGTAATTGCCGTCGTCGGTGACGATCGCGACGCCGACCGACGACCCCTCGTTGATCGGCTTCAGCACGTATGGACGCTGGAGCGGATCGCGTGCGTGAATTTCGGCGGACTTGACGATGCGGCCGCCCGGCATGGGGATGCCGGCGGGGACCAGCACCTGCTTGGTCAGCACCTTGTCGATCGCGATCACCGACGTGGCGAGGCCGGAGTGCGTATAGGGGATACCCATCAGGTCGAGCATGCCCTGCACGCTGCCGTCCTCGCCGGGCGACCCGTGCAGCGCGTTGAAGACGAGGTCGGGCTGCGCCTCCGCCAGCCGCGCGGCGACGTCGCGCCCCATGTCGATGCGCGTGACGCGATGGCCGAGCGATTCGAGCGCGTCGGCACAGCCATTGCCGGATTGCAGCGAGACCGGTCGTTCGGCCGACCAGCCGCCCATCAGCACCGCGATGTGCAGCCCGCTCACGCCGTCACCCCGACCCGCTGGATTTCCCATTCCAGCGTCACCCCCGCATGCGCCTTCACCTTGTCACGTACCTCTTCGCCCAGCGCCTCGATATCCGCCGATGTCGCGGCGCCGAGGTTGAGCAGGAAATTACAATGCTTTTCGGATACCTGCGCATCGCCGCGGGTCAAGCCGCGACAGCCGGCGGCGTCGATCAGCGCCCAGGCCTTGTGCCCCGCCGGGTTCTTGAAGGTCGATCCGCCGGTCTTGCTGCGCAGCGGCTGCGACGCCTCCCGCTCGGCGGCGATACGGTCCATCTCCGCGCCGATCGCAGCGGGTTCGGCTGCATGGCCGCGGAACGTCGCGGCGATCACCACCGCGCCATCCGGCAATGCGCTGTGGCGATAGGTGTAGCCGAGATCGCCCAGGCTCAACGTGCGCCGCTCGCCCGATCGCAGCACCACGTCGCACTCGACCAGCACGTCCTTCACCTCGCGGCCATAGGCGCCACCGTTCATCCGGACGAAGCCGCCGACCGTGCCGGGGATCGAACGCAGGAACTCGACCCCGCCAATCCCCGCATCGCGCGCGGTCGAGGACACCAGAATGCCGCTCGCCCCGCCGCCGCAGCGCAAGGTGGTCGCGTCCAGCCGATCGACCTGCGCGAAAGCCTTGCCCAACCGGATCACCACGCCCGGCACGCCACCATCACGGACGATCATGTTGGAACCAAGGCCGAGCGCCATGACCGGCACGGCGGGATCGAGATCGCGCAGGAACGCGGCGAGGTCGTCGGCATCCTTCGGCTCGAACAGCCATTGCGCCGCCCCACCCGCCTTGAACCAGACCAGCGGCGCCAGCGCCGCCCGCTCGGTCAGGCGCCCGCGCACGGTCGGCAGATCGAGGACGGCATCGCCTACCAAGGCCCGACGCCCCACAATCGGGTCCACGCCTGGAACGCGGCGAGGTTCGCTTCGGCCGCCTTGCGCGTCGCCTCCTGCGCCTGCACCATCGCCTCGCCCGCGCCGACCGCGTGACCGCCGGCATCGAGCGACTTGCGCTGCGCATCGAGCATCTGCTTCTGGAGCTTCAGGCTCGCATCGAACCAGTCGTTCATCGCCGTTCCCCGATCGCAGCGGCCAGCCCTGCGGCCCACTTCGTGATGTCACCAGCGCCGAGGCAGACGATCATGTCGTTCGGCTGCACCGTCGCGGCGAGTTCGTCCGCCAACGCGTCCGCATCGGCCACGGTCGCCGCCGAACGATGGCCGCGCCGTTTCAATCCGTCGACCAGCGCCTGCGCGTCGACGCCCTCGACCGGCGCTTCGCCGGCGGCATAGACCGGGGTTACAAGCACGCGATCGGCGTCGTTGAAGGCGGTCTGGAAGTCTTCCATCAGCGACGCCAGCCGCGAATAGCGGTGTGGCTGGACGACGGCGATCACACGCCCTTGCGCGCCTTCGCGGGCCGCCGCGAGCACCGCACGGATCTCGACCGGGTGGTGACCGTAATCGTCGATGATCGTGACGGCCCCGGTCTCGACGGGCACTTCGCCGACCTTGGTGAAGCGTCGCTTGACGCCGCCGAACGCGGAAAAGCCCCGCTGGATCGTTGCGTCGGGGATGCCGAGTTCCAGCGCCACACCGATCGCCGCCAGCGCATTCTGGACGTTGTGCCGGCCCGGCATCGGCAGTTCGATATTCTCGATCGACCGTGTCGCGCCATCACGGGTGCGGACGATGCATTCGAAGCGGTTGCCGCCCGGGACTGGCGTGACGTTGACGCCGCGGATATCCGCCTGCGCAGAGAAACCGTAAGTGACCACGCGTCGGTCGCGCACCCGCGGCAGTATGTTCTGCACTTCGGGATGGTCGAGGCACAGCAGCGCCGCGCCATAGAAGGGTACGTTCTCGACGAACTCGACGAACGCGTCCTTCACGCCGTCGAAGCTGCCGTAATGGTCGAGATGTTCGGGATCGATATTGGTGACGACCGCGATCGTGCCATCGAGGCGCAGGAAACTGCCGTCGCTCTCGTCCGCCTCCACCACCATCCAGTCGCTCGCACCCAGCCGGGCGTTCGAACCGTAGCTGTTGATGATGCCGCCATTGATGACGGTCGGATCGACACCGCCAGCATCGAGCAGCGCGGCGACCATCGACGTCGTCGTGGTCTTGCCGTGCGTGCCGGCGACCGCGACGGTGGATTTCAGCCGCATCAGCTCGGCCAGCATCTCGGCGCGGCGGACCACCGGGATGCGCCGTTCCAGCGCCGCCTCGACCTCCGGGTTGGAGCGGACGATCGCGGTCGATGTCACCACCACCGCCGCATCCGCAACGTTGCTGGCGGCGTGGCCGATCGCGACGGGAATGCCCTTGTCGCGCAGCCCCTGCACGACATAGCCCTCGGCCACGTCCGATCCCTGTACGGTGTAACCGAGGTTCTTCATCACCTCGGCGATACCCGACATGCCGATGCCGCCGATGCCGACGAAATGGATCGGTCCGATGTCGGTCGCAACGCCGCGGATCATGCGAAAGCTGCCTTCTGCTTGGCAGGTTTTCCCACCGGGAGTCGCGACAGTGGCGCATCAAGGCTCTCGACCAGATCGGCCAGGTCGCTCACCGCCTTCGGTCGCCCGACGCTCTTCGCCCGCGTGGCGGCATTCTCGAGCGCGGCGGGATCGAGGCCCAGCTTCTGCATCTGCTTGGCGAGTTCCACGTTGGTGAATTCGGGCTGCGGGATCGTGCGTGCGCCGCCCGCCCTGGTGATCTCGCGCGCATTCGCCGTCTGGTGATCGTCGGTCGCACCGGGCAACGGCACGAGGATCGCCGGACGACCGGCAGCGGTCAGTTCGGCGATGGTCGAAGCCCCCGCACGCGCAATCACCAGATGCGCCCACGCCAGTTGCTCGGGCATGTCGGGCAGGTAGGTGGCGAGATCGGCCGGGATCTGGTGCTCGGCATATTTCGCACGCACCGCATCGATATCCTCGATCCGCGCCTGATGCGTCACCTGCAACCGGCGACGGAAGGTGACCGGCAGCATCGCGAGGCCGTCCGGCACCACCTGACTCAGAACACTCGCACCCTGACTGCCCCCGGTGACGAGCACGCGGAAGATGCCGTCCTCTTCCAGCAAGGGATAGGGCCGGGTGCGCAGTGCCAGAACGGCCTCACGCACCGGGTTGCCGACGAGATGGACCTTGGGCGACAGCTTCGCCGCCAGCCGCTCGGTCAGCTTGTACGACGTCGCAATGGCGGCAACACGGCTGGCGACCAGCCGGTTGACGCGGCCCAGCACCGCATTCTGTTCGTGCACCGCGGTCGGGATCTTGTCCGCGAACGCCGCCAGCAACGCCGGCATGGCAGGATAGCCGCCGAAGCCGATCACCGCGGCGGGCTTGAACGTGCGGTACAATTCGCGTGCCATCGCCCGCCCGCGCACCATCTCGCGCACCGCCGATGGCCAGCCGAGCGGCTTCTTCACCTGAAACCGCCCGGCGGGCAGGACGTGTGTCTGGATGCCCTCGAACAGCCCCGGGAAGCGCACGCCGCGCGCATCGCTGACCAGCGCCACGCGATGACCGCGCCGGGTCAATTCCTCCGCCAGCGCCGCCGCGGGGACCATGTGTCCGCCCGTACCGCCGGCGGCGAGGACGTAATGCTTGCTCAATTCGAACCCCATCTGACCACATACGGACTGCGCGTCAGGAACGGATTGCGCCGTGTGAACGCCAGCAGCAAGCCCATCCCGATCGACAGCGCGATCATCGACGATCCGCCATAGCTGATGAACGGCAACGTCATGCCCTTCGACGGCGCCAGCCCGGTGTTGACCGCCATCGACACCAGCGCCTGCGCGCCGAACTGTACTGCCAGCCCCGACGCGGCGAGCAGCTTGAATTCATCCTGTTCGTCCAGCAGCTTGACGAACACCCGCACGACGATCGCGAGGAACACCAGGGCGATGATCGAACAGGCGATCAGGCCGAATTCCTCGCCGATCACCGAATAGATGTAATCGGTATGGGCCTCCGGCAGGCCGAACTTCGCCGTACCGCCGCCGGGGCCGGTGCCGGTCCAGCCGCCGCTGGTGATCGTCGCATGCGCGGCGTTGGTCTGGAAGTGATCGCTCGCGCCCTCACCCTCGACGCCGGGAAACAGGAACGCGTCGATGCGATTGCGCGCGGTGCCGTAGAACATATAAGCGGCGACCAGCCCGACCGGCACCATGCCGATGATCGTACCCAGAATGCGCATCGGCGTGCCGGCGATCATGAGCAACGCCATCCATACGGTGCAAAAGATCACCGTCTGGCCGAAATCGGGCTGCAACATCAGCAGCACTGCAATCGTGCCGGTCAGCCCGCCGGTGATGAGGACGGTCGGCAGCTCGGGGTCCTTGGCCTTCAGCGACAACAGCCACGCCACCGTGACGATGAACAGCGGCTTGAGGAATTCCGATGGCTGGAACGAGGCGAAGCCATAGCCGATCCAGCGCCGCGCGCCGTTGATGCTGTTCCCCACGAACGGCGTCAGCGCAAGGCAGACGATCAATATGCCCGCGCCGACCAGCGCCAGCCGCCGTGCGAGCGGCACCGGTAGCATCGACACGCCGAACAGCACCGGCAGCGACACGCCGACCCAGATCAGCTGCCGCCAGAAATAATAGAGCGGGGTGAACTTGTGATGCTCGCCCGAATAACGGACCGCGGTCGCCGGGCTAGCCGCCGCCACCGCGATCAGGCCGATCGCGATCAGGAACAGCGTCAACAGCAGCAGCATCCGGTCGATGTCCCAGAACCACGTGCCGAGCGGCGACGAATCGCCACGCCCGCCGCGCCGCTTCACCCTGGCGATCAGCGTGTCGCTCGTGGGCTCCGCCCCTATCGGCTCCGCCATGCTCGTGCCGTTCATGGAAGGGCCTCCACCGCAGCCCGGAATGCGGCCCCGCGATCTTCGTAATCGCGGAATTGATCGAAGCTAGCACAAGCCGGCGACAACAACACCACGTCTCCGTCGCGTGCGGCAGCGGCAGCATGGGCGACCGCGGTGGCGAGGTCGCCCGCCGCCTCCACGGCCGGGACTCGGCCGGTCAGCAGTTCGTGGAACAGCGGCCCCGCCTCGCCGATCGTGTACGCCGCGACGACGCGATCGAAATAGGGCGCGCAGGCGTCGAGGTCGTCACCCTTGCGCTTGCCGCCGACGATCCAGTGGATGCGCCCGAACGCGCCGAGCGCCGGCGCGGTGCTTTCGGGATTGGTCGCCTTGCTGTCGTCGACGAAGGTCACGCCATCGCGGACGGCGATCGTCTGCATGCGATGCGCCAGGCTGACGTAGGTGGCGAGGCCCCGGTCGATATCGGCTTCGGACACGCCCAGCGCCTTGGCGACCGCGATCGCGGCAAGGGCATTTTGCGCATTATGCGGGCCTTGCAGCGCCGGCCACCGGCTCTGGTCCATGCACACGCCGGGCGCGATCTTGGTCAGGTGCTCGCCCCGCGCCGACAGGCTGCGTGCGATCTGCGCCGATGCCGCATCGCCGATGCCGATCACCGCGTCATGATCCGGGGACTGCATCGCGAAGAGGTGCGCCTTCGATGCGGCGTAACTCTCGAACCCGTCATATCGGTCGAGATGATCGGGCGTGATGTTCAGGAGCACTGCGATCTCGCAGTCGAGGCTCTGCGTCAGGTCGATCTGATAGCTGGAGAGTTCCAGCACGTAGACGCCGCCTTCCGGCAGCGGCTCCTGACCCAGAATGGGCAGGCCGATATTGCCGCCCATCGATGTGGGCCGGCCGGCGGTGGTGAGAATATGATGGACCAGTGCGGTCGTCGTCGACTTGCCGTTGGTGCCGGTGATGCCGACGACCGTGTGCGCCGGCAGTTCGCTGCGGGCCTGCGCGAACAGTTCGATGTCGCCGATCACCGGCACGCCTGCCACCCGCGCCCGCTCGACCAGCGGATGCGTGTTGAGGGGTACTCCCGGCGACACGACCAGTCCCGCCGCGCCTTCGAGGTTCAATGTCGCGATGTCGTGGACGATGACCCCGTTCACCCCGGCCGCACGCTCGCGTGCCGCGGGATCGCTATCCCATGCCACGACATGCGCGCCGCTCTTCGCCAGCGCCCGTACGGTAGCGAGGCCGGAGCGCGCCAGACCCAGCACGGCGTAACGCTTGCCCTCGAAGGTCCTGGAGGCGATCACCGCAACTTCAACGTCGACAGGCCGGCGAGCGCCAGCACGAGGCTGATGATCCAGAAGCGGATCACGACGGTCGGCTCGCTCCAGCCGAGTTGCTCGAAGTGGTGGTGGATCGGCGCCATGCGGAAGATGCGCTTGCCGGTGCGCTTGTAGAAGAACACCTGGATGATCACCGACATCGCTTCTGCGACGAACAGGCCGCCGACGATGCCGAGCACGATCTCGTGGTGCGCGACGACCGCGATCGTGCCGAGTGCGCCGCCCAGCGCTAGACTGCCGGTGTCGCCCATGAACACCGCGGCGGGCGGCGCGTTGAACCACAGGAAGGCGAGCCCCGCGCCGACCACCGCGCCGCAGAAGATAGCCAGCTCACCCGCCCCCGGCACGTGCGGGATGCCGAGATAGGTCGCGAACTTCACGTTGCCCGCGAGATAGACGATCAGCATGAACGCGACGCTGGCGATGATCACCGGCATCGTCGCCAGCCCGTCGAGCCCGTCAGTCAGGTTCACCGCGTTGCCGAACGCGACGATCGTGAACGCCGCGAACAGCGGGAAGAAATAGCCGAGATCCAGGTACATGCGATCGGTGAACGGCAAATACAGATGCGGCCCGTTCTGCCCCATGATGATCCACGACGCAGTGCCGGCGATGGCGAATTCCAGCAACAGGCGCGTACGGCCGGAGACGCCGGCGGTGCTCGCCTTCGTCACCTTGTCGTAATCGTCCATGAAGCCGATCGCGCCGAAGCCCAACGTCACGAACAGGCAGGCCCAGACATAGGGGTTGCTGAGGTCCATCCAGATCAGGATGGCGAGCGCCATGCTGGTCAGGATCATCAGCCCGCCCATCGTCGGCGTGCCGCGCTTGGCGAGGTGCGTCTGCGGTCCGTCGGCGCGGATCGGTTGCCCCTTGCCCTGCCGCACGCGCAGCCAGCCGATGAAGCGCGGACCGATGATCAGCCCGATCAGAAGCGCCGTCGCCACCGCCGCCCCGGTCCGGAAGGACTGGTAGCGGATGAGGTTCAGCAGCCCGGTGAAGCCCAGGTGCTCGGCGATCCAGTACAGCATTTACGTTCCGACCCCCTGCGCCTGCGACGCGCCAGCATTGGCGAGTCCCGCGACGACCCGCGACAACCCGACCCCGTTAGACCCCTTGACGAGCAATGCATCGCCGGCGCGAGCCAGATCCTTCAGACGGCCGAGCGCTGTCGCAGCGTCGGGCACATGCATGACTTCGACCCGCCCCTCAAGGGCTTGCGCGAGCGGCGTCATCGCTTCGCCGACGAGCAGCGCCGCTTCGACGCGTGCGGCCAGAATGGGGTCGGCCAGATCCGCGTGATAACCCGCCGAGGCATCGCCGAGTTCGCGCATCTCGCCCAGCACTGCGATATGCCGTCCCGGCTCTTCGGCAAGCACCGCGAGCGTCGCCCGCATCGATGCCGGATTGGCATTGTAGCTTTCGTCGATGACCAGCATGTCGCCACCCACGGCGGGCGCGAGGAAGCGGGCGCCGCGGCCGGCCAGCCCGCCCATCTCCGCCAGCGCGAGGCCGACGCGCGCCAGATCGGCGCCTGCTACGTCGACGGCGGCAAGAACGGCGAGCGCGTTGGATACCCAATGCATGCCCGGCTGCGACAGGGTGAACGACAATTCCCGATCGCCCAGTTTCGCGGTGACGAACGAGGCGCCGGAGGGCAACCGCATCGCCTCTACCGCGCGCACGTCAGCGCCCTTGTCGAGGCCGAAGGTGATCGTGCGCGCGGCATAGGGCGCGGCGGCGGCGATCAGCCGGTCGCGGTGCGGGCTGTCATAAGGCACGATCGCGACGCCACCGGGTTCGAGCCCACGAAAGATCTCGCCCTTCGCATCGGCGATGGCGCTTTCGTCGGCGAAGAACGCGGTATGGGCGGGTGCGATCGCGGTCACGATCGCGATGTGCGGGCGAACCAGCCCGGTCAGCACGCCGAGTTCCCCGGCGTGGTTCATCCCCATTTCGAACACGCCGACCTTCGTGTCACGCGGCATGCGGGCGAGGCTGAGCGGCACGCCGGTGTGGTTGTTGTAGCTCTTCACCGACCGGTGGACATCGCCGGGTAGCGACCGGTCGAGGGCCGCGAACAATGCTTCCTTGGCGCTGGTCTTGCCGACCGAACCGGTGACGCCGATTACCGTGCCCGCCATACGTGCCCGCGCCGCGCGGCCGAGATCGTTGAGCGCGGCAAAGGTGTCGGCGACGCGGACGTGCGGATGCGCCGTATCGGCCGATACGATCGCGCCCGCAGCGCCTTGCGCGAAGGCCTGGTCGAGGAAGCGATGGCCGTCGGTACTGTCGCCGGTCAGCGCGACGAACAGATCGCCCGGACCGACCTCTCGGCTGTCGAAGGCGACGCCACCGGCGGCAAAGTCGGCAGCGGCGACGCCATAGGTGGCGGCGGCAATCTCCGCGGCAGTCCAGAGCGTCATCCGACCCTCCCCGGCACGGGAAGGGAAACTGCGCTCGCGAAGCGTGGTGGAGTAGGACTTCCGCAAAGGACAGGTTCGCGACGGTGAGCGGCGCGCCGGCCCATCACGCCGCGCACTCGCGTGCGACCGTCACGTCGTCGAACGGCAATTCCATGTCGCCGACGATCTGGCCCTGCTCATGGCCCTTGCCGGCGATCAGGACGATATCCTGCGCCTCCGCCTGCTGGATCGCAAACCGGATGGCCTCGCGACGGTCGCCGATTTCGCGCGCCTGCGTCGCCCCCTTCAGGATCGCGGCGCGGATCGCCGACGGGTCCTCGGTCCGGGGATTGTCGTCGGCAACGATAGCGATGTCGGCTTGCATCTGCGCGACCTGCCCCATCGTCTCGCGCTTGCCGGCGTCGCGGTCTCCGCCCGCCCCGAACACCACGATCAGGCGTCCGCCGGCATGCGGCTTCAGCGCCGCGATCGCCGCTTCCAGCGCATCGGGCGTATGGGCATAATCGACGTAGACGGGCGCGCCGGTCCGCGTGATCACCGCACGCTCCAGCCGCCCTCGAACCGGCTGCAATCGGGCAAGGTCAGAAATCGTCCTGGCGACGTCGCCGCCGGTCGCGATCACCAGCCCCGCCGCGACCAGCGCGTTCGCTGCCTGATAGCCGCCGATCAGCGGCAACGTGACGCGATGCGTCTGCCCCTCCGCCTCGATCGTCAGCCCCTGCCCCAGCAAGGTCGGATCGCGGCCGACCAATCGCAGCGTGGCGCCGCGCTCGCCGACCGTCACCAGCCGGTTGCCGCGCGCCTGCGCCAGATCGATCACCCGCGCCGATTCGACGTCGTCCGCCCACACCACCGCGGTGCCGTCCGTGCTCAGCACCTCTGAAAACAGCCGCAGCTTGGCCGTGAGATAGGCGCCCATGTCGCCGTGGTAATCGAGATGATCGCGCGACAGATTGGTGAACGCGGCAGCGGCGACGTTCAGACCCTCGGTCCGATATTGCACCAGCCCGTGGCTCGACGCCTCGAACGCGACGTGGGTCACGCCCTCGCGCGCCAGTCCGGCGACGTTGGACAGGAACGTCACCACATCGGGCGTGGTCAGCCCGGTCGTCACCCGCTCGTCCGCGGTGGTGACGCCCAGCGTGCCGATCGAGGCGGCATGTTCGCCCGCCATCCGCCACAATTGCCGCGTCATCTCGACCGTCGAGGTCTTGCCGTTGGTGCCGGTCACCGCCACCGCGACACCGGGAAACGGCGCGAAGAATTTGGCGGCCAGCTGCGCGAAACATTCGCGTGGATTTTCCGCATGGATAGCCACTGCGCCATCCACCGTCACGCCCGGCCGTACGACGATCGCTACCGCGCCCGAGCGCACCGCCTCTGCGATATAGTCCTCGCCGTTCACCCGCACGCCCTGGAAGGCGCCGAACACGGTGCCGGGTGCTACCTTGCGGTGATCGATCGCGAATCCGGTGACGGCGACGTCTTCGCCACCGCCGGTCAGGGTTGCCAGCTTCATCGGTCCGCGCTCACTGACCGGTCGGCGTCGTGCGGCTGGGGTCCTGCCACAAGGTCGGGACGATGTCGGACACGTCGATATCGCGCGTCGCGTCGGGAACGACGCCGAGCATCGCGCCCACTCGCGAAATCGTCCGGCCGACCACAGGTGCGGCGTTCCACGCAGCGGTTTTCCACCCGCCAGTCTCCTTCGTCCCCAGTGGCGAATCGAGCATCGCCAGCACGACATAACGCGGCTGATCCATCGGGAACGCCGCGGCGAAGGTGGCGACATTGCGCGACCGATCGTAGCCGCCCGCCACCGCGGCCTCCGCCGTACCCGTCTTGCCGCCGACGCGATAGCCCGGAGCTTCACCCTTGCGGCCCGTGCCGCGCAGGACGATCAGCCGCAGCATCTGGCGCATCCGCGCGCTGGTCTGCTCGCTGATCACGCGGCGACCGACCGGGGCGTGGCCCGGTGCGACCTTCAGCAGCGTCGCCGGCCGCCATACCCCGCCGTTGACCAGCGCGGCATAAGCGCTGGCGAGGTGCAGCGGCGTCACCGCAATGCCATGGCCGTACGCCGTCGTCATCGTCGTCGTGCGCGCCCAATAGGTCGGCATCAGCGGACGCCCCTTCTCGCGCAGCTCGATATCGGGCTTGGTGTCGAAGCCGAGCTTGCGGAACATCGTCTGCATCCGCTGCGGTCCGATTTCGTCGGCCACCCGCGCGGTCGCGATGTTCGACGAATAGATCAGTGTTTCCGCCATGTTGAGCCAGCGCTTCGGATCACCGCGCTCGTCGTGGATGGTATAGCCGCCGACCTTCAGCGGATGCGTCGCGTCGAACCGGCGCGCGAACGACGTCACCACCCCGGTATCCATCGCCGTCGCCATCGTGATCGGCTTGAACGTCGATCCCAGCTCGAACACGCTCTGCGTCGTGATGTTGCGCAGTTCTTCGCTGCCCGCCATGCCGACGCGATTGGGGTTGAACGTCGGCAGAGAGACCATCGCGATCACCTCGCCGGTCGCCACGTCGAGGACGATGCCGCCTGCGCCGCGCGCCGAGAAAGTGCCCATCGCACGGCCGAGTTCGCTCTCCATCGCGGCCTGCACGCGCGCGTCGAGCG
This sequence comes from Sphingomonas sp. Leaf37, assembly GCF_920939475.1. NCBI lineage: Bacteria > Pseudomonadati > Pseudomonadota > Alphaproteobacteria > Sphingomonadales > Sphingomonadaceae > Sphingomonas > Sphingomonas sp. Leaf37. The sequence continues at coordinate 262,351 of NZ_CAKLAX010000004.1, read as the reverse complement.
ACAATGCCACCGGCTGGCCTGCCTTGGTCGGATCGAGCAGCCGCTCGTCGAGCACGCGCTCCATGCCGCTCATGCCGTGGCCGTCGGTCGACAGGAAACCGAGCGCGTGGCTCGCCATCGTCGATTGCGGGTACAGCCGCTGCGTCTCGCGCGCGAACACCAGTGCCGGTTCGCCGATGGCGTTGACCTGTTCGACCAGTGCCGGACTGGCGCGCCGCTGGAGATAGACGAAGCTGACGTTGCGGGTCAGCTGACCATAGAACCACGCCTGATCGCCGCGATCGGGCATCAGGGCCGCCAGACGGCTGGCGATCTCCATCTTGTCGCCGATGATCTTCCTGGGGTGGACCGCGATCGTCCACGCGTCGATCGTACGGGCGAGCGGCGCGCCGTTGCGATCGACGATGTCGCCACGCGCCGCGAGTGCCGCGACCCGCGCCTCCGCCTCGCCGCCCGACAGCACGCCCAGCATCGCCAGCCGCCCGATGACCAACGTCACCGCCGCCGCGAACAGCATCAGCAACATCATCAGCCGCGTATGCGACGTCGCCACCAACGCATGGCGTTGGCCCGCGCTACGCCGCTGCGGCACCGGACGGGCGACGATGACGGTCAACGCTTGCGGGCCTCCGCACGCGCGCTGCTGAGGATATCGCCGAGCGTCGTGTCGGACAGCAGCTTCTTGTCGAGCATCGCCACAGCCTGCGGCCGGACCTTGGCGACTGCCGCCTTGCCGCGAGCCGCCTCGTCCAGCTTGGCGATCAGCGGCGCGCTCTTCGCGATCGCGGCGACACGGATCACCGCGCGTTTGGCGGTCGGCATGGCGGCGGCAACCTGAATGACGGCGGGCGTAGCGGCGGCAGGAGCAGCGGTCGGAGCCGGCGTGGCGATCGTCGGCAGCGACGGCACGACCAGCGCGGCGGTCTGCATGCCCGGCTGCATCGGCAGGCCGATCTGGTTGACGTCGAGGCTGGCGAGCGCCGCTTCGTCAGTGACGAACTGGTGCGCGACCGGCGCGGCGAGCGCCAGCGTCTCGCCGTTCCACTTTTCCAGCTGGGCGAGGTTCGCACGTGTCTCGAACTCGGTCTCGAGCGCGCGGATATCGCGCTCGGCGGAATCGATCTTGCGATCCATGCCTTCCAGCTTCTTGCGCTCCGCCGCGACCTGCAGCGACACCAGGTAGAAACCGAGGACGATGGCGACGCAGCCACCGAACCACCCGATCCCCTTGAACCGATACGCCGCAGTCATAATGCCACCTCCGCCAAGTCGTTGCTGTTCCAAGCGGGGGCCGCCGTCCGCCGCGCAGTCCGTAAAGTCGCCGATCGGGCGCGCGGGTTGCGCGCCACTTCCGCCTCGCCCGCACGCACCGCACGGCCGACCGCTTCGAAACTGGGTGCCACCACCGTACTCGCCTGCGGCAGGTGCCGCGAACCGCCGGGGGTATTGCCCGACCGGTCGCGCAGGAATCGCTTGACCATGCGATCCTCCAGACTGTGGAAGGTGACCACCGCCAAACGACCGCCCGGCTTCAGCGCGCGCTCGGCCGCGGCAAGGCCGTCCGCCAGTTCGCCGAGCTCCCGGTTCACGTGGATGCGAATCGCCTGGAAGGTGCGCGTCGCCGGGTCCTTCTTGTCATGCGGGCGGTAGCCGAGCGCCTTGCGCACGACGTGGGCCAGCTCCGACGTCCGGGTCAGCGGGCGCGCGGCGACGATCGCGCGCGCGACGCGGCGCGACTTGGGCTCGTCGCCGTAATGGTACAGAACGTCGGCGATCGCCTCTTCGTCCGCTTCGTTGAGGAAGTCGGCCGCACTCGCGCCCTCCTGCGCCATCCGCATGTCGAGAGGGCCGTCCGACTGGAACGAAAAGCCGCGCTCCGCCTGATCGAGCTGCATCGACGACACGCCGATATCCATCGTCAGCCCGTCGACCGGACCGTCCAGCGCCGCCTCCAATGCGGAGAAGTCGCTGTGCACCAGCGTCAGGCCGGGAATGTTCGCTGCGCGGCCCACGGCGATCGCGTCCGGATCGCGATCGAAGGCGATGACCTGCGCGCCGGTCGCGAGGATCGCACGCGTGTAGCCGCCGGCGCCGTAGGTGGCATCGACCATCGTTTCGCCCGGGGCGGGAGCGAGCGCGGCGATCACCTCTTCGAGCAGCACGGGGACGTGGGGCGCATCCGTCACAGCGCTATTCCCTTGTCCTGACAGTAATAGCGGCAGGCGGCGACCATCTGCGGCGCGATGCCCGGCGTCGACAGCAGGGTCTTCGGATCCCAGATCTCGATATAGTCGAGCGTGCCCCAGAAGAAGGCGTGCGCGCCGATGTTGGCGTAGAAGCGGGGAAAGCCGGGCATGATGAAGCGCCCGGAACCATCGAACGGCACCGCTTCGCCATTCGCGCCGCCGCGTTTGATATTGTGATCGATCTTGCCGTCGACACCGCGCGACAGGGCGACACGTTCGTTCAGTTCGCGCTTCAGTTCGGCGATGTAGGCGGGGTCATAGGCGATCAGGCAGGGCTGATCCTCGTGCGCGGCGATGATGACGGTGCCGCCGTCCTTGCCGTCGGCGCGGGGCGCATTCTCGGCCAGCGTGCTGCGGAGCGCGTTGGGGATGGCGACCCGTCCCTTGTCGTCGACAAGAGCAAGTCCACTTCCCTGATAATCGCCCCTTTCCGACACGCCCGTCTCGCACCCTGACGCGCACGGCTCACCGTTTCGAAAAACGGCCTGTCGCCGTCTCTCGACGCCTTGCGAAAACGCAAATCGGTGATGCCTGCCCCGTTGTTGACCGTTGGTATCAACAGGCCACCGGGGAAGCAACGGGATTTTTGGGGATGAGCGGGGAAATCACACCCGATGTCAGGCTATCCGGTGTTGATGTGACCCCGTTCCGACGACAATACGCGGCGGTTGCCCGATTGCTGCAGGCGCAAGGCCGGGACCGACGGCATTCCTGTCCCCGGATTTCCCCGAACTACGGCGATAATGATATCAGCGGGCGGCCTGGCTGTTGGCCGTCGGCGGTGCGACGCCGAGTTCGGCCAGCGGCTCGCCCGATCCGTCGATGGCGGCAGCGCCGGCGTTGGTCATCGCCATGTTCGCGACCACGTCCGCCTGCGCCGATCCGGCGGTCGCGATCGGCCGCTCTCGCGTGGCGGAACCCAGGATTGCGCTGGCGACGACGATCAGCAGCACCACGGCGACGAGGCCGATGATCCCGACCTTGATCCGTTGCATCGTCTGGTGCGTGTCTCTAGCGGCTCTCATCTTGCCGTGTCGCTGTACCGCTTCGTCATCCGTTTGTCGAATGGCGGACAAACGGGCGACTCACCCCAGTCCCTTGGCTGCACGCCATTCCGGATCGTGGAGCGTCGACAGATAGCGGAAGCCGGTATCGCACAGGATCGTGGCGATCCTCTTTCCGGGTCCCAGATGCTCCGCCAGCCGCACCGCGCCGGCGACGTTGATGCCCGACGACAGGCCCAGACACAGCCCTTCCTCGTCGAGCAGTCGCCGCACCCAGCGATAGCCCTCCTGATCGGAAATGCGGAACTGCGTATCGATCGGGGCGCCTTCCAGATTGGCGGTGATCCGCCCCTGTCCGATCCCTTCGGCCACCGACGTTCCCTCCGACCGCAATTCGCCGTTGGCGTAAAATTCGTACAGCGCCGCGCCATGCGGATCGCTGAGCGCGATGCACACGCTTTCATCCTTCGCCTTCAGCCCGAGCCCGACACCGGCGATCGTCCCGCCGGTGCCGGCCGCGCAGGTAAACCCGTCGATCCGGCCGTCCATCTGCTGCCAGATCTCCTCCGCGGTGCCGACGATATGCGCACGCCGGTTGGCGACGTTGTCGAACTGATTGGCCCAGATCGCATTGTCGCGCTCCTCGGCAATCCGGCGGCTGGTATGCACGAAGTGACAGGGGCTGGCGTAGGGCGCTGCGGGCACCAGCACCAGTTCGGCCCCGAGCGCCCGCAGCGTATCCATCTTTTCCCGGCTTTGCGTCTCGGGCATGACGATAATCGTCCTGTAGCCCTTGGCGTTGGCGACGAGCGCCAGCCCGATGCCGGTGTTGCCTGCCGTCCCCTCGACGATCGTACCGCCGGGGTGCAGCACGCCGCGCGCTTCGGCATCCTCGACGATCGACAGCGCCGCGCGATCCTTCACCGAAGCCCCCGGGTTGGCGAATTCGCATTTGCCGAAGATGTCGCAGCCGGTCGCCTCGCTTGGTCCACGCAGACGGACGAGGGGCGTGTTGCCGATCAGGGCCAATGTGTCGGGGGTCGTATGCATCACTGCTAGATGGCGTGTGGCAACGCGAGCGGCAAGCGAAGCTGATCTTGGGGTGTATGAAGTCCCCACTCCCGGCTGCACCTGTGTTCTGCTAATGTTCCGATCATGCCGTCCGCGACTCGCCAGCCCCTGGACCTCCCGCCACGGCCGCTGCGCTGGCTATTCCTCGACCTCAATTCCTACTTCGCCAGCGTCGAACAACAGCTTCAGCCGGCGCTTCGCGGCAGGCCGGTCATCGTCGCGCCGGTGGGCAGCGATACCACCGTCGCCATCGCCGCCTCGATCGAGGCGAAGCGTTTCGGCATCTCCACCGGCACGCCGGTGTGGGAAGCAAAGCAGCGGTGCCGCGAACTGATCGTCACACCGGCGCGTCACGAGAAATACGTCGAATTCCACGAACGGATCGTCGCCGAGGTATGGCGCCACATTCCCGTGACTCGCGTCTGCTCGATCGACGAGATGGCCTGTCGCCTGCTCGACAACGAGAACGATCGCGCCTCGGCCGAGGCGCTCGCGCGGCGGATCAAGGCAGGTATTCGCGCCCGTGTCGGCGATCGGCTGACCTGTTCGGTCGGCATCGCACCCAACCGCCTGCTGGCGAAACTGGCGTCCGACCTGCAGAAGCCGGACGGCCTCGTCACCTTCGAGGCGGGCGATCTGCCGCAGGCGCTCTATCCACTGGCATTGCGCGAGATTGCGGGGATCGGCGCGAAGATGGAAGGACGGCTGGCGCGCGACGGCGTCAACGATATCAGGCAGCTTTGCGAGCGCCGTCCGCGCGATGCCGGCACCGCATGGGGCGGCACCAACGGTGATCGGCTCTGGTATCTGCTGCACGGCGTCGATCTGCCGGAAAAGGCGACGATGTCGCGGACGATCGGTCACAGCCACGTATTGTCGCCCGGCCGACGCGGCGCCGATCCGGCCCGCCTCACCGCGCGACGACTGGCGTTGAAGGCCGCGAGCCGACTGCGTCGCAAGGCCTGCCGCGCCCGCCTGCTGGTTCTCCATGTGAAGTTCGAAGATGATAAATCCGCCTGGCGCACCTCGTGCAAGCTGCCGGCGACGCAGGACAGTTTCGTCGTGCTCGAACGGCTGGAGACGTTGCTTCCGCGTTTGCGCGACGCGTGCCGCGGACGGCCCGGTGGCGGACAGCTGCGGATGATCGGAGTGACGCTGTGCGAGATCGAACCCGCGGTCGGGGAGCAGGGGTCGCTGTTCGCCGCACTCGATCCCGACGATCCGCTGGCCCGTGAAACACGTGGACTGTCGCTGTCGCGGGCGATGGACCGGATCAACCAGCGTTTCGGGCGGCATGCCGTCAGTGTCGGACCGATGAACGGCGGTCGACTGGACCGGATCGGCACCAAGATCGCCTTCGGACGAATCCCCGACCTCGACGAATTCCACGAATGACCGCAATTTGAGACAGGGTCTCACATATATCAGCCATCCAGCTTGACGCTCCGTGCTGCATGCGCAAAGCGTCGTGGCGCTATGAAGAGCCCCCTCCTCCTCTCCGCCACTGCCGCGCTGCTTGCGCTGGCTGCCTGCAACTCCAAGCCGGCCGAGCCCGATGTGCTCGATTCCAATCCTGATCCGATGGCGACCGAACTCGCCAATCGCGCACCGGTCGAACTGCCGCCGTCGATCAAGGCGGAGAAGACGTTCCGCTGCAAGGACAACAGCCTGTTGTACGTGACGCTGTTCAACGGCGACAAGCTGGCCTTCGTGAAGACGACGCCGACCGGCACGATCAACCGCCTGACCGCCGAAACCGCCGGCGATCCGCTGACGGCCGAGGGTGGCTGGTCGCTGACCGGCACGCCGTCGAGCATCACGGTGACGCAACCGGGCAAGCCGTCGCAGACCTGCAAGTCGTAAGCGTTTCGGCATAACACGAAACCGGGCCGGCGGATGTATCCGCCGGCCCTTTGCTTATCGGGCGCGGTAGCGGATTGCTGGGACGGGTCCGTCCCGGTACCATCCCGCCATGGCTACGATCGCGATCTACAGTTCGAAGGGCGGCGTCGGCAAGACCACGCTGGCGATCAACCTCGCCTGGTGCTCTGCAGTCCGGTCGAACCGCAGGACGGTGCTGTGGGACCTCGATCCGCAGGCGGCGAGCACGTGGATGCTCGATCGCACGCCGGGCGGTGATCAGGCACGCGCCGTGTTCACACGTGACAGCAAGGTCGCCGCGCATGTCCGGCCGACGGATATCCCCGGGCTCGATCTGATGCCTGCCGACGCCTCGCTCCGCACGCTCGACATCCTGTTGCACGACATCGGCAAGCGGCGGCGCCTCGACCGCCTCATCGAACGGCTGGGCGACTACGATCACGTGCTCCTCGATTGCCCGCCTGGCCTGACCGAGACCAGCGAACAGGTGATCCGTGCCGCCGATCTGATCGTTCTGCCGGTCATCCCGTCGCCGTTTGCCCAGCGTGCGCATGACGAGGTCGTGCGTCACGTCGGCGGCAAGGTGCCGGTCCTGCCCGTTCACACGATGGTCGATCGCCGCCGCCGGCTGCATGCGGATGCCGTCGCGGCGCAGCCCGACTGGCCCACGATCCCGATGGCCAGCGCGGTCGAAGCGATGGCCGAGCATCGCGCGCCGCTGGGCAGCTACGCGCCCCGATCGGCGGCGGCGGTCGCGTTCGGCAACTTGTGGACGACGATCGAACGCCGCCTGTCCGTGTGATGCCGTGCCGGTCTGCACCGGTCCTGCACGATCCTTCCTCCAAAGGCATGTTTCCCGACCTGTGCCCCCGACGCTATGATCCAGCCATCGTTCAGGGAGCTTTTCGATGGCACAAGCCTATGCACAGGAAACATCGCGCCGGGGTCAGCGCTTGCGGATCGCCGTCTGGGCGGGCGCGGCGGCGATCCTGACGCTGCCACTGGTGGCGATGCAATTCACCCGCGAAGTGCGATGGACCGCCGCCGACTTCGCATTCGCCGCCGTCTTGCTGTTCGGCTCCCTTGGCGCCTTCGAATTGTTGACGCGGCGGATGCAGGTGCCCGCCTTCCGCGTGGCCACCGCCCTGCTGCTGCTGGGCACGTTCCTGCTCATCTGGATCAACGCCGCGGTGGGGATCATCGGTGAAGAGGGCAATCCGGCCAACCTCATGTTCGCCGGTGTACTCGGCCTCGGCGCAGTTGGCGCGGTATATAGCCGCTTCCGTCCGACCGGCATGGCCCGCACCGCCGGAGCGATGGCGGCCGCCCAGATCGGCGTCGCGCTGATCGCATTCTCCGGCTTCGCAGGTTCGGTAGCGGGAAGCGAACAGCCGGTGCTGGGACTGACCGCCGTCTTTACGCTGCTCTGGCTCGCGGCGGCGGCGCTGTTCGCCCGGGCCGTGCGCTGACGGCACCTTGCCATCGGCCACTGGACGCGCCACCTGTCCGGTTCGATGGAGATGCTCGATCCGCAACTCGTGCTCGGTGCCTATGCGATCGGCGTGTTCCCGATGGCAGACGATCGCGACGCCGACAGCGTCTATTGGGTTGAACCGCGCACGCGGGCGATCCTGCCGCTCGATGGCTTCCACCTGTCGAAATCCCTGCGCAAGAGGATTTCGCAAAACCGTTTTCGGGTAACCGCCGACACCGCGTTTCACCGGATCATACAGCTGTGCGCCGAGAGTGCCGAGGATCGTCCGGAGACCTGGATCAACACCGGCATCGAGCGGTCGTTCATGGCATTGCACCACCTCGGCTTCGCCCATTCGATCGAATGCTGGGACGGCGACGAGCTGGTCGGCGGCCTCTACGGACTGGCACTGGGGCGCGCGTTCTTCGGCGAATCGATGGTTAGCCGCCGCACCGACGCGTCGAAGGTCGCGCTGGCGTGGCTCGTCGCCCGGCTGCGGGCCGGCGGGTTCGCGTTGCTCGACTGCCAGTTCCAGACATCTCATCTCGCCTCGCTTGGCGCGGTGGAGATCAGCCGGACGGATTATTGCGCGTTGCTGGCCGCCGCGCTCGACGAGACCGCCGGCTCCGCCGCTTCCGTCGGCGCATCGCCGCCGGCCGGAGATTTCTTCGCGCTCGAACGCCGGGCCGGTTCGCCGCTCGCCAGCGAGGTCGTATCCGGCCCCGTCGCCGGCCACGACATCGTGCAGCTCTTGGTCCAGACGTCGTAGACCGGGTGCTGCACGACGTTCAGGCCCGGCCGTTCCTTGAACAGCCAGCCCGAGAATGCCCGTCGCCAGTGTCGGTCGCTGCCGCGGACATCCAGTTGCACGAAGCTGCCGGTCAGCTGGTCCTGCTCCCACGGTGCCGTCCGTTCGCAGGCACGCAAGCGTATGATGGCGTCGCCGACGCGCACCGCCTGACCGGGCTTCAGCGTGACGTCGCGGCTGACACCGTTACGCTTGTTGAGCAACCCGACGATGGCGACCCGTTGCGCCATCGGCGTTCCTCCGGTCGGCAGGGCGACATCGCTCGCGGCGACGGTCTCGATCGTCTGCGCGTCACCGGCCGCGTCCGGCAGCAATTCCTGCGATGCGACCACCGGGCCGCTGCCACTCGATCGGTGCAGCGCGCGATAGCCGAACACCCCGGCGATCGCCAATGCCACCAGCAGGATGCCGGCGGCGAGCCAGCGTCCGACGCGTGGCGATCTCACCCTTCGGGCGTCCACGCCTCGTAATCGCCGGTCGCGGCGGCGCGTTTGCCGCCCTTTTCCAGCGAACCCGAGGGGCGATAGGCGAGCGGCGTGCCGGTCATGTTCGGCACCGCCGGCTTCTGCCACGCGCGGACGGGCGGCATCGCGCGATCGGGTACGTCGTCGATGTGATGATGCAGCCAGCTGAACCATTCGGGCGGCACGCGGCTGGCGTCGTTCGCGCCCTCGTAGATCACCCAGCGGCGTACGCGGCCGCTGCCGTCCTTGCCACCTTCGTAATAGACGTTGCCGAGCGTGTCGGTCCCCATCTGCGCCATGCCACGCAGGCCATAGAGCATCGTGCCCCATGACGCGCCGTTCCACCAGGTGAAGGGATTGAGGTTGATGCCCATGATGCCCCTGCGCTTACCCGCGTCTCGTCCGCCCTTCAACCGGGATCGTCATCGGCTGCACAGCTGTGCACAGGCGGTCGCGACGGCATCGTGCATCGTCGGCTTGTTGAGCAGGGGCAGCTGACGGTAGCAGGCCGGAATGTCGTGCCGATCATAGCCGGTCACCAGCAGGAGCGGGATCGCGCGCTTTGCCAGAAGAGCGATAAGCGGGAACGACGCCTGCCCACGCAAATCGATGTCGATGACGGCATAGTCGATCTCGTTTCCGCACACCGCCGCCGTGGCTTCGTCGAGCGTCGCGATCGGCCCGACGACCCGGGCGCCGAGATCACGAAGCCGGATGCTGATATCGTCCGCGATCAGATATTCGTCCTCGACGACCAGAACGCGTTTGCCATGAAGATCAGTGTGGTTTCCTGAAGTCATCTGATCGGTGCCTCGTTCGCAGACGCCACGATACGCAGCAACGTCGGGTTGGGCGGCTACATTCCACCAGTACCGCAGGGATCCGTGCGACACCCTGTAACGACCTATGCAGGGCCGCGGTAAATTGGCTATACCCATGTTATCGAAAGAGAATTTAGGTGATCAAGCGGCCGGAAACTCCGGAGCAGCCTGATCGTCGAAGAGCATGAAGGTCGGCACGAAGTCGGCAAGGTCGGTAAGCCGGTCCCAGTCGTGGATCTCAACGACGTGCCGGTGCATCGACAGAATGCCCTCCGCTCGCAGGGTCTGCAGCGTCCGGCTGACGTGAGCGGACGTTATCCCCATCGCATCGCCGATCTGTTCCTGACTGACGGGCAGCCGGTATCGATGTCGGGTGCCGAGGTTCGCCCGCTCCATCCGCATGGCCATCTCACACAGAAGATGGGCGACGCGGGCGCGCGAATCCTTGCGTCCGACGTTGGCCACCCATTTGGCGAGGATTGATGCGTCGACCGTCGTGTCTCGCCAGAATGCCATTACGAGGTTCGGGTATCTGGCGGCGATCACGCGGAGATCGGCATGGGCGATCTGCAGCACGACCGCCGTGCTGAGCGCCGTAATGCCCCAGCCCGTGACGGGGGCCACGACGGAATGCAGATCGCACATGTCGCCGGCGATGTGGAATGCCGTGATCTGCCGCCTGCCGTCCGCCATCTGGTCGAACCGGCCGACCAGCCCCTCTGCGACGAGCGATACGAAATGGACGTCGCGGCCGGGAAGGATCAGATCGCGGCGCGCGGGGACCTGCTTCTCCTGACCGTTAAGACCGAGGATCGCGGCCTGTTCCTCGTCGCTCAATCGCGAACGCAGCAGCAGACGTTCAAGGAATCCAGACAAGGCCGCGTGGTTCGGGGTCGTCATGACGTGTTCCGGTTGCAGGCAAGAGCACGTCACATCTCTCAGTCGCCGCGGCCCAGGACACTGATCGACGATGGCCGATCCTAGCGCAGGTTATCCGCACCCGTAACAAACCTATGTTTTCGTACGACATATTCGGTCCCGAACCTCGCGACCGGAGGCGTTGAACGGTCCCGAGATCAGCCACACGCCCGCCGGCATGCGGCCGATTGCGACGCCCGCCGCGGGAGACGCCTCATTTCGCCCAGCTGACCTTGTCGCCTTCTGCGATACCCAGGTCCGCGGCACGGCCGCCAACGATCTCCAGCACGGCGGCGACCGGTTCGCGCGAGGTCACCGGCGCTTCGGAGAACGGTACGGTATTTTCCGCGATCGTCGCGATCGTACCGTCGGCGCGGATGAACAGGATGTCGAGCGGGGTCGGCGTGTTCTTCATCCAGAAGCTCGCCTCGCGCGGGGCGCCGCCGTCCGCCGGATAGGGGTGGAACAGCATGCCGCCATCGGGCTTGAGGTCGGTGCGGTACATCAGGCCCTGCGCCTGCTGCGCGGCGGTGACGGCGCGCTCCACCATGAAGACGTGCCGCCCACGACTGCCGGTAACGGTCACTGCCGTAGTCCCCTGAGCGGCGCCCGCCACGTCCGCCGCCGCATCGGGTCGGCCGGAACAGCCACCGATCGCCAGCAGCAGAACGGCCGCCGCCGCAATCCCTTTCATCGACACCGCCGCCACGCCTTCATTCCTCTTCGACGCTTACCGCCAGCGGTCCCTTGCGCCCTGCCACGATCCGGACCCGCATCCGCTGTTCGGGTTCGATCGCCATGATCCCCGCGCGGCGCAACGTCTCCATGTGAACGAAAACATCGCAGCCATCGCTGTCACGCACCAGAAAGCCGTAGCCTTTCAACCGATTGAACCATTTGACCATGGCCCCTTCGAATGCACCGGCGTCATCGATCAACGCGACCGGATCGACCCTGTCGACCGCACGCGGCGGCCGCGGTGGCTCCTCGACCGCCTGGCTCAGGTCGATCGCCAGCACCTCACGCGCCTGATAGCCGCGCCCGCGCTGGATCGACAGCGTCTCGACCCGCGCACCTTCGGGCAGGCTGCGCCGGCCATGGGGCTGGAGAACCGAAAAGTGGATCAGGACGTCGCCCAATGCCGCATCGTCGGCGACCGCAAAGCCGAAACCGCGGGTGACATCAAACCATTTGATCACGCCCGCGACGCGGATGGCGCCATCGTCCTCGATTGCAGCGGTTTTCGTGGAGGCGGGCGCATCGACGCGATCGCCGGGCATCACCCCGTCGTCGTGCTCGTCGCCCTTACGTTGCGGCTCGCTACGCATCACTGCACCCCTGTTGACGCTACGCTAGCACGGTTCATCGCTGCTGCAATTGCGAAAGACCTGATCAGCGCAATTCTTCCAGCTCGTCTTCACTGCGCGCAAAGACGATGCGACGCGCCAGCTCGAAACCATGCCCGGCGCGCATCATCGCGGCGAGTTGCTTGTCGCGGACCTTTCGATCCTCCGTCGGCGGCCCGAACGGACCGATCCGCTTGCGCCGTGCAAAGATCAGCGCGGCATCACCCGCCCGTTCCTCGATCGCAGGCGCGAGATCCTGCGCATCGGCCTCGGCGATATGCGCCTGCCGCAGCGCGACCGAAACCCGCCGTGCGCCGAGGCCACGACGACCCAGCGCGGCGGCCTTGCTTTCGGCATACAGGCGATCGTCGACATAGCCCAGATCGGCCATCCGCTGCGCCAGTCCGCGCGGATCGGCGGCTGGCCCGTCCCAGCCACGCTCGCGCACCTTGCGGGACAGGTATTCGGCCAGTTTGCCGCGTGTCGTGGCGAAGCGTTCGACGTAACGCAGCGCCAGCCGTTCCAACGCGGCGGCATCGAGCGGGGGTATGGCACGGCGTTCGCGGGGGGCGTCGGGCTTCACGGCCATGTTGTTGCCACACTGGGGACGGATTGAGAACGATGATCGCGCGTTATAGCGTGAGGATTACGACAGCCGCGGGTCGCGGCGAGTGAACAGGATTTTCGATGACCCAGCAGTCTGCGCCTTCGCCGACGCCTCCCATGGCCGCTACGCCGACGCTCGACGGCCTGCCGCGTCGCTATGCGGACTTCGCCACGCTGGGCGAGGCGCTGGACTATGCCGCGCAGGGGCAGCGTGGCCTCAACTTCCACGACGCACGCGGAACGCTGGCCCGTGCCTATACCTTCGCCGAGCTGCGCGACGATGCGATCGCGATGGCGCACCGGCTGATCGCGGCGGGCGTAGGGCCGGAGGATCGCATCGCGCTGGTCGCCGAAACGGGTCCGGAATTCGCCGCCCTGTTCTTCGGCACCGTCTATGCCGGTGCATGGCCGGTGCCGCTGCCCCTGCCGACGTCGTTCGGCGGACGCGATTCGTATATCGAGCAATTGCGCGTCCAGCTCGCCAGTTGCGACCCAAGGATGCTGATCTTCCCGCCCGAGCTGGCGGCGATGGCGGCGGAAGCGGCGAAGCTCGCCGGGACCGAGGGGATCGACTGGTCCGAGTTCCAGACGCGCGAGGCGACGGCGGTGGCACTGCCGCAGGCGGACGGACAGGCGATCGCCTATCTGCAATATTCCAGCGGCTCGACCCGCTTCCCGCACGGCGTCGCGATCACACATCATGCGCTGCTCAACAACCTCGCCGCGCACAGCCACGGCATGGAGATCGACGGCACCGATCGCTGCATTTCGTGGCTGCCCTGGTATCACGACATGGGTCTGGTCGGCTGTTTCCTGTCGCCGGTCGCCAATCAGGTGTCGACGGATTATCTGAAGACCGAGGATTTCGCCCGGCGCCCGCTGGCGTGGCTGGACCTGATCAGCCGGCACGACGGCACCGCGCTCAGCTATTCGCCGACATTCGGATACGACATTTGCGCGCGCCGCATGTCGTCGCAGACCAAGGCGAGCGACCGGTTCGACCTGTCGCGCTGGCGCGTCGCGGGCAATGGCGCCGACATGATCCGTCCCGACGTGATGCAGGCTTTCGTCGACGCCTTCGCCGATGCCGGGTTCAAGGCCAGCGCGTTCCTGCCGAGCTATGGCCTGGCCGAGGCGACGCTCGCGGTATCGTTGATGCCGCCCGGCGAAGGCATCCGGGTGGAGCTGGTCGAAGAGACGCAGCTGTCGGGCGGCGGCGAATCGCTCGCGGCCAACGACGGCCCGCGCCCGCAGCGCTTCCGCGCCATCGTCAATTGCGGCAAGCCGGTGCGCGACATGGCCGTCGAGATTCGCGAAGAGGACGGCACCCCCCTGCCCGACGGCGCGATCGGCAAGCTCTGGTGCAAGGGGCCGAGCGTAATGGTCGGTTATTTCCGCGATGACGCCGCGACCGAAGCGTGCATGAGCGATGGCTGGCTGGACACCGGCGATATGGCCTACATGTCGAACGGCTACATCTACATCGTCGGCCGCGCCAAGGACATGATCATCGTCAACGGCAAGAACCATTGGCCGCAGGACATCGAATGGGCGGTCGAGCAATTGCCGGGCTTCAAGGCCGGCGATATCGCCGCCTTCGCGATCACCACGCCGGGCGGCGAGGAGACGCCGGCGGTGCTGGTCCAGTGTCGCAGCAGCGACGATGCCGAACGCCAGCGCCTGCGCGAGGAAATCCGCGAGCGTGTCCGTTCGGTGACGGGCATGAACTGCGTGATCGAGCTGATCCCGCCGCGTACGCTGCCGCGGACCAGCTCGGGCAAGCTGAGCCGGGCGAAGGCGCGCAACCTGTATCTGAATGGCGATATCAAACCCTATGCGATCGCTGCCTGACCGGTTCGTCCCGGTGGCGCGTTTTTCGACCGCCGGGACCCGCTCATAACGATACGTCAACCTCACCCGCTTAATCGCTGATCGGGTGAGCCAGGATATCGCCCCCGCCACGGATCCGACCGCGATCCGCTTCTCGCAATTGCTCGGCTTCAGCGATGGTGCCGACGCCGCGCAATGGGCCCGCATCCGTTCGACCCAGCTGGACGCGGGGCGTCAGCTCGCGCTGTTCCTGCTCGCCGCCAATTTGAGCGCCGCAGCGATGACCGTGTCGCTGTTCGCCGACGAAGTGCGGCATATGCTACTCACCGGATGGGCGGCACTGGTCGCGATCGTATCGGTGGCGGTTGCCGTTCGCCGCCTGTCGACCCGCCACCGCGACGGGGGCTATGCGACGCAGGCCGATCTTCGAACGACCGCAATCGAAGGCGTGGCACTTGCCGCGGCCTGGTCCATCCCCTGCCTCGTCTTCGATCCGCATCCGGGATCGAACAGCGCCTATGTACTGTGGATGATCCTGTCGGTGCTGATGACGGCCGGCGCGGTCGCCATGGCACCGTTGGCGCTGGCGACGATCGCCTTCGTCGGCGGTCTGGGGACCATCGTCACCGCAAAGTTACTGCTGCTGCACAGCTTCGCCGCCGCCGGTGCGACTTCGCTGTTCACGGCGATGCTCGTCATCATCTGCCTCAATCGCGCGCGTTCGCTCGTCGTGATCCGCGCGAGCCAGATGGCGCTGGGCGAGCGCGACGAGACGGTCAGCCTGTTGCTGCGCGAGTTCGAGGAGACGAGCGCGGACTGGCTGTGGGAAACCGACGCCGCCCGCCGCGTGATCAAGGCGTCGCCGCGCTTCGCCTATGCCTGCGGTCTCGACCCGGTCACGATCGAGGGTATGCCGTTTCTGCAGGTGCTCGCCGGGCCGACCTGGGAATCCGGCAATTTTTCGGCCGGGCTGCGCAGCCTCGCCGACAAGCTCAAGACGCGCGAAAGCTTCCGCGATCTGCGTTTGCCGCTCGACGTGCGGGGCGAGGAGCGGTGGTGGGAACTCGCCGCGAGCCCCCGTTTCGACGAGACCGGGTCGTTCTGCGGCTTCCGCGGTGTCGGCTCCGATGTGACCGAACAGCGCGCCTCGGCGGACAAGATCAACCGGATGGCTCGGTTCGACACGCTGACGGGTCTGCCCAACCGCCTGATGGTCAACGAGACGCTCGTCCGCGCGATGGCGGATGCCGACAAATGGGGCCGGCGCTGCGCGTTCATGATGATCGATCTCGATCGATTCAAGGCGGTCAACGACACGCTGGGCCACCCGATCGGCGACCGTCTGCTGGGTCGTGTATCCGAACGGCTCGGCCAGTTGATGAGCGAAAACGAGATGTGCGGGCGTCTGGGTGGCGATGAATTCGCCGTCGTGATGCGCGATGCGACAAATACCGCCAAGGTGGAAGGCCTCGCCCGCCGGATCATCGAAACGCTGTCGCGCCCCTATGAAGTCGACGCGCACACGCTCTACATCGGCGCCTCCGTCGGGCTGGCGATCGGGCCGCGGGACGGACGAACCGCGGAGATGCTGATCCGCTCCGCCGACCTTGCGCTATACCGTGCGAAAGATGCGGGCCGCGGCGTATACCATGCCTACGAGCCCGAACTGCATGTTCAGGCGGAAGAGCGCCGCGTGCTCGAGATGGCACTGCGACAAGCGCTCGATAACGGCGAGATGCATCTTCACTATCAGCCGGTCGTCGATGCGGGCACCGGCGGACTGAAGGGGTTCGAGGCGTTGCTGCGCTGGCAAAGCCCGCAATTCGGCAACGTTTCGCCTGCCAAGTTCATACCGCTTGCCGAAGAGGCGCGACTGATACAGCCGATCGGCGAATGGGTGTTGCGCACTGCCTGTGCCGAGGCGGCGACATGGCGGTCGGATGTGCGGATCGCGGTGAACGTGTCCCCCGATCAGTTGCAGAACCCCCATTTCGTCACGGTCGTGACGTCGGCCCTGGCCAATTCGGGCTTGTCGGCGGAACGGCTCGAACTGGAGGTGACCGAGAGCGTCTTCATGCATGAAGGCCTCGGTGCGACCAAGGTATTGGAGCGCATCCTCGACCTTGGCGTCCGGCTCAGCCTGGACGATTTCGGGACCGGCTATTCGTCGCTGGGGTATCTGTCGCGAACGCGCTTCTCATCGATCAAGATCGATCGCAGTTTCGTTCAGGGCGCGTCCAAGGGTGTGAAGGAGGCGATCGCGATCATCCGCGCGGTCGTGGCGCTGGCCCAGAGCCTCGGCATGGCGACCACGGCCGAAGGCGTCGAGACCGAGGCCGAGCATCGGATGGTCCAGGACCTGGGCTGTACCAAGGTGCAGGGCTATTATTTCGGGCGACCGCTACCCGTCGACGAGGCGCGGTCCCTGGCTACCCGCCGGTGGGACGATACGGCGGCAGCCTAGCCGTGAAGGGTGCGGGTCACGTCTTCATGGGATCGTGGCCCCAGTTCATCAGCGAATAGCGCCAGTCGCTCCGGGCGACATCGTCGGCTGGACCGCCCTGCGCCAGATGGCGGTGAACGTATCCGACGACCTTTTTCATATGGGCATAATCGTCGTCGGTGAGATCGGCCTTCTTCGTCCGCTTGATCGCGACGATCCGTTTGCCGGAGCGATGCCCGACGCTTTCGCCCGATCCTTTGCCATCCTCGCCCTTCCAGCCGACCCGCTTGCTATCGTCGCTCTCGAGGAAGCGCTCCAGTTCGGCGGGCGCCATGTTCACCGCGTCGCTGAAGTCCTTGTAAGTGTGTTCGTGATCGGTGTGCGTCGTCATGGCCTTCTCCCGGCGATTATCGTGCGATTCACGGAACCGCACGGTCCCACCGATAACGCGAAACGACGAACCGGGTGCCGGACGTGCTGCACGATCCGCAAGCCGCGCAGCAGCTCACGCCAGATCGAGCCTATGCAGCAGGCATGCGATAGGCGGTGACGGTCTGCATCTGGCCGGTTACGAAGACGATGTCGGTGTCGATCACCACACCGGGCGGCTGGGCCAGCGGCATGCCGGGACAGAGCAGGATGTTGCGTGTGCCCGCCTGATCGGTGTCGTAGCTGCCGATCGTCTCCCCTGCCTGATTGCCGATACCGATCAGCGCCTTGCGCGGCCCATCCAGCTCCGTCAGGGCCAACTGCAACTCGGCCAGGCTCAACGATGCGTCGAACGCCTTGTGCTTGATCATCAGAACGCCACCTTCGTTTCCGAGGAAATACGGGTCATCAGCGCCGTCATCGCGCTACGGGTGCAGTAGATCGCTTCCACGCGATCACTGATCGCGTTCGCCTGATCCGCAACGGGCAGAGCCGGGTCGGACCCGATGAGGGTGCTGATGTCCTGCAACGTCTTCGCGTCGGCCGCGAGTGCCGGCTGCAACCGGTCGATTGCCGCCGCGAAAGTATCCCAGTCCCGCCCCACACCTTGCTCCGGACGGCTGCAAGCCGGCGTGACGTTCTCGTACTTCGCTTCCGCCTTCGCCTGTTCCTTTGTTGCGGAAGCGGTAAGCTGGCCGATCGCGGAATCGATGCTGGCGCTGTTCTGGTACGCGAACAGATCGACGACCGCCTGTGCGAGCGGATACGCCTTGGTGTCGCGCCCGAGCCCCGCCATGATCGGTGTCCGCGCGGCGATCCTCTGCGCATCCATGCTGGCGAGGATGGCAGGCAGCGTGCGCTCGAAGTACACCTCCTTGCTCAGAGCCGCCTTGGTTCCCGTCAGTCCGGCCCCACCCGCCGACAGGACATTGGCCAGAGAGGTGGTCACCACCGATCCGGCACCCGTCAACGCGAGCACCCCGAGCTCCAGCCCGAAATTGGCGCCTTTGGACTGGGCGGACAGCTTGCTGCGGAATTGGAGATAGCGGGCGTCGATCGCCGCCATCTGCACGGCAATGAACGCATCGCGATACGACTTCGACACGTCGGACGAGGCTTCGATCCTGTCCGCCGCCATCGCGAGCCCGTATTTTCCATCGGACGCGAGATCGACGATGCTACGCAGCGGAATAACCGTTTTCGGCACGCCTGAAAACGAGGCGCATCCGCCCAGCATGGCAGGCAAGAGCCACAACGCACCTGCGCAATAGCGTGGTGTCGCAATCGTCCTCGTCATATGTCAGCTCCCCCCGCCATCGACTTAAAGCCGACTGGAGGAAGCTGCACGCATCAGGTCCGATGCACAATGGCCGGTGCGGCCACACCCGGTACAAGTGCGGCCGTTTTGGATGTACCGCCGGTACCTAGCAGGCCCGGACTGGCTGACGGATACGCTGTGCCCGGCATGATCCGCGTCTCCGCCCGCGAATGCGGTTCGACTCTAGAAGTGAATCGCCCGATTGTACGACGACAATACGCTCTCATGCATCATTTCGCTCAGCGTCGGATGGGCGAACACCGTCTCCATCAATTCATGCTCGGTCGTTTCAAGCTGGCGCGCGATGACATAGCCCTGGATCAGCTCGGTTACTTCGGCGCCGACCATGTGCGCGCCGAGCAGTTCGCCGGTCTTGGCATCGAACACCGTCTTGACGAAGCCTTCCGCCTCGCCGAGCGCGATCGCCTTGCCGTTGCCGATGAAGGGGAATTTGCCCGCCTTCACCTCGTAACCCGCTTCCTTGGCTTTGGCCTCGGTAAAGCCGACGCTGGCGACCTGCGGGCGCGAATAGGTGCAGCCCGGGATGTTCCACGTCTCGAACGGATGCGGGTTCTTGCCGGCGATCTGCTCGACGCAGACGATGCCCTCGTGGCTCGCCTTGTGCGCCAGCCACGGCGCGCCGGTGACGTCGCCGATCGCATAAATGCCCTCGACGTTGGTGCGGCCATAGCCGTCGACCTTGATATGGCCGCGATCGGTTTCGACGCCCAGCGCTTCCAGACCGATGTTCTCGGTGTTGGGGACGATGCCGATCGCAACGATGGCATGGCTGAACTCGGTCGACGTCACCTTGCCGTCCGCACCCTTGATCGCCGCGGTGACGCCGTTCGCACCGGTTTCCAGCTTTTCGAGGCCGGACTTGGTGAGGATCTTGATGCCCTGCTTGGTCAGCGCCTTGTGCATGAATTCGCTGACTTCGGCATCCTCGACCGGCAGGATGCGGTCGAGCATTTCGACGATCGTCACGTCGGCGCCCATGTCGTTGTAGAAGCTCGCGAATTCGACGCCGATCGCGCCCGATCCGATGACCAGAAGCTTGGTCGGCATCACCTCCGGCACCATCGCGTGGCGATAGGTCCAGATGCGCTTGCCGTCGGCCTTGGCGAACGGCAGATCGCGGGCGCGTGCACCGGTGGCGATCATGATGTGCTTGGCTTCGAGGTCGAGCGTCTTGTCGCCCTGCTTGACCTGCAACTTGCCCTTCCCGGTGAGCGCGCCGACGCCTTCGAAGACCTGGACCTTGTTCTTCTTCATCAGGCCCTTGACGCCGGCATTGAGCTGCCCCGCCACCTTGCGGCTTCGATCGACGATCTTGCCGAGGTCGAACGAGACGTTGTCCGCCTTCAGCCCGTAAGCATCGGCATGGGTCATGTAGTGATAGACTTCCGACGTGCGCAGCAGCGCCTTGGTCGGGATGCAGCCCCAGTTGAGGCAGATGCCGCCCAGCCGCTCGCGCTCGACGATGCCGACCTTCAGGCCGAGCTGGCTCGCGCGGATCGCCGCGACATAGCCGCCGGGACCGGAGCCGAGGATAAGGAGGTCGAAGGTATCAGCCACGTTGGGAGGTCCTTACCGGGGAGGTTTCAAACAAATATCAGGCGAGCGGCGCGACGGGGCGCGGCTTGCGGTCGGCGTCGGTGGCGACGAAGATGAAGCGCGCCTGCGTCACTTTGCACGCGTCTTCGGCATGACGGGCACGGCGCCACGCCTCGACCTCGATCGTCATCGACGTGGTGCCGACCGCGGCGAGCCGACCGTAGACGGACACTTCGTCGCCGACGAGCACCGGCGCGTGGAACTTCATCGCATCGCAGGCGATCGTCACCGCCCGGCCACGGGCGTGGCGCGACGCCACCGAACCGGCTGCCAAATCCATCTGGCCCATCAGCCACCCGCCGAAGATGTCGCCATAGGGATTGGCGTCGGACGGCATCGCAGTGACGCGGATCGTCGGCGACCCCTCGGGAAGGCCGCTCATGCGCGCCTCCGGTCGATCGCGCGGGCGCGGCGCAGCGGGCCGATGCCCATCAGCACCGTCGCCAGCATCGCCCCCGCGCCGCACCACCAGATCACGTCACGTCCCAATGGATAGGCCCAGGCTGCGGCCCACGTCATCGCCACCGCCGCCACCAGCCCGGCAGCGATGTAGAGCAATTCGACCGTGGTCCGTGCCATCGCGAGATCAGGCGAGCATGCCGAGCGGCCGCTCGACCAGCTCCTTGAACACCTTCATCAGCTGGGCGCCGTCGGCACCGTCGATCGCACGGTGATCGAAGCTGCCGGTCGCGGACATCACGGTCGCGACCGCCAGTTCGCCGTTCACGACATACGGCCGCTTCTCGCCTGCGCCGATCGCCATGATCATGCCCTGTGGCGGGTTGATGACCGCCTCGAACTGCTTGATGCCGAACATGCCCATGTTGCTGATCGACGCGGTGCCGCCCTGGAATTCCTCGGGCTTCAGCTTGTTCTCCTTGGCGCGGGCCGCAAGGTCCTTCACCTCGGTGGAGATCGCCGACAGGCTCTTGGTGTCCGCACCCACGACGATCGGTGTGATCAGGCCCGACGGCGTCGACACCGCGACCGACACGTCGGCGCGCTTGAAGCTGATCAGCTGATCGGGCGTGAACATCACGTTGCACTTCGGCACCGCGATCAGCGCGACGCCCAGCGCCTTCACCAGCATGTCGTTGACCGACAGCTTGACGCCGCGGCTCTCCAGCGACGTGTTCAATTCGCCACGCAGCTTGAGCAGCGCGTCGAGCTGGATATCCACCGTCAGGTAGATGTGCGGCACCGTCTGCTTCGATTCGGTCAGGCGACGCGCGATCGTCTTGCGCATGTTGCTGAGCTTGGTCGCCTCGTGCGGGATATCCGGCACGGCGGCGGGCTTGGCAGCAGCGACGGGCGCGGCGGCAGCGGGCGCAGCGTCGCTCTTGGCAGAGGCAGGCGATGCGGCGGCACCGGGCTTGGCGCTGTCGACGTCGGCCTTGACGATGCGACCGTTCGGACCTGATCCGGTGACGCCCGACAGTTCGATGCCCTTTTCGGCGGCGATGCGGCGGGCGAGCGGGCTGGCCTTGACGCGCTGGCCATCACCACCCGAAGGCGCAGCACCGGCGTCGGCGGGCTTGCCGTGATCCTCGGCTTGCGTGACATCACGCTCGGCGGGCTTGGCCTCGGTGCCGGTCTTGTTCGGATCGGTCGGCTCGGGACGGCCCTTGAACTGGTCGTCGGCGGGCTGGGGCGTCTCGCTCTTTGCCGCGGGAGCCGATACGGCGGACGCATCCTCGCCCTCTTCGGCCAGGATCGCGATCACCGCGCCGACCTTCACGCCATCGGTGCCCTCGGCGATCACGATCCTGGCGATCACGCCTTCGTCGACCGCCTCGAATTCCATCGTCGCCTTGTCGGTTTCGATCTCAGCCATGATGTCACCGCTCTTGACGGTGTCGCCTTCCTTGACGAGCCACTTGGCGAGCGTACCCTCTTCCATCGTCGGCGACAGCGCGGGCATCTTGATCTCGATCGACATGCAGGTCCTCTTGCCTGGGGAGCAGGTATTCCCCTTCGCCCGCAGAGGCCAAGGGGTCAAGCCTTGCGCGTCGGGAAGCCGCGGGCCACGTAGCGGAAAAGGGGTCAGCCATGCGCATCTATCTGGTCGTCATCGACGAAAGCCCGGAGGCGGAGATCGCCCTTCGCTTCGCCGCGCGTCGCGCGGTAAAGACCGGAGGCGGCGTGGAAATCCTGACACTGATCCCGCCGCAGGAGTTCATCGCATTCGGCGGCGTACAGGCGACGATCGAGGAAGAGGCGCTGCTGCACGCCGAGGGGCTGGTCGCCGCGGCAGCAGGGACTTTGGTCGAGGAATCGGGACTGAAGCCGGCGATCACCGTCCGCCAGGGCGAAGGACCGAAGATCATCCGCGACATCATCGCCGCCAATCCCGATATCGCTGCGCTGGTGCTGGGCGCGGCAGCGAGCGGCGCGCCGGGCAAGCTGGTCGCCCATTTCGCCGGGACCGACGCCGGCGCGCTGCCGGTGCCGGTGATGATCATTCCGGGATCGCTGACCCGGGAGGCGATCGACCGCCTGAGCTGATCTGCGCATAAACGAGGGCTTGAGCCGACGCGCGGAGCGGGCCACACCGGTCGGCATGTCCATGCTGATCCTGATCGCCGCAGCGGCGGCTCCTGCTCCCGCCCTTCCCCAGCCCAACCCCGCCCGGTTGCAGAGGGACGTCGCGGCGATGGTCGGCTTCGGTACGCGCCACACCCTGTCCTCCACGACCGATCCGAAACGCGGCATCGGTGCGGCGCGCAACTGGGCGGCGAAGCGATTCGAGGCGATCGGCCGCGAATGCGGCGGCTGCATCAGGGTCGAGCGGATCAGCCGCAGCTTCACCGGTCCGCGCGCGCCTAATGGCGTGGTGGTCGAGGACGTGCTCGGGATCCAGCCGGGGCGCGACCCCGATCGCGTCATCATCATCGGCGGGCATATCGACAGCCGCGTCACCGACGTGATGGATGCGACCAGCGATGCGCCGGGCGCCAACGACGATGCATCGGGTGTGGCGCTGGTGCTGGAAGCGGCGCGATTGTTGTCGAAGCGCAGGTTCGACGCGACGATCGTCTACGTCGCCTTTTCCGCCGAGGAGCAAGGGTTGTGGGGCGCGGAACTGCTGGCGGACACCGCGCAGAAGCGCGGCTGGAACGTCACCGCAATGCTCAACAACGACATCGTCGGCAACTCGCTGGGTCAGGGCGGCGTGGTCGACGCCAACCGCGTGCGTGTGTTCTCGGAGGGCATTCGCGCATCGGAAGACCTGCCGCAGCAGCAGCGCCGCCGCGGCGAAGGTGGCGAGGACGACGGCCCCAGCCGCGCGCTCGCCAAGACGATCGACGGCATCGCCGATGCGATCGCCGGCAGGTTCGACGTCGTGATCGATCGCCGCCCGGACCGCTTCGGGCGTGGCGGCGACCACGAACCCTTCCTGAAGCGCGGCTATCCTGCCGTCCGCTTCTCGGTCGGCGCGGAGAATTGGGACCGCCAGCATCAGAATTTGCGGACAGAGAAGGGCGTCGTCTACGGCGACACGATCGAGGGGATGGACTTCGCCTATCTGGCGAAGGTGACCGCGATCAACGCGGCGACGATCGCCCGTCTCGCCGCCGCGCCTGCCGCCCCGGCGACCGTGGGACTGGTCGGCGACCTGTCGCGCGACACGCAGGTCAGCTGGACCCCGGTGCCGGGCGCCGCCGGCTATCGCATCCGCTGGCGGGCGAACGACACGTCCGCATGGGCCAAGTCGCAGGATGTGCAGGGAAGCAGCGCGGTCCTGAAACAGGTGCCGGTCGACGACAATTTCATCGCCGTATCGGCGCTCGCGGCGGACGGGACGGAAAGCTTGCCGACCTTCGGCGGGCGCGCCCCGCGGAGATAAGGGGCAGGCAGGAGCGGAGTGTCGCCGCAACCCGCAGCCGGCCGCGACGACCGGGTTTGCTCCGCGTCACCGGCACGCATTGCAGCCGGACATGACGATGCCGTCCTGCGCGGCGTTCATGCAGGACGGCATCGCCTCGACCCCGATCGGATCGCCGCTCGAAGCCGAGCGTTAGCCGATTAGCGACAGAGGCACTTCGGCGCCGGGCGCCATACGCGCTTCGACTTGGTGCGCACCGTCGGCCTGGGACGATAGGTCACCGTATCCTCGAAGATTTCGGTCGTCGTGGTGGTCACCACCGGTGCGGTCTGGACGACCACCGTCGTGGTGGAAGCGCCGGGATAGTAATAGCCGCCGCTGTAGTAACCGCCCGCCCCGCCCGTCGTCGTCACCGTGGTGGTGCCGTCGGCGGAGCGCCAGTTCGATCCACCGTCGCGATAGGCGACCGGCGGCGGCGGGCCACGATCCGGAGCGACCGGCACGGCATGACCACGATCGTAGCCGGCGGGCGGCGGCGGTGGGCCGCGGCGATCCTCTGCCTTGTCGATCGCGTAGCCGGCCGCGGCACCGACGCCCGCGCCAATCAGCGTGCCGCCCAGTCGGTTTCCCCGGCCGGCGATCAGGTTGCCGGCGACGCCGCCCACCACAGCACCGGTCACCGCACCACCGACACCATTGTCGCGGCGATAGTCCCGCTGTTCGTAGCTGGAGTCGTTGTAGGCACGATCGTCATACCCGCGATCGTCGTAGCCGCCATCGGCATAGACGCGATCGTCGCCGGCATAACCGTCATCGTACCGGTCCCAGTCGATCCCGCTACGCGTGTCGTAGACCGAACCACGACCGTCGACGAGCACCGCGTCATCGTAATAGCGCACCCAATTATAGCCGTAGCTCGGCTGGGTCAGGCCATACGTCTGCCAGTCGCTGACGTAGAAGCGCGGTGCGACCCAATAGCTGGGCAGCGCATAGCCGCGGTACGGGCGGCGGTAGGCGCTCCAGCCGCCCGGCGCGTTCGCCCCGCCCCACCAGCGACCACCGACCTTGCTGCCCCAGCGCTGCTGGCCGGCGTGCACCATCGGCGGACGACCGCCCTGATTCCAGCCGTTCGGCATTTGCGGGCGTCCCGGCTGGACATGACCGGGCTGAACGTGGCCGGGCTGCATCGGGTGCGGCTGCATCGGCTGGACATGACCTTGCTGTCCGCCGCCTTGCCACGTCGCGGGGCGCCATGAGCCGGCTTGCCCGCGCTGCCACTGACCTTGCCGCCGCATCTGCATAGGAGCCTGCTGGTGAATGACCTGCGGCGGCGCCATGCCCTGACGCGGCGCATGGAAGGTCGCGCCGGGTCGCATGCCGGCCGGGCCGTGCGCCACGACGCGATCCTGCGCGCCGGCGCTACCGGCCACCAGTGCCAGTCCAGCCGTCGCGATCAACCAGCTACGCATCGTCTTCTCCCTGTTGCCGGAACCCCGCCCCCGGCGCCGACGGTTAACACAATCTTGACGATCCGCTTACCACCGGCCTTTCCGAGTCGCCATAGCGCCGCCACGCAACTGCCTGTCCCGAATCGGATCAGCGCCGGTCCACAGTCGCAGGGAACCCGATCAACCGAGCCGCGTCGCAAGTATCGCCGCCAGCGCCTCGCACCCTGTCGCATCCCCGGCATCGAATCGCGCGGGCTCCGGACTGTCGAGGTCGAGTACCGCGATCACCGCCCCGTCGCGAACGATCGGCACCACCAGTTCCGACCGGCTCGCGGCATCGCAGGCGATATGGCCGGGAAAGGCATGGACATCCTCGACCAGCTGCGTCGTCGCAGTCTGCGCAGCCGTGCCGCACACGCCCTTGCCGAACGGAATGCGGATACACGCAGCCTTGCCCTGAAACGGTCCGAGCACCAGCTCGTCGCCTGTTGTCCGGTAGAAGCCCGCCCAGTTAAGGTCCGGAAGATACTGCCAGATCAGCGCGGCGGCATTGGCCATGTTGGCGATGCCATCCGGCTCGCCGGCGGTCAGCGCGTCGAGCGCCGATAGCAAATCGCGGTACAGATCGGCCTTGGAGCCGGCGGAGATATCGAACTGGTACATGGGCCGCGATGTAGGCGCGGCCATTCCCTCAATCCAGCCGTACCCTGCCACGTCCGGCCTTTACCGTGCTGCGGCCCTTCTTCTCATCCACCCGCCGCGCCTTGGCCGACTTGCTGGGTTTGGTCGGGCGACGCTTCTTGGGAACGATCGTCGCGTCATGAATGAGCGCGACCAGCCGCTCGCGCACGTCGCGCCGGTTCATCTCCTGCGACCGGCTGCCTTCGCCACGCAGCGTCAGCACCCCGTCCTTGCTCAGCCGCGACCCGGCAAGCACGCTCATCCGCTGCTTGACCATGTCGGGCAGGCCGGGCGATCCCCACACGTCGAACCGCAGCATCACCGCGCTGTCGGTGGTGTTGACGTGCTGGCCGCCGGGGCCGGACGAGCGGGTGAAGCTCTCCTCGATCTCGCGTTCGTCGATCGCGATCGAGCGTGTCACCTGGATCAGCGGCATCGTCCCGCCGCCGTGCTCAGGCCGGTTCTGCCGACGCGATCCCCGGCCACACGCCAAAACGCTCGGGCAACGGGGCTTGTCCGACGATCGGTTCCTTGCCCACGCGCGGCACGGTCAGCGCCGCAGCGTGCAGCATCATGCCGCCCGGCTCGCCGCCGCCGTAATGGGGATCGCCGAGCACCGGCAGGCCCAGCCCGGTCGCGGCATGCACGCGGATCTGGTGCGTCCGGCCGGTTGCCGGGCGGAATTCGACCAGTGCATGGCCATCGCGCGTCGCAACCACGCGCCATGCGGTGCTGGCGGACTTGCCGTTCGGATCGGAGACGATCCGCCAGCCCTCCTCACGCGTGCTGACCTTGCCCAGCGCCATGTCGATCACGCCCTCCGACTCGGTGGGCACGCCGGCGAGGATCGCGAGATAGCGTTTCTCCACCTCGCCCCGCTCGAACGCTTGCTGAAACTTCGCGTGCGCTTTCGGATTACGCGACAGCAACAGGCAGCCGCTGGTGTCGCGGTCCAGCCGATGCACCGCCACAGGCCAGCGTTTGAAGCCGAACTTCAGCGAATCGAGGTGATTTTCCAGACTGAGGGAGCCGTCGCGCGGCTTGTCGACCGGCAGCCCTGCGGGCTTGTCGATGACCAGAGCCTCGCCGTCGATGAACAATACGCGGTCGCCATGCATGCGAAACGCCTTGCCACTCCCCGCCCCTTCGCGCCAGAGCCGTCGTATGCGCTGCGTCCTCCCCCTGCTGCTCGCCGCGATCCTTGCCTCGCCCGCGCAAGGACAGGTGTGCGCCGGCGCCGCGGCCAGCATGGCGAGCGACGGCCGCGTCTACGGCCATCTGCCCTACGGCGATGCCGCCCCGACCGAGCTCGTCGTCGCCCCCGCCGGATTCGCGCTCAACGGCTGCATGGTCCGGCGCGACATCATCCCAGACCTCGAACGGCTCATCGCCGCGGCCGCCGGCGATCCCGCCGTTATGGGGCAGTTGCGCGCGCTGTCGTGCCACCGCTCTATCATTCGTCAGGCCAGCGTATTCTGCCGCGAACACCCCGACGCCGGCGGCGACCCCGATGCGACCCGCGCGATTTCGGTCGCGCCGCCGGGGCACAGCGAGCATTCGACCGGTTATGCGCTCGATTTCGCCGTGCGCCCGGCAAACGGCTGTCCCGACGCCGAAGCGTGTATGGCCGCGACACCGGCGGCGCGCTGGCTGGTCAAGAATGCCCCGCGTTTCGGGTTCGAAATGTCCTTTCCCGGCGGCAACAAACAGAATGTGAAGTGGGAACCCTGGCACTGGCGCTGGGTCGGCACCAGCGCCGCCGCACCCGGGGCCGCCCGCGCCCGATTTCTGTTCGGCAAGGCGCGCGCCCAGTTTCCCGCCGATCCCGCGGTCGATCCGCTGGTAACGATCGCCAGCGTAACGCCGGTCGCGTTCGTGGCCGTGCCGCCATGGGTCGAACCCGGCAAGAAGAAGCGCCGTCGCCGATAGCCGCCTGCCTCCAGCGAGGAGCCGTCCGATGTTCATGGATTTCCGCGACCAGCCGCCACCGCCCCGTTGGGAGCCTAGGCCGGGTCGCCGGCGGCTTACGCCGCGTGAGCGCAAGGCCGTGGAAGCGATCCTGCTGTTCAACGCCGTGATGCTGGTCTGCGGCCCCCTCGCCGGCGCAACGCTGCTTCAGGCGATTCCGGCGCTGTTCCGCTAGTTACTGCCGGATATACCGGAAATACCAGACCTCGTGCCCTTGTCGCCGCGCCTTGCGTTCGTAGCGAGTTTCCGGCCAGTCGTCGGGCCGGGTCAGGAAGTCGCCGGGCTTGCGCGCGGTCCACTCGAAATCGCGACGCTGGTTCATGATCATCATCGCCCAGCGGCAATAGGTCGGATCGTCGGTCCCCAGCCGGAACTCGGCGCCCGGCTTCAGCTTGGCGGCGATCGCATCGAGCGGACCGTGGTTGATCATCCTGCGCTTGGCATGCCGCGCCTTCGGCCACGGATCGGGGTGGAGCAGGTAGACCCGGCTCAGGCTGGCATCGGGAAGCCGTTCCACCACCTCCAGCGCATCGCCCATGTGGAGACGGACGTTGCTCAGGCCGCCGTCGCGGATATGTCCGAGCGCGCCGACGACACCGTTGAGGAACGGCTCGCAACCGATGAAGCCGGTGTCGGGACGCATCGCCGCCTGCCCGGCGAGATGCTCGCCCGCACCGAAACCGATCTCCAGTTCCAGCGGCCGTTCGTCGCCGAACAGAGCCTGCGCATCCAGCGGTCCGGCTTCGGCTATGCTCAGCGGTGCCAGCGTCTCCTCGACCAGAGCGGCCTGGCCGATGCGCAGCTTATGGCCCTGACGGCGGCCGTAAAGGCGACGGATGGTAGTGGGATCGTTCATGGTGGCGCGCCCTAGAACGTTTGGCGCGGCAGGGAAACGCCACGTTTGCGGGAAAGCGGTGGAGCAAAGGGTGCGCATGATCCGTTGCAGCAGCGTAATGGCCGAACACACCTCCGACAGCGCATCCGCCAGTTCTTCCCACAGCGACAACGACGATCTGAAGGCGGCCGATGCCAAGGATCTGCATCGTACCGTTCGTGAAGAGGGGGAGGAAGAGTTACGCCGCCCCGCGCTCTCGCTGTTCTGGTCCGGCCTGGCGGCGGGCGTGGCGATCAGTGTGTCGCTGGTGACCGAAGCTGCCTTGCATGCCGCGTTGCCCGATATGCCGTGGCGTGAACTGGTGGTCGGTCTGGGCTATCCCGTCGGCTTTCTGGTGGTGATCCTCGGCCGGATGCAATTGTTCACCGAAAGCACGATCACGGCGATGCTGCCATTGGTGACCCGGCCGTCGCGTTGGGCGCTGACCCGCACGTTGCGACTGTGGGGGATCGTGCTGGGTGCCAATCTGCTGGGTACGATGATCGCCGCGCTGGCGCTGGCCAGCGGCGCGATGGGGAGCGACGCGATTCGTGAAGCGGCGATCGCCATTTCGCTCGGTATCACGGAATTGTCGGCAGGGCGGACCTTCGTCAATGCGATCCCCGCCGGGTTCATGATCGCCATCCTCGCCTGGGCGCTGCCGAATGCGCGGGACCAGAGCGTGCTGGTGATCGTCATCTTCACCTATGTGCTCACCATCGCGGGCTTCAGCCATTCGATCGTCGGTTCGGACGAGGCGTTCCTGCTGATGTTCGCCGGGCGGACCGGCATATGGCAAACGATCGCGGAATTGATCGCGCCGGCCGTGCTGGGCAATCTCGTCGGCGGAGCAGGCGTGTTCGCGCTGCTCGCCCATGCGCAAGTTCGCGGCGAAATGCCGCAGGGAGACGACAGTTGAGCAAGAAGGGCAAGAAAGCCGCCAGGAAACTCGCAAAGGCGGATCGCAAGACGACCCACGACATCGCCGCCCATCGCGATACGGTACCGGCCCGGATCGCCGGGCTGTTCGGGGAACTGGCGGACCAGCCGCAGTTGATCACCGCATCGATCGGTACGATCGCGGCCGGCCTGATCGTCCGGCGACCCGATCTGGTTCGCGGCGGCGCGCGCATGCTTGCCGCGCATCTGGTCGCCACCGCCGCGAAGACCGCGATCAAGCGGTCCTTCGACCGCACGCGTCCGGCGAAAGCCTTGCGCGACGGCCATCGCTTCCGCGCGGGCGACAGCACGGATCACGAGCTCAACTCCTTCCCGTCCGGCCATACCGCGGGTGCCGTCGCGGTCGCCCGTGCGGCATCCCGCGAGATTGATGGCGCGGCTGCGCCGGCCGCGCTCGGCGTCGGTGCGATCGCCGCGATCCAGCCGGTGGCGGGCAATCACTATCTGTCGGATGTCATCGTCGGCGGTGCCATCGGGTGGATCGCCGAAGCACTCGTAGACCTGGCCTTCGACCGCATCGTGTCCGCAACCGGGACCATCTCGTCGGATCGATAGGCAGATTTTCGCCAAAGTTTACCGTCGCTTCAGAAAGCCATGACAGGAACGGGCGTGGAGATGCCCATGGACAGCCCGCCCGAACCCGCCCGCGAAAAGCGCAGCAGCGTCATCGTACGCGCGATCGTACATGGCACGAACGGCACGCAGGCGGAGCGAAGGGTGCGCAACCTGTCACGCTCCGGAGCTTGCATCGAGCATGACGGCGATTTGACGAACGGTACGACCGTGTTGTTGCAGATGGGTGCGCTCACCGACCTGCCGGCCGTGGTCGTATGGGTCACCGAACGGCTTGCCGGCCTGCGTTTCGCGGACGCCGTCGATCTGGAAGAGGCTCGCAAGCCGCGCGGGACGGGCGTCAAACCCAAGGCAGGCTGGATGACCGACATGAACGATGCCTATCGCAGACCCGCCTGACAAGATTCGGCAAGCGTCGTGCCGGACATGACGAACCCCTCCGCATCCATCGATACGGAGGGGTTGGTCGTTCAGGCCGGTCGGGCGTCCCGGTTCAGGCGACGGCGGCTTTCAGTCGATCGACGAGGTCGGTCTTTTCCCAGGTGAACAGGTCGCCTTCCGGCTCGCGGCCGAAGTGCCCGTAGGCCGCCGACTTCACGTAGATCGGCGCATTGAGCTTCAGATGCTGGCGAATGCCCTTGGGCGTCAGGCGTACGAGCTGTGGCAGCACCTGTTCCAGCTTCGCTTCGTCCACCGTGCCTGTGCCATGCGTGTCGACATAGACCGACAAGGGTTCGGCGATGCCGATCGCATAGGACAACTGGATCGTGCAACGCTTGGCAAGACCCGCGGCGACGACGTTCTTCGCGAGGTAACGCGCAACATAAGCTGCGGAACGATCGACCTTCGTCGGGTCCTTGCCGCTGAACGCGCCACCGCCGTGCGGCGCGGCGCCGCCGTAGGTGTCGACGATGATCTTGCGTCCGGTAACGCCGGCATCGCCATCCGGCCCACCGATCTCGAACGCGCCGGTCGGGTTGATGTAGACCTTGGTCTCGTCGGTCACGAAGCCTTCCGGAAGGATGCCGGTGAAGACGCCGGTGACGTAATTCTTCAGCACCTCGTACTTGGCGGGATCCGCGTTCTCGCCCTGCAGGCAATAACCCGCCTTGTGCTGGGTCGACACGACCAGCGCGACCGCACGGACGGGCACGCCGTTCTCATAAGCGAGCGTCACCTGGCTCTTGGCGTCGGGCTCCAGGAACGGCGCCGCGCCCGAGTGGCGATCGGCCGCCATCGTCTCGAGGATCTTGTGGCTGTAATAGAGCGTCGCCGGCATCAGTCCGGGCGTCTCGTCGGTCGCATAACCGAACATGATGCCCTGATCGCCCGCGCCCTCGTCCTTGTTCGACCCCTCGTCGACACCCATCGCGATTTCCGCGGACTGGCCGTGCAGGTTGTTCTCGAACGTGAAGGTTTCCCAGTGGAAGCCGGTCTGTTCGTAGCCGATCCGGCGAACCGTCGCGCGTACCGCAGCCTCGATCTCGTCGAGCGCGCCGTCGGCCCATGCGCCGTTCTCGTACACGCCCTTGCAACGGATCTCGCCCGCCAGCACGACGAGATTGGTCGTCGTCAGCGTTTCGCACGCGATGCGCGCCTCGGGGTCCTTGGACAGGAACAGATCGACGACCGTGTCGCTGATCTGGTCGGCGACCTTGTCCGGATGGCCTTCGGAAACCGATTCGGACGTGAAGATATAGCTGCTGCGCATCACTGCCTCATAACGATATAAAGATGCCTTTATATCGGCCCTACCGCTCGCGGGGGCGGATGGCAACGGCGGCGATGACGAACATCAGCGCGACGATCAGCGCCGCCCAGTTGCCGATCCGGCTGAACGGCGTCGGCGGGAACGCGGGCGGCATCGCCATCTCGATCGCGCCCGCGGTCTCGTGCGGCACGGCGGCGAGCAATCTGCCGTCGGCGGCGATCACCGCCGAGATGCCGGTCGGCGTCGATCGCACGATCGGCAGCCCTTCCTCGATCGCGCGCATCCGCGCCTGCGCCAGATGCTGCGGCGGCCCCCAGCGCCCGAACCACGCGTCGGTGGAAGGATTGAAGATCATGCGCGGCCGATGCGACGGATCGACGACGTGGCCAGAGAAGATGATCTCGTAACAGATCTGGAAACCGATCGCACCGAAGCCGGGAACCTCAAGCGTGCGCGGTCCGGGACCGTCGTCGAAATCGAAATCGCCCGGCACCAGCCGCGCCAGCCCCAGCGGGCGTAGCAGCCACGGCATCGGCAGATATTCGCCGTACGGCACCAGATGCGCCTTGTCGTAGCGCCCGACGATCTGCGCCTTCGCATCCAGCGCGAACACGGAATTGGATGCACCGGCCACGTCCCCCTGCGCATCGAAGCGCAACGGCGTATGACCGGTCATCAGGATATCGCGCGGACCGAGCCGCTGCGCCAGCCGCCACCGGTTGAACAGCGGACTCTGGCCGTCGTATATCCACCGGGGATAGCCGCTCTCCAGATAGTCGCGGATCACGCCTTCGGGCCATAGTACCAGTCGCGGCCGCGGCCCGGGCTTGCCCGACTGGCGGAGGAGCGCGGCAAGCATCAGCTCCTGATCGTCCTCGCCGCGCGCATCCTGACCGATGTTCGGTTGCACGACGCGCAGCAATGGCGCGTCCGGTGCGGCGGCGGGTGCCTGCGTCCACGATGCCGAGATCGCGGCAAGCGTCAGAGCCGCCGCGATTGCCGCCGACATCCGCCAGCGGCGCTGCGCCAGCATCAGCAGCGATACCGCCGCCAGCACCGTCACGCCCGACAACGCATAGGTGCCGATCCATGCCGACAATCGCGCGACGCCGATCACGGGCAACCAGATCACGCCGATCGGGTCCCAGGCATAGCCGGTGAACAGCACGGCGCGGAGGTATTCGCTGCCGATCCATGCGGCGGCGAAGACCAGCGCGTAGCGGGCATCCGGCCTCCGTGCCCGCCCGAATTGCCAGCCGATCGCTGCCGTCAGCATCGGGAATACCGCCAGATACAACGCGAGGCCGACCGCGGCGAAATAACCGAGCACCGGCGGCATCTTGTCCTGAAAGTCGAACGCGTGCTGAAACCAGTTGTTGTTGATCGTGAAGTGCCCGACGCCCCAGCACCAGCCGATCCATACGGCCCTGCGCCGTGTCGACGCGGCATGGACCAGCATGGCGAGGCCCGCGAGACCGATCACGGTGAGCGGCCATATTTGCAGCGGCGCAAAGCCGGTTGCGGCGATCGCACCGAGCAGCAGCGCTATGAAGGCAGGACGGCGGGTTAGAAAGCTAGGCATCGCCGCGGCATGTAATGGCGCGCCACGCAAAAGTCCTGCCCTGCGAAAGGAGGACCGAAGCAAGATGCAAACGATACGTGCAGTCCCGTCCGCGGGGAGGCAAGCATCGAACTCCAGACCTGAGCGCAATGCTTATGCGCCCGTCAGCGCAGGCATGCGCCCCCCTCCGGCCGGTGACGACGGAATGGACAACCTCGCCTTCAAGACAGTGGCATCTGTCCCTGCCCCGCCCTATCTCCGTCGAGATGAAGCTGCGCCCGTTCCACCTCGCCTTTCCGGTCCACGACCTTGCCGCCGCTCGCGCCTTCTACGGCGGCACGCTCGGCTGCGCGGAGGGGCGTTCGAGCGATCACTGGATCGATTTCGATCTGTTCGGACACCAGATCGTCGCGCATCTCGATCCCGCCGCGCACGCCGTCGCAGTATCGAACGCGGTGGATGGGCACGACGTCCCGGTGCCGCATTTCGGGGTCGTGCTGACGATGCCCGACTGGCAGTCGCTGAGCGAACGCGTGGCCGCCGCCGGGGTGCGTTTCGGTATCGAGCCGCACATCCGCTTCCAGGATCAGCCCGGCGAGCAAGCGACGATGTTCTTCCAAGACCCATCCGGTAACGCGCTGGAGTTCAAGGCGTTCGCCGACGATGGGATGCTGTTCGCGACCACAAAGGACCCCGCATGAGCGCCCCGATCGAGATCAACGTTCCCCATCAGCTCGGCAAACAGGCGGTCCGCGACCGGCTGGACGGCGGTATCGGCAAGATCGGCCGGATGATTCCCGGCGGCGCGCAGGTCGATCACCGCTGGGAAGCGGATACGATGCACTTCACCGTGCAGGCTATGGGGCAGTCGATCGGTTGCCGCGCAACGGTGTCCGACACCAACGTCCATGCCATCGTCGACCTGCCGGGCTTCCTGGGCCTGTTCGCCGGCAAGATCCGCGACGTGATCCAGCAGGAAGCGCCGAAATTGCTGAAGTAGATCGTCGGCTTACGGGGGTCACCCCATGTGCCGCTTGTCGAGCTTTCGCGCCAGCGTGCGGCGGTGCATCCCCAGACGCCGGGCCGCTTCCGAGATGTTGAAGTCCACGTCCGCCAGCGTCTGATGGATATGCTCCCATTCCAGCGTCTTGATCGAGGTCGGTGGCGCGGGCGCGATCGTCGCACCGGCATCGCCGTCGACGCGCGCGAACGCCGCCTCGATATCGTCGGTATTGGCAGGTTTGGTGAGATAATTTGTCGCGCCCAGCTTGATCGCCTCGACCGCGGTAGCGATGCTGGCGAAGCCGGTGAGGACGACGATCTTCATGCTCGCGTCGAGCGCATGTAGCGCCGCGACGCATGTGAGCCCGGACGCGCCGCCCAGCCGCAGGTCGACCACCGCATAATCCGGGCGGAAATCCGCCACCTGCGCCTCCAGACCGTCCGGCCCGGATAGCGTCGCCACCGCATAGCCGCGCCGTTCGAAAGACCGCGCCAGCGTTCGCGCGAAACTGGCGTCGTCCTCGACGATCAGCAGCCTGCGGCCCCCGGTCATGCCGTCGTCAACGCGAGGCTGGCGATTGGCAGACGCAGGACCGTCTCCGCGCCACCGTTCCCGAGATTGCGCGCCTGCAATGTCCCCCCGAGCGTCCGCAGCACATTGGTCGCAAGGAACAACCCGAGCCCCGCTCCCTTCCGATCCTTGCTGCTGTTGTAGGGGCGCCCGAGCGCGGCGAGCACCTCGGCGGAAAAACCGTTGCCATCGTCCCGTACGCTCATCACCACGATCCCGTCCTCCAAGCCCGCAGTCAGCGTGATCGCGGATGCGCCGGCTTCCGCCGCATTGTCGAGCAGATTGGTCAGCGCCTGACCCAGGGCGCGATCCGCGACGATCGGCCGGTCATCGCCCAACCGATCCTCGAACAGGACGCGGCCCGGCCACGCCGCGACGATGCCGGTCAGGAACCGGCGCAACGTCGTTCGTTCGGGCGCCTCACCGGTCACCTCGCCCGCCGCGAACAGGATGCCCGAGACGATCGACTTGCAGCGCATGACTTCCGCCTGCATCTCATCGACTTCCGCCGCCAGCCGCGGCTCGCGACGGATGGCCGGTTCGCTCTTCCAGTCGCCGAGCAGGACCGAGATCGACGACAGCGGCGTCCCGAGTTCATGCGCCGCACCGCTCGCGAGCAATCCCATGCGGATGATATGATCCTCTTCGGCCGCGCGCTGGCGCATCGCGGCGAGATGCGCGTCCCGACTGCGCAAATTGGCGGCGATCCGCGTCACGAACAGCACCAGCAACACCGCCGCCAGCACGAAATTGCACCAGAGACCAAGGATGTAGGCCGGCGACAGGCTGGTCGCCAGCCAAGGCGGCAAATTGAGCGGCGGACTGGCCAGCGCGACGATCGCGAACGCGGCGGACGTGATCCCCACCAGCGCCCAACTCGACCAAGCATGCAGCAGCACCGCACCCATCACCACCTGCAACAGGTACAGCGACACGAAAGGATTGGCGGCGCCCCCGCTCAGGTGCAATTGCACGGTCAGGGCGACGACATCGCACACCAGCGCGCCGAACAGCTGGAAATTGGTCACCGGCCAGTGCGGATGCCCCAGCCCCGTCATCACGTTGAGCATGACGAGCGCGGCGAGCACGACCGCCATCGGTGCGACCGGCAGCTGGATGCCAAGCCCGTAATGGACCGTCAGGATCGTGGCACATTGTCCGCCGACGGCGAGCCAGCGGAGCAGCACCAGCTGGCGCATGTTGCGGGCCGCGGCATCTTCGGGCGCGGGCGGCGGCAGGCGGATAGGATGCGTGGCCATCGCCGCGAGTGTAGGCGCGATCCCGGCTGAGCGCGACAGCGCTCTGCCTCCCCGATACCCCCGCGCATCCTGCATTCGCGGGGGTATCGGGAATATCGGTGCGGCGAGCGCCGGCGTTTGCCTACTTCAGCTTGGCAGCAGTCTCCGCGATGCGCTTGCCCTGATAACGGGCACCCGCCAGTTCCTCCTCATGCGGCTGACGCGAGCCGTCGCCACCCGCGATCGTCGTCGCGCCATACGGCGAACCACCGCGAACTTCGTCGACGCCCATCTGGCCCTGGAAACCATAATCGAGACCGACGATCGTCATGCCGTGGTGCAGCAGGTTGGTAATGATCGAGAACAGGGTCGTCTCCTGCCCGCCATGCTGGCTGGCGGTGGAGGTGAACGCGCCGCCAACCTTGCCGACCAGTCCGCCGCGCATCCACAATCCACCGGTGGTGTCCCAGAAGCTCGCCATCTGGGCGGGCATACGGCCGTAACGGGTCGGCGCACCGACGACGATCGCGTCGTAATTCGCCAGCGCGTCGGGACCTTCGATCAGCGGATGCGCCGTATCGGTCTTGAAATGTGCCGCCTGCACCACCGCATCCGGCGCCGTTTCGGCGACGCGGCGGATGTCGACCTCGGCACCCCCGGCGCGCGCGCCTTCGGCGACCGCGTCCGCCATCTGCTCGATATGGCCATAGGAAGAGTAATAGAGCACCAGAACCTTGGTCATGCGAACGTCTCCAATAAATCTCGTCGACGCCAAGATGGGCGGCGTCGATCGTCGCGTAAACGGAAACGATGGAAACCGATCGTTTCCACGCTAGGTTCCTCCCGCCATCCGGAGGACGAATATGCGACTACCCGATCTGGAAGCCTGGGCGATCTTCGCCGCCGTCGTCGAGCATCGCTCGTTCAGCGGCGCCGCGGATGCGATCGGGCTGAGCAAGGCGACCGTATCGAAGGCAATCACCCGGTTGGAAGAACGGATCGGCCAGTCACTGTTCGCCCGCACATCGCGCCGGCTGGCCCTGACCGAAGCGGGCAAGCCCCTGGCCGAACACGCCAAACGTATCCTTGCCGAGGCACAGGCTGCGGAGGAGGCGGCACGCGATGCGGCCAGCGCACCGACTGGCCGGGTCCGTTTGGCGACACCGATGAGCTTTGGGATCAGCAACGTCGCGCCACTGCTCGCCCGCTTCCTCGCCGCGCATCCGGGCATCGAGATCGACCTGCATTGTTCGGACGCGAGAGTGGATATCGTCGCGGAAGGGTTCGATGTCGCGCTGCGGATCGGCGATCTGCCCGACAGCAGCCTGCGCGCGCGCCGGCTCTGCTCGATCGCAGCGCATCTGGTCGCCGCGCCCACCTATCTGATGGCGCACGGGACCCCGACGCATCCGTCGGAACTCACCCGGCACCGCATTCTCGGCTATTCGAACGTGCTCGGCCCGTGGCGATTCCAGCATGCCGACGGCGGCGATGTCGCGATTAGGCCGCAGGGGCCGCTGACGGCGAACAGCGGCGAGGCGTTGCTGCCGACCCTGATCGCCGGTCTCGGCATCGCGCGCCTGCCCGGCTTCATCGTCGGGCCGCACATCGCCAGCGGGGAGGTGGTGGAGATACTGCCCGAATGGGCGCCGGAACCGATCGGCCTTCACATCCTGACGCCGCCCAGCACGCTGCGTCCGGCCCGCGTCGAGGCGCTGATCGCGTTTCTGTCAGCCACGCTGCACGATCCGTGTGCGGTGAGGGATCAGCCCGATCGCGCAACCTGAAATCCCGCGAACGACTGACTGACCGGCATCAACTCCAGCCGGTTGATGTTGAGGTGCGGCGGCAGCGTCGCGACCCACAGCATCGTCGCTGCGATATCCTCCGCCGTCATCGGATCGGCGCCCTTGTAGAGCGCGTCGGACGCCTGCTGACTGCCGCCGGTGCGCACCTTGGTGAACTCCGTCTCCACCATCCCCGGCTCGATCGAGGTGACGCGCACGCCCTTGCCATGCAGGTCCGACCGCAGGCCGAGCGAGAACTGCTCGACGAAGGCCTTGGTGCCGCCATAGACGTTGCCGCCGGCATAGGGGTAGGTCGCGGCGACCGACGACAGGTTGATGATCGCACCCTTGCGCGCGATCAGCCCGGGCAGCAGCCGATGCGTCAGCGATACCAGAGCCGTGACGTTGGTCGCGATCATCGTCCGCCAGTCGGCCGGGTCCGCCTCGTGCGCCGGTTTCGTACCCAATGCGAGCCCCGCATTGTTGATGAGCAGATCGATCGCCCGCCAATCGTCGGGCAGGCTCCCCAGCGCCGCGTCCATCGCGTCGTCGTCGGAGACATCGAACGCGAGCACATGGACCGATTCCGCCCCCAACCTCGCCTGCAACACCGCCAGCCGGTCAGCCCGCCGTCCGGTCGCGATCACGCGCCAGCCCGCGCCCACGAACTCCTCGACCGCAGCAAGGCCGATGCCGGAGGTCGCGCCGGTGATGAAGGCGGTGGGTGTCATGATGTATCCCTCGGTTGGATTCGCGAGCCGTTCGCTTCGAGACCGCTAGAACCAAATGCCGGCCCGACAATCAACCGGTCTCGCCGCGATGAAACGCCGCCGGCGAGACGGCAACCGAGTAACCCCGCTTTCAGCCCCCCGCGTCGCGCAGCGTGTCCAGCTCGGCCAGCATGACCGGATCGTCCGCCCGCCAGCGCCTCCTCAAGGCAGAAGGTAGAGGCGACGTTCCGCACCACCTCTTTCCCCGCCGTATCGAGGGTCGGTTTATCCTCGTCGGTCAGCTCAACGCGCAACCTGATGTGCGATCATGGTTTCACTACGCTTGTCTTGATGTTGGTGACGTTCATCGGTTTGGAGCGCCCTGGCCTTTACCAAGGAGGGGGAGACTCCCGAACTTTAACGGCCGATGCTGGGCCAGCACTTCGGATTTCCGCAAGAGCTGAGTTCGCGCATTTGGTGCTTGATCACCTTCCATTTGCGGTCGGTAATGTAGTCCGCCTGGAAGCGGCCGAACTTCACGGGACGTTTCGAACCTTGTATCGGAACATTTCAGTAACAAGACTCGCTTCATCAAGCGGGCGGGTAACTCAAGTGACAGCGGTACACTCAACCTGCCCATTCGCAATCAAGGCTTTCGAACAAGGTGGTGCCCCACAGGGGACAAAGCTGGGTATTGGAAGATTTAGTCAGTCGTCAGTAACGCAACGCATCGACGCTGGATCACGCGGCCATACGTTTGACGCACCCACGTCTCGTCGTTTAGCCCCTTCTGTCGCGCTCCGCCTCTAACGCGGCCAATTTGATGGGATCGTCGGCTGCCAGCGCCTCTTCGAGGTAGAAGCCATGGGGTATATCGCGCACCACCTGTTGCGCCTCGCCGCTGTATCCTTCCGCTATAACCGGGAATGCGTCCACCAATTCACGTAAAAATCCCTTGTCCATCTCTTGGAGATGACCGCCGAGCGCTTCCATCATTTTCACGGCGGTATCGAGGTTGAGGTCTTCCTCGTCGGTAAGCTCGAGAAAAACGACATATTCTGCGATAATGCCCGCAACCTGCATAGCAATCATGGTTTGACGACCTTTACGTGGATGTTGGTGACGTTCATCGTCTTAAATAATCTCAAGGCCTTGGCCTTCTGGATCGCCGTGGGAACCTCCCACAACCCGATCAGGCGGTGTTCGGCCAACACAGCCGACTGCCGCACGATCTGAGCTCGCGCGCGCGGCCTGTCCACGACAGACCATTTTCGGTCGATCACGTAATCGCCCTGGATGCCGTCAAACTTTACAGGCCGCTTCGAGCCGTCGGCCATTGTCCGTATCAATGTCGGGGCTTGACCGGGACGCGCGCCGGCTGCTGCGTCGTTATACAGCTTCCATGGTTTTTTGGATTTGCTCGTTTCCCTGATCCAGCCGATCTGCGGCGGATCATAGCTCGTGCGCGGCACCGCCTTGCGCAGCCGACTCAATCTGGAGACCTTGCTCAGCGCCGCCCCGGGTGCTGCCACAAGCGCAATGTTCCCAGCAACCGTTCCCGATGCGCGGCCGATATCTCGGCTGGCGCTGGCGCTGGCGCTGGCGCTGGCCGCACGGGAAACTTGGATAAGGGCGGGCGCATCCTCAGCAGCGATCGCGGCATCGATCACACCCGCGATTCGGTGACCGGCGTTGCGAACCGTGGTCGCCGGATTCGTCGTTAGCGCAGCATATACTCCCGCCGCCGTTCCTTTCCCAACATCGTATAGCCCCTCGCCGACTCCACCGACAAATTCGGTAAGAGAACCTGGTTCGTTACCGGGCCGCCGCCCGTCTATACGCCCGGGCCGCACCGCTGGTGAGGCATAGGTCATCGGCTTTCGGCGCTCTCTCTTCGGCAGTTGAGCAGGCTGTGATCCCGCGATCGGCAGTGACGCGATCCGCGACTTTCTAAGTTTCCCTAAGGCAGAAGGGCCGCCAGCGCTGGCCGACGTCCGACTGCTTCCCCTGTTAATACCATCGGCCTCTCCCGCTCCATAACGGTGTCCCGAGCCAGCAAAGGTGAATCGGCCATCTGCCGGATCATGCCACGGGTTGAACTTGAGTTCGAGACCGTCAGGACTGCGTACCGGTGGCAGCGTACCTGTTCGCAGCCACCATGAAAAAGCACTCGACTGCCCACCGCCTGCTATCCTGTTCATGCCGCTCCGCCTTTCATTACGGTGAGAACATCTGAGCAACATTCCGCAACAAGTCAAGTTTGGACATTACGGGCCAGCGGGACGGTGCCCACCTCGGTCGTCTTCAAAGTACGTCTTTTAAAGAATGGTGCCCCACAGAGGACAAAGCTGGGCACTCAAATTATTGGGAAATTGCGATCAGTCGCCGGTGACCTCGCCCTCATCGTCCGGCAGTTCCTTTCGGACGCGCCGGTTGCGAACGTCCTTCAGCACGTCCTTCATCTCGAACAGCAACGCACGACCCTCGTCCGTCTTCCCGTTGGTGTCGTCGTGGTCGGCCGCAAATAGCGCCTTGGCCCGCACGGCTAGGTTCATCAGCGACGCATAGCGCTCCTCGCCCAGCTTTTTGCGGACGACCTCGAATCCGCCGGTAAGCGTGTGGAACTCGCTGTCAATATTTTGCCCGGGAAAGTCGCCGAGACGGTCCACGAATGTCGGCGCATCCAGGATCATCGACCCCAATAGGTCGTTGATCTCGCTTAGCGAGCCGGGAATGTAGGGTTTGGGATTGAAGTAGGGGTTCGGTCTGCTCATCGTTTCGTCTCCGGACGAGGAATAGCATAGGTGTGGTCGGATCCGAGCTGGCGCGGGCGGATGATGACCACGCGGCTCGGACGGAAATCGGCGTCAAAGAATCCTCGAACTTGCGGTGTGCTCAGCGTCTTGCGGGTCAGGGTTACGTCGAACGCCACGTCGTTCACCCGCGCATCGGGACGGCGATAGGTCAAATCGCCACCCGAACTATTGTTCTCCCTCCGATTGACCCTCACCGGCCCCGCGCCTGCCGAGTCGATGCCGATTTGGTTATATTGCCTACGAAGGCGCAAACGCACCTGCTGATCCACATAGTTGCCCAGCGCTTCCTGATCAGACAGCCTCGGTGTGAGCCGACCTGCCTTAAGCAGCGCCACCCCCTGGTCATATGCCTCATCTGTGCGTCGTTGCACGAAGCGAAGCGTCTCCACCTGCAGCGACTCATAGTTACCCCTCACGCGCAGTGACTGCAGCGCGCTGGAAACGCAGATCGTTCACCTTCGCTGTCAGGCCCTGTATCGTCTCGATCCGATTGCCGAGCGTGTCAGTCGGCACAATCTCGTCATAATGCCAGGCAGGATCGATAGCCTTGATCTGAGCTGAAAGCTGCCGCGTTTGATTCTGCAGCACCTCCGCGGTCATTGCCTCTGCAGGGCCGGTGAGATCGAAGAGGTTGTCAGCCACTGCGACCACCGCGCCGCCGGGCGAGTTGCGAAGTCCTGGGAACGACTGTTCCAAGGTCATGGGATCCTCGAAGGCTCGGGTGTTCCCACCCCGCCCAACCACCGGTCTCTGCGGAGGTGCCGCAAGTTGCGCTCCGATATGTTGTTCGATTGCCGGCGGGTTTGGATGGGTAGATGCCCGACGGCCTCCCGTCTGCCCACCAATTGTCGTCGCGGAATCCAGCGCGTCCGAGTTCCGGGGGCGGACATTCGCATATCGTGCCGAAATCCCGTCGGTGCCCGACGCTCCGCCGGGAGCAAAGGTGAACTGCCCGTTGCGGGGATCGTGGTAGGGATTGAACTTGAGTTCGGTTCCGTCAGCCAGCCGAACCGTGGGAAGGTGCCCGGTCCTCAGCCAGCGCCCGAAAGCGCGCCGTTGTTCCTCCAAGTCGATGACCATGATGCCGCCCCGCTCCGTTGCAGCCGGAACATAAGAGCAACATTCTCCAACAGGTCAAGCCCAAGCCAGCGCGCGCGCGTTATCGAGTCACCATCAGGTGACCAGCTCCGTCCTCTACGGTCCTAGATTTTAGAGTGTGGTGCCGCTTACAGGACTCGAACCTGTGACCCCCGCATTACGAATGCGATGCTCTACCAGCTGAGCTAAAGCGGCACGGGCGAAGCGGCCATCAGGCCGTTCGGGGGTGCGCCTAACAGGTCGATCGGGGGCTGACAAGCATCGCTTTGCATTCGCGGCTTTACGACCCGTTTACCACAGCCGGCGCACAAGCGGTGTCGAACCGGGGCTGCAAGGTCCGCGTATGAAGGGTTTGGGCATGGATAGCGCACGCGACTTCGATGGCGAGCGACTGGCGATCGACGATGTGATGGATGTGGAGCTGGATCACGGCGGCGTCGATGAGGCGGGCGTCGACGATGCGATGTTCGACCTGGGCGGCGACGAGCGACGAATGCACGTACGCGCCTACAATCACTGGGTTTCCCTGCTGAAGGGTCGCGCCTATCCGGGCATCGACGATCTGGATCCCGCCAATATCGGCGATTTCGGCCCGCACAGCGTGCTGCTGGATTTCACCGACGGGATCGAGAATCCGACGATCGCCTATCTCGGCCGCAGTCTTCGCGAGGAATGCGGACTGGAGGTCAGCATCACGCGAATCGCCGATGTGCCCGGACGATCCCTGCTGTCGCGCCTCACCGATCATTATCTGCAGATCATCGCAAATCGCGCGCCGATCGGCTTCGAGGCGGAGTTCGTCGGTACGCGGGGCCGCACCACGCTGTATCGCGGCATCCTGATGCCCTTCTCATCCGAGGGCGAGACTATCGACTTCATCTATGGCGTCATCAACTGGAAGGAGATGGTGGACGCGGATACGCAGGCCACGCTGGACGCTGAACTCGACGCCGCCGTGCGGACGGCTCCGAAGCCCGCCCCCGATTCGCAGGTGTGGGCCGATGGCCCGAGCGGCGGGTTCGAATCTTCGGAAGAGCCGGTTGATACGCTGCCGACCGGATCGCTCGGCGACCAATTGATGATGGCACGCGAAAGTGCCGCCGCCGTACGCGCCGCCGATACCCGTGGTCGTGCGGCGCTGTACCGGGCGCTGGGCCGCGCGCATGACTTCGCCATCGCCTGTGAAGAGGATGCCGACGGCTATGCCGCGCTGCTTGAATCGTCGGGGTTGAAGGTGCAGCCGCGCGCGCCGCTGACGCCGATCGTCAAGCTGGTTTTCGGCGCGGACTACGACAAGACCCGGCTG
Source organism: Sphingomonas sp. Leaf37 (assembly GCF_920939475.1). Classification (NCBI taxonomy): domain Bacteria; kingdom Pseudomonadati; phylum Pseudomonadota; class Alphaproteobacteria; order Sphingomonadales; family Sphingomonadaceae; genus Sphingomonas; species Sphingomonas sp. Leaf37. The sequence continues at coordinate 217,945 of NZ_CAKLAX010000004.1, read as the reverse complement.
GCCGAATATGGCGCCGTGCTGGCCCATGCCCGTCGGCATTATATCGTTGCGGGCGAACTGGCGCGGTTTCTCGACGCGGCGGACGGTGGGATCAAGGCGGTGGTCGCCGCCGAGCGCGCGGTCAAACGTCCGGTCAAGCGGCCCGACGTGTTCGACCGCGTCGCCGCTGAACTGCGCGTACTGCCGACGCTCGGCAATGTGGCGATCGGCGCGGGCTCGGATGAATTCGTCGTGTTGCTGGCACGCGCCGGAGCAGACGGCACGGTCGACGTCATCAAGCGGGTCGAGGGCAAGGGACTGGTCGACAGTATCGTACGCAAGGCGGCGGCCTGACACCGCTCGCGTGATGGGCGCTCAGGCTCAGGCGAGTATGGCCGAGCGATTGTCGCGTCGTGCCGGGCAAGTCCAGCCCAGCGCCACCGCCACGCTGCCCGCCATCAGGCCGAAGAGCATCAGCCATGTCAGTGGTAGCCCTGCCGTCGTCAGGAATGCGGCGATCCAAGACGGGCTTTTCGCCAGCGTCTCGAACCCCACGATCTGCACGGCGATCACCGCCGCTGCCACCGCCCATGGGCGACCGGCGCGCGGATCGCGCCGCCATAACCACAGCGCGACGATCCCCGCGCAGAGGTTGGCGCATTGCGCGCTCCAGCCGAAGATCGGAAAGTCCTGCGGTCCCCGGACGACGAAACCGGGAACCGTCTGCGCGAGAACGCGGCCGAGCACGGGGCTGACCAGAGGCAGAGCGGTGGAGAGCATATAGCCGGCGTGCAATCGAACGTCGTGCCGGTGCCGCAACGCCATGCCGGCCGCGTAGAGCAATGCGCCGAATGCGACCGCGTCGATGAATGCCAGGCGCGCGCCCCAGAGCGCATAGAAGGGATTCCCGCCGAGGGTGCCCGCCGCCATCGAATGGATCACTCCCATCGCACCGGCGGCGAACAATGGGATCGCGACGAACGTCGCCAGCCCCAGCGTGCGATGCACCGCGATCAGCCCACGCTGTGGCGTCCAGCTTTGCACGAGCAGGAGCAGCATCCACAGCGAGGCGGTGATGCCATGGGCATGAAAGCCGGGCGACGCCGTTGACAGAACCGTGAAATAACTGCGCTGAAATGCGAAAACAGTGGCGACGATCAACGCGACGATGAACATCCAGGCGTGGCGATACGGCATGATTCCCCCCGAAACCAATACGAACTCGAGAGAGACCATAAGCCCCCCGCCCGGCGAGTCCATCGCCATGCACGATCATGCTGGATCGCCATGATTTTCGTGGTCGGTGTCTCGTCAGCTGGCATCAGCGACCCCGCCTTTTTACGGCACCTGTCGAAACGCTTGTTACTATTACGATATGCTTGCTGATTGCCTCGGCACTTCATGAAGCCGGGCCGATCGACACTCGATACATCCACCTCGAGTGTGTTCATTGCGAGCGTAACGAGTGCAGAGGGTAAACCGCCGAACGCTCATATGGGCGATCCGATAAGGGAGCCGGTGGCCGATCCGGCACCACCTCGCTTTTGCCATAGAAAATTGCGCGTACACGCAATTTTCGCAGCGCAGCAAAGCTTGAGGTCCGCAGCCGAGGGGAGCATAGGCACCCCATGGCCGACCAGAACCAGAGCATGGCCGAGGCGCTTGCCGCCCGGCTGACCAAGGGCGCGCTACCGGGAGAGTTGACCGGCTTCGGAGAGGCGGAACGCGCCGCCGCTGCCGCGTTCGTCGCGCAGACCGCCGCGCGGCGTGAACCCGGCAAGCCGGCGATCGCGCTGGAAGCGATCGCATCCGACGACGTCCGCCGCCGGATGCGGCTGGCGATCGTCAACGACGACATGCCGTTCCTGGTCGATTCGATCGCGGCATCGATCGGCGAACAGGACCTCGACATCGACCGGGTGATCCACCCGGTCGTCCGCGTCAACCGCGACAGCGACGGCGCGCTGACCGACATCGGTGGGGCCGGCAATCCCGAATCGATGATCTATATCGAGCTGGAACGCGCCGATGCGCGCGACCGGCGCGGGCTGATCGAGGAGCTGACCGCAGTTCTCGCCGACGTTCGTGCCGCCGTCACCGACTGGCCGCAGCTGCAACGCGCGATGGCGCGCGACGAAGCCACGCTGCCACAGGGCGAGGGCGCGGCGCTGCTGCAATGGTTCCTGGACGGGCAATTCACCCTGCTGGGCCATCAGGTCTGGCGACGTGACGGCAGCGCCGGCGAGGCACTGGGGCTGGCACGCAACCCGCATCAAACGCCGGTGCTGGCGGAGGTAAGCCGCACCCTTGCCATCAAATGGTTCGAGGATGGTGGCGACGCACCGCTGCTGCTCAAATCCAGCCTGATCTCCACCGTCCACCGTGCGGTGCCGCTCGACCTCGTTATCGTTCCGATCATCGCGGCTGGCGAGATCACCGGCCTGTCGATCCATGCCGGCCTGTGGACCAGCGCCGCGCTGAATGCCCGGCCGCGTGACATCCCCGTGCTGCGGGCCCGGCTGGCGGCACTGGAAGCGAAGTTCGGCTTCGATCCCAAGGGGCATGCCGGCAAGGCGTTGACCCACGCGCTCACCGCGTTGCCGCACGATCTGGTCGTCGCCTTTCCCGCGCCGGCGCTGGAAGAGGTCGTACTCACCGCAATGAGCCTTGCCGATCGGCCGCGGCCGGCGCTGGTGCTGGTCAAATCGGCGCTCGGCCGGCACCTGTTCGCATTCGCCTGGCTGCCGCGTGACGACCTGACCACCGCGCGCCGCGTGGCTATCGCGCAGATGCTGACCGAAGCGTCAAACGGCACGGTACTCAACTGGTCAATCAGCCTCGACGACGGCGTCGTCGCGCTGCTGCGCTATACGATCGACCTGCGCGGCTCCGGCCGGATGCCCGACACCGAACCGCTCGCCGAACGTCTGCGCCGTATGGTCCGCGGCTGGGTGTCGGACGTCGAGGCGGCACTCGCCGAACAGGTGCCGCCGGCGCGTGCGGCGCGGCTGGCGCTGCGCTGGGCGCAGGCCTTCCCGCCCAATTACCGCAATGTCAGCAGCCCAGCAGAGGCCGCGGCCGACATCCTGCGGATCGCACCTCTGGAAGACGCCGATGCGCGTTCGGTGCGCATCTTTCCGGTCGTGCCGGGCGAGGATCGCCAGCTGAAGATCTACAAGTCGCACGGCGCGCTGGCGCTGTCCGACGCGGTGCCGGTGCTGGAGAATTTCGGCTTCCGCGTCATCGGCGAACTGCCGACGCGGCTGCGCGAGGACAATGACAGCTTCGTCCACGATTTCGTCGTCGAGACCGACGCGACCGACGCCAACGATCCCGCAACGCTGGAAGCGGCGATCGCCGCCGCGCTGGAGGGCAAGGCTGAGAATGACGCCTTCAACCGGCTGCTCGTCGACGTCGGCCTGTCGCCGCAATCGGTGGTGCTGTTGCGCGCCTGGTTCCGCTACCTGCGTCAGGCCGGGCTGCCGTATGGACTGACCACGGTGGTCGACGCGCTGCGGCGCGCACCGAAGCTGACCAAGGCGCTGATCGCCCGCTTCGCCGCCGCGCACGATCCGGCCAACCTCGGCGGCGACGTGATCGCAGCGGACGCGGTGATCGAACGCGGGCTGGATGCGGTGTCGGCGATCGACGACGACCGTATCCTGCGCGCCTATCATCACCTGATCGGTGCATGTCTGCGCACGAACGCTTTTGCGCCCGCGGCGGCGGAAGCACTGGCGTTCAAGCTCGACAGCCATCTGATCCCCGGCCTGCCGGCGCCGGTGCCCTGGCGCGAGATCTGGGTCTATTCGCCACGCATCGAGGGCATTCATCTCCGTGCTGGGCCGGTTGCGCGCGGAGGGTTGCGCTGGTCCGATCGCCGCGACGATTTCCGCACCGAGATCCTGGGCCTGATGAAGGCGCAGCGCGTCAAGAATGCAGTCATCGTACCCACCGGCGCGAAAGGCGGCTTTTATCCGAAACAGCTCCCCTCGCCCGCGATCGATCGCGACGCTTGGCTGGCGGAAGGAACGGAGAGCTATCGCATCTTCATCCGGTCGCTGCTGTCGATCACCGACAATATCGTCGATGGGACGGTGGTGCATCCCGATGGCGTCGCGGTGCTGGACGGCGAAGACCCCTATTTCGTGGTCGCCGCAGACAAGGGGACCGCGACGTTCAGCGACGTCGCAAACGCCCTCGCGCTGGAACGCGAATTCTGGCTGGGCGACGCCTTCGCCAGTGGCGGCTCGCAGGGTTACGACCACAAGGCGATGGGGATCACCGCCAAGGGCGCGTGGGTCTCGGTGCAACGCCACTTCGCAGAGCGCGGCGTCGACGTGCAGACGCAGCCGATCCGCGTCGTCGGATGCGGCGACATGTCGGGCGATGTGTTCGGCAACGGCATGCTGCTGTCGAAGGCGCTCAAGATCGTCGCGGCGTTCGACCACCGCCACATCTTCATCGATCCCGACCCCGATCCCGCCGCGAGCTGGGACGAGCGTGCCCGCATGTTCGCGCTGCCACGGTCGAGCTGGGCGGATTACGATACGTCGCTGATCAGCGCCGGCGGCGGCGTCTGGGCGCGAAGTGAAAAGGTCATTCGGCTGTCGGCGCATGCGCAGGCGGCGCTTGGCATCACCCAGGCCGAACTCGATCCCGCTGCGTTGATCTCGGCGATCCTGAAGGCGCCTGCCGACCTGTTGTGGTTCGGCGGCATCGGCACCTACGTCAAGGCGGCGGCGGAGAACAACGCCGCCGTCGGCGATCCGGCCAACGATCGGCTGCGCGTCAATGCCGAGGCGCTGCGCGTCACCGCGATCGGCGAAGGCGCGAATCTGGGCGTAACGCAGGCTGCCCGCATCGCGTTCGCGCAGGCCGGCGGTCGCATCAACACCGACTTCATCGACAATTCGGCGGGCGTCGATTGTTCGGACAACGAGGTCAACATCAAGATCGCGCTCAACCGTGAGATGAACGAAGGCCGGTTGACCTTCGACGATCGCAACACGCTCCTCGCCAGCATGACCGACGACGTCGCACATCTGGTGCTGGAGGATAATCGCCTGCAGACGCTCGCGCTGTCGATCGCCGAGGCGGACGGCGCACCGGCGATCCCGAGCTATGTCCGCGTGATCGAAATCTTCGAGAGCGCGGGACGACTGGACCGTGCGGTCGAGGGGCTGGCCGGCAACGAGGATCTGCTGCGGCGCGGACAGGAAGGGATCGGTCTGAGCCGGCCCGAACTCGCGGTGCTGCTGGCGACCGCCAAACTGGCGTTGCAGGACGGGATCGAGCGCACGCCGCTGGCGATGGCGCCCGAACTGGCCCCCGACTTGTATGCGGCGTTCCCTGCGGCGATGCAGCGCGATTATGCGACCGCGATCGACGAGCACCGGCTGCGGCCGGAGATTGTCGCGACGAAGCTTGCCAACCGTATTGTTAACCGTCTCGGCATCCTGATTCCGTTCCAGCTCGCCGAGGAAGAGGGCGAGGCGATCGCCGACATTGCGGCGATGTTCGTGGTGGCGGAGCGGCTGTTCGGGCTCGATGCCCTGTGGAGCGACATCGAGCGCGCCGACATCACCGAGGGCGCGCGGATCGCGTTGTTCAACGAGGTGGCGCTGGCGACGCGATCGCACATCGCCGACTTGTTGCGGGCGACGGCGCCGGGAACGTTGCCGGGTGCGGTGCTCGATCAATTGGGCAAGGGTATCGCCCAGCTGGAGGGGCAGACCGCCTCGCTGCTGCTCGAGGAAGCGAGCGCGCAGAGTGCCCGCATCACGGCGCAATTGCAGGCGGCAGGCGCACCGGTCGATCTGGCGCAGCGCGTCGTCCGCCTGTTCGATCTGGATGGCGCGGTCGGGCTGGCGGCGCTGGGCGAACGGATGGGACTGGACGAGATCGAACTGACGCGGGCCTTCACGCATCTGGGTCAGGCGCTCGGCCTCGACTGGGCGCAGGCGGCGGCGGCGCGGATCGAATCCAGCGATCCCTGGGAGCGGCTGTTGCTCGCCGGGCTGGCGCGCGATTTCCAGCAGCAGCGGCTGGAATTCCTGTCGCGGAACGGCGGCAGCGATCCGCGCGGTGCGGTGACCGACTGGCTCGCAACCAATGCCGCGCGAATCGCGCAGTTCAAGCTGGTGATCGATCGTGCGCGGCATGCGGCACAGCCGAATGCCGCGATGCTGGCGCAGATCGCAGGGCAGGCGCGGGTGCTGCTGGGGCGGTGATGGTCGTCGGGTGAGGCGGTGGGCGGTGATGCGGCCGCTTGATGCGTTACGTCGACCGGCACCCAGCCTTCATTCGTCATCCCGGCATACACCGCGATGACGGACAGTTGTAGTTATCCGCCGCTGCCCGTCCCTCTGATCGCCGCCTTCGCCCGCCATTCGCGCGCGCGCCACCACATAATCACCCCGGTCACTGCGAGCGCCGCTGGCAAGACGCCGCCGAGGAAGATCACCACCTGCCAGACGATACCCATTCCGTCGCCGTCATGGATACGCCGCATCAGCCGCGCCGCGCCGCCCGACTGGCGGGACGCGACCGCCACGGCGATGCCGCCATCGTCCGCGACCTTCACCGTCCCGCCGCCGGCATAGGTCACCGTCCAGTCGGGTGAGCGGGTCGTCGGCCAGGAAATGCTGCGGATCGCGCCGCGGCTTGCCGTCGCCGCGCGTTCGATGACGACACCGATCGGCTGAGCCGGATCGTCCAGCGCCTGCGCCCGCATGGCCGCGGCGCGATCGGGGCCACGTCCGCCGCCGAACACACCCGGAAAGCTGATCCATACGCCGGTCAGCGACAGCACGAACAGCGGGACCGATATCCAGAAGCCCATCAGGAAATGCAGGTTCGTCTCGGTGTTGCGGTGCCGGCGCCAGCGCAATCCCTTCACCCACGCTCCGACCGTCGGCCACCACAGCCACAATCCGGTGAAGCTCGACACCAGCATCGCCACACCGATCCAGCCGACGATCTGCCGCCCGACGCCCGGCACCTGCAAACTGCCGTGCAGCACATGAAGGAAGCGGACGACGCCCGAATTGCTTGGCGCGACCTGCAATATTCGCGCGGTCGGTGGGTCGAGGTAGACCATGGTGCGCACCGGCGGGCCACGACGACCTGTCGAAGCCCCGGCCGGCTGCGCGGCGATTGCGACCGGCCCGCCATCCCCGGGTATCGTCAGCTGCGATATACGATCGCCCGGTTTCAGCGCGGCGCGCGCGGCGGCGACATAGGTATCCGCTTCGATTAGCGTGCTGCCTGTCACCGCATAGCGAGCCGGATTGACCATCCGGTCGAGCGCATCGTGCCAGACCAGCGCCGCCCCCGACAACGAAAGCGGTATGACGAGGATCGCCAGCGTCAGTCCGATCCATTTGTGGACTTGGAACCAGAGCTTCCGCCATGCCAGTCTGCTCATCCGTCGCTCCCGTCCCCCGGGATTGGGGTCGCATGCAGGCCCTGTGCGGTCAACCGCGCGGCGAACAGCCAGCTGCGCAATGCGCTGGCGAGGTTGGGCGGTTCTTCCGCGGCGATACGGAGCACGTCGACCTGCGCGACCAGTGCCGACAGCGGCAGTCCATGGGCGATCGCGGCCAGTTCCAGCGCCCGCCAGAACGCGGGTTCGAGGCTGATCGAGGTCTGATGGCCGGCGATGGTGATGGACCGTTTTACCGGTCCTTCGAACCCGAACGGCGGCGCTACGATCTCAGGCATCGGCCCAGCGGCGCAGCAGATTATGGTAGATGCCGGTCAGCCGGACCACCGCCGGATCGCCCTGCCCCAGCGTGGCGGCGACCGACTGGACCGCACCGTCGAGTTCGAACAGTGTCCGCCGCTCGCCGTCGTCGCGGACCATGGATTGCAGCCAGAAGAAAGACGCCGTTCGTACGCCGCGCGTCACCGGTGTCACGCGATGCAGGCTGGAGGCGGGATACAGCACCAGATGGCCGGCGGGCAGCTTCACCGTCTGTGGCCCGAACTGGTCCTCGATCACCAGCTCGCCGCCATCGTAGGCATCCGGGTCTTCGAGAAACAGGGTCGCCGACAGGTCCGACCGGATCCGGAATTCGGTGCCGCGCTGGATACGGATCGCATTGTCGACGTGCAGGCCGAAATCCTGCCCGCCGGCATAGCGATTGAACAACGGCGGAAACACCCTGAGCGGCAGCGCCGCCGCGAAGAACAGCGGGGACCGGCCGAGTGCTTCCAGCACCATGGCCGCCGCCTCGCGCGCCGCCGGCGCATCCTCCGGCAGTTGCTGATTGCGCTTGGCGAGCGCCGCCTGCGGACCGGACGTGACATTACCGTCCACCCAGTCCGCCGCGTCGATCAGCGCGCGCAGCCGGGCCACGCCATCGGCGTCGAGCACATCGGGTATCGCAATCAGCATGTCATGGCTCGTCCGGTCTCCTCCCCGCCGGGGGCGGGGAGAAGTAGCAGACTTCAGAAGCTGTAGAACAGGCTCAACACTGCCGAGCGTCCCTCGCCGGGTGCGGCCCAGCCGTTGTTGCGGATGCCGGTGTAGTATTTTTCGTTGGTGAAGTTCTGCACGTTGATCTGCGCGGTCAGGCCGCCAGCAAAGCTGTAGGCCATATAGGCGCGATGGATCAGGTAATCGTCCGAACGATAGACCGGGGTCAACGTCGCCGTCGCGGTCAGCGGCGCAGCCAGCGCCGGATTGTTGAGCGCGAAGCTGCCCTGATAGGTCAGGCCATAGCCTACCTCGAGCCCGAACGGCAGCTTGTAGGTGGTGAACAGGCTACCCGAATGTTTCGGGGTCTGGATCAACTGGCTGTCGCGTTGCGGATCGAGAACCGCCGTGTTGTTGCCGCACGGATTGGCCGTGGTGCTGGTATTCGGACTGGTCAGGCAGCGGTCCGATACCGACTGCAGCACCTTGCTGTCGAGATAGGTGTAATTGGCGAAGATCGTCCACGCGCGCGAGACGTTGCCCGAAGCACCGATCGCGATGCCGTCCACCCGGCTGCGGCCATCGAGCACCTGCGTCGTGGCTGGCAGCGCTGGGTCGTTCGAGGTGACCCGGTAATTGGTGCGTTCGTTACGGAACACCGCTGCGGTCAGTTCCAGGCGACGGTTGAACAGCCCGGCCTTAATCCCCGCCTCGTAATTCTTGGCGGTTTCGGGTGCGACCTGACAGGGGTCGAACGTCACGTTCTGGCCGTTGACGACCGACGTTGTCGCTGCGCCGCAGCCGAGGCGCACCGTCGAGGAGGACGGTGTCCTGGCATTGCCGTAGCCGCCGTAGATGCTGACGTCCTTCACCGGATGGAACACCGCGCCGATGCGGTAGGAAAACAAACGTTCGTCGCTTCGCTGCGGCAGTTGTGCGGCGGCGGCCACCTGCGTCGACCCCGGCGGTACGATCGTCAGCGGCAGCGTGCGGAAGCGGGCCTGCTGCGTTTCCCACCGTACGCCGCCGTTCAGCTCGAAATAGCGACCGAGTTCCAGCGTATCGAACAGATAGACCGCGACGTTGGTGGTTTCCGCCCTGGACTGCGCGGTGACGGTGCGGTTCACCGGGCCGGTGTAGACGGTGTCCGGGTTGCTGATCGCGATCGGCGGCAGCACCAGCGCCTGTCCCGCCGTGTTGCGGATCAGCGATGCCGAGGTGATCGCATAATCCTCAATGGACGCCGACATGCCGACATTGGCGACGTTGCGGATGCCGCCCTTCTCGCCCGTCTCGAACCGGATATCGGTCTGGTTGACGAGCAGCTGGTTCTCCTGATCGCGGACGAGGCCGCGCGGACCGTTGGGCTGGAACGTGCCGGGCGCTACGGTCAGCACGAGCGGATTGGCTGCGGTACGGAAGACGCCGGCTGCATCGACGACGTTGGTCAACGACGCGGTGCACGCGCCTCCCGTCGGGGTGCGATTGGTGGCAGCAAGGCAGTACGTCCCCTGTGGTGCGCTGGTGACGCTATACTGGCCGACGCGCTGCCAGCGGGTCAGATTGCGGACCGACAGTTGCTCGTTGACCTGATGCCGGAACGTCGCGGTGAAGCGATCGACCGTCGTATCCTGCCGGTCGAGGTTGCGGATGCCAAAATAGTCGCTGCGGTCGACGCCGGGGATTTCACCGTCGAACAACGCGTTCTTGTAATAGGGCACGCCATAGATCGGCGTGTTGCGATCCTCCTGATGGACATAGGCGAGCGTCAGGCTGGTGGGTCCGTCGATGCCGATCGTCACCGACGGTGCGATGCCCCAGCGCTTGTACTTCTCGACATCACGACCGGGCACGTCGTTGCGGTGATAGGCGCCGTTCAGGCGCACCGCGACATTGTCGCCGATGCGGCGGTTGGCGTCGATCGCACCCCGATAATATTCGTCCGTGCCGACCGATCCCTGGATGATCGTCAGATCCTCGGCGCGCGGTTCCTTGGTGACGAGATTGATCGTACCGCCGACGCTACCCGATCCGTTGAAGACCGAATTGGCGCCGTTGTAGACCTCGATCTGCTGGATATTGAACGGATCGGTGCGGCTATATTGCGCGCTGTCGCGGATGCCGTCGACGGTGATGTCGTTGTTGGCGGAATAGCCGCGCAGGTTGATGCTGTCGCCATAGCCGCCGCCACCTTCGCCCGCACCAAAGGTGATGCCGGGGATCGTCTGGAGCGCGTCGCGCAGGGTCTGAAGGTTCTGCTTGCGGATCACCTGATCGGAGATGACGGTGATCGTCTGCGGCGTATCGATGATCGCGCTGGTCGCCTTGGGACTCTCGACGACCGCCACGGCGGCCTCGCCCTTGCCGTTGACGACGATCTCGTCGCGCTCGACGGACCGCTTCGCATCCTGTGCCTGCTGATCGGCGATCGCCTTCGCGCGCTCGGCCGCGGTTGCCGGCGCCGTGTCTGCTGCCATGGCAGGCGCGGACGCGATGAAGCCGACGCACGACAGTGCGATGAAATGCGATTTGGTCATGTAGATCCCCTTTGTCGAAGGGGCGCTTAATGCGAATGATTATCATCGTCAACGCTATTGAGAGTCACACGCAGAAAAGTTCCGGCCGATGCGACATGCGGAGAGTTCGGCTACCAGTGTTGCGATGAGATCGGCGGTCGGTACGCTGCGTACGAGCGGTGCACCTTGCCCCGCCCATTGTGCACCGAAGCCCTGTTCTCCCGTGGCTCGCGCGGCTGCATGCAGCGCCTTGCCGGCATCATAGGCGATCGGATAATCCGGCGGCCGGTGATTGCCGACTCTGCCGTCCAGCGCGGTGAAGCGATTGGCGAGCGCACGGGCGGGGCGACCGGAGATCAGCGACGTCATCACCGTATGCCACGCAGCGGGTCCGGTCAGCGCTGCGCGATAGGCTTCGTCCGCGGCGGATTCGGGACACCCGACGAACGCCGTGCCGAGCTGTGCGGCCACCGCACCCAGATCGAGGGCAGCGGCGATACCGGCACCGTCCATGATGCCACCGGCCGCGATCACGGGCAGACGCGTCGCGCGCACCAGCAGGCGGGTCAGCGTCATCGTGCCGAGCGCATCGTCCGGCGCATCGGGATCGAACATGCCGCGGTGGCCGCCTGCCTCGATTCCCTGCGCGACGATGGCGTCGATGCCGGCGGCCTCAATCGCCTGCCCCTCCGCCACGCTGGTCGCCGTGGCGAGAAGCAAGACGCCGCGCCCGCGTAATGCTGTGATCGTGTCAGCGGGCGGTAGCCCGAAGTGGAAACTGACGACCGGCGGCGCGGCTTCGACCAGTAGCGCCAGCATGGCGGGATCATCTGCAAAGCTGGGGTAGATCGCGCGCAATTCCGCCGGCGGCTCCGCGCCGAATGCCGCGAATTGCGGTGCAAGCCACGACAGCCACCGGGCTTCCCGCTCACGATCGACCCGTGGGGTCGGATGCACGAACAGGTTGACGTTGAACGCGCGGTCGGTGTGGTCGCGTACCGAGGCGATCGTCGCCGCAGCCTCGGTCACCCCAGCGGCGCCCAACGCGATCGATCCGAGTCCGCCGGCATTCGACACTGCCGCAGCCATGGTCGGCGTGGACACTCCTGCCATCGGCGCCTGCACGATCGGCAGGACAACCCCGATGCGGTCGAGCAACGGCGCGGTCGTACCGCTCATGGCGTGTCGAACAGCGCCGCCAGTTGCTCTATGATCGTGCCGCCCAGTTGCTCGGCATCCATGATCGTCACCGCGCGGGCATAATAGCGCGTTACATCGTGGCCGATGCCGATCGCAACCAGTTCGACCGGCGACTTACCCTCGATCCAGCCGATCACCTGCCGCAGATGGCGCTCCAGATAGCTGCCCGAATTGACTGACAGGGTCGAATCGTCGACCGGCGCGCCGTCGCTGATGACCATCAGGATGCGGCGCTCTTCGGGGCGCGCCATCAGGCGGGCGTGCGCCCATAACAGCGCCTCGCCGTCGATGTTTTCCTTCAGCAGCCCTTCGCGCATCATCAGGCCAAGGTTGGTGCGTGCACGCCGCCACGGTTCGTCCGCCTTCTTGTAGACGATGTGGCGGATATCGTTGAGCCGCCCCGGCTGTGGCGGGCGTCCGGCCGCAAGCCACGTCTCGCGCGCCTGCCCGCCCTTCCATGCCCGCGTGGTGAAGCCGAGGATCTCGCTTTTCACGCCGCAACGTTCCAGCGTGCGGGCAAGGATGTCGGCACTGATCGCGGCGATGCCGATCGGGCGGCCGCGCATCGATCCGCTATTGTCGATCAGCAGCGTCACCACGGTGTCGCGGAAATCGGTCTCGCGCTCGATCTTGTAGCTCAGCGACTGGCCAGGGGTGACGACGACGCGGGCGAGGCGCGCGGCATCGAGCATGCCTTCGTCCTGATCGAAGTCCCACGAACGAGACTGCTGCGCCATCAACCGACGCTGCAAGCGGTTGGCGAGCTTGGACACCGCCGATTGCAGATGCGCGAGCTGCTGGTCGAGATAGCCGCGCAGGCGAGCTAGTTCATCGGCGTCGCACAGGTCGGTCGCCGCGACGACCTCATCGAATTGCGTCGTCCACGGCTTGTATTCGAACTGCGGCATGAAGTCGCTGTTCGGGCGATTGGGGCGGACCGGCTGCATCCCCTCATCGCCGTCGTCACCGGGTTCGCCGTCGAGATCGTCCATCGATTCGTCGCCGAATTCCTGGCCCTCGCCCTCGTCGCTGTCCGATTCCTGCGCCTCGCCGCGGGCATCGACTTCGCCATCGCCCTGCCCGGCCTGATCATCGTCGCCTTCCTCGCTTTCGTCCTGCTGCTGTTCGTCGCTGCCCTCATCCTCCGAGCCGCCGTCGTCGGCGTTTTCGGGCAGGATCTCGCCCTCGACCAGTTCGAGGTCTTCGAGCATCTTCATCGCGAGCGACTGGAACGCACGTTGGTCGTCGAGGGCGAGGTTGAGCGCCGACAGGTCGGTGCGCTCGTCGATCCATTCACGCACCAGCGCCAGACCGGGTGCGGCGGCGGCCGGCGATTCGATCCCGGTCAGTTTTTCCCGCACCAGCAGCGACAGCGCCGTCGACAGCGGGACTTCCTCGCGAGTGCGGGCGCGAGTGATCGGGTCGGCCCGCAATCGAACGTCGAGCGCGTGTGCCAGATTTTCGGAGATACCCGCATAGCCGCGGCTACCCAGCGCCTCGACCCGCGCGGTTTCGACCGCGTCGAATACGGCGCGCGCGACGGCTTCCGGCGGCGCCGCCTTCAGGTGCATCGCGCTATCGTGATGCCGCAATCGCAACGCGAAGCCATCGGCGAATCCGCGCGCCTCCGCGACCTGCTCAGCGGGCAGTGCGCGTGCGGGCATCGGCACCTTGATATGCTTGCCGCTTTGCGTCGGCGCGTCGGCGGTGAACGCCAGTTCCACCTCAGGCTCTTCCGCGATTGCACGCGCCGTGCCGGCAAGGACGGCCTTGAACCGGTCGAGAGGGGTTTCGTTCGCCATCAGTTCCGTATTTCCGTCGGCCGGACCGTGCCGCGCCGCCTGCCAAAGAGCGTGACGATCGCCACTGCTGCGCAAAACGCCACAACGAAGCACAGGATCATAAAGAGGTCCTCGGTATCCTCGATACCCAACCCGCCCAGACGGCCCGACAGCGCACTGACAGCGAGCCCGACGCTTTCAGGCCAGTGGATACGACCGAGCACCCAGGCGATCGCCAGCGTCAGCGCCGCGATCGCTGCGCCACGCGCGGTTCGGCCTCGTATCACGACACGACGATCATGCCATAGGCACGCCCGCCACCTTTCGGAATGGCGATCGTCTGCCCGTTACGCAATGCGGCGGCGAGACGCGTGAAATCGGCCAGACGTTGCAGCGTAACGCAGCCTTCGCTGATACCGAGCGGGCCGACCGGATGCAGCCGGAACTCGCCGCGACGGACATGCCCGACGAAGGTCTCGTCATCCAGTCGGCCGTCATCGCGAAGCAAGGCGAACCAGCTGGAATGATCGATGCCCGACCACGTATCCTTGACGAAATCGCGCAGCCAGCCGAGCCGCCCACCGCTTTCGCGATCGACGATGTAGTAGCTGCCGGGCGGCAATGGCCCGATCTTCGCGACGCCCACACCCTTCGGATCGTTGCGCCAGCGTCCAGAGCCCGAGAAGGCGGCGAAGCTCCCGACACCCGGCGCCACCAGCGTCGACATCGCCCGGCTGTTGAGCGCGAAGGTGCAGGCGATCGCCACGCGTCAGGCCTTCCCTACAACGCTTTCGGGCAAGTCCTTGCCGAAAACGCGCTGGTAATATTCCGCGACCAGCGGGCGTTCGTTCTCGTCGCACTTGTTGAGGAACGACAGGCGGAACGCGAAACCCACGTCGCCGAAGATCAGCGTATTCTGCGCCCAGGTGATGACGGTGCGCGGGCTCATCACGGTCGAGATGTCGCCGTTGATGAAGCCCTTGCGCGTCATGTCGGCAACGCGGACCATGTTGTCGACGGTCTTCTTGCCTTCCGGCTTGTCGTATTCGCCGGACTTGGCGAGCACGATCTGCGATTCGATCGCGGCGGGCAGGTAGTTCAGCGTGACCACGATGTTCCAGCGGTCCATCTGACCCTGGTTGATCTGCTGCGTGCCGTGATACAGGCCGCTGGTGTCGCCGAGGCCGACCGTGTTGGCGGTCGCGAACAGGCGGAACCACGGGTTCGGCCGGATGACGCGGTTCTGGTCGAGCAGCGTCAGCTTGCCTTCCGTTTCCAGCACGCGCTGGATCACGAACATCACGTCTGGACGGCCCGCGTCATATTCGTCAAACACCAGCGCGGTCGGCGTCTGCAACGCCCATGGCAGCAGACCTTCGCGGAATTCCGTCACCTGCTGCCCGTCGCGCAGCACGATCGCGTCGCGGCCGATCAGGTCGATGCGGCTGATGTGCGCGTCGAGGTTGATGCGGATGCACGGCCAGTTGAGGCGCGCCGCGACCTGTTCGATGTGGCTCGACTTGCCGGTGCCATGATAGCCCTGCACCATCACGCGGCGGTTGTGCGCGAAGCCCGCCAGCACCGCCATCGTGGTGTCCGGGTCGAAGACATAGGCGGGGTCGAGGTCGGGGACGCGCTCGTCCGCCTCGCTGAAGGCAGGGACCTGCATGTCGCTGTCGATCCCGAACAGGTCGCGCACGCCAACCATTTTGTCGGGGGCGTCCATGATCGTCGTTTCGCGGCTGTCTGGCTGGGTGTTCGGGATATCGGTCATCGTTATCGGGGCACCATTCGGGCTGGGGCGAGTGTCTAGCGACCCCTCCCAACGCGCGAAGCGAGCGAACGGCGCAACGGATATGCAGTGGAAACGGATCGCCCCGCCGTCAAGCCGCCGCGGGCGCGATCTTGGCCGGCAGCGCGAACAGATCGGCGAACCGTTCGGCCAGCGCGCGGTCGCCGGACAAGCGCAGCGATCCGTCCGCCTCGGCCTCCGCCAGCGGTCGCTTGACGTAGATCCACAGCGCCAGCGACGTCGGATCGGTGTCGATCACCACGTCAGCATCCGCCGGCTCTCCACGCGCGATCGTCAGCGCTCCGCGCTCCAGCCGCGCGAGGAAGCGGTCGCCGGCCAGCAGGAACCCGATCGTCATCGCCAGATCGCCGGACTTCGCCCCATCGATCATCGTGCGCAGCGACAGCATCGCCGACGCGGGCGAGAACGGCCGCGTCGGGTCGTGGAGCGGCGATCGCGTCGCCCAGCGCCCCATCGTCTGCAACACCGGTTCGATTTCGTAACCCCAAGGGGTCAATTCGTAGACCTGCACCGACGCGGGCGACGGCAACATGCGACGGACGAGCATGCCGCCCGCCTCCAGTCCGTCGAGCCGCTGGGTCAGCACGTTGGCGCTGATCCCGTTCAAATGCGCCTTGATCTCGCCAAAGCGGCGCGGCCCGAACATCAGTTCGCGCAGGATCAGCAGCGACCAGCGTTCGCCGACGAATTCCAGCGCCATCGCGGTTCCGCAGGCATCGTCGTACCATCGCCTGTCGAGCTTGGTTACTTTTTCTGACTTCATAGTTGCTTTATGTAAGCATCCGGCGCATCCATTGCCAGAGACGATTCGGAGAGGAAGCGTTCGCCATGCCAAAGATGATCTTCGTGAACCTGCCGGTGCGCGATGTCGCCATCGCCACCGATTTCTACACGGCGCTGGGGTTCGAGAAGAATCCGATGTTCTCGAACGAACGGGGATCGTCGATGACATGGTCCGATAGCATCGCCGTCATGCTGCTGGACCACGCCTTCTACGCGACCTTTACCGATAAGCAGATCATCGATGCCCGCACGCAGAGCGGTGCACTGCTGGCGCTGTCGTTCGACGACCGCGCGGCGGTGGATGCGATCACCGAAGCCGCACTAGGCGCGGGCGGGCGCGAGCTGCACGATCCCGAGGATCACGGCTTCATGTACAGCCGCGCGTTCGAGGATCCGGACGGGCATGGCTGGGGACCGTTCCACATGGACATGGCCGCCGCCGAACAGGCGATGCGCCAGCCGGCAGATCAGGCGGCGACGTCATGATCCCGACGATCACCGCGTTCGACTGGGTGCCCGGCTTCGCCCGCGGGCAGGTGCGGGACCTGCGTGTTCGCTGGGCACTGGAGGAAGTCGGCCAGTCGTACGACGTCCGCTACCTACCGCAAGGCGGTCAGAAGCAGGCCGATCACCGCAGCAGGCAACCGTTCGGACAGGTGCCGACCTACGAACAGGGCGACCTGACGCTGTTCGAATCGGGTGCGATCGTGCTGCACATCGCGGAGACGCACAGCGGCGACCTGTTGCCCGCCGATCCGGCCGCCCGCGCCCGCGCGATCGAATGGATGTTCGCCGCGCTCAACTCGGTCGAGCCGGCGATGATGGACCATGCGACCTGCACCCTGTTCGAACGCGGCGAGCCATGGTCGGCGCAGCGCCTGCCCTCCGTCCTGCGGCGGATCGACGACCGGCTCCGCGACCTGTCGCAGCGGATGGGCGAGCGGACGTGGCTGGACGGCGATGCCTTTACGGCGGGCGACCTGCTGATGATCAGCGTGCTGCGCATCGTCGCGGACGATGGCCTGCTCGATCCTCACCCCAACCTGTCCGCCTATGTCGCGCGCGGCGAGGCGCGGCCTGCCTTTCGCCGCGCGCTGGATGCGCAACTGGCGGGCTTCACCGGCACTGCGCCGCCGGGAATCGCCGCGTGGCTGAAGGCGCAGGGACTGGACACGAAGGAGGACGTTCGATGACCTATGTGGATGGCTTCGTCGTCGCGGTGCCGACGGGCAAGCGGGACGCCTATCGCGAGCATGCCGCCAAAGGCTGGGCGATGCTGAACGCGGCCGGCGCCACCCGCAATTGCGAATGCTGGGGCGACGATGTTCCGCACGGGACGCTGACCGACTTCCATCGTGCGGTGCAGGCGACCGCCGACGAGACGGTGGTTTTCAGCTGGATCGAGTATCCCGACAAGGCGACGCGCAATGCGGTCGCCGCGCGGATCATGGCCGATCCGAAGATGGAGGAACTCGCCGCGACGATGCCGTTCGATGGCAGGCGGATGATCTATGGCGGGTTCGAGGTGCTGGTCGAGACCGGCACGCCATCTGCCGCAGACGGTTATGTCGACGGATTCCTGATGGTGGTGAAAGACCGCACGACGTATCTGGCGATGGCCGAACGTGCCGAAGCCGTATTCCGCGACCACGGCGCCACTCGCGTGGTCGAGGCGTGGGGCGACGATGTCCCTGCCGGCAAGGTCACGGGCTTTCCACAAGCGGTGCAGCTGCAGGACGGCGAGACGGTGGTGTTTTCCTGGGTCGAATGGCCGTCGAAGGCGGTGCGCGACACCGGCATGGCGGCGACGATGGCGGACGAGCGCATGCAGACCGCGCCCGAGGACATGCCCTTCGACGGCAAGCGCATGGTCTACGGCGGGTTCGCCAAGCTGTTCCAGTCCTGACGGGAGCGATGACGATGACCCTGACCGATGGCCATCCGATCTGGTTCGAACTGAGCACGCCGGACCACGTCGCCGCCGCCACCTTCTACCGGCAGCTGTTCAGCTGGACGACCCGCACCTCGCCGGTGGTCGAGCATGGCGGGTACGTGATCGCCTCTGCCCCCGATGGCGACGGCATCGCCGGGTTGATGACACCTCCGCCGGGGGCGCCGCCGGGTGGCGGCTGGTCGATCTATTTCCTCAGCCTCGATCTCGCCGCGACGCTCGTCAAAGCCGGCGATCTCGGCGGCAGCGTCGCTTTCGGTCCGATGGACATCCCCCACGTCGGCCGGTTCGCGGTCCTGCTCGATCCGCAGGGCGTGCCCTTCTCGGTGATGCAACCGTCCACCGAGGATCCGGCCCGTCCGTTCAAACAGGCCGACGACGCGCATGGCCATGCCGTGTGGATCGAACTCGCCACGCCCGATCCCGACGCCGCCTTCGCCTTCTACGGCGGCCTGTTCGGCTGGACGAGGGAAGGCGCGATGCCGATGGGCGAGATGGGCGAATACGCGTTCCTCGGCGCGGGTGAGGCTCGGCCCGGCGCGGTGATGTCGAGCACCCTCACCCGCGCACCGCAGCAATGGAACAGCTATTTCCTCGTCGTCGACATCGACGCCGCGGTCGCGACGGCGGAGGCCGGTGGCGGCAAGCTGATCCAGGGTCCCGACCCGATCCCCGGCGGCGACTATTCGGCCAACATCGTCGATCCGTACGGGCATCAGCTCGGCATCGTCGGACCGCGCAAGGGAGGAGACGCCGCATGAATTACGAATTGTCGATCACCCGCCTGATCGATGCACCGGTCGATGCGGTCTGGCGCGCATGGACCGAGGACACGGGCGCGTGGTTCTGTCCGAAGCCGTGGATTGCCGAGTTCGTGACGCAGGACCTCGTCACCGGCGGCGCATCGGTGATCGTGATGCGTGGGCCGAACGGCGAGGAGAACCGGCTGGAGGGCGTGTACCTAGAGGTCGTACCCGGCGCCCGCATCGTCTCGACAGACGCATTCACCGCCGGCTGGCACCCGGCAGGCCCGTTCATGGTCCGCATCGACACGTTCGCGGACGAAGGCGGCAAGACCCGCTACACCGCGACGGCGCGGCACTGGACCGCCGAGGCGCGGGACAGCCATGCAGCGATGGGGTTCGAGGCCGGCTGGGGCGCTTCGATCGACCAGCTGGAAGAGATTGCGGTAACGGCGCGGGCGAATACGCCGCACATCGCGGAATAACACGCCCCGCCTTTTCTGGCGCAGAACCGCGATCGCGAAGGGACGTGATCTGGTCGAACCGTGCCAGCCGCGCACCGTCCCGGAGCGACGACGAACATCGAAGCCCTGCGAACTGATAAGGCGTTACACGAACGCAGGTGCCTGTCGCAGTTGCTGGTATGCCGCGATCACCTTTTGCAAGCTCGCCTCGTGGCTGCGATCGCCGCCGTTCCTGTCGGGATGATATTTGCGGACCAGTTCCGAATAACGCTTTCGCAGGGCGGAGCGGTCCGAATCCGGTGCCAGTCCCAGCACCTTCAGGCTGATCCTGTCCTGCCCGGACAGCGGCTTGCCGTCCGGCCGGTCGGGTGCGACCTCGCGCCGGTAACGGGCGCCGATCGCGTCGAGCGGATCGCTGAAGTCCGCCCAGCGCGGTCCGGCATCGCCGGTGCCAGCGCGCGCGAACGCACGCGTCTCCCGCTCCCAGCCCGCCAGCGGACGCTGGGCGTGGTGGATCTCGTCCGCGGTCATCCCGTTGAAATAATTGTAGCGGCTGTTGAAGGCCCTGACGTGTTCGAGGCACATCCAGCGGAATGCGCCCGGACCGCCGCCGTCCCCCGCACCTTCCAGTGGCGGCGCACGGAATTCGCCCGGCTCTTCGCATCCCGGCTCGGCACACACCCGGCCCTGCGCTTCCATCCGGCCGTGAAACCGCGTCTGCGGCCGTTCCTTCTTCTCGCTCCCGCGCGCCACGAACGCTCCCTAATCTTGCGCAATTCCGCTATATAGGCGCGATGAACGACACCGCTACCGCTCCCGCCTCCGTTCCCTTGGCGGACATCATCGCCGCCCGTCTGACCGCGGCACTCGATCCGACGCACCTCGAGGTCGTCAATGACAGTCACCACCATGCCGGCCATATGGGCGACGACGGCACCGGTGAATCGCACTTCACGGTGATCGTCGAAAGCCCCGCCTTCATCGGCGCCAGCCGCGTCGCGCGGCAGCGGGCGGTGAACCAAGCGCTCGCCGATCTGTTGTCCACGCGCATCCATGCGCTCGCCATCCGGGCCCGCGCTCCCGGAGAATGACGAATGGCCTATCGGCTGTGGTACTGGCCCTCGATCCAGGGGCGCGGCGAGTTCGTTCGCCTCGCGCTCGAAGCCGCCGGCATCGACTATGAGGATTGCGCGCGGGACGCGGGCGTCGAGGCGATGATGGCGGATCTGGAAGCGCGCGCCGCCAACGGCCGGGGCCCGTTCGCGCCGCCCTATCTGGCGCTCGATGGCCATGCCGTGGCGCAGGTCGCCAACATCCTCCAGTTTCTGGGCCAGCAGCACGATCTGGTGCCGTCCAACCTCGCCGACCGATACTGGCTCAACCAGTTGCAGCTGACGATCGCGGATCTGGTGGCGGAGGTGCATAACGTCCACCATCCGGTCGGCATGATGGACTATTACGACGACCAGAAGGCCGAGGCGGCGCGGGCCGCGACGCAGTTCCGCGACGAGCGGCTGCCGAAATACCTCGACCATTTCGAGGATGCGGCGCGGCAGGGGCCGAGCCACTGGCTGATCGATCACCGCTGGACCTATGGCGACACCTCGCTGTTCCAGCTGGTCGAGGGGCTGCGTTACATGTTCCCGCGCCGGATGGCGACGCTGGCGCCCAACTATCCCCATCTGCTGCATACCCATGCAGCGGTGGGCGAGTTGCCGGGTATCCGGGCCTATATGAAAAGCGATCGGCGGCTGCCGTTCAACGAGGATGGCATATTCCGTCATTATCCGGAGCTCGACGGGGATTGAACGTGAAGGAGGAGCAATCCAGCGTTTCCCGATTGCCCCTTCGCACCGCCCGACACGCGCCGTAGAACCCGGTCCATGGTTCGCATCCCCCGCCCCGCCGCCCGCATCCTACTCGTCGATGCGGGCGGCCGCGTGCTGCTGATGCGCTTCACGCCGGTCGATCGCCCGCCTTTGTGGTGCACGCCGGGCGGTGCGGTCGATCCCGGCGAAAGCTACGAAGCCGCCGCCCGCCGCGAATTGTGGGAGGAGGTCGGCCTCGACATAGACTGCGGCCCGCAGGTGGCGCAGCGCACCGCCGAATTCCTGACGTTCGAGGGGGTCGAGGTGACGGCCGACGAGCGCTATTTCCGCGTGGATGTCGACACGCACGAGGTGCGGGCCGGCGCGCTGACGGCGCTGGAGCAGCGCCTGCTGGCGGGCTCGCGCTGGTTCGATCCCCGCGAACTGGCCGACTGGCCGGAAACCATCTACCCTGCCGATCTTGCGGCACTGCTCGAAGCAACGGAGCCCCACCATGCTCGATGATTTCGTCCTTCAGACCATTACTCCGGTCACGCACGATCTGGGCGGGTTCAAGGTCCACCGGACCTTGCCGAACAAGGAGCGGACGATGGTCGGGCCGTTCCTGTTCTTCGACCAGATGGGACCGGCGCATCTGGGGGTCGGCAACGGCATCGACGTGCGCCCGCATCCGCATATCAATCTGGCGACCGTCACCTATCTGTTCGACGGAGCGATCGATCATCGCGATTCGCTCGGCACCAGCGCGCGGATCGAGCCGGGCGCGGTCAATCTGATGACCGCCGGTCACGGCATCGTCCATTCGGAGCGATCGCCCGGTGACGAGCGCACCAACGGTCCGAATTTGTCCGGCATCCAGACCTGGCTGGCGCTGCCCGAGGCGCAGGAGGAGATGAACCCGGCGTTCGAGCACGTCGCCAAGGCGCAATTGCCGACGATCGAGGCGCATGGCGCCCGTGCGCGGATCATCATGGGCGACCTGTGGGGCGTCGCCGCGCCGACCACGACCTATGCGGGCACGATCTATGCCGACATCGTGCTCGATGCCGGCGCCAGCATCCCGATCGACGCCGCGGCGGAAGAGCGCGCGGTGTACCTCGCGATGGGCGAAGCGACGCTGGAGGGCGTGCCGCTGGAACCGATGAAGCTCTACGTCCTGCGTCCCGGCATCGCGGCGACGCTGCGCTCGTCGAGCGGCGGACGGGCGATGCTGGCGGGCGGCGACGCCTTCAAGACGCCGCGCCATGTCTGGTGGAATTTCGTTTCGTCCAGCCGCGAACGGATCAACGAAGCCAAGCGCGCCTGGAAAGCCGGTGAATTCCCGGTCGTGCCCGGCGACGACAAGGAATGGATCCCGATTCCCGAAGTACCGAACACGGTGAGCTATCCGTAACGCCTGCTCGCACTACCGCGATGGCGCGAACCCAATATAGTGTCCCCGCCTCCGCGGGGGCACATGATCGGATGCGAACAAGACCATAAGAACCCAAGACCATAAGAACCAAGGAGAGCCATCGATGACCACTCCCCCGCTGCAACGCATCGCCCTCTCCACCGGCGTCGAACTCGACGTCGCGATCGCCGGCGATCCCGCGCATCCGCCGGTCATCCTGCTCCACGGCTTTCCCGAATCACACCGCACCTGGCGCGGGATCATCCCCGACCTCGCCCGCGACCATTATGTCGTCGCCCCCGACCAGCGCGGCTTCGCACGATCGTCCAAGCCCGAAGGCGTCGAACATTACGCGGCCGACAAAATTCTGGGCGACCTGATCGCACTCGCCGACCATCTGAAAATCGATCGCTTCACGCTCGTCGGCCACGACTGGGGCGGCGCGATCGCGTGGATGGCGGCGCTCGGTCGACCGGATCGCATCGCGCGACTGGTGATCGTCAACGCGCCTCACCCCTATCTCTTCCAGCGCGCGCTGTTCGACGAGCCGGAGCAGCGCAAGGCCAGCCAGTATATCACCCGCTTCCGCGACACGACGATCGATCGGGGGCTGACCGGTACGGGGCTGGAGAAGTTCCTCGGATCGACCTTCGCCCATCATGTCACGCACGCGATCGGCGGGGCGGACAAGGCGGCGTACCTCGACGAATGGTCGCAGCCGGGGGCGATGACGGCAATGCTCAACTGGTATCGAGCATCGGGCGTCGTGGTGCCCGCGATGGGCGAGGATGCGCCCCGCCCCGCCTTCCTCGACAAGCCGTTTCCCCCGGTGACGCAGGATACGCTGGTGATCTGGGGCATGCGCGATTCGGCCTTGTTGCCGGTACTGGTCGACGATCTGGGGCCGTACGTGCCGCGGCTGACGGTGGAGAAGATCGACGCAGGGCATTTCGTGCCGTGGGAAAAACCCGATGCGGTTGTCACGGCGATGCGGCGCTGGAACATCTGAAGCGGTACGGCGCCTGTCTCCTCGCCCCCCGGGAGAGGGGGCAAGCCCGGCACAACCCTTTCGCAACGCTGACCAAAACATTCCTCATGCGTTCAGCCGATGCGGCGCAAAACGCCGCCATGCCGCATCCTTCGGGACGCGGCGGATCGTTACGAGGAGAGACGTATCATGCGTAAGTTCATCATCGCCGCGCTGGCTGCCGCGACCATCCTGCCGGCCGGAGCCGCCACCGCGCAAAGCGGTCGTGAAGTTCGGCAGAGCCAGCGCGAGGTTCGCCAGAGCCAGCGCGAACTGGCCGAAGCCCGCCGCTATGGCGACCGCGGTGATATCCGCGAGGCCCGCCGCGAAGTGCGTGAGGATCGCCGCGAGCTGCGCGAAGACTGGCGCGACTATCGCCGCAGCCACCGCAACGTCTATACCCGCGGTGCCTATGCCGGCCCGCGCGGCTATCGCTATCGCCCGGTGAACGTCGGCTATCGATTCGCCCCGCAATATTACGGGCAGCGGTACTGGATCAACGACTACAACACCTATCGCCTGCCGCGTCCGGGCTACGGCTATCAGCGCTGGGTCCGCTACGGCAACGACGTGGTGCTGGTCGATACGCGGTCGGGTCGCGTCGCGCAGGTATACAACCGCTTCTTCTACTGAGCCGGTCGACCGGGGCGGTTCGGGCCGCCCCGGTCAGCCCCGGTGAATGTCGCCGCTGCGCAAGGTGGCGACATCGTCCGCGTCCAGCGCATCTTCGGCGCGGGTCATTGCGGACCGGGACGCGGCCCGCGCCGCCGCGCCGAACCGTGACGGCGCATGGTGCGCCAGCGCCGTCAGCGTCGCCTGCAGGCGCAACTGCACCTCTACTACCCCCGCGCCGTCCCGCGCGATCGGGCGGAAAGCGTCGACGAACAGGTCGTCCACGTCGAGATCGGGTACATGCACCCGGTCGAACCGCCGCTCGCCGTCCGCCGGTGTGTCGACCAGGGCGGCGAGCACCCGATGCGCGCCGCCGATGACGCGGATGGCGGTGCCGGGATCGTTGACGGCCGGCGACAGGGCGCGCGACGCGATTTCGGCCAGCACGATCAGGCCGAAGCGCGGATCCTGATCGAAATTGCGGTCGGGCTGGATCGAGAAGGCATCTGCGATCGACACCGATACCGCCGCCGACAGGGATTCGTCGCAACGTCCCTCGATCCGGGCCACCGGGCGGGCCGGATGGACGAACGACCCCGGCAACGTGGCGACATGGACGATCAGGTCATGTCGGGTCGCGATCCGGCACAGCGCGACCATATCGATGTGGCCGACGTACCCGGTGCCGTCGACACACACGGCGACGGCATCGGCCGGAACCGAGACGGCGCACGTCCCGCCCAGACACGGCGCCTCCGCCCAGGCGGTCATCGCCTCCAGCGCTGCACGCTCGACCCGCTCGATCGTGTTCTGCACCCGGCCGAAGGTCGACAGGTGCTGGATCCAGCGCAGCAGCGTGATCGCGATGATCGCGACGATCACGACCGATGCGAAAAACAGGACGACCCGGCCCTTGTCACCGTAGAATCCGGTGGTCAGCGCGATGATCCCGACGATGCTGAACAGGAACGTACCGACGAACGTCGACAGCGCGTTCTGGGTGAAGCGATCGGCGATCAGCAATTGGGTCGCGCGCGGCGTCACCGTGCTGGTCGCCGCGCCATAAGCGGTGACCGCCGCAGACAAGGCGAAGGTGGTGACCGCCAGCATGCTGGACGCGAGGATCGTCAGGATGTTGTCGACCGCCTTGCCCCCGACGGTCAGGCTGAGCTCGTCGGGAATGACGGGCGCCAGCCATGCCGCCACCAGCGCGGTCAGCACGCCGGCGATGCTGAACAGCGACGCCCGCAACCAGATTTGCCGCGTCAGCCGTTGCAGCAGATACGCGCCCTTGCCCGCCAGATACCCGCCCGTCACGATGCCCCCCCCAGATTGCGATCCATTCGACAACGCGCCATCGCCCGGATCGGCACATGCGGTGATCCGACCACGTTGGCGGCCGTGTTGCACGCGTCCCACCCCACCGGTAAGGCCCGCCTGTGCCGACACCACCCCTAGTCATCGCCGTGCCGAAAGGCCGCATCCTCGCCGAGGCCCTTCCCCTGCTCGCCCGTGCCGGCGTGCATCCGGAGGCGGCGTTCGGCGATCCCGACAGCCGCGCGCTGCGCTTCGCCACCGATGTGCCGCATATCGAACTGATCCGGGTGCGGGCGTTCGATGTCGCCACCTTCGTCGCGCACGGGGCGGCGCAGCTCGGCATCGTCGGGTCGGACGTGCTGGCGGAGTTCGATTATTCCGAACTCTATGCGCCGGTCGATCTCGGCATCGGCCATTGCCGCATCTCGGTCGCCGAACCGGTCGCGATGGCTGCGACCGACGATCCGCGCGGCTGGAGCCACGTCCGCGTCGCCACCAAATATCCGCACATCACGGCCGCACATTTCGCCGCGCGCGGCGTGCAGGCAGAATGCGTCAAGCTGAACGGCGCGATGGAGCTGGCCCCCACGCTGGGCCTCGCCCCGCGCATCGTCGACCTCGTCTCGTCGGGCCGCACGCTCAAGGAGAACGGACTGGTCGAGGTCGAGGTGATCGCAGAGGTGACCAGCCGCCTGATCGTCAACCGCGCCGCGATGAAGACCCGCCCTGAAGTCGTGCCGCTGGTCGAGGCATTCCGCCGCGCCGTCGCAGGAGCCGCCAAGTGATCCGCCTCGACACCACCGACGCCGGGTTCGCCGACGCGTTCACCGCGCTGGTCGAGGGGCGCCGCGAAGCCTCCGCCGACGTTACCCGCGATGTCGCCACCATCATTCGCGCCGTCCGCGACGATGGCGAGGCGGCGGTGGATGCCTTCACCCGCAAGCTCGATCGGCACGACCTGTCCGAAACCGGCTGGCGGATCGAACCCGCCGCTTGCGCCGCGGCGTACGAGGCGCTGGAGCCCGAACTCCGCCACGCGCTGGATCTCGCCGCGACCCGCATCCGCGCCTATCACGAACGTCAGAAGCCGGAGAATACCGACTATACCGACGCCGCCGGCGTTCGCCTCGGCGCACGCTGGAGCGCCGTCGACGCAGCCGGCATCTACGTCCCCGGCGGCCGCGCGGCCTATCCGTCGTCGCTGCTGATGAACGCAATCCCCGCCAAGGTCGCCGGCGTCGAACGTCTGGTGATGGTCACGCCCACGCCGGACGGCCAGATCAACCCCCTCGTCCTCGCCGCCGCGCACCTCGCCGGGGTGGACGAGGTATGGCGGATCGGCGGCGCGCAGGCGATCGCCGCGCTCGCTTATGGCGCCGGCCGCATCCTGCCGGTCGATGTCGTCACCGGCCCCGGCAACGCCTGGGTCGCCGAAGCCAAGCGCCAGGTCTATGGCGTCGTCGGCATCGACATGGTCGCCGGCCCCAGCGAGATCGTCGTCGTCGCCGATGCGAGGAACGATCCCCAAACGACCGCCGCCGACCTGCTCAGCCAGGCCGAGCACGACACCACCACCCAATCGATCCTGTTCACCGACGATGCCACCTACGCCGATCGCGTCGCACGGGCGGTCGACGACGAACTCGCGATCCTGCCCACCGCCGCCGTGGCGCGCGCGGCATGGGACGCCAACGGCGCGATCGTCGTCGTGGAGACACTCGAACAGGCCTGCCCCCTGATCGACCGCCTCGCCCCCGAACATCTGCAACTCGCGGTCGACGATCCGCAGTCCCTGTTCGACCGCGTCCGCCACGCCGGCAGCGTCTTCCTCGGCCGTCATACGCCGGAAGCGATCGGCGATTACGTCGCCGGTCCCAACCACGTCCTCCCCACCGGCCGCCGCGCCCGTTTTGCCAGCGGCCTGTCGGTGCTCGACTTCATGAAGCGCACCAGTTTCCTGGGGCTGGACGAGACCGCGCTGGCAGAGCTCGGCCCGGCAACGGTCGCGCTGGCCGAGGCCGAAGGCCTACCGGCACATGCGCGGTCGGTAGCGCTAAGGCTGCGGCTGAACCGGTAGCGAGGCGGGCGAACGCCTGTAAGCGCCCATTCCGGATATTTGGCGCAGATCGTAGGATAGCGTGATGAACGACGATACCAGCTTACGAATGATCCAAGTTGCCCTGCACTGGGCCTGGGACCCGATCGGCGTGCGGGGTATCGAAGCGGCTGCGGACGAGTACGACATTTATGCGCCTCGGGTGCTCGAAATGCTGAAAGCCGATGCGCCCGTGGAGCAAATCGCCGACTATCTTACGAGCGTCGTTCGGGATCGAATGGAGCTTCCGGTGCGGCCCGACCGGGACAGGGACCTGTCGTCCATGCTGCAACAAATGTTCGTCATCACCCGGTAAGCAGTCCGACCGCTTTCCACCCACTTTCGGCATCACCAGCACCGCTTGGTCATCCAACAGGAGCGACCTTCACAAAGTTCTCCGCCGCCTCAACGCTCTAGCCGATCTCCTATCGCTACCCTCATCCATTCCCGACCCGGCAGCGTACCTCCTTCCAGCAACCCTCACCGGGTGCGACACGAGAAGGATGCCCCATGACGAAATTCCAGTTCCGCAGCGCGATTGCCGCCGTTGCCCTGCTCGCCGCGGGTCCCGCGATGTCGGCCGCCAAGAACCCGATGGTCGGCGGCGCCGCGATGCTCACGACCCGCAACATCGTCGAGAATGCGGTGAATTCGAAGGATCACACGACGCTGGTCGCCGCGGTCAAGGCCGCCGGCCTGGTCGAGACGCTGTCGGGTCCCGGCCCGTTCACCGTGTTCGCACCGACCAACGCCGCCTTCGCCAAGCTGCCCGCCGGCACCGTCGACACGCTGGTGAAGCCGGAGAACAAGGCGACGCTGACCAGCATCCTGACCTATCATGTCGTCGCCGGCACGATGACGTCGAAGCAGCTGGTCGCCGCGATCAAGGCCGGTGGCGGCAAGGCGACGCTGACCACGGTACAGGGCGAGCCGCTGACCGCATCGCGCATGGGCAACAAGATCATGCTCACCGATGCCAAGGGCGGCATGAGCCACGTCACGATCGCCGACGTGATGCAGTCGAACGGTGTGATCCACGTCGTCGACACGGTGCTGATGCCGTAAACTACGCCTGATTTCCTTCCCGCAATGGAAAGGGGACCGTTCGGCGCAAGCCGAATAGTGGAGGGGGAGGCAGGCAGCGTCCGCGATATCGCGGTTCGTCGCCTACCTTCCCCTCCGTCATTCCCGAACTCCCTCGCGGGAGAGGCTTAAAGGTGTCCCGGCCGATCCGGACACGTGACCTACCGCCCCTGCCCCGGCGGCACGTTGGTGACGCCCGGACGCGTCACGCCCTCCGCCTCCATCGCGCTGTGGCGCAGGTACATATACGCCCCCGCCCCGAACAGCGGTGCGATCGAGGCCATCGCCCAGATCAGCGCGATGCGGCGCGAGCGCAGGCGATGCGACCGGCCCAGCCAGATGCCGACGGCTGCCATCACCACCGATAGCGCGACCAGCCACAGCACGACACCGATGACCACATTATCCGAGCTATCACCCATGTTTAGCCTCCATCCTCGTCCCTTGAACGCGGAACGAGCCAAGGCGTTTTTGGATGCCCCGGCGCGCGCGCAACGGGCAAAGGGGTGACGG
The DNA here is from genome assembly GCF_920939475.1 of Sphingomonas sp. Leaf37. NCBI lineage: Bacteria > Pseudomonadati > Pseudomonadota > Alphaproteobacteria > Sphingomonadales > Sphingomonadaceae > Sphingomonas > Sphingomonas sp. Leaf37. The sequence goes on along the minus strand of NZ_CAKLAX010000004.1, from coordinate 188,424 downwards.
ATGGCGCCCGGACGACTACATGCCGGCCCGATGTCACGAACCTCGAACCGCACTCAGGCGCGCGCCGCCGCCCGCCTCGCCGCCGTCCAGGCACTGTACCAGCACGAAATGGAGGGGACGGCCGTGCCCGCCCTGCTCCATGAATTCCACAACCACCGGTTGGGCGCGACGATCGAGGACGCCGAATATGCCGAAGCCGATCAGGATTTCTTCGACGATCTGGTGAAGGGTACCACCGCCCGTGGCGGCGAGATCGACCTCGCGATCGAAAAGAAGCTGGCGAGCGGCTGGACGCTCGCTCGCCTCGACAAGCCGATGAAGGCGATCCTGCGCGCCGGCACCTACGAACTGATGGCCCGCGCCGACGTGCCGGTCGGCGCGACGATCAGCGAATATGTCGACGTCGCCCACGCCTTCTACGAACGGCGCGAGACCGGCTTCGTCAACGGATTGCTCGACGGGATCGCCAAGGACGTGCGGCCCGCCTGAGGCCTCCTGACGGAGACTTTATCCGCCGTCCCCCGCGAAGGGGGGCGCGCCGCTACGTCGTGACGGAGGGGGAGGTAAGCGACGGACCCGTTCCGAAGGACGCCGCGTATCTCCGCCGCTCGGCTGGCGCCGAACGGTCCCCCTTCCCCTTGCGGGGGAGCAATCCGCATCGTTGAGTGGGGCAACCGGAACGGCCCCGGTAGAGGGAGCAGCACAGATGACCGAAGCCGACTTCCTCGCCGCCTTGCGGACCCTGCCGCTCCATCCCTCCGCACGCGGCCTGCGCGACGATGCCGCACGGCTGGTCCACGCCCCCCTCGTCGTCACCACCGACACGCTGGTCGAGGGCGTCCACTTCCTGTCGACGGATACGCCGGCAGACGTGGCGTGGAAGGTCGTCGCGACCAACCTGTCCGACATTGCCGGCAAGGGAGCGAAGCCCGACGGCATCCTCCTCAACTATCCGCTGAGCGACGACGCATGGGACCGCGCGTTCCTCGTCGGGCTGGGCGACGTACTGACCGCATGCGGCACCGCGCTGCTCGGCGGCGACACGATCCGGCTGCCCGCGGGTGCGCCGCGCGTCATCACCGTCACCGCCTTCGGCTGCGACACGCCGGCTCCTCCCCGCGGCGGGGCGGGCGAGAACGACGCGCTGTGGGTCACCGGCACGATCGGCGATGCGGGCGCCGGCCTCGCCATCGCGCGCGGTGCGGACGGCCCGGTCGCGCTCGTCGACCGCTATCGCCGGCCGACGCCACGCCTGGCCGAGGGCCGCGTGCTGTCGCGGATCGCGCATGCGATGATGGACGTCAGCGATGGTCTGCTGATCGATGCCGCCCGCATGGCCGACGCAAGCGGCCTCGCCGTGATTCTCGACCTCGCCACCGTGCCGCTATCCGCGGACTATCGTGCCTTTGCCGGCGATGACCGCGATGCGCGTCTGAGGGCGGCCACGGCAGGCGACGATTACGAATTGCTGTTCGCGATGCCCGCCAACACGGTCCCGCCCGTACCCGCCACGCGCCTCGGCCGCTTCGCACGCGGCGAGGGATTGAAGCTCCAAGACGGAAGCGAGGCGGTTCCGCTGCCGGACAGGATCGGGTTTCAGCATTAGGCGTCACCCGTCGTCCCACACATGGGGGTGATCAGACGGCCTTAACCTCAATCGCTTGCGCTTGTCCCCGCATCGCCATAGCCTCCGCCCAACCGCACGAGACCGGGGTCACACCGGCCGGGCGTCAACAGGAGAAGGATATGCGGGAATGACCACGGTCGCCATCGCCATCCTCTGCGGCGTCATCGCCGTGGTCTATGGTTTCATCACCAGCCAGCAAGTGCTGCGCGCGTCGCCCGGCGATGCCAAGATGCAGGACATCGCCGCCGCCATCCAGGAGGGCGCCAAGGCCTATCTGGGCCGGCAATACACCACCATCGCGATCGTCGGCGTCATCGTCGCGGTCATCCTGTTCTTCGCGCTCGGCACGATCTCGACGATCGGCTTCGTCATCGGCGCGGTGCTGTCGGGCGTCGCCGGCTATGTCGGCATGAACATCTCGGTCCGCGCCAACGTGCGCACCGCCGAGGCTGCGCGGACGTCGTTGCAGGGCGGCCTGACCATGGCGTTCCGATCGGGCGCGGTCACCGGCATGCTCGTCGCCGGGCTGGGACTGCTCGCGATCAGCACCTTCTTCTGGTATCTCACCGGACCCGCGGGCCACGCCCCCAACGACCGCATCATCGTCGAAGCGCTGACCGCGCTGGCGTTCGGTGCCTCGCTCATCTCGATCTTCGCGCGCCTCGGCGGCGGCATCTTCACCAAGGCCGCGGACGTCGGCGCCGACCTCGTCGGCAAGGTCGAGGCCGGCATTCCGGAGGACGACCCCCGCAACCCGGCTGTCATCGCCGATAACGTCGGTGACAATGTCGGCGACTGCGCCGGCATGGCCGCCGATTTGTTCGAGACGTACGTCGTCACATTGGGCGTCACCATGATCTCGATCGCGCTGCTGATCCGCGCCGATGCCGCCGAACTGATGCGGCTGATGACGCTGCCGCTGCTCGTCGGCGGCGTGTGCATCATCACCTCGATCATCGGCACCTACATGGTCCGCCTCGGCAAGGGGACGATCATGGGCGCGCTCTACAAGGGGTTCTGGACCTCGGCATTGCTGTCGATCCCGGCGATCTATTTCGCCACGCAATATGTGCTCGGCGACCTCAGCCGCACCATCGGCAGCGCCGGCTTCCTCGACGCGGTGTCCGACGACCTGACGACGGGCTTCGACCGCCCCGCCGCGGTGGCGGGTGCGATCCCCAGCTTCACCGGCATGGACCTGTTCTGGTGCATGGTCATCGGCCTCGCCGTCACCGGGCTGATCGTCTGGATCACCGAATATTACACCGGCACCAACTATCGCCCGGTGAAGTCGATCGCTGCCGCCAGCCAGACCGGTCACGGCACCAACGTGATCCAGGGCCTCGCGATTAGCCTCGAATCGACCGCGCTCCCCACCTTGGTCATCGTCGTCGCGGTCATCGCCACCTATCAGCTCGCTGGCATCATCGGCATCGCCTTCGCGGCGACCGCGATGCTCGCGCTCGCCGGCATGGTGGTGGCGCTCGACGCCTACGGACCCGTCACCGACAATGCGGGCGGTATCGCCGAGATGGCGGGCCTGCCCGACGACGTCCGCCAGCGCACCGATGCCCTCGACGCGGTCGGCAACACGACCAAGGCAGTGACCAAGGGCTATGCCATCGGCTCCGCCGGCCTAGCCGCGCTGGTGCTGTTCGGCGCGTACACCACCGACCTCCAGACCTACTTCCCTGACGTCACCGTCGATTTCAGCCTGTCCAACCCCTACGTCATCGTCGGCCTGCTGCTCGGCGCATTGCTGCCCTATCTGTTCGGCGCGTTCGGCATGACCGCGGTCGGCCGCGCGGCGGGCGCGGTGGTCGAGGAGGTGCGCGGCCAGTTCCGCGACAATCCCGGCATCATGCTCGGCACCAGCCGGCCAGACTACGCCCGCACCGTCGACCTCGTCACCCGCGCCGCGATCAAGGAGATGATCGTACCCAGCCTACTCCCCGTCGTCAGCCCGATCGCGCTCTACTTCATCATCACCGCGGTCGCCGGTCAGGCACAGGGCTTCGCTTCGCTCGGCGCGATGCTGCTCGGCGTCATCGTCTCCGGCCTGTTCGTCGCGATCTCGATGACCAGCGGCGGGGGCGCGTGGGACAATGCCAAGAAATACATCGAAGACGGCAATTACGGCGGCAAAGGCTCCGAAGCCCACAAGGCCGCGGTGACCGGCGACACCGTCGGCGATCCGTACAAGGACACCGCCGGCCCGGCGGTCAACCCGATGATCAAGATCACCAACATCGTCGCGCTGCTGCTGCTCGCGGCGCTGGCGGGCGGGGGCGGCTGATCCGGGCACGAGCATGGCGGGTCTGCGGACTTGCCATGCTCGTGCCGCGTCGCCAGACTTCACCGCACAGAATAACGAGGGGGCTTGGGGGTTTACATGCGGATGATGGTCTCTGGCGCTACGGCAGTGGTCGTGGCGGGCGCGCTGACATCGGCCGGTGCGCTGGCACAGGTCCGGCTGGAGCCGGCGAAGGCGGCAGCGGCGTTCGGCGAGCGTGAGAGCATTTCGGACGCCAGCCTGTCACCCGATGGCACCCGCGTCGCCTTCATCTCGCCCGGCCCCAAACAGGCGACCGTCGTACAGGTGCTCGATATGAAGTCCGGCAGCGTGAAGCCGGTGAATTACGCCAATGGCGACCCGATGACGCTCAGCAGTTGCGGCTGGGCATCGAATACCCGGCTCGTCTGCTCGCTATACGGCGTTTCCAACCGAGAGGGGGCGTGGAGCAGCTATTCGCGATTGATCGCCATGGATGCCGACGGCAACAACCCGACGCCGCTGGGCATCATGCAAACCGCCCAGGACTACATCAGCCGATCCGATGGCTATGTCGTCGACTGGCGTGACGGCGCGACCGACAAGGTGCTGATCGCCCGCAATTACGTGCCGCTGAAAAGCAATTCGATCACCGTCGGCAGCAAGGCGCAGGGTCTGGCGGTCGACCTGCTCGACACCCGCACCGGGAAGGTCGACCATATCGAAAGCGCAGACCCGATCGTCGGACGCTACATCGGCGATGGCACCGGCAATATCCGCATAAAGGCGCAGTACGAGGCGTATCGCTTCGGCTGGCAGGGCAACGGCAAGGTAAGCTATTATTATCGTACCGCCGGCAGCAAGGACTGGAAGCCGTTTTCCGTCTATTCGCAGGTCGACGAGACCGGGATGGTGCCGCTGGCGGTCGATGGCACTGCCAATGTCGCCTACGTCATCGAAAAGACGAAAGGGCGCGACGTGCTCTACCGCGTCGCGCTGGACGGTTCGATGAAGAAGGACCTCGCCTTCGCCGATCCCGACGTCGATGTTTCGGGCGTCCTGACGGTCGGCCGTCGCGGCCGCGTGGTGGGTGCGACCTTTTCCAAAGAGCGTCGGCAGGTCGGCTTCTTCGATCCGGAATACGAAAAGCTCGCCACCGGCCTTTCGCGGGCGCTGTCGACCCTGCCCCTCATCAACATCGTCGATTCCAGCGCGGACGAGAAGATCCACCTGATCTATGCCGCCAGTGATACCGATCCCGGCCGCTATTTCCTGTATGATGCGAACAAGAAGAGCCTCGTCCCGCTGGGCGCCGATCGTCCCGCGCTCGCCGGCACCCCGCTGGGGGCGATGCGGCCGATCACCTACAAGGCTGCGGACGGCACCGATATCCCGGCGTATCTGACCATGCCCCCCGGCGGCGCGGCGAAGGGATTGCCCGCCATCGTCATGCCGCATGGCGGCCCGGCATCGCGGGACGACTGGGGCTTCGACTGGCTGGTGCAGTTCTTTGCCAACCGCGGCTATGCGGTCATCCAGCCAAATTATCGCGGGTCGAGCGGCTACGGGCAGGACTGGTTCCAGCAGAACGGCTTCAAATCGTGGAAGACGGCGATCGGCGACGTCAATGACGCAGGTCGCTGGCTGGTGAAGGAAGGAATTGCCGATCCGGCGAAGCTCGCCATCGTCGGCTGGTCCTACGGCGGCTATGCCGCGTTGCAGTCTCAGGTGGTCGATCCCGACCTGTTCAAGGCGGCGATCGCAATCGCCCCCGTCACCGACCTCGGCGCGCTGCGGACCGAGATCGGAGCGCTCGACAAGATTGGCCAGGATTATGTCGGCGACGGCCCCCATCTGCAGGATGGATCGCCCGCCCGTCATGCCGCCGCCTTCAAGGCGCCGGTGCTGCTGTTCCACGGATCGAAGGATATCAACGTGGCAGTCGACGAATCGCGCCTGATGGACAAGCAGTTGCGCAGCGCAGGCAAGAAGAGCCAGTTGGTCGTCTATCCGCTCATCGACCACCAGCTGCGCGATTCGGAGGTGCGTATCGACCTGCTGACCAGGGCGGACGCATTCCTTACCAAGGCGCTGGGCAACTGACCTCGCCCCGCGTGGATCGTCGGCCTGACGATCCACGCGGCGATTTGCTCCGGTCCGGATCATCTTGACGCTCGACCAGCACGTCCAGCGGCGGTTCGGCACCGTTACGGACGGACTGGCGCGATCCCGCCCGCACCACTCGCGCCACACTGCGGCGCATGCGAAACCGCCCCGACAACCACCTGTACTATGGCGACAACCTCGGCGTGCTCCGCGATCATATCGCCGACGCCAGCATCGACCTCGTCTACCTCGACCCGCCGTTCAACTCGAACGCCAGCTACAACATCCTCTTCAAATCCCCCACCGGCACCGGCAGCGACGCGCAGATCGAGGCGTTCGAGGATACGTGGGCATGGAACGACACCGCCGAGGATGCCTTCGACCAGGTCCTGAAAAGCGGCAACCTGCGCGCCTCGGAACTGCTGCGCGCCATGCGCTCGTTCCTCGGCGAGAACGATATGATGGCCTATCTGGCGATGATGGCGATCCGCCTTATCGAACTGCACCGCAAGCTGAAGCCCACCGGCAGCCTGTTCCTCCACTGCGATCCCACCGCCAGCCATTACCTCAAGCTGCTGCTCGATTCGGTGTTCGGCGCGCAGCGCTATCGCAACGAAATCGTGTGGTGCTACACCGGCCCCGGTTCCCCCGGCATGCGTCAGTTCATGCGCAAGCACGACGTCATCTTCTGGTTCAACAAAGGCGATAGCTGGACGTTCAACGCCGATGCCGTCCGCGTCGAACACAGCGCCAAGACGCGCGAGAATTACAAACCCGGCCTGATCGGATCGGGCTTCGTCGGCGCAGATCACCTGATCCATGAAAAGGGCAAGGTGCCGGAGGATTACTGGAATTACGCCATCGCCCCGCGGGGCAAGGAATACCTCGGCTATCCCACGCAAAAGCCGATCAAGCTCCTCGAACGCATCGTCGCTGCTGCGTCCAACGAAGGCGACGTCGTCCTTGACCCGTTCTGCGGCTGCGGCACCGCCGTCCATGCCGCGCAAAAGCTCGGTCGCCACTGGATCGGCATCGACGTCACCCACCTCGCCATCTCGCTGATCGAGAAGCGGATGCAGGCGGCCTTTCCCGATGCCTCCTTCACCGTAGAGGGCACGCCCAAGGACCTCGCCTCCGCCGACGACCTCGCGGCGCGCGACAAATACCAGTTCCAATGGTGGGCGGTGTCGATGGTCGACGCCGTCCCCTACGGCGGCAAGAAGAAGGGCGCGGACGGCGGGATCGACGGCCTCATCTACTTCAAGCCCGACGGCAAGCGCACCGAACGCGCGATCGTCTCCGTCAAGGGCGGCGACAATGTCGGCGTCACGATGATCCGCGACCTGCATTCCGCGATGATGCGCGCCGAGGCACCGATCGGCATCTTCGTCACCCGCGCCACCCCGACCCAGCCGATGCTGAAGGCCGCCGCTGCGGTCGGCCGGTTCGAGGACGGCTTCGGCCGCACCTATCCCCGCCTCCAGATCCTGACGATCGCCGACCTGTTCGCCGGCAGGAAGCCCGACCTCCCCTACCCCGACCCCACCGCCGCCTTCCGCCGCGCGGCGCGCGAGGACATGGGGAAACAGGGGTCTTTGTTATAGGCGGGCAAGGCCGACGCGTGTCTGGTCTAGGTCAGTTACAGGTGTCTTGGCGATCATCGCCCAAACCCGGACGTAGAACGTCGGTATGGGTGAGCCAGTAAGCTGCCGTTCCTTAATGCCGGAAGCGTTGCTGCAACTTCTTCATCAGAGAGACGATGAGCGCAGCAGGGATGCCGCCAACGATGCATCCCGCCGCAACCCAAAGCGCGAGCATTACGAGCATAATCGCGAACATGCCGAGTTCTTGCCATGCCCCTATCTGCCATGGCTCCATGAAGATCACGCCAAAGCTGTAGGATAGAATGAAAGGCGCTCGAAAGCCCGGACCGTTCTTTGATAAGACAGCCGCGCCGATGATCCAGCAGGCAGTAACTACTGCAGCGAGCGGAAGCACGATGAGGCCGGAAAAGTCCATTGGGTAGAGTTAGCGGCAGCTTTAACGATGATCCAGCCGCAAACCGGCCGGTCCGATTCCCTCCCAGAACAAGACATAGCTGCTCGACTTCCAGCCGAACCGCATCCGACGACTTCCCCCGCATCGGGACCGACCCCGCTGATCATCAACGCCGCGGTTCATAAACCGACGCAACGCCCCCGCACGAGCATTGATGCCGCCCGACAAACCCCTGTCCTACACGCTCCGAATCTGCCAGCGAGCCGCCACGACCGCTCTTTGAAAACCTGCATCCCCCTCCCGCCGCCGCTGCGCATGGCACGGCAATCCCCACGCCGGGGTTCGGCGTCATCGCAAGGATGCATTCCGACCCGGACGTACCGTAAAGTTCGGCAACTTCCCCGGCGCAGCCGACGTTGCGGAACCACCTCGCCGCTCCCATATCCACTCCACGCAGGCGGCGCGGTACGATGGCGGATCGCCAGCCCCGCCCGCATTGCTTCCCTTTTTCGGTGGCCTGCGCTAAGGGCGCGCCCGATAGACGCGAACAGAGGTTGATTTTTGGCCAAGGAAGAACTGCTCGAGATGCGCGGCCGCGTGGTGGAATTGCTCCCCAACGCGATGTTCCGGGTCCAGCTCGAAAACGATCACGAGATTCTCGGCCACACCGCCGGCAAGATGCGCAAGAACCGCATCCGCGTGCTGGTGGGTGACGAAGTGCTGGTCGAACTCACCCCCTACGATCTGACCAAGGGGCGGATCACCTACCGCTTCATGCCCGGCCGCGGCGGCCCCGGCCCGCAATAAGCAGCCGCGCGGCACCCATGCCGCTGGTTCTCGCCTCCTCCTCGCCGCGCCGGCGCGACCTGCTGGCGCGCCTTGGCTGCGTGCCCGATCGTATCGTCTCGCCGGCGATCGACGAGACGCCGCGCCGGGCGGAGCCACCGCGCGTCTATGCCCTGCGCCTCGCGGTGGAAAAGGCACGGGCGGTCGATCGCGCTGCGGATGAGGCGGTCATCGCCGGCGATACGACGATCGCGCTCGGCCGCCAGATCCTGCCACCGGCCGAGACGGAGGCGGTCCAGCGCGATCTGCTGACGCGCCTCTCCGGCCGTCGCCACCACGCGCTGTCTGCGGTTTGCGTCATCGCCGCGGACGGCACCGAGCGCACCCGCCTTTCCGATACGATCGTCGCCTTTCGCCCGCTTTCTCCTGCCGAGATCGACGCCTATATCGCCTGCGGCGAAGGGCTGGGAAAAGCCGGCGGCTATGCGATCCAGGGCCGGGCCGAGGCGTTCGTTCGCTTCATCCACGGCAGTCATTCGGGCGTCATCGGCCTGCCGTTGACCGAGACGCGCGCGCTGCTCCGTGCCGCCGGATTGCCGCTTGCCTGAATGGATTTACGAGGCAGGGATCGGCGAATGCCGCGCCGCGCTGATCGATGACGGCCAGATCGTCGAGGCTGCGATCGAGCTCCCCTGCCCCTTGCGGCTCGGCACGGTCGCATCGGCCCGTCTGATCGAACTGACCGCGGGCGGCATGGGCCGCCTCGACATCGGCGGCGAAGAGGCGGTGATCCCCCGCATCCCCGCCGGCATCACCAAGGGCGCGGCACTGACCGTCGAGATCGTCCGCGAGGCGATACCGGAACCCGGCCGCCCCAAGCCACCGCGCGCGATCGGCACCGACGCCATCCCGGCGCTCGGTCCCGACCTGCTCACCCGCCTGCACGCCAGCAGCCATCGCGTCCGCATCCTGCGCGCCCACGAACCCGACGCGCTCGAAGCGGCCGGCTGGTCCGAACTGCTGGAAGAGGCGACCGGCGGGGCGATCGTCTTTCCGCTCGGTGCGCTGCGGATGTCGCCGACGCCGGCGATGACGCTGTTCGACGTCGATGGTCCGCCGCCGCTCGACCCGCTTGCCGTCGCCGCCGCCCGTGCCGTGGCCCACGCGATCCACCGACACGCGATCGGCGGGTCGATCGGCGTGGATTTTCCGACCCTCGCCAACAAGGCCGGGCGCCAGGCGGTTGCGGAGGCGATCGACGCCGCCCTGCCGCAGCCGTTCGAACGGACCGCCGTCAACGGATTCGGCTTTCTCCAGATCGTCCGGGCCCGGCCCCGCGCGTCGCTGCCGGAACTGCTGCGCGCCGACCCGGCCGCGGCGGCGGCACGCGCGACGCTGCGCCGGCTGGAGCGAGAGCCGCCCGGCAGCCCGCTGCGCCATCGGTTGCCGCCCGCAGTCCATGCCCGCCTGACGGCCCGGCCGGACTGGCTGGCGGAGCTCGCCCGGCGGACCGGCGTCACCCATCAACTGGACTGCGCATGACACCCAAGCCCTGCCCGATCTGCCGCAAACCCGCGACACCCGACCACACGCCCTTCTGCTCGCGCGGCTGCCGCGATCGCGACCTTCTGCAATGGCTGAGCGAAGGATATCGCGTGCCGATGAAGGAAGAAGAGCAAGACGGGCTGGACAGCGACGATCGGGCTGACTAAAGGCGCGCTTCCGAACGCGGCGATGCCCGCGCTCCACCCTGCCCGGGTAGCTCAGTTGGTAGAGCATGCGACTGAAAATCGCAGTGTCGGCGGTTCGAATCCGTCCCCGGGCACCACCTGTCCATGATGATCGATACTTGGGCTAACCGCCATGCGGCATGGCGTTCGCCCGACCGCGCGACATCGACAAGCGCCGACGCCGCTGCGATAGGTGCGATATGAACCCTTCTGCCGACGTACCCGCTCCCCTGCGCCGTATCGCGATCGACCGGGGGGGCACGTTCACCGATGTCGTGGCGGAGCGCGCGGACGGGAGCATCGCGGTCGCCAAGCTGCTGTCGGTCGATCCCGGCCGGTACGACGATGCCGCGGTCGAGGCGGTGCGCCGGCTCAGCGGTGTCGGTGATGGGGCGCTGCCGGTCATCGACGTGCGGATCGGCACCACCGTCGCGACGAACGCGCTGCTCGAACGCCGGGGCGAACCGACCGTGCTGGCGATCACGCGCGGCTTCGGCGACGCGCTGACGATCGGCTATCAGGACCGTCCCGACATCTTCGCGCGCGCGATCCGCAAACCGCCGCCGCTGCCGGACCGCGTGATCGAGATCGACGAGCGTGTCCACGTCGACGGGCAGACGATCACGCCGCTCGATCCGGACGCGGCAGAGGCGGCACTGCGCGCGGCCTTCGACGATGGGCTGCGCAGTATCGCAATCGTCCTCATGCATGGCTGGCGGCATGTCGCGCATGAGGAGGCGCTTGCGGCGATCGCCACGCGCATCGGCTTCACCCAGGTGTCGGTCAGCCACCGCCTGTCACCGCTCGTCCGGCTGATCGCACGTGGCGATACCTCCACGGCGGATGCCTATCTGTCGCCGATCCTGCGCCGCTATGTCGATGGCCTGACGACCGCGCTCGGCGGTGCGCCGCTGTTCATGCAATCGTCCGGTGGGCTGGCGGAAGCGCATGCCGTCAGCGGCAAGGACGCGCTGCTGTCCGGCCCCGCCGGCGGTATCGTCGGCATGGCCGCAGCGGCAGGAGCGGCAGGGGTCGCCCGCGTCATCGGGTTCGACATGGGTGGCACCTCGACCGACGTATCGCTGTGGGCGGGCAGCTTCGAACGGCGGCAGGAAGCGGTGATCGGCGGCATCCGCGTGTCGACCCCGATGCTGCGGATCGACACGGTCGCGGCGGGGGGCGGATCGATCTGCCGCTTCGATGGCGGCCGCTTCCTCGTCGGGCCGGAGTCCGCCGGTGCCGATCCCGGCCCCGCCTCCTATCGACGCGGCGGCCCGCTGACCGTCACCGATTGCAACCTGATCCTCGGCAAGATCGTGCCCGCGCATTTTCCGGCGGTGTTCGGGCCGGATCGCGATGCACCGCTCGATCGGGCTGCCGCGCAGGCGCAACTCGACACGCTGCTCGACGCGGTGGAGGCGGCGACCGGTGCGCGTCCCGATCCGCACGCGGCTGCGCAGGGCCTGGTCGATATCGCCGTCGCCAGCATGGCGAACGCGATCAAGGCGGTGTCGGTGGCACGGGGCCACGATCCGTCCACCTATGCGTTGATGAGTTTCGGCGGCGCCGGCGGGCAGCATGCCTGCCTCGTCGCCGATGCGCTCGGCATGACCGAAGTGCTCGTCCATCCCCTCGCCGGCGTGCTCTCGGCTTGGGGGATCGCGCTCGCCGACCGGCGGGTGATGCGACAGCGGACGATCGGCCTGCCGCTGTCGGACGATGGTTGGCGCAGTGTCCTCGTCGAACTGGCCGCCGACGCGGTAGCGCAGCTCGGCGAGGATGCGGTCGTCGAGGCGATCGCCACCTTGCGTTTCGCGCGCACCGATCAGGGGATCGACGTTCCGGTCGGCGATACCACCACGATGGCCGCAGACTTCGCGACCGCACATCGCGACCGCTTCGGCTTCGACGGCGACGATGCACTGGTCGTCGAGCGGCTGCAGGTCGAGGCGGTGCTGGCGACCGCACGACCGGCTGCGATCGGCGTAGGCGGCGGCACGGGCCCGGTCGAACACGTCGATGTGACGATGGCGGGTGACCGGCACCGCGCGCCGCTGCATCGCCGCGACACGCTGGGTGCGGGTGCCCGTATCGACGGGCCGGCACTGATCGTCGACGACACCTCGACCATCGCGGTGGAAGCCGGCTGGACGGCATCGGTCCTGGTCGACGGCACGCTTCGCATCGTCCGGACCGCGCCGCGCGGCATCGTCCAAAGCGGCGCCGGCGATGCATCCGTCGACCCCATTCGGCTCGCGATCTTCTCGGGGTTGTTCATGGGATTGGCGGAGGAGATGGGCTCCGCGCTCCAGCGCAGTGCGGCATCGGTCAACATCCGCGAGCGGCTCGACTTCTCCTGCGCGATATTCGACGCCGCCGGTCATCTGGTCGCCAACGCGCCGCACATCCCGGTGCATCTCGGCTCCATGGGCGATTGCGTCCGCCATCTCATCGCCAGTCGTGCCGCCGATGGACGCGGCATGCGACCGGGTGACGCCTATGCGGTCAACGATCCGTACCGCGGCGGCACCCACCTGCCCGACATCACCGTCGTCCAGCCGATCTTCGCCGGACAGGACACCGCCCCCGCCTTTTTCGTCGCGGCACGCGGCCATCACGCCGACGTCGGCGGCACCAGCCCCGGATCGATGCCCGCCGACAGCCGCAGCATCCACGAAGAAGGCATCGTCTTCGACGACGTGCTGGTCGTCGCCGAAGGGCGGCTGCGCGATGCCGAGTTGCGCGCGCTGTTCGCCGGCGGCGCGCACCCGGCGCGCAACATTGACCAGAACATGGCCGACCTCGCCGCCCAGCTTGCCGCCTGCGCGCGCGGTGCGGCCGGCCTCGGCCGCCTCGTCACCGAACAGGGGCTGGCGGTGGTCGCGGCGTACATGGAGCATGTGCAGGCGCATGCCGAAATGCTCGCGCGCCGTGTCGTCCGCGACCTCGCCGACGGCAGCTTCGCCTACGCGACCGACGATGGCGCGTTCGTCCGCGTCGCCGTGCGGATCGATCGCGATGCGGGTGCGATCACGGTCGACTTCACCGGCACCAGCGAACAGCGTCCGGGCAACACCAACGCGCCGCTGGCGGTGACGCGCGCGGCCGTCCTCTACGTCCTGCGTACCCTGGTCTCCACCGACACCCCGCTCAACGACGGGTTCCTGCGCCCGGTCACCTTGATCGTGCCGGAGGGATCGATGCTCAATCCGCGCTTCCCCGCCGCCGTAGTCGCGGGCAACGTCGAGACGAGCCAGGTCGTCACGGATGCGCTGATGGGAGCGCTCGGAGCGATGGCGGCGAGCCAGGGCACGATGAACAACTTCACCTTCGGCGACGAAACGCGCCAATATTATGAAACGATCGCCGGCGGTGCCGGTGCCGGACCGGGGTTCGCCGGCGCGCACGCGGTACAGACGCACATGACCAACAGCCGCCTGACCGATCCCGAGGTGCTGGAAACCCGTTTCCCCGTTGTACTCGAATCCTTCGCGATCCGCCGCGGTTCCGGCGGCGCAGGCGCATGGCCCGGCGGCGACGGTGCGACGAGGCGGCTGCGCTTCTGTCAGCCGATGCGCGCAAACATCCTGTCGAATCGTCGCCGCATTCCTCCCTTCGGCATGGCGGGCGGTGACGAAGGTGCGGTCGGCGCGAACCGGATCGAGCGCGCCGATGGCCGCATCGAACCGCTGGCCGCCGTCGCCTCGGCGGACATGATGCCGGGCGACGTCTTCGTCATCGAAACGCCCGGCGGCGGCGGTTACGGGAGCGCGGGCTGATGCTGGTCCTTTCGGGTGTCGTCGTGATCGCGCTCGGCTTCCTGCTGCGCTTCAATCCGCTGCTGGTGATCGCCGCCGCCGCCCTTGTCACCGGCCTTGCCGCCGGGCTCGATCCGATGGCCGTGCTGGCCCGGTTCGGACACGCCTTCAACGAAACCCGCTACGTCACCGCCATCTACATGGTGCTGCCGGTGATCGGCCTGCTCGAACGCGCCGGCTTGCAGGCGCGGGCACGAGCCCTCGTCGCCGGGCTGCGCGGCCTTACCGCAGGTCGGCTGCTCGCCGGTTACCTGCTGTTCCGCCAGCTGTCCGCCGCGCTCGGACTCACCGCCATCGCCGGCCACGCGCAGACCGTACGGCCATTGGTCGCGCCGATGGCAGAGGCCGCGGCAGACCGTCAGGGCGGCGCCGACCCGGAACGGATCCGCGCGATCGCCGCCGCGACCGACAATATCGGCCTGTTCTTCGGCGAGGATATCTTCATCGCCATTGGATCGATCCTGCTGATGAAGGGCGTGCTCGACGGCTATGGCTATCATGTCGAACCGTTCCACCTCTCGATCTGGGCGATCCCCGCCGCCATCGCCGCATTCCTGATCCATGGCGCGCGCCTGTGGCTGCTCGACCGCAGGCTGGCGCGGCAGACCCGATGATCGGTCTGAACCTCGTCTATCTGGTCGCAGGCGCGTTCTTCGCGGCCTGCGCCTTGCTGGGGCTGATCGACCGGCGCTGGGCCAACGCGCTGTTTCATGCGCTGCTCGCCACCTCGTTCTTCGCCGGCGACCGGATCGGCGATATCGGCAACGGCGTGCTCGTCCTTGCGCTGATCGCGACCGCCACGTCGGGGCGCATGCGGCGGGGCGAGCCGGTCGAACATCGTGCGCCGCATGGCCCGCTGCTCGTCCTCGCGCTCGCCATCCCTGCATTGACGCTCGTGGGAACCCTGCTGTTCAAGCAGATGCCGACATGGATCGATCCCAGACAGGCGACGATGGTGGCGCTCGTCTGCGCCGTCCTCGCCGCGTTCGCCCTGTGCCACATCATCTTGCGGCCACCACCGCTCGCCGGCGTGCGGGCGGGACGGCGGTTGCTGGACGAGATCGGCTGGGCCGCGCTGATGCCGCAATTGCTCGCCAGCCTCGGCGCGGTCTTCGCGGTCGCGGGCGTCGGCAACGTGGTCGGCGGGCTGATCGGGCTGGCGATACCGGGGGGCAGCGTGTTCGGTGCCGTGGTCGCTTACGGCCTGGGCATGGCGTTGTTCACGATCATCATGGGCAACGCCTTCGCGGCGTTTCCGGTGATGGCGGCGGCGGTCGGCATCCCCTTGCTCGTCCACCGGTTCGGCGGCGATCCCGCGCCGGTCGCCGCGATCGGCATGCTCGCGGGCTTTTGCGGCACCTTGCTCACCCCGATGGCGGCGAACTTCAACATCGTGCCCGCCGCGTTGCTCGACCTACGCGACCGCTATGGCGTGATTCGTGCGCAGGTCGCGACCGCGCTGCCGCTCCTGCTGTTCAATATTCTGCTGCTATGGTGGGTGATACGATGACGACACCGGACACCGGCCCGACCATCGGCCTCGACGCCGCGATGGCCAGCCGCTTCGCGCGAATCACGCTGGCGCATATCGGCCTGCAATATCCCTACAAGCTCGACCTCGTCCTTACCGGCCCGCAGGATGCCGTGCCGCCCGCAACGCTGCACCCGATCTTCCACGGCAGCTTCGACTGGCACAGCTGCGTCCACGGCTGGTGGCAGCTGCTGACGCTGCGGCGCCTGTTCCCCGACCTGCCGGAGGCCGCGGCGATCGTCGAACGCGCCGATGCGATGCTGACGCCCGCACTGGTCGCCGGTGAACTCGCCTATCTCGACCGCCCGATGAGCGGCGGGTTCGAACGCCCCTATGGCTGGGCATGGCTGCTCGCGCTGCATGCCGAGGCCGAGCGGCACGACGCACCATGGGCGGCGGCGCTGGCGCCGCTCGCCGCCGCCTTCGCCGCGCGTTTCTCCGCCTATCTGCCGAAACTCACCTACCCGATCCGGGTCGGCACTCACTTCAACACGGCCTTCGCGCTGGTGCTCGCCCGCGACTGGGCGACCGGGCGGGACGCGCATCTTGCGGCGCTGATCGATGCGCGGGCGCGTGACTGGTTCGGCGACGATCGGGGCTGTCAGGCGTGGGAGCCATCGGGCGATGACTTCCTCTCCCCTGCCCTGACGGAGGCGCTGCTGATGAGCCGCGTCCTGCCGCCTGCCGAATTTGCCGCGTGGTTTGCGGCATTCCTCCCCGATCTCGCATCGGGCCAGCCAAAAACGCTGTTTCGCCCGGCGCACGTGTCCGACCGAACCGATGGCAAGATCGCCCACCTCGACGGCCTTAATCTCAGCCGCGCATGGTGCTGGCGCGCGATCGCGGATGCGCATTCCGGCACGGTTCCGCTCGAAGCCGTTGCGAACGACCATCTCCAGACAAGCCTGCCCCACCTCGACGAAGACTATATGGGCGCTCACTGGCTGCCGACCTTCGCCCTGCTCGCATTGATCCGCTGAGCCGCATCGGTTAAAACGTACCTGCCGGTACAGAAAGCTGTTGACGCAGCAGCGACCGGGTTTATATACCACTCAGTATAGAACGTGGCGCTTGCGAAGCGACAGCCACGCGCCACCCGATGCGTCGCCGTCCGAGTAAGGGACGGCAAACTGGATATTCAGCCGGAGCGATCCGACGGCGCACAGCCTGTGCGCCGATCGTAGCCGTTCGCCAACATCGACCATCAGCCTCGGACCGGGCGTCCGCGGGCAACGACCCGCCGTGTCCGCACGACATGATCAAGGGAGATCATCATGGCCTATCTTTCCTTTACCGAACTCGGCCCCGACGGCATCGTCGCAGTATCCGGCCCGGTCGCAGACCTCGTGCCGCGCATTGCGGCTGCGTCGCGTACCGGAGAACGGGCAACTGCCGCACGGCTCAGCGCGCTCGAATGGTCGGTGGTCGCACTCGCCGCCAAGGACCCGCTGTCGTCGCTGCGGACGCCCGGCCGGATGGCGGTCGCCATGGCCGCCGTGTTCGGTGATCGCCGGCGCTCCGCGTTGGCAGACCCGCGACTGGAGGCGCTGCGCCGGATCGCAGTGCTCAGCCGCCATCAGGGTTACACCGTCGCCCCCACCGAAATTCGCGCGTTCGTCGCCGCCGGCTTCAGCGAGGATCACTACGAACTGATCGTCGACAGCCTTCGTGCCGCAACCCGCAGCGCTGGAGCCCGCGCATGAACATGCATGTTCCCATCGAAACCTCTGCAGCGGATACACCCGCCGCGGCACCGCATCGGCGTTGGCGCAAGGGTGCGCTCGTGCTCGTCCCGCTCGTGATCGCCGGGCTGGGCTATGGGCTGATCGACCATGATGCCCCCGCCGTCGCCGCGCCGCCGCCGCCCACCGTCACGGTATCGCAGCCGCTGGTGCGCGAGGTGAACGAGTGGGACGATTATGTCGGCCGGTTCGAGGCGAGCCGCAGCGTCGAGGTGCGCCCACGCGTGTCGGGCGCGGTCACCGCGATCCACTTCACCGACGGCGCGATCGTGCGGAAGGGCCAGTTGCTCTTCACGATCGATTCCCGCCCCTTCGCCGCCTCGCTCGCCGAAGCGCGTGCCGGTCTGGCGAGCGCACAGAGCGACGTCGCCCTTGCCCGCGCCAATCTCGACCGCGCCAACCGGCTCGTCGCCGATGACGCGGTGTCGAAGAGCGACGTCGACCAGCTCAACGCCCGCCTGCGTGCCACCACCGCCAGCCTCGCGGCGGCGCAGGCCCGCGTCCGATCGCGCGCGCTCGACGTGGAATTCACGCAGGTCCGCGCGCCGATCGCCGGTCGCATCTCCGATCGCCGGATCGACGCGGGCAACCTCGTCGCGGCGGGCGATTCGAACGGCACGCTGCTGACCACGATCAACGCGCTCGACCCGATCTACTTCACCTTCGATGGGTCGGAGGCACTGTTCCTCAAGACCAGGCGCGCCGCCGCGTCGGGCGCCGACGTGACGCCGGTGGAGGTGAAATTGCAGGACGAGGGCGACTATCGCTGGAAGGGCCGGCTCGACTTCACCGACAATGGCCTCGACCCCAAGTCGGGCACGATCCGAGGTCGTGCGGTGCTGGCCAATCCCGGCCTGTTCCTGACGCCGGGCCTGTTCGGCAACATGCGCCTCGGCAGCGGCGGCACCACTCGCGCGCTGCTGGTTCCAGACTCGGCGGTGCAGACCGATCAGGCGCGCAAGACGCTGCTGACAGTGGCACCGGACGGCTCGGTCGCAGCCAAGCCGGTGCAGCTCGGCCCCGTGCTGGGCGGGCTGCGCGTGATCCGCGCCGGCCTGTCGCCGAACGACCGCGTCGTCATCAGCGGCACGCAGATGGCGATGCCCGGCACCAAGGTCACCGCCAAGCCCGGCCGCATCGCCCCCACGGCGGATGCCGCGCCACCCGGCGGCGGCGGCGCTCCGCTCGCGGGCGAAGTGACCTTCGCCCGGTAACACCCACTCACCCTCACCCAGGCGCATCGCCGGTGAGGGTGAGACCGACATGCCTGTCGAACTCCATCCTCTTCCGGGGAGCCTGCCATGCGCTTTTCGCGCTTCTTCATCACGCGCCCGATCTTCGCCGCGGTCATCGCGGTCATCATCACGATCGTCGGCGCGATCGCCTATTGGGGTCTGCCGGTCTCCCAATATCCCGACATCGTGCCGCCGACGGTGACGGTCACCGCCACCTATCCCGGCGCGTCGGCCGAAACCGTCGCGGAGACGGTCGCCGCGCCGATCGAGCAGGAGATCAACGGCGTCGACAACATGCTCTACCAGAGCAGCCAGTCGACCGGTGACGGCACGGTCACGATCACCGTCACCTTCAAGCTCGGCACCGATCTCGACGCCGCGCAGGTGCTGGTCCAGAACCGCGTCGCGGTCGCCGTGCCCCGCCTGCCGGAAGAGGTGCAGCGCCTCGGCGTCGTCACGCGCAAGACCTCGCCCGACTTCCTGATGGTCGTGAACCTCGTGTCGCCCGACCACAGCCTCGATCGCGGCTACATCTCCAACTACGCACTGACTCAGGTCCGCGACCGGCTGGCGCGCATCGACGGCGTCGGCGACGTGCGGCTGTTCGGCGCGCGCGACTATGCGATGCGCGTGTGGATCGATCCCGGCCGCGCCGCCGCGCTCAACCTGACGGCAGGCGATATCGTCTCGGCCCTGCGCGCGCAGAATGTGCAGGTCGCCGCCGGCACGCTCGGCCAGCCGCCCTATGCGAACGGCAGCGCGTTCCAGCTCAACGTCGAAACGCAGGGTCGCCTCGTCGATCCGGCGCAGTTCGGGCAGGTCGTGATCCGCACCGATGCGGACGGCCGCCAGGTCCGCGTCGCCGATGTCGCGCGGGTCGAGCTCGGCGCCGCCGATTACGGCTCCAACACCTATCTGTCGGGCGAACCCACCGTCATCGCCGCCGTCTTCCAGCGCCCCGGATCGAACGCGCTCGCCGCGGCCGAGGCGGTCAGCGCGGAGATGAACGCGATGGCGAAGGACTTCCCCAAGGGGCTGGAATACCGCGTCATCTATAACCCGACCGAGTTCATCGCCCAGTCGATCGACGCGGTGAAGCATACCCTCGTTGAGGCGATGATCCTCGTCGTGCTCGTCATCCTCGTCTTCCTGCAGAAATGGCGCGCGGCGATCATCCCAATCGTGGCCATTCCCGTGTCGCTGATCGGCACCTTCGCGGTGCTGGCGGCGCTGGGATACAGCCTCAACAACCTGTCGCTGTTCGGGCTGGTGCTGGCGATCGGCATCGTCGTCGACGACGCCATCGTCGTGGTCGAGAATGTCGAGCGCAACCTCGAGCGCGGGCTGACCCCGCTGGAGGCGGCACGTACGTCGATGGACGAGGTGTCGGGCGCGTTGGTCGCGATCGTGCTGGTGCTGTGCGCGGTGTTCGTGCCGACGCTGTTCCTCACCGGCCTGTCGGGTGCCTTCTACCAGCAGTTCGCGGTGACGATCTCGACCGCGACGATCATCTCGCTGCTGCTGTCGCTAACGCTGTCGCCGGCGCTCGCCGCGATGCTGCTCAAGGCGCATGTCCATGCGGAGCACGGCAACCGCCTGACCCGCACCGTGCGCCGCGCCGGCGATGCGTTCAACCGCGGGTTCGAGCGGCTGAGCGCCCGCTACGCCGCGCTCACCGCCGCGCTGGTCGCCCGACCGAAGCGGATGATGACGGTCTATCTCGGCCTGATCGCCGCCACCGGTGCGCTGTTCTGGGCGACGCCGTCGGGCTTCATCCCGGCGCAGGATCAGGGCTACTTCCTGACCGTCGTCCAGCTTCCCTCCGGCGCGTCCGTCGAACGCACCGATGCCGTCGTGCAAAAGGTCGCCAAGCGCATCCTGCCGCTGGCGGGGGTCAAGGGCGCGGTGATGCTGGCGGGCTTCGACGGTCCGTCGCAGACGCTCGCCCCCAATGCCGCCGCCGCCTACATCCCGCTGAAATCGTTCGAGGAACGCGGCGAGCTCGGCGTCACCCTCGCCAGCATCATGGACGAGGCGCGCAAGGCAACCGCGGATATCGACGAGGCCCGCATCCTCGTCATCCCGCCGCCGCTCATCCAGGGCATCGGTTCGGCCGGCGGCTATCGCCTGATCGTGCAGGACAAGAACGGCGGCAGCTACCAGAAGCTGGGCGAGGAGACGGGCAAGCTGCTCGCCAGGGCGAACCAGACCGAGGGGCTGGCGCAGGTCTTCACCTTCTTCGATTCCGCCACGCCGCGCATCTTCGCCGACATCGACCGCGCCAAGGCGGACATGCTCGGCGTCCCCCCGGAACGCGTGTTCGAGGCGTTGCAGGTCTATCTCGGCTCGGCCTTCGTCAACGACTTCAACCTGCTGGGCCGCACCTACCGCGTCACCGCGCAGGCCGACGCGCCGTTCCGCGCGACCACGGCGGACATCGCCAACCTGAAGACGCGGTCGAACAGCGGCGCGATGGTGCCGATCGGATCGGTGTCGACCTTCCGCGACAAGACCGGGCCGTACCGCGTCACCCGCTACAACCTCTTCCCCGCAGTCGAGGTCGATGGCGACACCGCGCCCGGCTATTCCTCCGGTCGCTCGCTGGTGACGATGGAAAAGGTCGCGGCCGAGACGCTGCCGGCGGGTTACGGCACCGAATGGACCGGCATCGCCTTCCAGCAGAAGGCGGCGGGCAGCACGGCGGCGATCGTCTTCGCGCTGGCGGTGGTGTTCGTCTTCCTCGTGCTGGCGGCGCAGTATGAAAGTCTCGTGCTGCCGCTGTCGATCATCCTGATCGTGCCGATGTGCCTGCTCGCGGCAATGATCGGCGTGAACCTGCGGGGGATGGACAACAACGTCCTGACCCAGATCGGCCTCGTCGTGCTCATCGCACTCGCCGCCAAGAACGCGATTCTCGTCGTCGAATTCGCCAAACAGGCGGAGGAACAGGACGGCCTGTCGCCGGTCGAGGCGGCGGTGCGCGCAGCGCAGGACCGGTTGCGGCCGATCCTGATGACCAGCTTCGCGTTCATCCTCGGCGCGGTGCCGCTGCTGATCGCGAAGGGTGCCGGTGCCGAGCTGCGGCAGGCGCTGGGGACCGCGGTGTTCTTCGGCATGATCGGCGTCACCGGCTTCGGCCTGCTGTTCACGCCCACCTTCTACGTCGTGTGCCGCGCACTGGGCGATCGTATCGCCCGCCGCCGGCACGCCGCCAGCCCCGCGCCCCACGCACTGCCGGCGGAATAAGGAGCAAAACCATGCGTGCCATCCTCGCCACCGTCTCCGCACTGGCCACAGCACTGGCCCTCGCCGCCTGCGCGACCGGGCCCGACTATGTCGCCCCGCAGACGCCTGCCGCCGCGGCGGGGCCGTTCCTGTCGACCAGCACGGCGGTCGATCCCACCGCCCCCGCCAGCGAACGCTGGTGGCAGCTGTACGACGATCCCGTCCTCGACGGCCTCGTCACCGACGCGCTCACGGCGAACACCGACCTGCGCGGCGCCGCCGCCCGCCTCGCCCGGGCCCGCGCCTCCCTTCGCGAGGTTCGGGGCGACCGCCAGCCGCAGGGCAATGTCAGCGCCAGCGGCAATTACGGCCGCGTGTCCGAAATCCAGACGATCCCCGGCGTCGATCGAGAGGGCTGGCGCGTCGATGGCGGCCTCAACGTCTCCTACGAAGTCGACCTGTTCGGCCGCATCAGCCGCAACGTCGAGGCGGCGCGGGGCGACGTTGGCGCGGCGCAGGCGGACCTCGACGCGGTCCGCGTGTCGATCGCCGCCGAGACCGCCCGCGCCTATGCCGACGCCGCCTCTGCCGCCGAACGCATCGCCGTGGCGGAGCGGATCGTCGCGCTGATCGACCGCTCGCTCGGCGTCACCTCGAACCGGGCCAAGGTCGGCCTGACCACCGGCCTCGACACCGCGCGCATCGCCGCATTGCGCGATCAGCGCCTCGCCGACATCCCCGCGATCCGGGCGCAGCGTCAGGCGGCGCTGTTCCGGCTCGCGACGCTGACCGGACGTGCGCCCGCCGACCTGCCGCCGATCGCCGCCGCCCGCACGACGACGCTGCGCCTCGATCGCCCGATCCCGATCGGCGACGGAGCGCAGTTGCTCGCCCGCCGTCCGGACGTGCGCGCCGCCGAACGCCGCCTCGCCGCCGCCACCGCGCGGATCGGCGTCGCCACCGCCGATCTGTACCCCAAGATCAGCCTGGGCGGATCGATCGGCCAGACCAGCACCGGCCTCGGCGACCTGTTCGGCGGCGGCCCCCTGCGTTGGCTGCTCGGCCCGCTCATCAACTGGAACGTCAACCCGACGAAGGCGCGCGCGCGCATCGCCGGTGCGGAGGCCGATACGCAGGCGGCGCTCGCAACCTTCGACGGAACCGTGTTGCAGGCGCTCGAGGAAAGCGAAACCGCGCTGTCCGCCTATGCAAACGCCCTGCAACGCCGCACCGCCCTGCAATCGGCGCGCGATGCTGCCGCCGCCGCCGCGCGCATCACCCGCGCCCAGCAACGCGAGGGCCAGATAGACAGCCTCGTCGCGCTCGACGCCGAACGCACGCTCGCGGATACGGAGGCGACGCTCGCGCTCGCCGATGCGCAGATCGCCACCGCGCAGGTGGACGTGTTCAGGGCGCTCGGCGGCGGCTGGGCCGCCTGAGTGCTACCGGCTCCGCTCCTCGCGCAGTCGCATCGCCAGCGCCTGCCCGGAAGCGGCGGCATAGGCCTGGCACGCGCCGGCCTCCGTCCGGAACCGGTCCGTGCGTCCGCCCTGATCCGCATGCGCGGTGATCAGGATATCGCACGGGATACGGCGCATCCGGGCGTGGCTGCGGGCGAACGCCGCGACGATCGGCCGGCCAGCCGCCACGGTGTAGCGATATCCGTCCGCCGACACGGGGTTGAGGCTGGAGGCGAAGACGATCGCGCGGCACTGCGCGCGGGCGCACGAACGCCAGCTCCAGCTCATGCTGCCCATCGTATGGCCCGGTGTCGCCTCCGCGCGGATCGCCACGCTGCCCAGGCGCAGCACCTCGCCGTCGCGCATCACCTTTACCGTGCCGACCGCGGGAAAGCGGCTGTCGTATCCCCGCTGCGGGTCATCCGCCGCAAGCCTCCCCGAGCGCAACCCCTCGGCCCCGCGCACGCTGGCGACCACCGTCGCACCCGTATCGCGAGCCAGTGCTGCAATCCCCCCGGCGTGGTCGAAATGTGGCTCGGTGCTCAGAATGTAGCGGATGTCCCGCGGTCGAAAGCCCAGTTTCGCGACATTGGCGAGGATCGCGGGCGCGGCCTGCGGCAACGCCCCGTCGATCAGGATCAAGCCTTTACCGGTGTCGATCAGCGCCACGTTCAATCCGCCGAACCCGACCAGATAACTATTGCCGAAAACCCGTACCGGCGGCCGGGGCGCGAGCCATTCCGCGGTATGATCGCCGACGATCGGCCGGGTCAGCGGATCGGCCCGACGTTGTGCGTCGGCCGATCCCATCGGCGTCATGGCAAGAAGTACGGCTATGGCGGCGCGCATGGATCATCCCGTCGATCGGTGGAGCGCACCTTGAACCATGCGCAGCGCCGATACGCCAGTGCCGGGGTTCCAGCCTCGATCGCCGGCTACCCGCGCGTCGCTCCGGGCTGAAACGACTTCGGCGTGGCCGGCGCCTCTCCATCCTCGCCGCGGTGATCGAACAGGTGCGCCAGCATCGCCGCCATCGCGGTCTGGCCCGCTTCGGTCAAACCGACGTGGACGCGGCGGTGATCGGCGGGATCGGCCTGCCGTTCGATCAGGCCCGCGTGTTGCAGCCGGTCGATCCGCCGCATCGCGCTCGCCGGACTTTCGCCCGACAGCAGGATCAGGTCCTTCACGCACAATCGCTCGGCGGTGCATCTGGCGATGAACAGGTCGATCATCATGTCCCACGCCGGATCGACCAGCAGGTCGCGCGGCAGAAAGGCACTCATCGTCGCGCGCAATTGCCGCGCCTGACGGGCGCAGGCGAGCAGCGCGGGGGAATGCGCGATATCGGTCATCGTTCGCGCAGGGCCTCCTTTGCCCGGTTGAGCGGCTTCAGCAGATATTGCAGCACGGTCTTGCTGCCGGTGTGGATGTCGACCGTCGCGACCATGCCGGGCGTGATCGCGAACCGCTTTCCGGCCTTGTTGACCAGGCTGTCCGCCTTCGTCCGGACGAACACGCGATAGTACAACACGTCGGGTTTCACCTCGTCGCGGATCGTATCGGGCGAGATGCTGGCGACGGTGCCGTCGAGGCCGCCGTAGATTGAATAGTCGTAAGCGGTCACCTTGACGCTCGCCGACTGGCCCGGACGGATGAAGGCGATGTCGCGCGGCTGGATGCGCGCCTCGATCAGCAGGCGTTCGTCGAGCGGCACGATCTCCATCAGCTTGCCGTTGGGCGGCACGACGCCGCCGATCGTCGACACCTCGATATTCTTGACGACACCGCGCACTGGCGAGCGCAGCGTGAGGCGCGACAGCGTGTCGGACCGGCCGCGGACGACGGGAGCGAGGCTGTCGACCTCTTCGGTGACCTTGGCGAGGTCCTGCCGCGCCTCGACCATATATTGCGAGCGGAGGTCCGCCTTCTTGAGTTCAAGATCGGCCCGCTGGCGTTGCAGGCGCAGCACCTCGACGCTGCTCGCCGCACCGACCGCGATCAGGCGCTGGCCGATCGTCACCTCTCGCCCGATCAGCGCAAGGCTCTGGTCGATCAGCCCGATCGAGGATTGCAGGCTGCTTCGACGCGCCGCGTAGAGGCGACTTTCCGCCGCTTTCAGATCGGGAAAGCGGTCGAGTTCGGCGGGAAAGGACAGCGGTGTGCCGTTCGCCTCCGCCCGCAGGCGCGCTGCACTGGCGAGGGCGGCGCGATATTTGGCGGCGCTTTCCTCAACCGTCGATCCCGCCTGCGTCGGGTCGAGCTGGGCGAGCAACTGTCCGGGCGTGACGATGTCGTCCTGCCGCACGGTCAATTTGGTGAGGATGCCGCCCTCCAGCGACTGGATCACCTGCTCGCGGCTGGTCGGGACCACGCGCGCCTCTCCGGTCGCCACCTCGTCCAGGTCCGCGAACCAGGCCCACAGAAGCGCGGCGGCGAACAGCGCGGCCAGGATCCAGACCAACCGCGTCGCATGGACGAGGCGAGCCTCCCCCTCTCCGCCGAACAGATGGTCGTCGTCGATCGCGATGCCGGTCATGCCGCCGCACTCCGCGTGCCGCGCATTTGCGCGAGGATCTGATCCTTGGGTCCGTCGAGGACGACGCCGCCGTTGTCGATGACGATGATGCGATCGACGATCTCCAGCATCCGCATGCGGTGGGTGGCGACCACCAGCGTTCGCGTCCGGCTCCATCCGCCAAGCTGTTGAATGAAGTGACGTTCGGCCCCCTCGTCCATCGCCGCGGTCGGTTCGTCGAGCAGCGCGACCGTCGGCTGGCGGAGCAGCAGACGCGCGAGCAGCAGCGTCTGGATCTGTCCGCCCGACAGGCCGATGCCGCCCTCCTGCACGATATGACCGAGCCCCTCGCGCAGGCGGCGGACCATCGTATCGGCGCCGACCATTGCCAGCACCCGTCCGATCTCCGCGTCCGACGCGGCAGGCGCGCCCAGCGTCAGGTTCTCACGCAGCGTGCCGTGGAACAGGCGGCTGTTCTGGGTAAGCAGGCCGATGTCGCGGCGAACGTCGGCGGGATCGACCTGATGCAGCGCCAGACCATCGACCAACACCTCGCCCGCGACCGGCTGGAGCATGCCGGACAGCCCCTGCAGCAGCGTCGATTTGCCCGCGCCGTTCCGCCCCAGCAGCGCGATCCGCTCGCCCGCCCCGATATCGAGGCTGGCGACCGTGAGCGCGGGCGGTGCGTTGGGATCGCCATAGGTGAAGACCGCCGATCGCAGCGCGAAGTCGCCTGCTACCGCAGGCAGCGGGATACGGTGATCGGCATCCGCGCTGTCGACCGGCAACGCCATGATCTGGTTGAGGCTGCCCATCGCCACCTTGGCATGCTGCAACCGGCCGAGCAGCTGCGTCACCTGCGCCATCGGCGCCATCATCCGCGACCCCAGGATCGACGTGGCGACAAGGACGCCGGTGGTGATGGTCCCGGCGATGACCATCGGTGCGCCGACGAAGATGATCGCGGCATAGACACCGTTCTGCACGCTCTGCGTCCACACGGACAGGCCGTTGGTAAGGCCGCGCAGGCGCAGCTGTGCCTCGCCGGCGACGGCATTGTAGTGGTTCCACTGGTGGTGGAAGCGCTCCTCCGCCTGCAATGCCTTGATGTCCTCGATCCCCTGCACCGCCTCGACCAGCATCGCGTTGCGCAGCGAGGATTCGCGCATCGATTCGGTCGCGAGGATGCGCAACCGGCGCTGGGCAAGAAGGCCCGGTAACAATAGCAGGACAAGCGCCCCAAGCGGCACCAGCGCCAGCCCGCCACCGATGTACCAGAGCAACCCCAGGAACATCAGGAAGAACGGCATGTCCGCGACCGTCGCGACAGTGGTCGAGGTGAGCATGTCGCGGACCTGATCTAGGTCGCGGAGCTGCGCGATGAAGGTGCCCGTTGACGCTGGCCGTGCCCGGTTACGCACACGCAGCGCGTGGCCGAAGACCCTGTCGGATATGCGCAGGTCCGCGCGCTTGCCCAGCACGTCGACGATATTCGTCCGCAACCGGCGCAGCAGGAAGTCGAATCCGATCGCGATCAGCACGCCGACGAACAGGATGGTCAGCGTCGGGATCGACCCGGCCGGTACGACCCGGTCGTACACCTGCATCGAGAAGAGCACGCCGGCGAGCCCCAGCACGTTGGTGACGACCGATGCCACCATGACGTGGCCGTAGGATCGCGCGTCCGCCATCAGGATGTCGCGCAGCCAATGGTCCTGAAACGGACGGATATAGGTGTCGATGCGCGCATCGGGCGTCGAACGCGAGGGACGTGGAATGACGAACCCCGTCGCGGCGTCGGTCAATTGCGTCAGCGGCAGACGGGTCTGGCCACCGCGATCGCCGGGCAGGATCATACGGGCATGGCCGTCGGCGTCGATACCCTCGATCAGTGCGATCTCGCCATCCGCCAGCCGGGCAATCACCGGCAGTCTCCAGCTGGTCACGCGCATGCCGTCCGCGGGCGCGAACTGCACGCTCAGCCCGGTGGCCCTCGCGAGCGTACGGATACGTGCCTCGTCGTCGCTGCCAAGGTCCCATTGCGCCGCCAAGCGCGCGCGCTGTTGCGATACCGGCAGCCGGTAATGCCCTGCAACGCGGCCGAACAGGTCGAGCCAGCCGTCGATCGACGGCACCGCAGTCAGATGCGCGGTCACAACGTCACCCCGCGCACCGACGTGCCGGACAGGTGGAAGGCATCGCGCATCCGCCCCGACAGGAACAGGCAGTCGACCTGCAACCGACGCAAATTCTGCGTGATGTCGACCGCCTGAAAACGGACCTGCTGCAATTCCTGTTCGGCGTTGAGCAAATCGACCAGCGTCCGCGTACCCATCTCCAGATACTGGATGCGATACAGGCGCCCGGTCTCGCGCATGTTGCCCTCGCGCGACGCCAGCGTGGCGACGAGTTGCGACAGGCTGTCGATCTGCTGCTGCGCCTCAGCGAGGCGTTGGCCGGTCTCGTTACGGACGCGCCGCTTCGCCGCTTCCGCCGCTTCCAGCTCGTAGGATGCGCTGCGCACCCTTGCTTTGGTGATGCCGCCACCGAAGATGTTGCCGCTGACGCGCAGCCCGAAATTGTAGATGCTGCGGTTGCCGAACGGCGACCCGATATCGGTGGACGCATCACCACCCACCGACAGCGTCGGATAGCGGTCGGCGCGGTTGCGCCGCAACGCGGCGGCGGCACGTTCCGCCTGTGCGTCGGCGACCATGACGGCGGGTACCATGTCCCACGTGGGCGCAGGTCCGGCGCAGCTGCGCATCAGCCAGTCCGGCACGTCCGCCGACACCGTCGCCGGCGGCGCGTCGCGGCCGAGCAGATAGGCAAGATTGCTCGCCCAGCGCCGCTCCTCCGCCTCCACCGATGCGAGATTGGCGATGGCGGCCTCGACCCGCGCCTGCGCCTGAAGCGCGTCCGAACGGGTCGCCGCGCCCAGCGCCGACCGTTTGCCGACCAGATCGCTGATCTCGCGGATACGGTCGGCCTGTTCGCGGGCGATCACATGCTGCGCCGATGCCCGCTGATATTCGACGACGGCATAGGCGGTGTCGCGGATCAGCGCATCGATCGCGAGCAGCATCTCGGCACGCCCGATACGGGTGCCGGCGCGCGCGCCCGCGACCTCGCTCGACACCTTGCCGAAGTCGTAGAGCATCTGCGACACGCCGACCTGCGGCCGTGGTCGCCACGTCCCTGACACGCGGCTGTCATAGCCGCTACCGACGCCCGCGCTGACCGTCGGCAGATAGCCGGCACGCGCCGCCTTCACGTCTTCCGCCCGTGCGGCCAGCGCACCGGCCGCCTCGATCACCGACGGATGCCATGCCACCGCTTCCCGAGCAGCGGTTTCC
This sequence comes from Sphingomonas sp. Leaf37, assembly GCF_920939475.1. Lineage (NCBI taxonomy): Bacteria > Pseudomonadati > Pseudomonadota > Alphaproteobacteria > Sphingomonadales > Sphingomonadaceae > Sphingomonas > Sphingomonas sp. Leaf37. The sequence goes on along the minus strand of NZ_CAKLAX010000004.1, from coordinate 159,023 downwards.
AGGGTGATCGCGGCAGTCGGACCCGCGGCGGCGCCACTGGTTCCGATGGTCAGCAGGATGCCCGCACCGAGCAGCCTGATACGGTCTGATAATGGATAGATCATGGTATCCCGGTCCTCTCCCGCGATCAGGAAAGGCCCGGGGGATTTAACAAACAGTGTAGAAGAACTGACCTTTATCCACTTGAAATCATTCGTAATAACACCCGGAATGGGCCCTTATACAACATGATTGAAAGCAGTTTCGTCGCGGTACTGTTCCGGTGTCGTAACCAGGTAGTTGAGCGGGTCGGCAACGGCAGGCATCGGCGCATCGAACGCCATCACCGGTCGCACCGTTTCGGCTGGATCGGTGGTTTCGACGCCGCCTTGCGTACCGAGATAATGCGACAGGACATCCTCGACCTTACCCCTGCCTTCGAACAGATCGTAGGTGGCGGCGACCGTCGCTCCCGCATCCGGCGTGCCGGGATGAGCCTCGACCGCAACGGGCGTCAACGCGTCCAGCGGGATCACGTCCGCCTCCACCGCCAGCGCATCGGCGGGGATGGTCGATGACGATGCCGACGATACGATAGCGGCACCATCCGCCGGCACGTCGATCGTCACGCTCAGCGTCGCCGTGGCGAGTACCCCGTTCGGCTGCACCAGCTGATAGGTGAACGTGTCGAGGAGGTCGGTCGCCGAATAGCCCAGCGTCGCGCTCGGCTGATAGACGTACCCGCCGGTCTCGTCGACGGTCAGCGTGCCATGCTGCCCGACCAGCGCGACGGGCGTATCGCCGACTTCGGTGAAGCCACCGCCGGTGTTAACGCGAATGGCGGCGAACGGCGTGTTGGCGACATCGTTGTCGAATAGATTGCCCGTCGCCGTTTCCCGCGTGGCGAGGGTGTAATCGTCGAGGAACGTGGTGGTCGATCCCAGCGACACGGCCGTCGTGAAGGTGCCGAGCGCCGCGCTGCTGCCGACCGTATAGGTGTAGCTGCCGCTCGGCAGATCGTCGATCGTGAAGGTTGCCCCGGTGCCGATCGGCAATCCCGCCAACGACGGTATCGTCTGCCGCAGGACCAGTCCGCCCGCGCCGTCGAACACGCTCAGCATATAGCTTGGCAACAGCGAGATCGACAGATTGGGCTGCCGCACGGCGGTGATCGTGATGTCCGCCAAGGCATCGGGCGCGACGACGAAACTCCCCGTTCCAAGCCCCGTCGACGGTTGCAGCAGGCCGCCCGGCTGCGAGGTGAACGTGAACGCCTGCGTTACCGGAGCGGTCGTCACGACGTTGGCGAAGGTCACGTCGACCGCGGCGACATCGGCATTGGCGACCGGCGACCCCGTCACATCGGGGCTACCGATGGTGATCGACAGGTTCGCGCTCTCCACCTCCCCGTCGCCGGGATCCAGCAAGGTATAGGTGAACACGTCGGTCTGGCCGATCGCGGCCGCGCTCGCATCCGGCGTGTAGCTGTAGCTGCCGTCCGGATTGATCGTCAGCGTGCCCCACGCGCCATCGACCACGCTGCCGCCCGCCGAGACCGTGCTGGTCACGCCGTTGACCGTGACGCTGGTGACGCGCGTACCCGGCGACACCACGTCGACCTCGCCGTTCGGACCGGCATCGACGATGACGTTGCCGACTGTGGCGGCGGGCGTCGCACCGGCGACATCGGTGAAGTCGGAATCGACACCGGTCACGGTAAGATTGCCCAGCAACCCGATGCCGGCCGCGCCCTGATAGGTCAGGAACGCGCGATATTGGCCCGGCCCCAGCGTCTCGGTCGCGCTGAGATTGCCGTTCAGCAGACCGATATCGAGCAGCGATGCGGGGCCGTTACCGCTGACCGCGACCCATTGCGTCCCTTCCAGCCGCTGGACCACGACGGCGTAATTGCTGGCGACGCCGATGTCCGCCAGCGCGTCATAGGTGAATCTGGCGTCGAGGGTGTGTCCTTCGGCGACGCTGAAGCGAACGTTGTCGACGGCGAGCACCTGCGCCTGCAGGTTGACCAGCCCGAGCGAGACGAGCGCGACATAATCGGCCCTGCCCAGATTGACCGGTGTCGTGACCGGCACGAGGTCGATCGAGGCGGTGTCGGAATTGTCGAACGCCCGGATATCGAACGGGGCGGCAATGTTGGCCGGTCCCGAGACATTGCCCGCGCCATCCGCCTGCGTCACCGACAGCGTGCCGCCCGCAGCCTGCGCCGGCGCCAATGTGACCGTGAACCCGCCATCGGCGGTGACGGTGCCGCTGCCGAGCAGGACGCTGTTCGCGCCCCTGACCTCGACGCGCGCACCGGGTTCACCGGTGCCGGTCAGCGTCGTGCCGTCGCCGGTCACTGCCAGAGCGGTGGGTGGCGGTGGCGCGGTAAGATCGGGCGCCACCGCGATCGTCCCGCCGGACGCATTGCCGGCGGGGTCCCGCTGCGTCGCGACGACGGATTCGCCGTTCCGCTGCGGGACATCCAGCACCACCTGATAACCGCCGCCACTGGCGACCACGCCCGTGCCGAGGACGGCACCCGCCGCGGTGGTGATGGTGACGGTCGCGCCGGGTTCGCCGATGCCGGTCACCACCCCGCCCGTCCCGTCGACCACCGCGGTCGGCGCCGCCGGGGCGGTCAGATCCGGTGCGATCGCCGGGATGGGGGGCGAGACGTTGCCCGCGGCATCCGACTGGACGACGGTCAGCACCTCGCCATTGCGCTGCGGGACGTCCAGCGTCGCGCTATACGTCCCGCCCGCACCGACGATGGCGGTGCCCAGCACGGTACCACCTGTGCCGGTTACGGTGATCGTCGCGCCGGTTACGCCCGCGCCGACCACGGCGCCACCATCCGCGGTAACGGCCGCGGTAGGCGCGAGCGGCGCAGTCGTATCGGGAGCGACCGGATTGGCCGGGGGCGAGACGTTGCCGGCACGATCGGCCTGCGTGACGGTCAACGTCTGGCCGTCGAGCTGCGCCTGCGACAAGGGCACCGCATAATTACCCGATGCATCGACGACCGCGTTACCGAGCGACGCCCCGTTCGCGCCGCTGACCGTAACCGTCGCACCCGGTTCGCCCCGGCCCGTGACTAGCCCGCCATCGGCCGAGACGCTTGCGGTCGGCGCAAGCGGCGCGGTCGTATCGGGGGCCACCGGGTTGGCCGGGGGCGAGACGTTGCCGGCGCGGTCGGCCTGCGTGACGGTCAACGTCTGGCCGTCGAGCTGCGCCTGCGACAAGGGCACCGCATAATTGCCCGACGCATCGACCACCGCGTTACCGAGCGGCGCCCCGTTCGCGCCACTGACCGTAACCGTCGCACCCGGTTCGCCCCGGCCCGTGACGAGCCCGCCGTCGGCCGAGACGCTTGCGGTCGGCGCAAGCGGCGCGGTCGTATCGGGAGCGACCGGATTGGCCGGGGGCGATACGTTGCCGGCACGGTCGGCCTGCGTGACGGTCAACGTCTGGCCGTCGAGCTGCGCCTGCGACAGGGGCACCGCATAATTGCCCGACGCATCGACCACCGCGTTACCGAGCGACGCCCCGGTGGGGTCACTGACCGTAACCGTCGCACCGGGCTCACCCCTGCCAGTGACGAGCCCGCCGTCGGCCGAGACGCTTGCGGTCGGCGCAAGTGGCGCGGTCGTATCGGGCGCGGCGATCTGCGCGATACCGGAGGCGTTGCCGGTCGGATCGCGTTGGCTCGCCCCCAGCTGTTCGCCATTGGTCTGCGGCGGCGTCAGCGGCACGACGAACGTACCGTCGGGGGCGACGATCGCCGAACCGATCGATACGCCGCCCGCGCCGGTGATCGTCACCGTCGCGCCCGGTTCGCCGGTGCCGGTGACACTCGTGCCATCGGTGGTTACGACCGCGTTCGGCAAACCCGGAGCGGTGAAGTCGGGCGCGACGAGCGGCGTGGCTGGCGAGGTATTGCCGGAGGAATCGCTCTGGCTGACCAGCAGCGCCTCCCCGTTGCCCTGCGCCGTCGCGAGCGTGACGGCGTAGCTGCCATCCGCCGCGACGATCGCGCTGCCGAGCGGCGCGCCACCCGGACCGGTCACGGTGACGGTGGCACCCGCTTCGCCGACGCCCGTCACGGTCGCACCATCGACACCGATCGCGGCAGTTGGCGCGGCTGGCGCTGTCGTGTCGAGCGCCGCGTCGAAGGCCGGTGGCGACACGTTGCCGGCGGCATCCGACTGGGTCGCCGACAATGTTTCGCCGTTGAGCCGCGGTGGTGCGAGCGCGATGGTGAAGCTGCCGTCGGCGCCGACCGGTACGGTGCCGATGATGCTGCCATCCGGGTTGCGCAACGTGACGGTGGCGCCGGGTTCGCCGGTCCCGCTCGCCGACGCGCCATCCGCGGCGATCGACAGCGTCGGTGCGACCGGCGCGGTGAGGTCCGGCGCGACCGCCTCGACCGGCGGCGAGACGTTGCCACCACCATCGGTCTGCGTCGCGTTCAGCCGTTCGCCATTACGCTGTGCCGGATCGAGCGATGCGACGTAGCGGCCATCCGCGGCCACGACGGCGAGCCCGACGACCGCACCCGCGGCGTCGGTGATGACGATCCTGGCGTTTGGTTCGCCATTGCCGGTGACGCTCGTCCCGTCTGCGGCGACGCTGGCCGTGGGGGCTGCGGGCGCCGTAAAATCCGGCGCGACCAGCGCGATCGGGGGGGAAACGTTGCCGGCCGCATCCGCCTGCGTGACAGCCAGCGCCTCGCCGTTGGTCTGTGCCGGGGTCAGCACCGCCGCATAGGCGCCGTTGGCCGCGACAGTCGCGGTGCCGAGCGCGATGCCGCCGACGCCGCGTACGGTGATCGTCGCGCCGGGCTCACCGGTGCCCGTCACCACGCCGCCGGTGCCGTCCAGCGCCGCGGTTGGCGCAGCGGGCGCGGTGAGATCGGGCGCGATGGCGGTGGCCGGCGGCGAAACATCGCCGTCCGCCTCGGTCTGCGTGACCCGCACGACCTCCCCGTCGACACGCGCGGGGGCCAGTACGACGCTGTAATTGCCGTTCGCGTCGGCGATGCCGGTGGCGATCACCACCCCCGTCGCGTCATAGACGGTGATCGTCGCTCCTGCGATTCCGGCGCCGTTCACCGATGCGCCATCGGCACCGACGACAGCGGTGGGCGCGTCCGGATCGCTGTCCGCGACCAGATCGGGCGCGACTGTGCTGGTCGTCGGGGAAACGTTACCCGCCGCATCGGCCTGCCGCACCGACAACACTTCGCCGTCGGTCTGCGGCGGGGTCAGAGGTGCGACATAGCTGCCGTCGGCGGCGACGGTCGCGCTGCCGATCACAACACCCAGCGGATTGCGGATCGTCACGGTGGCGCCGGGCTCTCCCGCGCCGCTGACGGTCGTGCCGTCCGCCCCGACGATCGCCGCGGGCGCGGCGGGGGCGGTCAGATCGGGGGCCACCAAACTGGCCGCCGGCGATGCATTGCCTGCCGCGTCCGTCTGCACGACCGCCAGCGTCTGCCGATCGACCTGCGGCGTCGCCAGCGTGATGGTATAGCCACCCTGTGCGGTGACGATGGCGCTGCCCAGCGCGTTGCCGGTCGTATCGGTGACGGTGACGCGGGCGCCCGGTTCGCCGGTGCCGCTCACGATCGCCCCGGTCGCGTCGAGGGTCGCGACCGGCGCCGGCGGCGCAGTGATGTCCGGCGCGACCAACGAGAGCGGGGCCGAGGCATTGCCGGCCGCATCCGTCTGCACGACGGCGAGCGTCTCGCCGTTTGCCTGTGCCGGTGACAGGGGTGCGGTATAGCGGCCGTCCGATGCGACGTCTGCCGTACCGATCACCGTTCCGGCTGCGTTCGTCACCACGATGCGGGCGCCGGGTTCGCCCGTTCCGCCGACGCTCACGCCATCGGCGGCGATCGTCGCGGTCGGCTGCGCCGGTGCGGTGAGATCCGGCGCGACTGTGCTCGCGGCGCCGGAGACGTTGCCCGCCGAATCTGCCTGCCTTGCCTCCAGCCGTTCGCCGTCGACCTGCGCCGGGTTCAGCGTCGCACTGTAGCGGCCATCCGCCGCCACCGTCGCGCTGCCGATACGCGTGCCGTCCGGATCGGTAATGGTCACACGGGCACCGGGTTCACCGGTCCCGGTCACGACGGTGCCATTGGCATTGACGCTTACCGTAGGCGCTGCCGGCGCGGTGATGTCGGGGGCGGTCAGCGCGATCGTCGGCGATACGTTGCCCGCCGCGTCGGCCTGCGACGCCGTCAACGCCTCACCATTCGCCCGCGCGGGTGTCAGCGCAACCGTATAGCTGCCATCGGATGCGACGACCGCCGTCCCGATCACCCCGCCGCCGGCATCCGCGACGGTGACGGTGGCGCCCGCCTCGCCGATGCCGCTGACGGCGCTGCCGTTCGCGCTGACGATCGCGGTCGGTGCAGCCGGCGCAGTGATGTCGGGTGCCGCCGCAGCGGTGGCCGGCGAGACGTTGCCTGCCGCGTCGGTCTGGGTGACCGCGACCGTGCCTCCGTTCGCCTGCGCCGGTGCCACCGGAACGGCGAAGCTTCCGTCCGCGCCGACCACGCCGCTGCCGATCGTCGTGCCGGACCCATCGCGAACGGTGACGGTCGCGCCCGGCTCGCCAGTACCGGTCACGAGGCTGCCGTCCGCGCCGACGTTCGCCACCGGCGCGGACGGCGCCGTGATATCTGGCGCGGCGACACTGGTCGGGGCGGACACGTTGCCGGCGGCATCGCTTTGGGTCACCGCGATCGTTCCGCCGTTTGCCTGTACCGGGTTCAGGATAACGGCGTAATCGCCCTGCGGATTGACGGTGGCTGTTCCGATCGCGGTGCCATCGGCGGTGCGCACGATCACCGTGGCGCCGGCTTCTGCGGTGCCGGTGACCACCACGCCCCCGGCGTCGACGGTTGCGGACGGCGCTGGAGGGGCCGTCAGGTCCGGTGCGATCGCGACCGTCGGCGGCGATATGTCGCCATCTGCGTCGGTCTGCGTGACGCGGATCGTCTCGCCGTCGATCCGTGGCGGGATCAGCGCGACGCTGTAACTGCCATCCGCGCCCGCGACGCCCGTGCCGACCACGATCCCGTCGCCATTATAGAGCGTGACCCTGGCGCCCGCGTCGGCGGTGCCGGTCACCGCGCCGCCATCGGCAGCCACCGCAGCCGTCGGTGCATCGGGTGCGGTGTCGACGATCAGGTCCGGTGCGGCGACGGTGACGACCGGCGACGCATTGCCGGCCGCATCGACCTGCCGAACGGACAATAGCTCGCCATCCGTCCGGGCGGTCGACAAGGTCACGACATACGTGCCTTCCGCGCCGACCACGGCCGTACCGATCACCGCGGCCAGCGGATCGCGGACGGTGACGGTGGCTCCCGCCTCGCCCGTGCCGGACACGCTGGTGCCGTCGGCGGACACGATGGCGACCGGTGCGGGTGGCGCGGTGAGATCGGGTGCGGTGAGCGGCGTCGCCGCCGAGACGTTGCCGGCGGCGTCGACCTGGGTCACGCCGAGCGACTGACTGTTCACCTGCGGCGTCGCGAGCACGATCGTATAGCTCCCCTGCGGTCCGACGGTCGCGCTGCCGATATCCGCACCACCGGCGTCGCGGACCACGACCCGCGCCCCTGGTTCCCCCAAGCCGCTGACGATGGTCCCGGTCGCATCCAGCGTCGCTACGGGAGCGCCGGGCGCGGTGACATCCGGCGCGGCGATCGTGATGCCGGGCGAATCGTTACCGGCGGGATCCGTCTGGCCGATGGTCAGCGTACCACCATTCGCCTGTGGCGGGCTCAACGCCACGACATAGCCACCGTCCGCCGTTACCACCGCGCTGCCGACCACCACGCCCGACGCATCGCGGATCGTCACCGTCGCGCCCGCCTCGCCACGCCCGGTGACGGTCGTACCCGTGGCGTCGATCGCCGCGCTCGGTGCGGCCGGTGCCGTGATGTCCGGAGCCGCCAGCGTCGCTGCGGGCGATACGTTGCCGGCGGTGTCGGCCTGCACGACCGACAGCGAACCGCCATTCGCCTGCGTAGGGGAAAGCGTCGCAGTGTATGTCCCATCGACTGCCACCACAGCCGTGCCGATCACCGCCCCCGATCCGTCGCGGATCGTCACCGTAGCGCCTGCTTCGCCGCGGCCGGTGACCGCAACACCCGTGGCGTCGATCGCCGCGCTCGGTGCGGCCGGTGCCGTAATGTCCGGAGCCGCCAGCGTCGCTGCGGGCGATACGTTGCCGGCGGCGTCCGCCTGCACCACCGACAGCGAACCGCCATTCGCCTGCGCTGACGACAGCTTCGCGGTGTATGTCCCATCGGCTGCCACCACGGCCGTGCCGATCACCGCTCCCGACCCATCGCGGATCGTCACCGTTGCTCCAGCCTCGCCGCGCCCGGTGACCGCCACACCCGCAGCGTCGATCGCCGCGCTCGGTGCGACCGGTGCTGTGACGTCCGGAGCCGCCAGCGTCACCGCGGGCGATACGTTGCCGGCGGCGTCCGCCTGCACCACCGACAGCGAACCGCCATTCGCCTGCGCGGGAGAGAGCGTCGCGGTGTACGTGCCATCGGCTGCCACCACGGCCGTGCCAATCACCGCTCCCGACCCATCGCGGATCGTTACCGTAGCGCCCGCCTCGCCGCGCCCGGTGACGGTCGCACCCGTGGGATCGATCGCCGCGCCCGGCGTGGCGGGCGCAGTGATGTCCGGGGCGATCGCCGGCGTGCCGGCGGACACGTTGCCCGCAGCGTCGGTCAGGGTGACGACCAGCGGTTCGCCGTTCGTCTGGGGTGGTTCGAGCGTCACGGCGTACGTGCCGTCCGGACCGACCACGCCGCTGCCGACGACGATGCCCGCGCCATTCCGCACGTCCACCGACGTGCCGGGTTCGCCGCGCCCGCTCACCTGCACGCCATCGCCGCGCACCGCTGCCGTCGGCGCCGCCGGGGCATCGCGGTCGGGGGCGGTGTTGCCCGATCCGTTGCCCGGATCGGGCGGGCCACCGACGTCATCATCGTCATCGCCCCGGTCGTCGTCACCACCACCGCCGCCCGCCACGGCGGCGACGGCGCCGGCCGCGGCCAACCCGCCGAGCAGCATCGCCGGCACTGCCAGCGACGATCCGTTGCCATCCCCGCCCGCCGCGAGCAGATCGTCGAGATCGACCAATGTCGTGAAGCGTGGCGCACCCGTCCCGATGCGGGCATGCCATAACGTGCCGTCACTTTCGCGCAGCACGAGGTCGTTCGGTGCCGCCGCGCCCCCGTCCGGATAGAAATCGGCGATGCGAACCTGTTCGCCGGTGACCAGTCGGATGACGAGATCCTGCCCCTGCCGCTCGAACCCGGCGACCTCGGCACGCGCCAGATCCAGCCGGACGATGCTCGGCGCGTCCAGATCGATCGCATCCGCAGCCACCTGCACCACGGCACCCGTCGCCTTCGAGATCACTTCGACGTTCATCACTCGCTCCCTTTCGGCCCAGCCCCGACGGGGTCGCCGCGCGACCCCGCTCGTCCGCCGCCCCCATTCGGGTGACGGCGGACGACACAGCTGATTTCTCTGAAGCAAAAACCGCGATGTCATGGTGCGGCTGCGATCATTCCGATTTCGGAATCAATTCGGGTTGTGGCGCATCATCGCACCTTTACGCTGAGGGAACTTGGCCAATGCGATACGCCAGCGAAAGGATCAGATTGGATGTTGAACGACAACGATGATGGTTCGATTATCATCATGGCCGGCGACATCGAATACTATCGAAGGCGTGAATTGCATGAACGCCGCATGGCGCGCCGCACGCGTTGCAAGCATGCCCGGCGCATCCATGCCAATCTCGCCGGTTTCTACGCCAGCCGCCGTGCAGCCATCGCGCCGGGGCCGCCGGCCGGCCCGTCATTCTGGCAAACCGTGCTCGACTGGTTCGCCGGCCTGCGGCCGCGCGTCTAGCTCGTCACCCGGACGCGACCGTCTCGTCGATCACCCGCAAGCGGATGCGACGAATCGATCCATTTTGGTAGTTAACGGCAGGAACGGTGATTCGTCGGGCGGGTTGTGTGCCCATGAGTCATCCTTTGCCCCATCTGTTCGCGTTCGAGGAAGCAGACCATCTCACCCGCGTTCACCTCAAACTTGCACTTGAGGATATCGGTTTCGCCGTGGACGAACGGGAACGCACCATCGCGATACTCGGCCACGGCGGAACGGCGCAACCTGTCGCCAAGCCTCTGGATACCCCGCATAAAACGAGATAGGCTCACCATCGATCAACAGGCGGCGGCAACAGGTCGTCATCAGGAGGCGGTATGAAGACGGTGTCCTATATCTGCGCGGCGATATTGCTGGCGTCCGGTCATGCCGCGGTCGCGCAACAGACGACCGCCACCCCCACCGTACCGGCGGACGCAACCGCGGCCGCAGCAGCGCCGACGCTAACCGAGGCGGAGCAGGCGACGATGAAGAAGTGCGCGAAAATGGCACCGGCGCAGCAGGCGCAGAGCTCGAAATGTTCGGCAGTCATGACAAAGGCCGGCAAGGACGATCCCGCCAAATCGCGTGGCCCCGGACCGAGCCGATAGGGCGAACTGCAGGGGAATTAGCGCCCCGCCTTGGGTGCTGTCCGTAGGACGGGGCGCCGGTCTCCGTAGTGACCAGTCGTATGCTTGTGCGCTAATCCGCGCCGCGACAAGTGAAATCGCGGCGCGTGTGCGTCATCAATGCGCGATTGGCGATGCATCGAACCCCGTCAGCAGCATCGCGATATCGTCGTAATGCGCGATGGCGCCCCCGAGCGCCCCATCGTCGAAGCCGCCCGATCGCACCGCGATCGCGGCGATCCCGCAGCGTTTTGCCGCCTCGATGTCATAAGGCGTATCGCCGATTACGATGGCACGTTCTGGGCGCGACCCAACCTTGGCCAATGCAGCGGCGAAGATGTCGCCAGCCGGCTTGGTCGTCGAGACATCGTCTTTGGACGTCGTCGCATCGACCAGGTCGCCGGCGGCCAGCAGGCGGACGTAATGATCCAGTTCCTCGCCGTTCGCCGACGAGGCCAGCACGACCTTGCGGCCGCTCTCCTTCGTCCGGCGGAGCATGTCGGTTGCGCCGGGGAACGGCCGGACGAGATCGAGGTAGCGCGCCTTGAAGATCTCGCCATGACGCCGCGTGAGCGTCTCGCGCTCGGCTTGCGACACGCCCGGCAGCAACGCGGGTACGAGCAGGTCGCCGCCCTTGCCGATCTGGCCATGGATCGTACCGCGGTCGAAGACGTGACCGCTCTCGCGGAACGCCCGTTCCCAGGCGTCGACGTGAAAGTCGTTGCTGTCGACCAGCGTCCCGTCGAGATCGAACAGGACGGTCTCGATCCGGGCACGCTCGCGCATCAGCCATGCCGCCAGTGCACCCGCGCCCAGCAACGCCGCGCCGGCACGCGCGCGCCCTCGCTTGCGCATCAGGCGCAGGCCCACCGTCGCCACGGCACTGGTCGCCCAGCCGGCCTTGCCGATCCCCGCGGCGTGTCCTGCATGCGCGACCATCCGGCTGGCGGCGAATTCGGCCGTTACGCCTTGCCGGCGCCGGTGGCTTTCGGCGGGGACGGCACGCTCCACCCGGTCTCCTGCGACGTGATCCGCAACCCACGATCCACGCTCGCCGAGCGGTCGTGACGCGCCCGTGGTCGTATCCTGCGCGGTCTGATGTTCCAGTTCGGCGTTCAGCTCGGCGCCGAACACGAGGATGTAGCTCGACAGGTACAGCCACGTCATCATCACCACGACCGCGCTCAGCGAACCGTAGGTCGCGTTGTAATTGCCGAAGTTGGCGACGTAGAGGCCGAAGCCGATGCTGAGCAGCAGCCAGCCGACCGCGGCGAATGCCGATCCGGGCGTCAGCCACAGCCAGCGCGCCTGCGATCGCGATGGCCCGAAGCGGTACAGGGTCGCCGCCGCCCCGGCGCCAGCGGCGAGCAGCAGGGCATAGGTCGCGAGCTTGCCGATCACGACGACGACGCCCGGTGCACCCGGCAGCAATGCCTGCAACTGCCCCAGCGCGGCGATCGCCACCGCCGCGACCAGCGCGACGACGACGGCCGCCAGCGTGATGCCCAGCGCCAGCAGGTTGACCTTGATGAAGCCCCGCTTCTCCTCTTCCTCATAGGCGACGTTGAGCGACGTGATCACCGCGCCTGCGCCGTTCCGGGCGCCGAACAGCGCGAGGCCAAGGGCCAGCAACAGCCCGAACCCCTTCTTGCCGTCTGACGACTGGACGACGTTCATCAGCTGTTCGCCGACCAGCTTCGCCGCATCAGTCGGCATCACCGCGGTCAGCTGGTTGACGTTTGCGATCACCGTCTGCGGATCGGCGATCAAGCCGTAACTCAGCACCACCGCACCCAGCAGCGGCACCAGCGCTAGGAATCCATAGAAGGCGACGCCCGCGGCGATCAGCCCGACGTTGTCGCTGCTGGTCTCCGCCCAGGTTCGCCGTAGCACGGCCTTCCAGCCGCCCGCCGGCAGCGCCCATGGGCTAGTTGCCTGATGCCCTTGATCGTCCACGTTAGCTCGCCCCTTTTTACGTCACGTGGCAAGCGAACCGGCAGCGGCGAACAGTGTTCCGATGTCCGGTACAAAGGTGGCAATTCCCGTTTCGGCACGGCGGTGGCTGCCGTTAATGGCTGGTGCCCCGCCGGCGGTGTGCGGCAAGGGCGGGGTGCCGGGGGGCACGTTTTTTAACGCGAATCGAAATATTTGGCATCGTGATGTTGCATCCCCCCGCCCCCTGCGATCCGACCACGTCGGCCGAGCGTATCCATACGCTCGACGTCCTGCGCGGAATAGCGATCTGCGGCATCCTGCTGATGAACATCCACGGCATGGGCGATGTCGCCGATTATCCGCTGACTCACTTTCCGGCCGAATGGAACCTCGAATGGGCAAGCTGGGGTATCCAGACGCTGTTCGTGCAGGGCGCGATGCGCGGGCTGTTCACGCTGCTGTTCGGGGCCAGCATGATCATCATGCTACGCCGGGCGGAGGGCACCGGCGCTTCGGCACGCCCGCTGGACGTCTGGGCGCGGCGGTGCATCGCGCTGATGGGGTTCGGCGTGGTGCAATGGCTGGTCTTCCTGTGGCCGGGCGAGATCCTGTGGAATTACGGGATCAGCGGCCTGTTCCTGCTGGCGTTCCGCTCCGCACGCCCGCGAACGCTGCTGATCGCGGCGGCGCTGCTGACCGCCGGCCTTGCCGCCAACGGCGCGTTCTGGACGCATCAGCAGGTCGTACAGCTGGAACAGGGCGACGCCGCCGCCACGCGGCTGCAAGCGGGTCAGCCGGTGACGAGCGACGATCGTGACGCGATCGCTGCCGAACGCGCTCACCGCAGCAGCATCCGCTTGACCGCCGTCGAGCGTGCCGAACGCATCCGGCAGCGCACGCATCTGTTGTCGCTGCTCCACTGGAGCGGTGGCTATTGGATGCGCGAGAACCTGACCATCACGGGCTGGGTCGATATCGGCGAGAGCATCAGCTTCATGCTGATCGGCATGGCGCTGTTCCGGCTCGGCATCCTGACCGGCGCGGCATCCACCGGGACCTATCGGCGATTGCTGCTCTATGGCTATGCGGGCGGGCTGCTGCTGCGCGGCCTGCACGTCGCCCTGATGGCGCGCACCGGCTTCGACATGGGATCGCCGCTCGCGCCCGGCTGGGAATGGGTCTTGGCGGAGGCATCGTTCGAACCCGCACGCCTGCTCGTGACGCTGGGCCATGTCGGCCTGGCCGTGCTGCTGTTCCGCGGCGGGTTGTTCGGGCAAGCCGTCACGCTGCGGGCATTGGGGCGGATGACGCTGTCGGTCTATTGCCTGCAATCCATCCTCGGCGCGGCGATCTTCTACGTCGGCGGCTATGTCGGAATGCTGTCGCTGCCGCAGCTATGGCTGGTCGCGGCAGCGATCTGGGCGATCTCGGCCCTGGTGTGTCGCTGGTGGCTCGCCACGCATGCGATGGGACCGGCGGAGACGCTGCTGCGCACCATCGCTTACGGCAGCCCCGACGCCAGGGTCCATCCCGTACCCCTGTAAAGGCGCGGGATGGACCCCGGATCACTCGGCGGTGTCGCCGGGCGTCCGGCTACCCGGAAAATAGCCCAGATGCGGCGGCTGGTTGTAGGCGGTGTTCTGCCACGCCACGCCCATGCGATAGATGGGATCGTGCATCAGCGTCACCAGCCGGTGCGTCGTCGGATAGGGAGTGACATAGATCCGCAATTCGCGATTGTCCGCGGATCGCCACATCACCTCCTCGCGCCAGTCCCCCAGAATGTCCGCCTGCAACGCCGGGTTCGACTTGGTGCCGTTGTTCGATGCGACATCGTCGGGATGCAGCAACGGTATCGCGCTGCCGGTCCGCCAGTCCCATTTGCTGACGGTCGTGCCGTCGAGCAATTCCTGCAGCAGATCGCCGTCCCAATAGAGCGCGAAGTTGGTCTGGCGTGGCGCCGGTCCGATCGCATTGCCCTTGACGTCGAACAGCTCGCGGCTGTTCGATCCCCAGAATTCCGCACCGACGTAGCGCGGATCGAGGTCGGCGGCGACGCCGCGGCCGGTGTCCTTCTCGGCGGGCTTGCTCCACAACACCTGACCCGTCCGCGCATCGAGCAGGGCTGATCCGATCTGGCCGTTGCGACGGACCTCCTCGTGCACGCCCCATTTCTCCAGACCCGGCCGACCGGGATCGAGGTCGGCGACGTGCATCGCGTCGCCATGATACAGCGGCTGCGTCCACAGCCCCTTGCCATTGTCGTCGATCGCCATCGATCCGTAGATCACCTCGTCGCGACCATCCGCGTCGACGTCGGCGATGCTGAGTTCATGGTTGCCGCGGCTCTCATAATCGGCGTTGCCCGGCGCCGCGCTGTCGAACGTCCAGCGCCTGGTCAGCTTGCCGCCACGATAGTCGTACGCCGCGACCACCGTCCGCGCATAATAACCGCGGCCGAAGATCATGCTCGGCAGCGTGCCGTCGAGATAGGCGACGCCTGCGAGGAAACGGTCCGACCGGTTGCCATAACCGTCGCCCCAGGTGTCGCGCAGCTGTTCGAACGTCGGATTGCCGCCCGGAAACCGCGGCGGATCATAGGGTGCGCTCGCCAGGGCGCGGCCGGTCCTCCCCTCGAACACCGTCAGATATTCCGGGCCTTGCAGGATGCGGCCCTGCAGGCGCGCAACCTTCGTGCCGTCGGGGAGCAGGGTGGCCCCGGTGCGATCGGGTTGTGGCACCTCGCCGACATGACCGCGCCAGTCGGCCTTCGCATCGCCGATGGCCCTGCCCGTCCCGTCGACGGTGCCGTCGGCGGTCTTCACCGCGATCTCCGCCCGGCCGTCGCCATCGAAGTCGAAGACCTGGAACTGGGTATAATGCGCGCCAGCCCGAATATTGCGGCCGAGGTCGATCCGCCACAACTGCTTGCCCTCCAGCGTATACGCGTCGAGCAGCACGTTGCCGGTATAGCCCGCCTGACTGTTGTCATGGCTGTTGGTCGGGTCCCATTTCAGCACCACCTCGTACCGGCCGTCACCGTCGAGGTCGCCGACCGACGCGTCGTTGGCGGTGTAGGTATAGGCTTGCCCATCGGGCGTGGTGCCGGCCGACGGTGCGATCAGCGGGATCGACAGATAGCCGCGCGGCAGCATCAGGGCCGGCTTGCTCGTCGCAGCCGCGCCGCGCACACCGATTGCCTTGATCGTATAGCGGCTGGTGGCACTGCCCTGCGCATCGACGAACGATGTCGCGCCGCTCACCGCAGCCGGGTTGATCTTGCGACCGTCGCGGTAGACGTCGAACCCGAGCCCTTTCGGGTCGGTAGCAAGCAGCCGCCAGCTGATCAGCCAGCCGCCATCCTTGGCGGGTGCCGCGACGACACCGCGATCCAGCGTCTCCAGTACGCGTCCGGGCGCCGCGGCGGCGATCGCGCCACCGGGCATCGACAGCGATCCGGCCAGCAGGGCCGCCAGCATGCCATTGCGATTGATGACCTTCATGATCTTCTCCCATAACCGTTTCGTCGGTGCATCACGATCCGGCGAATCCGCATTGTCTCAATAATCATGATTGCATTTCAAATTTTGGCAACATAGGAACGGAACTCTGGCCCAGTATATGGACACGGGCAGGACGGCATGAAACGCCGCCGATGACGGTAACAGCCGCATCGTACTGGAGGGGACGCATGATGACATTGCCATTGCCGCGAACCGATCGATCCGCGCCGCACGCCAGCGTGCCCGCCGCCGGACCGCATCCCGCCGGGTAACGCCCGTATCTGGAACACGTCACACCACATCAGCATGGGGCGATTGCGACACGCAACGCCCACAGGCCGCTCCACGCGGCATCCAAGGGGAGATACGATATGACCATCAGCCGAGGCACCCGCCGCACGCTCGCGACCACCTCCGCGCTCGCCATCGCGCTGGGCTGCGCGATCGCACCCGCCAGCGCCCAGACGACCAACGGTCAGGCGCCCGCGCCGGGCGCGCGTCCGGAAACGGCCCCGCCGGAAGACCGCAACATCGCGCCGTCGTCTGCGGCCGTCGAGCCGAAGGCAGCAGCGGAAACCCCGGCCGCCAATCCCCCGGTGCAGGACGCCGCACAGGCCGCTCCCGCCGCACAGGATGCAGCACAGGCCAGCCCCGAAGCCTCGCCCGAAGACATCCTGGTCGTCGGCACCCGCGCCTCGCTGCAATCGGCCATCGCCCGCAAGCGCAACGCCGGCACCGTCGTCGACTCGATCGTCGCCGACGACATCGCCAGCTTCCCCGACAAGAACATTGGCGATTCGCTGTCGCGCGTCACCGGCGTGCAGCTGAGCCGCGATTTTGGTGAAGGCACGCAGGTATCGATCCGCGGCGTCGAACCGGACCTCAACCGCGTCGAGATCAACGGCGTCAGCCAGGTGTCCGCAACGGGCACCCGCGCCGGCGACTTCCGCGAGCTCGCGACCGAGCTGGTCAAGTCGATCGACGTCTACAAAGGTTATTCGGTCGACCTGACCGAGGGCGGCATCGGCGGCACTGTGTCGGTCGAAACGCGCAAGCCGCTGGAACTGAAGAAGCCCCTCGGGACGCTCGTCTTCTCCGAACAGCATCTCGACACCACGCAGGACTGGCGTCCGCGTGGCACGCTGGTGCTGGGCACCCCGAGCCTGTTCACCGACCGCCTCGGCGTCCTGCTGAACGTAACCTATGACGACAAGACGACGCGTCAGGATTATATCAGCAACACCAACTTCAACCGCTTTGCCGATTTCGATCGTACGGATCAGAAGACGGTAGCGAACTCGACGTATTCGGCATTCAACACCTATGGCAGCTGCGCGGGCGTCACGGGCACCACCGCGGCATCCGCCACGGCCAATCGCCTCGCCTGCGAAACCCAGTTCTTCGACTGGATCCCGTCGACGGTCCGCTATCGTAATCTTGTCCGCCGCGACAAGCGCATCTCGGCCGACTTTACGGCGCAGTATGAATTCACCAACAACTTCCGCGTGTTCGGCGAAGCACAGGTAAACAACCGCAACCAGCGACTGTCGGACACCAACTATGCCATCGATACGTCGCGGTTCGAACGCTTCCAGACCGACGCGCCACTCGCCGCCAATGCGTCCGGCGGCACCTCGCGTCCGCAGATCACGCGCGGCACCGCTACGGTGGATGAGAATCACGTCGTCACCAGCTGGACCAACGCGCTCAACTCGGTGAACATCGGCACCGCGGCGGCCCCCAATTTCAACGGGTCGAGCAACATCCTCAGCGTTCAGCGCCGCGATTTCGACTATGATCAGAAGTCCAAGTATTTCCTCGGCGGCTTCGACTGGAATGTCGATCGCATGCAGATGAAGGGCCTGATTTCCAAGGCGACGGCACGCACGATCAACAACACCAATCTGGTGTCCTATTCGACTGGCGTAGGCGGCATTGCGGTTGATCGCCGCAATGATCTCGGCCTGCCGGTCTTCATCTATCCGAGCGCGATCAACCCCGCCGATCCCAGCATCTATGCCGACTTCAATCGTCCCGGTAATGCGGGGCAGGCGGGACCGACGGTTCAGTACCGGCCGCAGGATTTCAACAACTCCGAATTCCAGTTGAAGCTCGACGTCGACTATGAAGTCGAAGCTGGTCCGCTGAAGAGCATTGAATACGGCGGTCAATACCGCGAGCAGAAGTTCCTGAACTACACCAACGGCGGCTTCCGCCTTCTGTCCGCGCCGGGCGTTACGCCACTGGTCTATCAGACGGACAACAACCAGTCGTTCACCACCACGATCGACCGCGTAAATGCACAGGTGCCGGTGCGACGCAACGGCAACAACTTCAACATTACACAGGCCGAATATCAGCAGCTGATCGCCGGCAACAGCGGCATCAGCGGCGGTGCACCGCTGTTCACCGGTCTCAGCGTCGTTCCCGAAAGTGCCCCCAGCCGGATTGCGGTGCCTCTGTTCAATCAGGCGGTACTGGAGCGATATTACGACTTGTCGCGTTTCAATCAGGACACCGTGCGCTTCGCCGATGGCTTGCCGCAGATCCCGAACATCAAGATCGATGAGAACATCACCGCCGCCTATCTGAAGTTCAATCTCGATAGCGACGTGCTCGGCATGCACCTGACCGGCAACGGCGGTATCCGCTATCTCAAGACGACGGATACCGGCACCGGCACCAACGTCAGCCGCATCACCCGGCGGAACGCGGCGAACACGGCCAACGAAACCGTCGTACTGGCGGCACAGCAGTTGTCGCTGAAGAACAGCTACACTGACTGGCTGCCGGCGTTCAATCTCGCGCTGGAGATCACGCCGAACCTCGTCGCGCGCGCGAACTGGGCCAAGAACCTCGCACGCCCAAGGCCGACCGATCTGGTGCCGAACATCAACTGCCTCGACGACGTTACGATCGCGGCGGCGGACGACACCTGCACCGCGGGCAATCCGAACCTCGTCCCCTATCGCGCCGACCAGTGGGAAGTGAACCTCGCCTGGTATCCCAACCGCGATACGTTGCTGAGCCTCGGCTATTACAAGAAATACGAGAAGAGCTTCGTGGTGCCGAACGTCACCCGTTCGGGTGTCGACCTGTTCGGCGATGGCCTGCTCTACACCGTGCGCCAGCCGGTCAACGGCTTCGGCGCCCTCCTCGACGGTATCGAGGCGAGCGCGCAGACCGCCTTCACCTTCCTGCCCAAGCCGTTCGACGGGTTCGGCGCGTCGGGCAACGTCACGTGGGCGCGCGCGATCCGCACAAACCTGACCAATTCGGCGACCGGTTTGCCGCTCGACGAATATCCCGGCCTTTCGAAGTGGACGTATAACGCCAGCATCTTCTACGATAAGGGCTTCCTGAATGCCCGCATGAGCTACAACTACCGTTCCGACTGGCTGGTCACTGTCGCTGACGCGAACAACGGCAACCTGCCGATTTATCGTCAGGCCGAAGGCTATCTGGACGGCAAGGTGACCTTCCGCTTCCCGGAATGGCATTACAGCATCTTCATGGAGATGCAGAATATCGGGAAGGAATATTCCCGTTCGTATGTCAAAGGCATCGGGACGCAGGAAGTCTACTATCCCGGCCAGCGGTTCTTCGCCGGTTTCCAGCTTAAGTTCTGACCCGTTCCTCCCCCTCGGCCGGTCGTCGCTGCTGCGGCGGCCGGTCGCTTGTTACATTGCCAGGATGTAAGAAGGAGTCCTAAGGAGTGGACATGAGCACCACGGCAATGATCGACAAACCCGACGCCCCCAATCTGGCTGGCGGTTCGGTTGGCGCGGGCAGCCAGACGCTGATGCGCGGGCTCGACCTGATCGAGGCTGTCAGTCACGAAGTGCTGACGTTGAGCGAACTCGCGACGAGGCTCGACCTCACCAAGAGCACGACCCACCGGCTGCTGTCCGCGCTGGTCGATCGCGGCTACCTCGCCTTCACCCCGCGCGCCGGTTACCGGCTGGGGCCGAAGCTGCTGCTGCTCGGCACGCTGGCGCAGGCCCAGGCCGATCTGGTGCAAGTCGCGCGCCCGCATCTCGAGGAACTCGCCGCCTCGACCGAGGATACCGTGCACCTCGGCGTGTTCGACGGCGATTTCGCGCTCTACCTCGACAAGGTGCCGGGCCGGCGCCGCATCACCATCTCCAGCCGTGTCGGCGATCGCCAGCCGCTCAGTTCGACCGGACTCGGCAAGGCGCTGATGATAGACTCGCCTCCCGCCTATTGGGACGAGCGCTTCGCCGCGGATCAGGCGGCGGGATCGATGAAAGCGGACGCCGCGGTCTGGCGGGAGCGGATGGAAGGCTATGCCGCCTGCGGCCGCGCCTTCGACCTCGAGGAGAACGAGGACCAGATCCGCTGCGTCGCGGCACCGATCCGCGATGCCGCCCGCAAGATCGTCGGCGCCATCAGCGTGTCCACCGCCGCGCAATATATGAGCGACGATCGCATGACCGCGCTGTCCGACGAAGTCCGCGCCACCGCAGACGCGATCAGCCACGAACTCGGCTTCGAGCCGTCCACCGACTGAAGACCCAAGGAGAATAGGATGTTGCTCGAAGGCAAGACCGTGCTGGTCACCGGCGCGTCGGCCGGCATCGGCCGCGCCGTGGCGATCGGCTGCGCAAAGCACGGTGCGAACGTCGCGCTGAACTTCAGCCGCGACGTCGACGGCGCCAACGCCGCCGTCGCCGAGATCGAGGCGCTGGGCCGCAAGGGCATCGCGGTGCAGGGCGACGTGTCCGATCCTGCCACCGCGACCGATTTCGTCGGCAGGGCGGTGGCGGCGCTGGGCCGCGTCGACGTGTTCGTCAACAATGCCGGCATCTGCCCCTTCCACGCCTTTCTCGACATGCCGGTCGAGACGTTCGAGCGGACGATGAAGGTCAATCTGCACGGCGCCTATTTCATGGTTCAGGCGGCGGCGAACCAGATGGTGAAACAGGGCGACGGCGGATCAATCATCGCCATGTCGTCGATCTCGGCGCTGGTCGGCGGCGAATACCAGACGCATTACACCCCGACCAAGGCGGGCCTGCATTCGCTGATGCAGTCCGTCGCGATCGCACTCGGCAAGCACGGCATCCGCTGCAACTCGCTGTTCCCCGGCACGATCCTGACCGACATCAACAAGGACGACCTCGCCGATCAGGCGAAGCGGTCGTACATGGAGGGCCGCATTCCGCTCGGTCGCCTCGGCCAGCCGGAGGACCTCGTCGGGCCGACCGTCTTCCTCGCGTCGGACCTGTCGCAATATGTCACCGGCGCTTCGCTGCTGGTCGACGGCGGCGCCTACGTGAACCTGCAATAGGACAGATGGTGGAGCCGACGCTCACCAAATCCCAGCCGTCACCCCGGACTCGTTCCGGGGTCCACCGTACCGCGAGGGAATCCCTCGCGGATGAGTGGATGCCGGAACACGCCGGGCATGACGGATGTGCGTGGTGAGAACGCCAGTCACACGCAGGGACGTGGGTGTCGGCATTGCCGCCACCATCCTCCTCCCCTTCCCCGCCCATGCCGCGAAGATGATCGACGTCCGCGACCACGGCGCGAAGGGCGACGGCAAGGCGCTCGACTCCCCCGCGATCAACGCCGCCATCGCCGCCGCGGCATCGCGCCCGCAAGGCGGCACCGTCACCATCCCCGCCGGCCGCTACCGCTGCTACTCGATCCGCCTGCGCAGCCGCGTCACCATCGTGCTGGCCAAGGGCGCGGTGATCGAGGCCGCGACCGGCACGGGTTACGACCTGCCGGAAGACAACGGCGAGCAACTCTACCAGGACTTCGGCCACAGCCATTGGCGCAACAGCCTGATCTGGGGCGAGGATGTCGAGGACGTCGCGATCACCGGCTCGGGCGCGATCCATGGCCTCGGCCTGACCCGCGATGGCCCCGGCGCGCGGTGGAAGGCACAGACCGGCGAACGCCCGCTGTCGATGCGCCAGATGACCGCAGCGGAGATCGCGAAACTCGAACCCGACGCCACCCGCATGAACGGCCTCGGCAACAAGGCCATCGCGCTGAAGAACGGGCGTAACATCCGCCTGTCCGGCTTCACGATGCACCAATGCGGCCACTTCGCCATCCTCGCGACCGGCACGCGGGGCCTGCACATCCACGACCTGTCGATCGATACCGATCGCGACGGCATCGACCTCGATTGCGTCGCCGACACGATTGTCGAACGCTGCCGGGTCAACACGCCCAATGACGACGCGATCGTTATCAAGAGCAGCTTCGCCCTCGGCCGCGCCATCCCGGCGGAGAATGTCGTCGTGCGTCACTGCGCGGTCAGCGGCTACGACCTCGGTACGATGCTCGACGGCACCCGCCGCACGACGCAACTCCTCGCCCCCGATCGCGACCGCCCCACCGGGCGCATCAAGCTCGGCACCGAGAGCAACGGCGGCTATCGCAACATCCTTATCGAGGATTGCACCTTCCACCATTGCCGCGGCCTCGCGCTGGAGACGGTCGATGGCGGCGTCATGGAGAACGTCGTCGCGCGCCGGCTGACGATGCGCGACATCACCACCGCGCCCCTGTTCCTGCGCATCGGTGACCGCCGCCGCGGCCCCGCCGGCACCGGTGTTGGGGCGATCCGGGGCGTGCTGATCGAACAGGTCGACGCCAGCGGCATCGATCATCGCTTCGCCGCCATCATCGCCGGCCTGCCCGATCGCCCCGTCGAGAACGTCCGCCTGAAGGACATAAGCCTCACCTACGCCGGCGGCGGCACCGCCGCGGACGCCGCCCGCCGGCCGGAGGAACTCGCCACCGCATACCCCGAACCGAGCATGTTCGGCGTCACGGCGGCCTGGGGCCTGTGGGTCCGTCACGCGCGCGGGCTGGTGATCGACGGCCTGACGCTCGCCACCGCCACGCCCGACGGCCGCCCGCCATTCCGGGTCGAGGATGCGACCGACCTGCGTGTCACGAACACACCACTCTGGCGCGCTTAGCGTTTGACGGCGACCGGATAACGGCTTACCAAATCCTACATACCAATTCCATATAATGGTCTGGAGGGGTTTCGTGTCGATCCACGCATTCAAGATGCAGCTGAAGCCCGGCGTCATCGACGAATATCGCCGCCGCCACGACGAAATCTGGCCCGAACTGTCGACGCTGCTCACCGACAGCGGCATCCATGATTATTCTATTTTCCTCGACGAAGTCACGCTGTCGCTGTTCGCGGTGCTCAAGCTGGCCGAGGACAACGACCGCGACGCGCTGCCCGACCATCCGGTGATGAAGCGCTGGTGGGATTACATGGCCCCGCTGATGGAGGTCGAGCCGGACAACCGCCCGGTCGAAACCCCGTTGCCGATGATCTTCCACCATGATTAAGCGCACTGCGGGCGGGATGCTCGCCTTCCTGCTCGCCACCACCGCGCACGCGCAGGTCGCCAAACCCACCGAAAACCTCGCCGCGCCGGTGAAAACCTTCGGCCGCGTTAGCTACGACGCGCGCTCGCTGATGATCGATGGGAAGCGCCAGGTGATCTGGTCCGCCGAATTCCATCCCTTTCGCCTACCCAGCCCCGACCTGTGGCGCGACGTCCTGCAAAAGCTGAAGGCGAGCGGCTTCAACACCGTCGCGATCTACTTCGACTGGGGCTATCACAGCCCGAAACAGGGTGTGTACGACTTCACCGGCATCCGCGACATGGACCGCGTCCTGCGCGAGGCGGCGGAAGAGGGTCTGTACGTCATCACCCGCGCCGGCCCGTACGTGAACGCGGAGCTGTCGCGCGGCGGCTTCCCCGGATGGCTGGTCAACCAGCGCGGCCGCGCCCGCACCGACGATCCCGCCTATATGGCGGCGGCCGACGAATGGCTGACCCGGATCGACGCGATCATCGCCCGCCACCAGATCAACAATGGTGGGACGGTCATCCTCCACCAGATCGAGAACGAGCTGGCCCTCACCACCCCGGCCCAGCGCCGCTACATGGACCACCTCTACGCCAAGGCGCGCGGCGACGGCATCACCGTGCCGCTGTTCCACAACGATCAGGGCCGCAATGGCTATTGGGTGCCAGAGAGCAGCAAGGTCGAGAACGTCGTCCACGGCCCCAACGACCTCTACGCTTTCGACGGCTATCCCGGCGGCACCTGCACCGTGGCTGGCAAGCCGACGCGCGGATCGGCCGCACCCGACTGGGGCTATTACGGCCCCGGCGGCGCGAAGGGCGGCGCATCCGCCTCGCCCGACACGCCCGCCTTCCTCGCCGAATTCGGCGGCGGCTGGTTCGATTATTGGGGATCGAACGGCGGCTACGAATGCAACGCGATCCAGCGCGGCAAGCGATTCCAGCGCGTGTTCTACGGCACCAATCTCGCCAACGGCATCGACATCCAGAGCGTCTACATGGGCTATGGCGGCACCAGCTGGGGCTGGTTGCCTGCCCCAGTGGTGTTCACCAGCTACGATTACGGCTCCGCCATCTCGGAACCGCGCGAACTCCGCGCGAAGGCGGAGGAGATGAAGCAACTGGGCGGCCTGATCGCCACCGTGCCCGACCTCGCCGGCATGGTTCCGGCGGGCGAGCCGGTCGTGTCGTCGCCCAACGTGCAGGTCTATCACGACAAAAGCCCGGAGACCGACGCGCGCTTCCTGATGGTGACGCACAAGCCGTCGAACGGCAGCACCGACGATGGCTTCACGATCACCGCCGACCTGCCCGACGGCCGCTACACCTTTCCTGCCGCCGAGCCGATGCGCCTCAACGGCTTCGACGCCAAATGGCTGGTCGCGGGCGTGACCATCGGCAAGCAGCGGTTGGTCTATTCGACGTCCGAGCTACAGGCGGCGTTGAGTGCGGACGGCAGCGACCTGATGCTGCTCTACGGCCGCGCCGGCGAAAACGGCGAGACGGTGCTGCGCTACGCCTCCGCTCCACAGGTCCGCGTGCTCGAAGGACAGGCGACCAGCCAGTTCGACGCAGCGAAAGGCGACCTGCGCCTCAACTACCCGCACCAGGGCCGCGCCGTCGTGCGGATCGAGGGCGGCGGCCGTCCGCCGCTGACGCTGATCCTCGCCGACGAGGCTGAGGCAGTCCGCTACTGGCGACAAGGTCCCGCCCTCGTCCGCGGCCCGGCGCTCGTCCGTAGCACCACCCGTGATCCTGCGAACGCAGGAACCCAGAGCCAGAAGCATACCGCCCGTGACCCTGGGCTCCTGCGTTCGCAGGAGCACGGTGGCACCCTTTGGCTGAGCGGCGACACACGGGAAGCCACTCCGTTGGAAGTCTGGGCGCCCGCGACCTTCAGGACGATCCGCTGGAACGGCCAGCCAATCGCGATGCGCACCACGCCGATCGGCAGCCGCGTCGCCACCCGCCCGCTTGCCGGCCCCGCCGCCGTCACGTTGCCGTCGCTGACGTGGCGTGCCGCCTACGGCTCGCCCGAGACGCAGCCCGGCTTCGACGACAGCACATGGCAGGCGGCGGAGGGCAAGCCCTACGCCAGCATCACCGCGCGGCCCGATGGCCAGCCCAATCTGTCGATGGACGCCTACGGCTTCCACGACGGCGACGTCTGGTATCGTGGCCGCTTCACCGGCACGCCCGACGCGAGGCAGATCGCCCTTTATTACGGCGCGGGCGGCTCCGGCATGGTGCAGGTGTGGGTCGATGGCGAGTTCGTCGGCCAGCACGAGTTGCCCGGCGGCCTGCCCCGCCCGATCACCACCGGCACCGCCCGCTTCGACCTGCCCGCCAGCGTCCAGGGCAGCGGCGAGCATGTCGTCAGCATCATGGTCCGCAACAACGGCCACAACTGGGACCTCGACAGCGACGACGCGCACAAGGAAGCGCGCGGGCTGATCTCCGCCTCGATCGAGGCCCCCGGCGGCCGCAGCTTCGCCGTGCCGATCGCGTGGAAGATCCAGGGCAAGCAGGGCGGCGAAGACCTGCCCGATCCCGCCCGTGGCGTCGCCAACAACGGCGGCCAGTACGGCGAACGCAACGGCTGGCACCTGCCCGGCTTCGACGATGCAAAGTGGCAGGCCGCACCTGCCAGCGTGCAGCCGGGTACGACATGGTATCGCACCCGCTTCGACCTCGCGCTGCCCAAGGGGCAGGACACGACGGTCGCCGTCGCGTTCGGCGATACGACGACACCGCGCTCGGTCGCCAGATACCGCGCATTGCTGTTCGTCAACGGCTGGAACATGGGCCAGTTCATCGCCCATGTCGGCCCGCAACGCGTCTTCCCGATCCCCGAGGGTATCCTCAACCACCACGGCACGAACACGATCGCGCTCGCCGTTACCTCCGATGGCGCGCCCGGCGACGTGCTGGAGCCGGTGAAGCTGTTGACGATGCGCTCGGTCAAGGGCGGCCTGCCGGTGACGATGGTCGCCGCGCCGCAAAGCCCGGCGCCGCCGAAATGACCGCGATCACCCGCCGCACGCTCGGGCTCGGGGTAGCCGCCGCCGGTGTCGCTGGCCTTGCCCCCGCACGCGCCGCCGCGACCCGCCCGTGGCCCTATTTGCTCGGCGCGGACGTATCGTGGCTGCCCGAGGACGAGGCCGCCGGCGCGACCTATCTCGCCAACGGTAAACAGCGCGATCCGCTCACGATCCTGCGCGATGCCGGCTTCAACGCGATCAAGCTGCGCCTGTTCGTCGATCCCGCCAACGGCTATTCGAAGGGCAAGCCCGGCGGCCCGTGGTGCGACATCGCGCAGACGGTCGCGTTCGGTCGCCGCATCAAGCAGGCCGGCTTCCACTTCTCGCTGACGCTGCACTATTCCGACACCTGGGCCGACCCGCAGCATCAGGACAAGCCCGCCGCCTGGGCGACGCTGCCCTTTGCGAAGCTGGTCGACGCCGTCCACCGCCACACCGTCGACGCGCTCACCGCGCTGAAGCGGGGCAACGCCTACCCCGACCTCGTCGTGATCGGCAACGAGACGACGTTCGGCATGCTGTGGCCCGACGGCCGCGTGCCGCTGACCATCCCGACCGGCAATCCGCAGACCGATGCGGTGCACATGAACGTACCGGGCGCAGGCGGTTACGACCGCTTCGCGGCGCTACTGAAGGCCGGGATCGCCGGCGCACGCGAAAGCACGCCCGACGCGAAGGTCGCTGTCCACAACCATCTCGGCCGGCACTGGCCGATCGTCCGCCACTGGATGGACCAGTTGATCGAGCGCGGCGTCCGCTTCGACGCGACCGGCTTCTCCTGCTACCAGCAGGCGGCACAGGGCGATTGGCAGCGAACGTTCGACGGCTTCACCAAAGCCTATCCGGACCACGGCTTCATCGCGCTCGAATATTCGTCGCGCAAGCGCTACGTCAACGACCTCGTCCATGCCCAGCCGAACGGCTGGGGCAGCTTCATCTGGGAACCGACGCGGCATCAGGAGGCGATCTTTACCCGCGGCGGCATCAACGCCGGCGAAGGCCCGAAGCCCAACCTGCTCTCGCAAGGCATCAACGCGGCGGAAGCACCGGGCGCAGCACCCGCGCCCGCCGGCCCGAAGCCCCCGGAACACCACGGCGGCCGCTACGACGCCGATCCCGCCTTTCTCGACCTCTACCGACAGATGGCGCGCGATTATGCCGCCACCCCGTTCAAGCCCAGGAGACACTAATTGGCCGCCCTCACCCACGACATTCCCCGGCAGGAGGTCACCGCCGCCATCGCCAAGCTGATGGACAACCTCGTCAACATCAAGGACGAGACCGGCGAATTCCTGCTCCATCTGGAGGATGGCCGCATCATCGACACCAAGGGCTGGGCCGGCTGGGAATGGACCCACGGCGTCGGCCTGTTCGGCATGTGGCGCTATTACGAACAGACCGGCGACAAGGCCGCGCTGGCGATCATCAAGCAGTGGTTCGAGGATCGCTTCGCCGAGGGCACGCCGACCAAGAACATCAACACCGTCGCGCCGTTCATCACGCTCGCCTACCTCTACGAGCACGAGCCCGATCCGCGCTACATCCCCTATCTCGACACCTGGGCCGAATGGCTGATGGCGCCGGACGGCCTGCCCAAGACCGAAGAGGGCGGGTTCCAG
Organism: Sphingomonas sp. Leaf37; assembly: GCF_920939475.1. Lineage (NCBI taxonomy): Bacteria > Pseudomonadati > Pseudomonadota > Alphaproteobacteria > Sphingomonadales > Sphingomonadaceae > Sphingomonas > Sphingomonas sp. Leaf37. The sequence goes on along the minus strand of NZ_CAKLAX010000004.1, from coordinate 130,964 downwards.
CACATCGTCTACAACGACGAGAATCCCGGTGAGATGTGGGACGACACGCTGATGATGTCGGTGCTGCCGCTCGCCAAGATCGGCCTGCTGCTGAACCGCCCGCATTATATAGAGGAGGCGAAGCGCCAGTTCCTCGTCCACATCAAGTATTTGTTCGACAAGAAGACCGGCCTGTGGTTCCACGGCTGGGACTTCAACGGCCGGCACAATTTCGCCGAGGCGCTGTGGGCGCGCGGCAATTGCTGGGTGACGATCGCGATCCCCGAGATCATCGAGATCCTCGACCTTCCGCAGGGCGACGCGCTGCGCATGTTCCTGATCGACACGCTCGAGGCGCAGGTGAAGACCCTCGCCGAGACGCAGGATGCGGACACGGGCCTGTGGCACACGCTGATCATGGACCCGTCGAGCTACCTCGAAGCGTCGGCGACCGCGGGCTTCGCCTATGGCATCCTGAAGGGCGTCCGTAAGGGCTATCTGCCGCGCCATTACGAGACGGTCGGCATCAAGGCCGTCCGCGGCGTCCTCGCCAACATCGACGACGCCGGCGAGCTGAAACAGGTGAGCTTCGGCACCGCGATGGGCGACACGCAGCAATTCTACAAGGACATCGCCCTCACCTCGATGCCCTACGGCCAGAGCCTCGCGATGGTCGCCCTCGGCGAATTCCTGCGCACGTACATCTGACACGAACATAAGCCCCTCCCCTTCAGGGGAGGGCACCTCAATTTCTCCCCTCCCCTTCAGGGGAGGGGCTGGGGGTGGGGGATGTCTCACCGAGACCGACGCCCGCGGACAGGCCCCACCCCAACCCCTCCCCTGAAGAGGAGGGGCTAACAGGACACAGCACATGGCCACCGACCCCCCAAAGACCTTTGGCGCCGCCGCACCCGTTCTGCCAACCGCACCATCACGCCCGGTGCATTGGTACAACCTCCTCGCCTATGGCTCGAACGACGTCCTCGGCGCCGGCTCGATGGCGGTCATCTCGACGTGGATCCTGATCTTCTACACCAGCTTCTGCGGCCTTTCCGCGGTGCAGGCGACGATCATCTTCGGCGTGGCGCGGGTGCTCGACGCGTTCACCAGCCCGCTGATCGGCCATGTCTCCGACAATATCGGCCGGACGTGGCTGGGACGGAAGTTCGGTCGCCGCCGCTTCTTCATCCTCGCCGCGATCCCCTTGCTGCCCTCGTTCGCGATCATGTGGGTCGCCGGGCAGAGCTTCTGGTATTATCTCGTCACCTACGTGTTGTTCGAGATGGTGTACGCCATGGAGATCATCCCGTACGAGACGCTCGCGTCGGAAATGGCGACCGATTACAAGACCAAGGCGAAGTTCGCCGGCGCGCGCATCCTGTGCGGCCAGTGTTCCGCGATCGCCGCGGCGTTCCTGCCGGCATGGCTGATCGCGTATCTCGGACCGGATTCACCCGACACCTACCTCTATATGGGCATCATCTTCTCCGCCCTGTTCATGGGTGCGGCGGGGCTGCTCTATACCTTTAGCTGGGAACGCCAGCGACCGCCCGAACTCGCCGAAACCGAAGTCCACGACAAGCCGACGCTCGGCGCGGCATTCGCGGCACTCTACCGCAACCTGTTCTCGACGCTGCGTATCCGTGCGTTCCGCCTGCACCTCGGCATGTATCTCGGCGGCTATATCAGCCAAGACATCTATAACGCCGCCTTCACCTATTTCGTGATCTTCGCGCTTGCCGGTTCGACCGCGATCGTCGGGCAGCTGGTCGGCGTCACCTATATCGTCCAGCTGGTCGCCGTGGTCCTCGCGATCAACTTCGCGCTGCGCCTGTCGCCGGCCGCCGCCTACCGCTTCGCCGCACTCAGCTTCGCGATCGGTGTGGTGATCTTCCTCGCCATGTACGCCGCCGGCTACACCGCGACCTCGGCCTTGTTCTGGCTCCCGGTCGTGTTCGCCGGCCTCGGCCGCGGCGCGCTCAACTACATCCCGTGGGCGACCTACAATTACATGGCGGATGTCGACGAAATCGTCACCGGTCGCCGCCGCGAAGGCGCATTTGCCGGCGTCATGACCTTCGTCCGTAAAATGAGTCAGGCGCTGGCCGTAATCCTCGTCGGGCAGGTGATGGGTGCATCCGGCTTCGTGTCCAAGGCGACCACGCAAAGCCCGACCGCCATCGCCGCCATCGTCGGGGTGCTCGGCGCAGGTACATTGGCGATGCTGATCTTCGGATCGCTGGTATCGACCCGCTTCCGCCTCGACCCGCGCACCCACGCGATCCTGCTCGACGAGATCGAGCGCTTCCGCAGCGGCGAACGCCAGCCCGCCGATCCGGAACATGCCGCGGTGGTCGAGGATTTGTCCGGCTGGTCCTATGACCGCCTGTGGGGCAACAACCCGGTGGCCGGGGCGCAGCGGTAGGGACAACCGCTAGCGATTCGTCCGATACCTTATTCCGTCATCCCGGCGAACGCCGGGACCCATGGAGGCGCTGGGCTGGTGATAGGATGGAACCGCAGCGATCTGGCAGCCATGGTTCGCCGGGATGACGGAGGGGATAGGGCAAGACGGACGGCCCTCACACCACTCGTCATCCCCGCGCAGGCGGGGATCCATAGTCGCGACCGTAGCGACGGAGCCGTGAGGCCAGCCAATATGTATCCCCGCCTACGCGGGGATGACGAAATGAGGGTATGGATTCCGCCGGTGCGGGGTAGCGGACCTACGACATGATTCTCGCCTGCGCAGAGACGACCCAATGGTCCCGCCATATCGAAAAAGGTGGGGAGCTTCTGTTGCCCGGTGCTCCCCGTACCGCTGGAATCCCTTCTGTTGCCCGGTGGGTCCAACCGCGTAATCTTGGTATAACGTCAGGCCGTTAGGCCATCAGTTACGCCGCAATCGCGAGTGCTTCGTTATCGTTGGCACTTGTGTAATGGGCCGTTGCGGTGGTCCCATTCCGAGCGAAAGACAGCGCATTTCAACACACGTCGATCCTAGTTCGGCCCCGTCATCGCATCTGATCGCTCAGTTGCGGTGGTGGAGCCGCCGGGTACTGCCCCCGGGTCCGCTGCGTCTATGCAACGCCACCGTTTATCGCCATAGCCGGCTGGAAGCCGGCCCGTCCTATATAGGCGAGACGACAAGCGTCTGCAATCCGCGCCTTTCACTCGCCACATTATGCGCTCATACGGCGGCCATCATGTTGACCCAGCGTTCCCGCTACGCGCTGCGCGCGATGCTGTTCCTCGCCGAAGCACCCGCCGCCACCCCGCCCATCCCGATGGGCCGGATCGCGATCGCCGCGAACGTGCCGCGCAAGTTCCTCGAACTCATCCTCGCCGATCTGCGTGACGCCGGCCTGCTGGCTAGCACCCGCGGCAAGATGGGCGGCTACGTCCTCACCCGCCCCGCGCATCTGATTTCTCTGGGCGAGGTGATCCGCGTGATCGAAGGCCCGCTGGCGCTCGTTCCCTGCGTCAGCCGCACCGCCTATCGTCCCTGCAACGACTGCAAGAGCGAAGCCGATTGCGCCATCCGCCACGCGATGATGCGGGTTCGCGATGAGACGGCACGCATTCTCGATGGCACCAGCCTCGCCGATGCGACGGCGGAGCACCTCGTCGCTGCATAAGATACTCCTCCCCCGCCGGCACGGGGGAGAATCACAGGACATCAAACCCGCGGGCGCGCCTTCAGTTCGTCCCGGATTTCACGCAACAGCGTCACGTCCGCTGGCTCTACCGGCGCCGCAGCTGCCGGCACTTCCGGCTTCGGCATCAACCGGTTCACCGCTCGCACGATCATGAAGATGATGAAGGCGACGATCACGAAATTCGCCGCCTGCGTGATGAACTCGCCATAGCCCAGCAACGGCACTCCTGCCTTCTTCAGCGCAGCGTAATCCGAAAGCGAACCGCCGTAATTCGCGGGCACCGGTCCCATGCGCAGGAAATAGCCGGAAAAATCCAGCCCGCCGAAGATCTTGCCGATCACCGGCATGATCACGTCCTCGGTCAGCGACGTCACGATCTTGCCGAACGCCGCACCGATGATCACCGCCACGGCGAGGTCGAGCACGTTACCGCGCGCGATGAAGATCTTGAATTCCTTGAACATGATCGCGCGTCCCTCGTTACATGCCTGACGAACCGAGGTTAGGCGGCGAATAGCCCTTCGCCAAGCCCGATCACTGTCCTATATGCATAGGACAGAGCCGTTCAGGAGGATGTCCATGTCGTCGCTTCGCCCCATTGCCGCCGTTGCCCTCACCGCCACCGCAGCGGTGTCGCTGGCCGGCTGTGGCATCAATTCCGTGCCGACTGCGGAAGAGAACGCGAAGGCGCGCTGGGCGGATGTGCAGAACCAGTATCAGCGCCGCGCCGACCTGATCCCCAACCTCGTATCGACCGTGAAGGCGGCGGGCGCGCAGGAAAAGGACATCCTTGTTCAGGTTACACAGGCCCGCGCCGGCGCCAGTCAGGTCAAGCTGAGCGGCGATCAGCTGACCGACCCCGCCAAGATGCAGGCATTCGAGCGCGCGCAAGGTGCGGTGACGCTGTCCTTGCAACGTTTGCAGGAAGCGTACCCCGAGCTCAAAAGCCAGGGCAATTACACCACGCTGATGAGCCAGCTGGAAGGCACCGAGAACCGCATCACCATCGCGCGTACCGACTACAACACCGCGGTGCAGGCTTATAACACCCGCATCCGCACCTTCCCCGACGCTGTCGGCGCGCGCATCTTTTATGGCGCCAAACCGCTGACGCCGTTCGCGGCGACCACACCGGGCGCCGAACAGGCACCGACCGTCAACTTCGGGAATGCGAGCTGACGGGGATGATACGCGGCGTCCGGCTACTGGGGACTGTACGGGCGGCGCTGCTGCTGGTGCTGGCGTGGCTGATCGTCGCGCCGGCGGCGGCGCAGACCTTTCCGAAATTCACCGGTCTCGTCGTCGATGCCGCGAATGTCCTGCCCCCGGAAACGGAGGCGGCGCTGACGGCGAAGCTGGAGGCTTTGCAGAAAGATACCCGGCGCCAGCTGGTGGTCGCGACGATTCCGGACCTGCAAGGCTATTCCAACGAGGAATATGGTTATAAGCTCGGTCGCGATTGGGGCGTGGGGTTGCGCGACGTCAACAACGGCGTGGTATTGTTCATCGCCCCCAATGCACCGGCCGGTCAGCGCGGTGCGCGGATCGAGGTCGGTCGCGGCCTCGAGCCGATCCTGACCGATGCCCTGTCTGGCGTCATCATCAACACCGACATGCTGCCGCGACTGAAGGCGGGTGACATTCCCGGTGGGGTCACCGCCGGCGTCGATGCCATCGCGACGCAACTCCGCGCCTCGCCCGAGGAAGCGCAGGCGCGGCTGGACGCGGCGACGAAGCAATTCGATCAGGTCCACCGCCGCTCCGCCTCGAACGACAGCGGTGGCGGTGTGCCGTTCGGACTCGTCATCTGGGTAATCATCCTGCTGTTCGTGCTGATCCCGCTACTACGCGGGCGAAAGCGGGCGGGACCATGGGGCAAGCGCTATCGCAGCGATGGCGACGGCGGCGCGCTGCCGATCGTGTTGTGGAGCATCGCCAACGAGATCGGCCGTTCGCGCGGCAGCAGTTGGACTGGCGGGGGTTGGAGTGGCGGCGGCTCCGGTGGCGGCAGTGACGGCAGTTGGGGCGGCGGCGGCTTCACCGGTGGCGGTGGTGGCGATTTCGGAGGCGGTGGCGCCTCGGGGAGTTGGTGACATGCGCCTGACCGAAGCCGATCGCAACCGCGTTGCCGAGGCCGTGACCGCCGCGGAGCGCGACACCGCGGGCGAAATCGTTACGATCGTTGCCCGGCGATCGGACAAATATCACGACGTGGCGCTGCACTGGACGGTGCTCGCGATGCTGCTGATGCTCGCGATGCTGGCGTTCCGTCCCGGTGTGGCGATATGGCTGCACGGCCTCGTCGCCGATCCCTGGGATGGCGCGCCCTCGCCCGGCGGCCTGTTCACCGTCGCGCTGGTGTTGCTGGTGGTCACCTTTCTCGTCGTACGGCTGGTCCTGGCGTGGATGCCGCTGCGCCTCGCGTTGACACCGGGCGGCACCGAAGCGCGCCGCGTCCATGCCCGCGCGCGCGCACTCTTTCGGGCAAGTGCCGAGACGCGCACGCGCAATGCCACCGGCGTGCTGCTCTACCTGTCGCTCGACGAACACCGTGCCGAGATCATCGCCGACGCGACGATCCACGCTCGCGTGGAACCGGATGTCTGGGGCGAAGCGATGGCCGCATTGCTCGAAGCGACGCGCGACGGCCGGCCCGGCGACGGCATGGTCGCGGCGATCCGACGGATCGGCATCGTCCTTGCCGAACACGTCCCGCCCGCAGCGCACGACATCAACGAACTTCCGGACCGATTGATCGAACTATGACCATTGATACCGTGTGGCACGGCAAATACCTTTCCGTTCGCAAGGCCGGCAGCTGGGAATATGCCGAGCGAGTCGGTTCGATCACCGCTGCGGTAATCGTCGCGATCGATGGCGAGGGCCAGTTGCTGCTTGTCGAACAGCATCGCGTGCCGCTTGGCCGCACCTGTCTCGAACTTCCCGCCGGACTGGTCGGTGACGAAAACGCCGTCGAAGACGTCGCCGATGCGGCACGCCGCGAACTGGAAGAGGAAACCGGCTATCTCGCGACGATCGTCGAGGAACGCGGCGAATTCTACTCCTCGCCGGGCATGACCTCGGAAAGCTTCACTCTCGTCGTCGCGACCGGCCTCACCCGCACCGGCGATGGCGGCGGCGACGCGCAGGAGAACATCACCGTCCACCGCGTCGCACCGGAGGCGGTCGCGGGTTTCGTTGCCGAAAAGCGCCGAGCCGGCGTTGCGATCGACGCCAAGATGCTGTTGCTGCTCGGCAGCGGATTGCTCGCCGAAATCGCAGGGCAATAACGCGTCTACACGCGAAAAATCTTGGTCTTACCGGAAATTATCGGCGTAAGCCTGCAGCTTCAACTTGCGCTCCGGCGCCGCGATCAGTTCGTAATCGAAGCCTTGCGCCTCGCAATACGCCACCGCAGCCTCTTGCGAGGGAAAGCTCAACTTCACTTGGTCGCGCGTGTCGCCACTGCCGGCCCAGCCGGTCAGCGGATCGGGCTGCTTCGCTTCGGCGGGTTCGAATTCGAGGGCCCAGGTGTGCGTCCGGGCCTTGCCGGACTGCATCGCGTTCTTGGGGCGCTGAAATATACGGGCGGTAGGCATAGATTGTCCCTTTAGCGTGTCGTGGAGGCACGCGCATCAGCCTTTTTGGTGCGGAGCGTCGCCGACGCCGCGGCTGGATCGTCTGGCCACGGATGTTTGGGGTAACGCCCCCGCATCTCCTTCGCCACCGCAGTCCAGCTGCCAGCCCAGAACCCGGGCAGATCGCGCGTCGTCTGGATCGGTCGTCCCGCGGGTGAGGTCAGGCTCAGTACCAGCGGCACCCGATCCGATCCGATCGACGGATGCTCGCCGAGCCCGAACAGCGCCTGCACCCGCAGCTCTACCCGCGGTCCGCCCTCGGCCGCATAGTCGATGGCGTGCGTGCTCCCCGCCGGGCTGGTGAAGTCCGCCGGCGCCAGGCGGTCGACCTGCCGCATCGCATCCCAACCGACCAGTCCACGAATCGCATCGGTCAACGCACCCGCCGGGATCGCGTCCAGCCGCCGCCGTCCCTCCAGCAACGGCGGCAACCATTCCTCAAGCCGTTCGGCCATCAACGCCTCGATCGCAAAGCCGGCATAGGCAGCCCGCGCCCGCAACGCCTGTGCCCCCGCGCTCCAAGGCAGCAGCGCAAGACCGTGCGCCCGCACTCCCTCCAGCAACGCCGCCACGACCGCCGCAGGATCGGCCTGCGGATCGGGACCGGACGACAGGCGCAACGCCCCCAGCCGCCGCTCGCGCAAGGTCGTCACCCCGCCGCCGACCGGATCGAACTCCACCGTCCGCCGTGTCTCGATCTGCTGCCCGAACAGCCGCTCGATCGTCGCCAGCGTGATCGGCGCGGCGGCAAGAATGCGCGCAGCCGAAGCTGCGCCCTGCGTTTCTGCCACCGCCAGCCACTCCGCCCGTGCCAGCGCCGTCGTCGGATCAAGCCTGAATCCGCGGCCCCCGACCGAGGCCCAATATTCGCCGCTCGCATCCCGTCGTCGCGCGATCCGATCGGGAAAGGCGAGCGCGATCGGCACCTCCACACCCTCCCCGAACTCCCCGTCGCCACCACCTACGCCGCCGGCGCTTCCCGCAAAACCCGCCCAGCGCTCCGCCAGCCGACGCGCCGCCACTGCCTTGGTGCCGCGTTCGGTCCACCAGCGCCGCAGCCGCGTGTCGAGATCGGGGTCGTCTCCACCCAACCCACGTTCCGACAGCAGTACCGCGACCGCCGCCGCGATCCGCCCCTGCCCGATGCCTCCTGCGCGCAGCAGCATGTGCGCGAGACGCGGGGACATCGGTATGCCTGCGATCTGGCGCCCGTGTGCGGTCGGCCGTCCGTCGCCATCGATCGCCTGCAGCGTCGCCAGCCGCTCGCGCGCTGCCGCCACCGCTGCGGCCGGCGGCGGGTCGAGCCACGCCAGATCGCGCGGATCGCCGACGCCCCACAGGGCACTCGCCAGCACCAGCCCCGACAGATCGGCTTCCAGTATCTCGGGCGGATCGAAGCGCGGCAGGCCGCCGGTGGCCGCTTCTTCCCACAGCCGATACGCCACGCCGGGTCCCAGTCGTGCGGCCCGGCCCGCGCGTTGCGTCACCGCCGCCTGACTCGCCCGCTCGGTCACCAGCCGCGTCATGCCCGCCGCACGATCGTACCGAGGGCGGCGGGCGAGACCCGAATCGACGACGATGCGGATGCCATCCAGCGTCAGGCTCGTCTCGGCGATCGACGTCGCCAGCACCAGCTTGCGTCGCCCGTCCGGCTCCGGTCGGATCGCCGCGCGCTGCGCCGCGGAATCGAGGCTGCCGTGCAAGGCGTGAATGACGATATCCTCGGGCAGGTTGCCGAGCCGCTCCGCGGTCCGTTCGATCTCGGCGACCCCCGGCAGGAATGCCAGCACGCCACCCTCCGCCTCGCGCAACGCCTGCCGGATCGCGGCCGTCATCGCATCCTCGATCCGCACCTCACTTGCCCGTCCGAGATGCCGCAACGCCAGCGGATAGCTCCGCCCCTCGCTTTCCACGACCGGCGCATCGCCCATCAACGCGGCGAACCGCACGCCGTCCAGTGTCGCCGACATAGCCACCAGCCGCAGGTCCGGTCGTAGCGCGCCCTGCGCATCAAGCGCCATCGCCAGCCCGAAATCACCGTCCAGGCTGCGTTCGTGTACTTCGTCGAACAGCACGGCCGACACGCCGGTCAGTTCGGGATCGGACTGGATCCGTGCAACGAAGATGCCTTCGGTCACCACCGTCACCCGCGTCGCCGCCGACCGCCGGCTGTCCATCCGCGTCGCATAGCCGAACGTATTGCCGATCGGCTCGCCCGCCAGCGTCGCCATCCGTTCCGCCGCCGCGCGCGCCGCCAGCCGCCGCGGCGACAGCACCAGCACTTCGCCGTCGCACCATGACTCGGCAAGCAGTGCCGGGGCGACCGCCGTCGTCTTGCCCGCCCCCGGCGGCGCGACCAGCACCGCATTGCTCCCCACGCGCAGCGCGGCGAGCAGATCGGGCAAGACGGCAAGGATCGGCAGATCGGTCACGACGCGGCGCCCTTGCCACGGATCGCCACGCGACGCGACAGGGTGTGGCTGCTATGACTGTTCCCGCAATCATCAAGGAGACGCGCGATGGGCCTGTTGGACGGCATCCTCGGCCAGGTGGCCGGCAATCCCGAGATCGCCAATCTCGCAGCAAAGATAGGCCTGTCCCCCGAACAGGTTACCGCCGCCATCTCTGCCCTCGGTGCCGCGCACGTCCAGCCGGGGGACACCGTTAGCGGCGCGGCCGACTCGACCGGCCTGTCGCCCGACGTGCTGCAACAGATCCTCGCTCACCTCGGCGGCGAAGGTGCGTTGGGCAACCTGGGCGCGCTGCTCGGCGGTACGGGTGGAGCCGGTGGGCTGGGCGGCATGCTGGGCGGGCTTGGCGGCATGTTCGGTAAGTCGTGATCCATCCTCTCGTCGCCCCGGACGTGTTCCCGGGTCACGGCAGGACGGGAGGCCATCGTTCGGACCTTGCCATCGCGTCCTGGCATTTGCTGCCCCCGCTCTGGTAGCGACAAGCGTACATCACGATCGGGCTGGACCATTGGGCGGACATCATCACCACGGGCATGGCCCCGGACACCATCACGGCCATGATCATGGTCACGGCCACGCCCCTGCGTCGTTCGATCGCGCCTTCGCGATCGGCATCGCGCTCAACATCGCCTACGTCCTCGCCGAAGCGGGCGCGGGAATGTGGACCGGCTCGGTGGCCCTGCTCGCCGATGCGGGCCACAATCTTTCGGACGTCCTCGGCCTCGCCGTCGCATGGGGCGGGGCCGCGCTCGCGCGCAGTGCACCCACCAAGCGCTTCACCTACGGGCTAAAAGGCTCGACGATCCTCGCCGCGCTCGCCAACGCGTTGTTCCTGCTCGTGGCGCTGGGCGCAATCGTGATGGAGGCGGTGCAGCGGTTCGACGATCCTCCCGTCGTTGCGGGCTTGACCGTCTCGATCGTCGCCAGCATCGGCATCGCGATCAACGCGCTGACGGCATGGCTGTTCGCGCGGGGGCGCAAGGGCGACATCAACATCCGCGGCGCCTATCTGCACATGGTCAGCGACGCAGCGGTGTCGGCGGGCGTCGTCGTTGCCGGCATCGTCATCTGGTTCACCGGAATCGGCTGGATCGACCCGCTGGTCAGTCTGGTGATCGCCGCACTGATCCTGTGGCAGACCTGGGGTTTGCTACGCGAAACCGTGGAGATGTCGCTCGCCGCCGTGCCGCGCGCGATCGATTACGACGCCGTCACCACCGCCCTGATCGCCTTGCCCGGCGTGACGAAGGTCCACGATCTGCACATCTGGCCGATGTCCACTACCGAACCCGTGCTGACCGCGCATCTGGTCATCCCCGGCGGCTCTCCGGGCGACGGCTTCCTCGCCGCCGCACGCACGATGCTGCACGACCGGTTCGCGATCGGCCATGCGACGCTACAGGTGGAAACCGGCGATCAGTGCGACGGCTGTTGAAAGGCATTCAGGCGCAGGGGCAGACGGCGTAGCCGTACCTGCGTCCGTCAGTACGCCCGCGCGACCGCGAACTCGACCGCTTCGATCATCGCATCCTTGGCCTTGCCGTTGGCGAAGCCACCGATCGCGTCGATTGCGCGTTGGCCGTAATGCCGCGCGCGCGCCAACGTGTCGTCCACCGAGCGTGTCCGCCGTACCAGGTCGATCGCGTGCGCGAAATCCTCGTCCGCCGCACGCCGCCCCTCGATCGCATCCTTCCAGAACTTGCGATCGTCGGCGTCGCCCCGCGCATAGGCCAGGATCACCGGCAGCGTCATCTTGCCTTCGCGGAAGTCGTCGCCCGCATCCTTGCCCATCGTTCCCGCGTCCGACACGTAATCGATCGCGTCGTCGACCAGCTGGAAGGCGATGCCCAGATCGCGGCCATAGGCGTCCAGCGCCGCCTCCTCGCCCTCGCTTCGCTCCGCCACGACAGCGGAAATGCGACACGCGGCAGCGAACAGCGCCGCCGTCTTCGCGTTGATGATATCGAGATAGCGATCCTCGCCCAGATCGATGCGCCGTGCCGCGGTCAGCTGGTTGACCTCGCCCTCCGCGATCACCGCGGAGGCGTTCGACAGGATCTTCAGCACCTTCAGGCTGCCGTCCTCAACCATCAGCTCGAAACTGCGGCTGAACAGGAAATCGCCGACCAGCACGCTCGCCGGATTGCCCCAGATGATGTTGGCGGTGCGCTTGCCGCGGCGCAGGTCGCTGCCGTCGACGACGTCGTCGTGCAGCAAGGTCGCGGTGTGGATGAACTCGACCGACGCCGCCAGCCGGTGGTGGCGCGTGCCGGTGTAGCCGATCAGCCGCGCGCTCGCGAGCGTCAGCATCGGCCGCATCCGCTTGCCGCCCCCGGCGATCAGATGGCCGGCAAGCTCCGGAATCAGCGGGATCTGCGACTGCATGCGGTCGAGGATCACCTGATTGACGGCGTTCATGTCGCCCGCGACCAACTGGAGCATCGGCTCCAGCGAGGGCTCGCGGTTGTCGAGGCGGTGGATGGTAGCGGACATCTCGCCCCGCGCTCTGGCCCCTCGCCCGCGCGAACGCAAGTCTTGCTCGCAGCCGCAACACACCCCATGGGACAGGAAATCGGGCGGCAAAGGGCCACGACATGAGCGACGACGTGCTGCAGGGCTACCGCAAGAGCATCGACAATATCGATGCGGCGCTCGTCCACCTGCTCGCCGAACGCTTCAAGGTGACGCAGGCGGTGGGCCGGCACAAGGCGACATCGGGCCTGCCCGCCGCCGATCCGGGCCGCGAGGAACGCCAGATCGCCCGCCTGCGGCAGATGGCCGAAGAGGCGGAGCTGGACCCAGAATTCAGCGAAAAGTTCCTCCGCTTCATCATCGACGAGGTGATCCGCCACCACGAGAAGTTGCGCGGGTGAGCCGCGTCACCACGTGTCCGGCGTGATCGCCGCCCTGCTCCTCGCCGCCGTGGCACCGGCCGCCGTCGCCGATCCGCACGCGGCGATCCTGGGTATATGGCACAATCCCAAGAACAGCGTGGCGGTGCGCACCGGCCGCTGCGGTGACAAGCTCTGCGGCTGGGTGATCCGCGCGACTGAAAAGGCGAAGACCGACGTCGCCAGCAAGGGGTATCCGCCGCTGCTCGGCACCGCGCTGCTGCGTGAATATAGAAGGAACGGCAAGAATCGCTGGTCCGGGCAGATATACGTGCCCGATATGGGCCGGGCATTCGGATCGACCGTGACGATGATCGACGCCGACACGCTGAACGTGAAGGGCTGCCTGATCGGCGGCATGCTCTGCAAATCGCAAATCTGGCGCCGCGACTGATGGCCGGTGCGTTCATCGCGATCGAGGGCGTCGACGGGTCGGGCAAGAGCGGCGTCGTCCGCCACCTGATCGCCAGCTTGCGGGCCCAGGGGCACGACGTGCTCGGCACCCGCGAACCCGGCGGTACGCCGCAGGGGGAGGCGTTGCGTGGCCTGCTGCTTGCGGGCGAAGACGATGCCTGGGATCCGCGCGCCGAATTGCTGCTGATGACCGCCGCGCGCGTTCAGCATGTCGCCCGCATCGTGTTGCCGGCGGTGGCGGCGGGGCGTGTGGTGGTGTCCGATCGCTACGCCGGATCGACGCTCGCCTATCAGGGCGCAGGCCGCGGAATGGCCGAGCGGTTGATCCGGGATCTGCATGCTGCCGTGGTGGACGACGTGTGGCCCGACCTGACGCTGGTGCTCGACCTCGACCCGGCGGTGGGACTGGCGCGCAGCCGCAAGCGGCTGGCGGTCGATGCGGTGGACGAGGGCCGGTTCGAAAGTCTCGACCTCGCCTTCCACCAGCGCATTCGCGCCGCGTTCCTCGCTCAGGCGGCGGCGGCACCGGAACGACACGTCGTAGTGGACGCCGGCGGCACGCCCGACGAGGTGCAGGCCGCGGCGCTTGCTACGGTGGTGCGGTTTCTGGAACGGTAGGTCATCTTCACCCCGTGCGAAAGGGTGAGGACGACAGTCACAGGTAACGCCGGTTACTTCCCCGTCCACGCCCCCGGACGTTTCTCCACGAACGCCGCCATGCCCTCCTTCTGGTCGGCGGTGCCGAACAGCCCGTGGAACAGCCGCCGCTCGAACTGCACGCCCTGCGACAGCGTCGTCTCGAACGCCGCGTTGACCATTTCCTTGTTCGCCAGCACCGCCAGCGGTGCCATGCCGGCGATCGTCGCGGCGGTCTTCACCGCCTCATCGACCAGATCGGCGGCGGGGATCACCCGGCTGACCAGCCCGGCGCGCTCCGCCTCGGCGGCGTCCATCATCCGACCGGTCAGGCACATCTCCATCGCCTTCGCCTTGCCGACCGCGCGCGCCAGCCGCTGCGAACCGCCCATGCCGGGACTGACCGCCAGCTTCACCTCGGGCTGGCCGAACTTCGCGCTGTCGGCGGCCAGGATGAAGTCGCACATCATCGCCAGCTCGCATCCTCCGCCCAGCGCGTAGCCCGCCACTGCGGCGATGATCGGCTTGCGCGTCGCGGTCAGCCTTTCGTAGCCGCTGAAGTGGTTGCGGCCGTACATCGCGGCGAAGTCCATCGCCTGCATTTCCTTGATGTCCGCCCCCGCCGCGAACGCCTTGGCGCTGCCGGTCAATACCGCGCAGCCCTGCGAGTCGTCGGCATCGAACGCCGCGAGCGCCGCCAGCAGGTCGTCCAGCACCTGTGCGTTGAGGGCATTCAGCGCCTCCGGCCGGTTGAGTGTGATGAGCGTCACACGATCGCGCCGCTCGACGAGTATGGTCTGGTATTCGGCCACGGAAACTCTCCTTATGCGGGCGTCCACGCGTCCGCTTCCGGCAGCGGCGCGAAGATCTGGTCGATGACGTGATCGGTAACGCCGGCGGGCGTGGCGGGCTGCCAGCGCGGCGCATTGTCCTTGTCGACGATCACCGCACGCACACCTTCCAGAAAATCGTGGCGCTGCACGACGCGGCTGGCGACGGCATATTCCTGTGCCATCTCGTCGGCGAAGCTCTGCATCAGCCCGCCGTCGTATAGCAGCCGCAGCGACACCTTCATCGCCTGCGGACTTTTGGTCCGCAGCACCGCAAGTTGTGCCTGCGCGAACGCGCCATCGTCCGCCTCCAGCGCGGCGAACACCTCCTCCAGCGTGTCCGCAGCGAACAGTCGGTCGATGTCGGCGCGATGCGCCACCAGCTTCGGCTCGGGTGGCGCGATGCTCACTCGATCGAGGATCGCCTCGATCCCCTGCGGGTCGGCGACGATCCCCACCTTCGCCCCTTCCAGCGCCGTAGCCGGCAGATAATGCGTCGCCAGTCCCAGTGCGTGCGCCTCCGCACCATCCAGGCGGTGCCCGGTCAATGCCAGAAACTGGCCGATCCGCCCCGGCAGCCGCGACAGGAACCAGCCGCCGCCCACGTCGGGGAACAGGCCGATCCCGGTTTCCGGCATGGCGAAGCGCGTGTTTTCGGTCGCGATGCGAAAGCGGCAGGGCAAGGCGATGCCGACGCCGCCGCCCATCGTCACGCCGTCCATGAAGGCCACCGTCGGCTTGGCATAGGCGAACAGCCGATGATTGAGGCGGTATTCGGTGTGAAAGAACGCCCGCGCTGCCACACCATCGGCCGCGCCGCTCTCGCTCAGCATGCGGATGTCGCCACCGGCGCAGAAGCCGCGACCTTCGGCATGGTCCAGCATGACCGCCGCGACGTTAGCATCGGCGCGCCATGCCTCCAGCGCCGCCAGCATCCCCTCACACATCGAAAGGTTCAGCGCGTTCAGCGCCTTGGGTCGGTTCAGGCGAAGCCGTCCGACGGCGCCTTCGGTCGTGGTCAGCAGATCGTCGCTCATACCGGCAGCCTTTGACCCGCGGCACGCCCCACGTCCATACCGGACAGACGAAAACCTGCTCCAGGTGTTTGACACATATCGGGCAAGCGCTCATCTCACCGCCCATGTCCTCCATCCCCTCTGCGCCGACGCCCGCCCCTGCTGCCTGGCCGGTCGGCGGCGGCGAATGCGGCGCGCTGATTCGCGCATTCGACTGGAGCCGCACGCCGCTCGGTCCGGTCCACGACTGGTCGCCCGCGCTACGGACGACGGTGAGCAACATCGTCAATTCGCCGGTGCCCAAGGTCCTGATGTGGGGCGCTGGCCACATCATGATCTACAACGACGGTTACGCGCGCGTTGCCGGTGGTCGCCATCCGCAGGCACTCGGTGCGGACGTCAGGTCGGTGTGGCCCGACCTGTGGGAGTGGAATCGCGATATCCTGACGCGTGGGTTCGCCGGAGAGGTCGTCGCCTTCCACGATCAGCCGATGATGCTCGCCCGTGACGACGGCGCGGCGCAACGTTTCTTCCTCGACCTGTTCTACACCCCGGTCCATCTCGACGACGGCAGCGTCGGCGGCGTCATGTGTACGGTCATCGACAACACCGCCCGGATCGGCGCGGAGGTCGCCGTCGCCGCCAGCGCGAAGGAATTGCGCGCGATCACCGATGCGTTGCCGGTGCTGATCTCCTATGTCGGCGCGGACCACGTCTATCGCTTCGCCAACAGCTACTACCTCGACTGGTTCGGCCTGACGCCGGACCAGGTGACCGGACGACACTTGCGCGACGTACTCGGCGCGGAGATCTACGCCGAGCGCCTGCCGCTGATCGAGCGTGCGCTTGCCGGCGAATCGATCCGGTCCGAAGGGCGCATGTCGCATCGCGACGGCAGCTTCCGCCGTGCCGACATCCGGTACCTGCCCCGCGCCGACGCGGACGGAACCATCCTCGGCTTTCACGTCCTCGTCACCGATGTCGAGGAACGGGCGCAGCGCGAGGCGGCGGTGCGGGTCAGCAACGATCGCTTCCGCGCGGCGATGGAGGCGGTGCACGGTGTGTTGTGGACCAACACCGCCGATGGCCGGATGCTGGGCGAACAGCCGGGCTGGAGCGCGCTGACCGGACAGGATGCCGAAGCCTACAGCGGTTATGGCTGGGCGAACGCCGTCCATCCCGACGATGCCGACGCGACCGTGGCGGCATGGAACGCCGCGGTCGCTGCCCGATCGATCTTCATCTTCGAACATCGCGTCCGCCGCCATGATGGCGCATGGCGCAACTGCCTGATCCGTGCGCTGCCGATCAAGGATGCCGCGGGCGAGATCGTCGAATGGGTCGGCGTCCACACGGACATCACCGAACAGCGCGCCGCCGAACAGACGCTGCGCGATCAGGCGGACCATCTGCAACGGCAGGTCCGCCATCGCGAGCGTGCCGAGGAACAACTGCGTCAGCTCAATGAAAACCTAGAAGCCCGCGTCATCGCCGAAATCGGCGAACGCCGCGCAGCCGAAGCGGCACTGGCACAGAGCCAGAAGATGGAGACGATCGGCAAGCTGACCGGCGGCGTCGCGCACGATTTCAACAATCTGCTCCAGGTCGTTTCCGGCAACCTCCAGTTGCTGTCGAAGGACATCGCGGGCAACGATCGCGCCGAACGCCGGGTATCGAATGCGATGGCCGGCGTCTCGCGCGGGTCGAAGCTCGCGGCGCAACTGCTCGCCTTCGGACGGCGTCAGGCGCTTGAGCCCAAGGTCGTCAACGTCACCCGCTTCGTACAGGGCATGGACGACATGCTGCGCCGTGCGATCGGCGAGGGGATCGAGGTCGAGACGGTTTTCGGCGGCGGCCTGTGGAACTGCTTCATCGATCCTGCGCAGATCGAGAATGCCTTGCTCAACCTCGCGATCAACGCGCGCGACGCGATGAACGGCACCGGCAAGCTGACGATCGAACTCGCCAACGCCCACCTCGACGACGCCTATGCGCGCACTCACGAAGAAGTGCAGCCCGGGCAATATGTCATGCTCGCGGTCAGCGACACCGGCAGCGGCATGGCGCCCGATATCGTCGCCAAGGTATTCGAACCGTTCTTCTCGACCAAATTGGAGGGCAAGGGATCCGGGCTTGGCCTGTCGATGGTCTATGGCTTCGTCAAACAGTCCGGCGGCCACGTGAAGATCTATTCGGAGGTTGGCGAAGGCACCACGATCAAGCTGTACCTGCCGCGCAGTCGCGAGGCGGAGGATGTCGAGGTTCAGGTCGACACCGGTGTGATCGAGGGCGGCACCGAAACGGTGCTGGTGGTGGAGGACGACGACGAGGTGCGCGCGACGGTGGTCGAGATGCTCGGCGACCTCGGCTATCGCGTGCTGAAGGCGGTCGATGCGCAAAGCGCGCTCAACGTCATCGAAAGCGGCATACCGATCGATATGCTGTTCACCGACGTGGTGATGCCCGGCACGCTCAAAAGCCCGGAACTCGCGCGCAAGGCGAAGGAGCGCCTGCCGGACCTCTCTGTGCTGTTCACCAGCGGCTATACCGAAAATTCGATCGTCCACGGCGGGCGGCTCGATGCCGGCGTAGAGCTGCTGTCCAAGCCCTATACCCGCGAGGCGCTGGCGCGGAAATTCCGTCACGTCCTTGCCAACCAGCGTCAGCGCAGCGCCGGGCTGGCCGCGCGAGAGCTGACCAGCGCCCCCGTCGCGTTACGTCCGCCGGCAGGCGCGAAGGGCCAGATCACCGTCCTGCTCGTCGAGGATGACGCAGTTATCCGGGCGACCACCGCCGAGCTGCTACAGGCCAGCGGCTATGTCGTGGTCGATGCGGCGAGCGCGGAGGATGCGATGACCGCGCTGCAAACCGTGCCGATCGATGCGCTGGTGACCGACGTCAACCTGCCCGGCGCCTCCGGCCCGGAATTCGCCATCACCGCTCGCGAGCTACGGCCAGGCGTCGGAATTGTCTTCGCGACGGGTGACACCGCCGCAGTACCGAGTGGCACCGGCGCGGTGCTGCTGGCCAAGCCCTACGGCATGGAGGCGCTTCAGGCCGCGATCGCAGCAGCCCTGCCCGATGGCGCGGCAAAGCCCCGGCAACTGGAAAAGGAAATATGATTCCTCTCGCGAGGAGGGTCATGAAGCCGTGACGGAGGGGGAGGCAAGCTGCGCATTGGGCGAAGAACAGAGAAGCCTCCGCCATCGGTCGCATGTCCTCGTCCGCTAAAGCGCCGGTTGCGCCGGGTCAGCCATACGCAGCATCCCACATCAGCGCCGTGATCTGCTCCTCGCCAACCGCGCTCATCGTCGTCACTCCATCCGCGATTGCCGCCTGCGCCACGACCATCGCGATCCGCAATGCCACATCACGCAAGTCCTCGATCGGCGGCAGCAGCGTCTCCCCCTCTCCGCCCATTTCACCGAGCGCCCGCGCCGCCGCCATGAACATGCCGTCGGTCACCCGCGTCGCGCCCACCGCCAGTGCACCCAGTCCGACGCCGGGGAAGATGTAGACGTTGTTCACCTGCGTCACCCCCGCCACCCCGAACGGGCTGCCGGTGCCGACGATCGCACGGCCATCGGTCCATGCCAGCACGTCCGCGGGATGCGCCTCGGCCCGCGATACCGGATTGGAGAGCGGAAAGATCACGGGCCGGTCGCAGCCCGCAGCCATTGCCCGAACGACGGCTTCGGTAAAGCTGCCCGCCTGACCCGATGCGCCGATCAGCACGGTCGGGCACACCGCCTGCACCACTTCGATCAATCCGAGATCGCCCTGCGCATCGTGCGCCCAACCCGCAACTTCGGCGGGATCGCGGGCCAGCAGCACCTGCGGCGGCGTCAGCTTCGCCATGTCGGACAGCACCAGTCCATCGCGATCGACCGCCCAAATCCGCGCGCGTGCCGCCGCCTCGTCCAGCCCCTCCGCGCGCAAGGCCTGCACCAGCAACTCGGCGACGCCGCTGCCTGCAGCCCCTGCGCCGAACAGCACGATCCGCTGCTCCGTCAGCGCCGCGCCGGTGCGACGGATCGCCGACAGCAGCGTCCCCACCGCAGTCGCCGCGGTGCCCTGGATATCGTCGTTGAAGCTCAGCAACCGGTCGCGATAGCGCGCCAGCAGATCGTAGGCGTTGTGTCCGGCGAAATCCTCCCATTGCAGCAGCACGTTCGGCCAGCGCGCCGCCACCGCCTCGACGAAGGTATCGACGAACGCCGCATAGTCCTCACCCCGGATGCGCGGGTTGCGCCAGCCGACGTAGAGCGGATCGTCGCGCAAGCCCGCATTGTCGGTGCCGACGTCGAGCAGGATCGGCAGCACCTCTGCCGGATGAATGCCCGCGCAGGCGGTGTAGAGCGCCAGCTTGCCGATCGGGATGCCCATGCCGCCCGCACCCTGATCGCCCAGCCCAAGGATACGTTCGCCATCGCTGACCACGATTACCTTCACCCGGTCGAGCGCGGGATCGGCGAGGATGTCGGCGATGCGGTTGCGGTTGGGATAGCTCAGGAACAGACCGCGCGGCTTGCGCCAGATCTCGCTGAACCGCTCGCACCCCGCGCCTACCGTTGGCGTATAGACCAGCGGCAGCATCCGCGGCAGATCGGCCTGCACCAGCGCATGGAACAGGACCTCGTTCGAATCCTGCAACTCGCGCAGGAAGGCATAGCGGTGGAAATCGTCCGCCATCCCGTCCAGCACCCGCCGCCGCCGCACGATCTGGCTTTCCAGCGTCCCCACATGCGGCGGCAGCAGGCCGTGCAGGCCGAGCCGATCGCGCTCGGCTTCGGTAAACGCCGTCCCCTTGTTAGTCAGCGGATCGGACAACAGCGCGCGGGCGGCGGCATGGAATGCGGGGGACATGATCGATACCCTTCAGAAGCGAAAGCTGAGCCAGCCGGCGAGGAAATCGGAGCTCTTGAATCCCGCCTTCGTCAGCGACGGGCCGGCGGCGAGGTGTTCGTAGCGGCCGGTAAAGGACAGCCGCGGCGTGATCGACCAGATCGCCTGCAACCGGGCGACGTCGCCGATCTTGGCGTCGCCGATCCGCTGCGTCCCGGCGAAGGGCTGCCCGTTGGCGCGATAGACCGCGTCGGTGGTGCTGTCGCGCCAGGTCAGCTGGTATTCCGCGGTCAGCCGGACGTTCCTGATCGGCTGGAAGGTGACGTTTGGCGCCACCGCGATCAGGTTCGACGGGGTCAGGAAAAGGCCGTAGCTGTAATAGATATTGTTGCCGAACGGCGCATAGGCATCGCGCAGCTTGCCATTGCCATAACCGCCACCGCCACTCGCATAGTCGAAATGGACACCGACCCGCGGTGCGGTCTTCGCCTTGCCGATCCGGTACGTCTGCGCGAACAGCAATTGCCAGGCGTCGATGTCCTGATCGATGTAATGGCCATATTGATGGTTGATCGTCCAGTCGATCGTCACCGGACCGGCATCTCCCCAGATATGGGTGCCGATATAATAGCGCGTCGCCGGCCCGATCCGCCCGCCCCACGCGCCCACCGTGTTGCGCCGCCGCCAGAAAAAGGGGTCGATATACAGCTTCGATCCGCCCAGCCACGTCGTCGGTGCCGCAAAGCCCAGCGTCACGCCGGAAAACCGCCGCGCCGGATCGCTGACGTCGTCATCGGTGCCCAGATCGCCATATTGCGTCGGCTTCAGGTCGAACAGATCGGCTCGCACGCGGCTGCCCCGCGCCCATGCCCGGATGCCGTTCAGCGTATAGCGGATCGTATTGTTGTCGCGCTGTGACACGAGCAGGTTCGGCCCGTCGGTAAACTCCTGCCGGCCATAACGCGCGCCGATCGCCACGCCGGCGACCTCCGCATTGCCCTCGACGAAGGCCTGTTGCAGCACCAGATCGTTGCGCAACGTCGCCGCGGGGGCGCCGAGTTCGACGCCGGCGATGCCGCCGTGCGCAACCTCGGCGAAGGCGCGGAAATGCGGGCCGACGTGCAGATCGGCACCCCCGACGATGCGGTTGATATCCTGCCGCTGGGCTCGCGCGTCCCGCAGGTTCGGGTTGGTGGTGTGATTGACCCGCAAGCGCAGCTCGCCCGACAGTGTCAGATAGACATCGCCATCGCCATCGAGCGGCAGGAACTTCAGCCGGTCGAGAATGTCGTCGCGCTTCTTGGGATCGCGCATCACCCGCCAATCCTCTGCCCAGCGCGACAGATTGAAGCCGTTCGTCGTCGCACCGTCGCCCACGGCGGCGGAGGGATAGGATGTGACGATCGGCGTCGCGGGGTTGCGCGTCTGCCCGCTCTCGGTGGGTGCGACACTGGTTTGGGCCTGGGCGGCAGTCGCGAGGGTAAGCAAGACGGTGGCGCCCAGGGCGCTGGTACGATGGAACATGGATGTGATCCTTTCTGGGGCGACCCGCGCCCTCACCCTTCCGCCGCCTTGCCGCTCTCTCCCTAATTTCTGCGGGAGAGGAAACGGACGCCAAAGGCGACGATGGATGAGGGTAAGCGGGACGCGCTCCGTTATTCCGCGGGGACAGCGTCGGCGGGCATCTGGTCGACGCGCAGTGCCCGTCCCCGCAGCGCCGCATCCAGCTGCTCGCTGTCCAGCGCGCCTTCCCAGCGCGACACCACCACCGTCGCCACCGCATTGCCGATGAAGTTGGTCAGGCTGCGGCATTCGCTCATGAACCGGTCGACGCCCAGGATCAGCGCCATGCCCGCCACCGGCACGCTCGGCACGATCGACAGTGTCGCGGCCAGTGTGATGAAGCCCGCGCCGGTCACGCCTGCCGCCCCCTTCGACGACAGCATCGCCACCGACAGCAGCAGCAATTGCTGCCCCAGCGTCAGGTCGACGTTGCACGCCTGCGCGATGAACAGCGCCGCCAGCGTCATATAGATATTGGTGCCGTCGAGGTTGAACGAATAGCCGGTCGGCACGACGAGTCCGACGATCGACTTGGGGCAACCCGCCCGCTCCATCTTCTCGATCAGCGCGGGCAACGCGCTTTCCGACGACGAGGTGCCGAGCACCAGCAGCAGTTCGGCCTTCAGGTACGAAATCAACCGCAGGATCGAGAAACCGCACAGCCAGCTGACGGTGCCGAGCACGACGAGGACGAACAGCAGCGACGTCAGGTAGAAGGTGCCGACCAGCATCGCGAGATTGGCGAGCGTGCCGACGCCGTACTTGCCGATGGTGAACGCCATCGCGCCGAACGCGCCGACCGGCGCCGCCTTCATGACGATCGCGACGACCTTGAAGAAGGCGAGCGATACGTCCTCGAGCACGTTCAGCACCTTCGCGCCGCGGTCGCCGATCAGCGCGAGCGCGATGCCGAACAGGATCGACACGAACAGCACCTGCAGGATGTTGCCCTGCGTCAGCGACGACAGGAACGTGTCGGGGATGATCCCGGTCAGGAACCCGGTGATCGTGCTGTCATGCGCCTTTTCGGCGAACTCGGCGACCTTGCTGGTGTCGAGCGTGGCCGGATCGATGTTCAATCCTGCGCCCGGCCGTACCACGTTGGCGACGATCAGCCCGACGATCAGCGCCAGCGTCGAAAAGAACAGGAAATAGAGGAAGGCCTTGCCCGCGACGCGGCCGACCGCGCCCAGGTCGCGCATGCCGGCGATGCCGGTGACGATGGTCAGGAAGATGACCGGCGCGATCACCATCTTCACCAGCTTGATGAACGCATCGCCCAGCGGCTTCAGCGCCTCGCCGGTCGCTGGCGCGAAATGGCCGAGCAGCACGCCCGCGACGATCGCGATCAGCACCTGGAAATAGAGTTGCGCATACCACGGCTTCGCGGCCGGCGGCGTAACGGGTGCTTGCGCGATGCTGATGGTCATGGGCAGCCTTTCATCCTCTGTGACGACGCGACCGGACTCTTGATGGCCCTGAGCGTCGACGGAGCATGCCGCGATAGAAGACGCCGCGGCAACGGCTGGACGAGATTTAGTTATCCTTGTTCATCAATAACTTAGCGTTATGGGACAGGGTCAATTACCGTTCGGGTCGTGGCGTTGCCATGAAAGTGTGCCGAAAATTGCACACTGTCACAGCGGCAATTCCCCGGCGCGCCGCTCCAGCGCGAGCAGCGCCGCTTTCGCCTCCAGTCCTCCCGCGAAACCGGTCAGATGCCCGCCAGTGCCGACGACGCGATGGCAGGGCGCGACGATCGACAGCGGATTGCGTCCATTCGCCGCCCCGACCGCGCGGCTGGCACCGGGCCGCCCGATCTCGCGCGCGATCGCGCCATAACTGCGCGTCTCGCCATAGGGGATCGCCAGCAGCGCCGCCCATACGCTCTTCTGAAAATCCGTACCCCGCATGTCGAGCGGCAGGTCGAACGTCGTGACCTCGCCGGCGAAATAGCCGCGGAGTTGACGCATGGTTTCCATCAGAACCGGATGGGCATCGTCCGGTGCAAGCGGCCCGAGCCGAACGCGTAAGGGGTCGTCGTCTTCCCAAAGCACCGCGACGAGCCCGACATCGCTCGCAACGAGCGTCAGCAGTCCGACGGGCGATTCGATCGTGGCGGAGGACAGGGTCATATCGCGAGATTACAGCACCCACGTCTCCGCGCCATGTCCGTCGTCCCGGACGTGGTCCGCGGCTACCCTCTTCGAACATGGACCTCGCCTGCAAAGCCCGGAGCCCGGCTTCGACTGCACGGCTATGGCGCGAAGCGCGTCGCGGAGGCTCGGTCGCAGAACGGGCGAGAGGTCCCTGTTCGAAAGGCACAAGCGCCGATGTGTTCCGGGATGACGGAGCGTGCGGGACCTGAGAACGCCGCGGGAACGCCCTTCCCCCACCCTCGTTCACCGCGGCATGACCCAACGCTGGCCCGACACGCTCTGGATCGTCCGTCACGGCGAAAGCGCCGGCAACGTCGCGCGTGCGGCCGCCATCGCCGCGAGCGCGGACCGCATCCTGCTCACCGCGCGCGATGTCGATGTCGCGCTCTCCCCCCTCGGCGAGGATCAGGCGCGGGCACTCGGCCGCTGGTTCGCACGCGGCGAGGCGCATGGCCGACCCGACGTGTTGCTGTCCTCTCCCTATATCCGCGCCCGTGACACCGCGCGGCTGTTTCGCGACGCGGGCGGCTGCGACGCGGATGAGCCGATCTGCCTCGACGAACGGCTGCGTGAGAAGGAGTTCGGCATCGTCGACGGACTGACCACCAGCGGCATCGCGGCATTGCAGCCAGAACAGGCGGCGTTGCGGACATTGCTCGGCAAATTCTACCATCGTCCGCCCGGCGGCGAGAGCTGGTGCGACGTCATCTTTCGCCTCCGCGCGGTGATGGACACGATCGCGCTCCACTATCGCGGGCGCCGCGTGATGATCGTGGCGCATCAGGTCGTGGTGCTGTGCCTGCGCTACGTGATCGAGAATCTGACCGAGGACGAAGTGCTGGCGATCGACCGCGCCGGCAACGTCGCCAATTGCTCGGTCACCGAATACCGCTTCGATCCCGGCGCCGGCAAGGACGGCGGGTTGCGGCTGGTCCGCTACAACGCCACGGCACCGGTCGACGAAAGTCCTGTCGCGGTGACCACAGCCGACGACCCGATCGTGGGCGCACGCGGATGATCCCGTTGGACACGGCATGGCGCGCGGCGCATCCGCTACCGATGCCGTCGGGCGAGACGGACAAGAACAGCCGCGGGCAGGTGCTGGTCATCGGCGGCGCACGGCGGGTACCGGGTGCCGTGACGCTGACCGCCGAAGCTGCATTGCGGGTCGGCGCCGGCAAGGTGCGCGTCGCGACGATCGCCGCGGCCGCGATCCCGATCGGCCTTGCCATGCCGGAAATCGGCGTGCTCGCCCTGCCCGAGGATGACGATGGCAATATCGCGGTGAGCGAGGATGCGGCTCTGATCGCCACCCTCGACCATGTCGATGCGATCGCCATCGGACCCGGTATGGGCAAACCCGCCGCTGCCGCTGCGATCGTCCGCCGGGTCGCCCCGCGCGTGAAGCGGAATAGCATCCTGCTGCTCGACGGCGCCGCGGTCGCCGGGGCCGGGACGCTCGATGACCTGCTCTCGCCACTGGCCGGCCGACTGATCCTGACTCCGCATCCCGGCGAGATGGCGTCGCTGATGGGCTGCCCGTCCGATGCGGTCGGGCCTGCCATCGCACAGGACGCCGCCCGACGCTTCGGCGCCATCGTAGCGCTGAAAGGTGGCCAGACCGTCATCGCCGCTCCGGACGCCGAACCGCTGTGCTACGCAGGCGGTGGCGTCGGGCTGGCGACCGGAGGCTCGGGCGATGTCCTAGCCGGGGCGATCGCCGGCCTTGCCGCTCGCGACACGTCGCCCCGCGACGCCGTTGCATGGGGCGTGTGGCTGCATGGCGAAGCGGGACGGGCGCTGGCGCGGGACTTCGGGCCGATCGGCTTTCTCGCACGCGAATTGCCGCCATTACTCACGACGCTGCTACCGCGCTGAGCCGTAGCGCGCGCGCTGCGTTATTCCGAGTGCGCCGGGGTGACGGATGGGAGCGGCTCGCCCGACCATCCTCGCATTAACGAATTTCATCTTACTTAATCGCTGCGTCGCTGGTAGCGTCACCATCAACGTCGGCATCGCAAAGCCGGCGAGGGGGAGAGCGTCGCATCATGGCCGTCATACCACGTCACCTGACCGCGTTGCTCGCCCTCCTCGCCGCGACGCCCGCCGCTGCCCAGACCCAGCTGCCCCGCATGGTCAACCAGAACGGCCGCCATGCGCTGCTCGTCGACGGCGCGCCGTTCCTGATGCTCGGCATACAGGCGAACAACAGCAGCAATTACCCCGCCATGCTGCCCAAGGTGTGGCCGATGGTGAAGCGCATCCACGCGAATACGCTGGAGATTCCGGTCGCGTGGGAACAGATCGAGCCGGTCGAGGGGCGGTTCGATTTCAGCTATGTCGATGCTTTGCTCGCCGGCGCGCGGGAGCATGATACGCGGCTGGTGCTGCTGTGGTTCGGGACGTGGAAGAACACCAGTGCCGGCTATGTGCCGCAATGGGTGAAGACCGACGGCAAGCGCTTCCCCCGCATGCGCAAGGCGGACGGCACCGCGCATTACGCGCTGACGCCCCATGCCCGCACAACGCTGGAGGCGGACAAACGCGCCTTCATCGCGCTGATGCGGCATCTGAAGGCCGCCGATCCCGACCATCGCGTCATCATGGTTCAGGTCGAGAACGAGAGCGGCGTCTATGGCCAGAATCGCGACCTGTCGCCGGCGGCGCAGGCGCTGTTCCGCCAGCCGGTGCCGGCGGCGCTGAAGAAGCGCGGCGACTGGACCACCGCGTACGGCAAGCTTGCCGAAGCGGCGTTCAACAGCTGGTATGTCGGTCGCTACATCGACGAGATCGCCGCGGCGGGACAGGCGGTGCTCGACCTGCCGATGTATACCAATGCCGCGGTCGGCAGCCCGTTCGCGACGCCGGGCGAGGATGGCGGCGCGAGCGGCGGGCCGAACTGGCCGGTGATCGACGTGTGGAAGGTCGCGGCCCCGCATCTGGATGCGGTCGCGCCCGATATCTACAACCGCGATCCCAAGGCCTATGCCGCCTATTTGAAGCTGTACGACCGGCCCGACAATCCGCTGATGGTGCCGGAGACGGGCAATGCCGCGGATTATGCGCGCTTCCTGTGGAGCGTGCTGGGGCGCGGCGGCATCGGCTTCGCGCCGTTCGGGTTCGACGACACCGGCTACGTCAATTACCCGCTCGGCACCAAGGTTGTCGACGAGGCAACGGTGGCGGCGTTCGGCGACAAATATGCCCTGCTCGCACCGATCGCGCGGGCATGGGCGAAGCTCGCCTACGAACACCCGACCTGGGGCAGCGCCAAGCCCGCCGATGGCAGCGACGAAACCGCGACGCTCGGCCGGTGGAAGGTCGCCGCGCAATATGGCCTGTGGCAGTTCGGCGAGAAGGATTCGCCCTGGCTGAAGACCGATCCGCACCCGACCAGGGACCAGCAGGTCGGCGGGGCCGCGGTGATCCAGGTCGCCCCCGACGAGTTCGTCGTCGCCGGTTCCGACGTGCGCGTCCGCTTCGACCTCGCCACACCCGCGAAGGGCGAAAACACCCAGTTGCTGCGCGTCGAGGAAGGCAGCTTCGACGCCGCCGGCACGTGGCGCGCCTCGCACGTCTGGAACGGCGACCAGACCGACTATGGCCTCAATCTCACCCGACCCACGCTGATCCGCGTGACGCTCGGCACGTACCGCTAGGACCCGACGATGACCCGCACCCTCGCCCGCCTGACCGCCGCGCTTGCGCTTTCGACCTCCGGCATCGCGCTCGCATCGGAGGTGCAGCGTGTCGATCAGGGCGTCGTCGTCACGCCCGATAGCGGCCCCGCCAAGCGCGTCCGCGTCGTCGCTTACGGTGACGCCAGCTTCCGCGTCACCGCCGTCCCAGGCACCGACATCGCCGTCCCCGACAGCCTGATGGTCATCGCCAAACCGCACGGCGCACCGCAGATCACCCGGACCGCGGCGATGGTCACGCTGAAGCTCGCCAAGGCCACCGCCGAAATCCGCCTGGCCGACGGCCACGTCCAGTTTCGCGACGCCGCCGGCAAGCTCATGCTCGACGAAGCGATCCGCGCCTATGCTCCCAGCGTCGAGGGCAAGGCCTATCTCGCCACCAGCCAGCAGTTCAACCGCGCCACCGACGAAGGCTTCTACGGCCTCGGCCAGCACCAGAACCGGCAGATGAATTACAATGGCGAGGACGTCGAACTCGCCCAGCACAACATGGACATCGCGATCCCGTTCGTCGTCTCGACGCGCAATTACGGGCTGCTGTGGGACAACAATTCCATCACCCGCTTCGGCAATCCCAAGCCCTATGCGCTGGTGGGCGACGACATGAAGGTCAGCAGCGGCAGCAAGGCGGGATGGAAAGCCGATTATTACCTCGGCGACAAGCTGGCGGTCAGCCGGCAGGAACCGACGATCGCCTACCAGTTCATCCGCGATCAGGCACGCTGGCCGGCGGAGGCGAAGGCGCAGACCGTCGCCTCGGCGGACAGCGGCCAGAACACCGCGGGCAAGGTCGTCGGCAAGCAGCGCGTCGTCTGGACCGGCACCGTCCAGCCGACCGCGACCGGCACGCACAAGTTCCGCGTCTACGGATCGAGCTATTTCAAGGTCTACGCCGACGGCAAGCTCGTGATGGACCGCTGGCGACAGAACTGGAACCCGTGGTTCCACAACATCGATCTGCCGATGACCGAGGGCAAGCCGGTCGCGATCCGGATCGAATGGGAGCCGAACGCCGGGTACATGGCGTTCTTCCACAACGATCCCCTGCCCGAACCCGACCGCCATTCGCTGTGGCTATCGTCGGAGGCGGGCAAGGCGGTCGATTATTATTTCGTCGCCGGACGCGACATGGACGATGTCGTCGCCGGCTATCGCGGGTTAACCGGCAGGGCGCCGATGATGCCGCAATGGGCCTACGGCTTCTGGCAGAGCCGCCAGCGTTACGAGACGCAGGAGCAATTGCTCGGCGTGGTGCGCGAATATCGCAAGCGTCAGATCCCGCTGGATAATATCGTGGAGGACTGGTTCTACTGGCCGCAGGCCCAATGGGGCAGCCATCAGTTCGACAAGACGCGCTTCCCCGATCCGAAGGCGATGGTCGACGAGGTTCATGCGCTCAATGCGCAACTGATGATTTCGGTCTGGCCGAAATTCTATCCGAACACCGCCAATGCCAGGGAGCTGGCGGCTAAGGGGTTCCTGTATCAGGGCAATCTGACGGCGGGCAACAAGGATTGGGTCGGCCCCGGCTATCTCAATACCGATTACGATCCGTATTATCCCGAGGCGCGCAAGATCTACTTCCGGCAGGTGCGCGACAATCTGGTCAAGCTGGGCATCGATGCGTGGTGGATGGATGCGACCGAGCCGGACATCCATTCGAACCTGTCGATCGACGAGCGCAAGGCGGTGATGGGGCCGAACGCGCTCGGGCCGGGCGGCGCGTATTTCAACAGCTTCCCGCTGGTCCATGCGGCGGGATTTGCCGACGGGTTGCGGGCGGCGACGCCGGACAAGCGGCCGTTCATCCTGACGCGGTCGGGGTTCGGCGGGGTGCAGCGGGCGAGTTCGGCCTTGTGGTCGGGCGATGTCGCGGCACGCTGGGACGATCTGCGCGACCAGATTTCGGCGGGCGTCAACCTGTCGATGTCCGGCGTCCCCAACTGGACCCACGACATCGGCGGCTTCGCCGTCGAGGATCGCTACACCAACGCCGAACCGGCGGCACAGCCCGAATGGCGCGAGCTCAACCTGCGCTGGTTCCAGTTCGGCGCCTTCAGCCCGCTGTTCCGTAGCCATGGCGAAAAGCCCAAGCGCGAGATCTACGAACTGGGCGCCGACGACCCTGCGATGGCGGCGTCGATGCTCTGGTACGACCAGCTCCGCTATCGGCTGATGCCCTATATCTACACCGTCGGGGCGGACACGTTCCACAAGGACGGCAGCATCATGCGCGGGCTGGTGATGGACTATCCCGCCGATCGCAGGACATGGAACGTCGACGACGAATATCTGTTCGGCCGCGATCTGCTCGTCGCGCCGGTGACCACGTTCAAGGCGCGGTCGCGGTCGGTCTATCTGCCGGCGGGGGCGGATTGGTACGACTTCGCCAGCGGGGCGTTCCACAAGGGCGGGCAGAGCATAATCGCCGCTGCGCCGTATGAGCGGATGCCGCTGTTCGTGCGGGCCGGCGCGATCCTGCCGACCGGGCCGGCGGTGCAATATGCGCGCGAGCAGCCGGATGGGCCGATCGTGCTGCATGTGTTCACCGGGCGGGATGGTGCGTTCTCGCTGTACGAGGACGACGGCGTGTCGCCGGGGTATGAGAAGGGGCAGTTCGCGCGGGTGCCTCTGGCGTGGAACGAGGCGGCAGGCACGCTGACGATCGGCGCGCGCGAGGGGGGCTATCCGGGGATGCCGGCGAAGCGGGCCGTGTCGGTGCGGTTCCATACGCCGGGCAAGGCGGAGGCGGTGGACTTCGCCGAGAATGGCGCGACGGGGGTGGTGTATGAGGGGAAGCCGGTAACCGTGCGGATGCGGTGAGGGCAAGGCCGGGGTTGGGTGGCGATTGCCCTAAACTCCGGACGTGTTCGCTCCCCTCCCGGCAAGGGAGGGGTCGGGGGTGGGTAGAGGCCTGGCGCTACGGCTGGCCAAGACATGCGGTCCATCCGTATCGCCCGGACGCCACCCACCCCCAGCCCCTCCCTTGCAGGGAGGGGAGTCCGGCTGTCCTATACCAGCCCCGGTCCTTCGAGCATCACGACTGGCACCATCTCGCCCTCTCCCGCGCGTGATAGCGTGAAGACATGGCCCCGCACCGCCACCGGTCCGCCGCCGACCAGCGTCGCACGGGTGATCCGTGCGTCCTTCAGCAGCGGCACCGCCACCGGCGCGTCGGGCCATTTCAGCAGCGTCATGAACAGCTTGCCGGCTTTGGTGGTAAAGCGCACGTCCTCCGCCCCGAAAGCGCGGGTCTTGCCTTCGCTCATCACGCCGGTGTCGACGTTGGTCGGGCCGCCGCCGTAGACGCGCCATGGCCGCGAGCCGTAGATCGCCTCCTCACCGTTGCGGGCCATCCAGCGGGTGATGCCGGCGAGGATTGTTTCCTCCTCGGCGTCGATCGTGCCGTCGCCGCGCATCGGGATCGACAGCAGCAGGTTGCCGTTCTTGGACACCACGTCGCAGAGGCGCTGGATCACCTGTTCGGCGGGGACGTAGGAGCGGTCGGTGAAGCGGGCGCGATTGTAATGCCAGTCGCCGATGCAGGTGCAGGTCTGCCACGGGTCGGGACGAAGGTGGTCGCTGAACCCGCGCTCGATATCCTCGGTCATCGCAGCCCGTTGATAGGGGGTGAGCAGCTTGGCGGTCAGCACGCCCTCGACGCGGCCGTGTCGGGCGATGCTTTGTTGATAGTAATGCGCGAGCGCCTCGACACCGATCGATCCGAAGGGCAGCGCGGTGTCGTCGAGGTAGACGAGATCGGGGCTGTATTTTTCGACGAGGTCCTTCTGGCGGAGCAGCCATTGCGCCGGGAAGGCCGGGTTGGCGGCGGGGGCGTATTCCATCCAGCGGCCGTCGTGCACCTCGTGCCATGCGTCCATCGCGGCGGTTGAGCGGATGCCGTCGGGGGCGGCGAAACTGGGGCCGGTGTAGAGCTCCTGCGGGTCGAGGCCTTCCCACCAGGTGCCCTTGCCGTCCGCCTTGCGCAGCCGGAACGCGTCATAGCGTTCGCCGGCGCGCGGACCTTCCGGGTCATAGGCATAAGCGGTCTGCCACCAATGCCACGCATGCGAGATGTGGTTGCTGACGCCGAAGCGCAGGCCGGCGGCGCGGGCGTGGCGTTCCCAGGTGCCGACGATATCGCGCTTGGGGCCGACGCGCAGCGTGTTCCAGGCGTGGTGTTTACTGTCGAACGTGTCGAGATTGTCGTGGTGGCCGGCGAGCGCAACGAAATAGCGGGCACCGGCGCGCTTGTAGAGGTCGATCAGTCCGGCGGGGTCCCACGCCTCCGCCTTCCAGCGATTCTCGATCTCCATGAAGCCGGTGTCGGCGGGGTGGCCGTAGGTCTTCAGGTGATGGTCGTAGAAGCGGTTGCCCTGCTGGTACATCTGGCGGCCGTACCAGTCGCCGTATTCGGGCACGCATTGCGCGCTCCAATGCGCCCAGATGCCGAATTTGGCGTCGCGGAACCAGTCGGGGTGGCGGAACACCTCGCGGATGCGCGACCAGTTCGGATCGAGCGGTGCGGCGGCGCGGGTGGCCGCGGCACTGGCGAGGCCGGCCGCCCCGGCGAGGACGCCGCGGCGGCCGATCCTCATGCCGGGAAGATGCCCTTGCGCGCCGCATAGGTCGCGAACAGCGTCGGCCATGCGGCGGCCGGCGTCGTCTTGGGCAGGCGCACGCCGAAACCGTGGCCGCCTTCGTCGAACAGATGCATCTCTGCCGGACGCTGCGCCGTCAGCATCGCCGTGTAGATGGACAGACTGTTGGCGACCGGCACCGTGCGATCGTCGCTCGCGTGCGCCAGAAAGACCGGCGGCGTCGCCGCGGTCACGCGCCCGTCGACCGATGCGGCTGCGACCTCCGCGGCGGTCGGCGTGGGGCCGAGCAGGTTGTCGCGCGATCCCTTGTGCGTGATCGCGGCATCCATGCTGACCACCGGATAGATCAGCCCGGCAAGATCGGGCCGCGCCGACAACCGGTCGGCGGCGTCGACCGGTGCATAGACCGTTTCGCCATGGCGCGTCGCCAGCGATCCGGCGAGGTGTCCGCCCGCGGAAAAGCCGATGATCGCCACCCGCGCCGGGTCGACTCCAAATCCGGAGGCGCCATGACGGATCACCCGCATCGCGCGCTGTGCATCCTGCAACGGCACCAGCCGCCGGTCGCCCCACCCCTCGCCCGGCAGGCGATACAGCAGGATGAAACAGGTGACGCCGAGTGCGTTTAGCCACCGCGCCTGCTCCGTCCCCTCGTTGTCATAGGCAAGGAAGCCATAGCCGCCGCCCGGCATCAGCAGCACGGCCGCGCCGTTCGGTCTTGCAGGCCGCTTAACCACCAGCGCCGGCGTATCGATGCCCGTCATCCAGCGATCGTTGAAGCCCAGCGTCTTCGACCGTTCGTTGACCTTGCGGGCGATCCGCGATCCCTGCCGCCCGGGTATCGCGCCGGGCCACAGCGGCACCATCTCGTCACCCGGATCGACGGGCGCGATGGTCTGCTGCCCGGTTTGCGCGACGGCCCTGCCCGCCAGCATCAGGGCGGCAGCCCCGCCGATCACCGTCCGCCGCGTCAGGTCCTGCATTCCATGTCACTCCACCTGTTTCACGCAGCCTGTTCTATGCCGCCTGTTCTACGCCGCCTATTTCACGCCACACGTCACCGGTCCCGCCGGCGCACTCCCGACGCGAACGCCGGACACATCCACGCCCAGCGACCCTGTGCTGGCGAGCACGAACGGCTGCGTCACCTTGCCCATCGCGATCCCCTGATCCGCGAAACAGCGTAGCGGCACCGCGGCGGTCGTCCAGTCTCCCGGTGTCATCGCCCCGGTCAGCGGCACCGTTGCGGTCTTGCTGCCGTCGGCGATCCCCAGCGTCACCTGTCCCGCCGGCTTCGCGGTGACGCGATAGTCCACGATCAGGCTCAGCTGCCCGTTCGATTCCCGCGTCAGATCGATCGGCATTGCCTGCTCGATCGATACCGCCCCCTGTCCCTTCCACGTCAGGCGCAGGCTGTCCTCCTGAGCGGCGCGGTCGGTCCGTGTCTGGACCACGGCGCCGGCGGTGTTGATGCGCGCACCGCCCGCGACCCGGCCGCGCACGAACAGTGCGTTCTGATCGCCCGTCGTCACCTTCGGCCGGGTTTCGTCCAGCCGGCCGAGCGTGGCTCCGGCGGCATAGGTCAGGCCATAGCCCAGCGGGAACAGCGGGTCGTAGCCGGCATCGCGCCGGTTGAGCACGTTCTGGTCGATCCGCCTCGGCCAGCTGAAGCTCAGCTTGCCGCGAAAGTCGTTGGCAGACCGGCCGTCCTTGCCCGCGATCAGCACGTCGGCGACGCCGCCGCCCTCCGTTCCCGGCAGGAACGCCGCGACGAAGGCATCGGCGGCGTTCAGCTCCGGGTTCACCCACAGCGGCCGCCCCGACAGGAACACCGCGACCGTCGGCACGCCCGCCGCCTTCAGCGTCCGGAGCAGCGCCAGATCGCTCTTGTCGTCGGGGCTGTATTCCAGGCTGGGGCGATCGCCGGTGAATTCGGCGTAGGGCGTTTCGCCGAACACGACGATCGCGACATCGGGCTTGGTGGTGAAGGCCCCGTCCGCCGCCAGCGTCGCCTTGCCGCCGCCGGCGCGTGCCGCCTGCTCGATCCCCGACCAGATCGACTGGCCGTTCGGAAAGTCCGCGTTGGTGACGTCGGTCCCCTGCCAGGTGATCGACCAGCCGCCGGATTGCACCCCGATATCGTCGGCATGGCGGCCGGCGACGAGGATGTTCGCGCCCGCCTTCACCGGCAGGACGCTGCCGTTGTTCTTCAGCAGCACCAGCGATTCGCGTACCGCCTGCCGGGCGATCGCGCGATGCTCCGGCGACCCGAGCAGCGCGAACTTGCCCGACATCGGCCGCGACGACGGGCGGCCCGCCTCGAACGTGCCGGCGATCACCTTGACGCGCAGGATGCGGCGGACGGCATCGTCCAGACGCGCGGCGGGGATGATCCCGGCCTTCGCCGCGCGCAGCGTGTTGGCGTACAGTTCCTTCCACTTCGGGCCGGAATACATGAACATGTCGAGCCCGGCATTGATCGCGGGCGCGCAATCCTCGTTGGTGCAGCCGGTCACCTGACCATGCGCGTTCCAGTCGCCGACGGTGAAGCCCTGAAAGCCCCAGCGGCCCTTCAGCACGCCGGTCAACAGGCTGGCGTTGCCCGTCATCTTCTCGCCGTTCCAGCTCGAAAAGCTCGGCATCACCGTCAGCGCGCCGGCGGGCAGCGCGCTCATATAGCCCGCCGCATGCACGTCGCGCAGCACGCTCTCGGGCACCCGCGCATCGCCCTGATCGTGGCCGCCGGTGCCGCCGTCGCCCAGGAAATGCTTCACCGAAGCGATGACGTGACCCGGCGCCATGAAGTCCCGCCCGATCGTCCCCTGAATCCCCTCGACCATCGCGCCGGCATAGGAGGCGACGATCGCCGGATCCTCGGAATAGCTCTCGTAGGTGCGGCCCCAGCGGTCGTCCTGCACCACCGCCACCGTCGGCGCGAAGCTCCAGTCGATGCCGGTCGCCGCCGTCTCGGCCGCGGTTGCCGCGCCGATCCGCTTGATCAGCGCCGGATCGCGCATCGCGCCGAGGCCGATGTTGTGCGGGAACAGCGTCGCGCCGACGATATTGTTCGCACCGTGCACCGCATCGGTGCCCCATATCACGGGCACGACCGGGCGACCGTCGCTGCGCTTCACCGAAGCGTCGTAAAAGGCGTCGAACAGCTTCAGCCATTCCCGCGCCGGCGCACGCTCGTCGTTGTTCGGCGCGCTGTTGCCGCCGTTGAGGATCGACCCGAGCTTGTACGTCTCGAGGTCCGCGGGGCTGATGCTGGCGATGTCGACCTGCAGCAGCTGGCCGACCTTGTCCTCGACCGACATCTTCGCCAGCATCGCCGCGACCCGCGCCTCGACCTTCGCATCGCGCTTCAACTGCATCGGCAGGAGCGGCCATTGCCCGGGATGCGCCTGCGCGGAGGAAACCCCCTGCTGCTGCGCGATGACCGGTGTCGCGCCCGTCGCCAACGCGATCGCCGCACAGGCGGTGCCGAACCTCAAAGCCATCACTCTCTCCTCACCAGCCGTACCGTACCGTATCGTTCGTTCGTTCGTTCGTGCCAGCGGCACCAACCCCGTCGCGCGACAGCTGTCAACAATACATATTTCAATTTGGCTTTTCCGGCCGGCTGTGCTTCGTGATCGGGAAGGACGCCGTTCGACACGCGCGGCGGCGGGAGGATGACGATGGCGGCATATGGCACGGCGATCACGTCGATCCGGGCCGGGACGGCACGGGCCGCCCTGCTGGACGTAGCACTGGGTACGGCACTGGTAGCGGCACTGGGCGCAGCCCTGCTCGCGGCACCTGCCGCCGCGCAGACCGTCGCCTCGCCCGACGGTCGGGTGGCCGTGACGCTCGGCACCAGCAGCGACGACCAGCCGACCTATGCCGTCAGCGTCGGCGGGCGCCCGATCGTCACCCCATCCCCGCTCGGACTGGAATTCGAACGTTACGCCAAGCTGTCGAACGGCCTGCGCGTCGCATCGACCGACGCCGGCCGTGGCGAGGATCGCTATGCGCTGCCGGCGGGCAAGGTGTCGTCGGTGGCCGAACGCTACAACCAGATCGTCGTCCATATGGCCGAAAAGGACGGCCGGCGCCGCCGTCTTGACCTGATCGTCCGCGCCTACGACACCGGCATCGCGCTGCGCTACGCGGTCCCGCGACAGCCGAACCTCGCCACCCTGCGCATCGCCAACGAGCTGACGCAATTCGCCTTCGCCGCCGATTACGCCTGCACCGGGCTCAACCTCGGCAGCTTCGGCACCAGCCACGAAGGCGAATACGATCCGGTCGCGGCATCGGCCATCCGCGCGCACAATCTCTACGAACTGCCCTTCGTCTGCCAGACCGGCAGCGGCGGCCCGGCGATCGCCATCGCCGAAGCGGCGGTAGAGAACTGGCCGGCGATGTACCTGACCGGCACCGAAACCGGCGCGCTCGGCGTCGCGGCGAAACTGACCCGCCGCCCCGACGATCCCGCCATCGCGGTAAAGCTGGACGTCGCCGACGGCGTGGTCTCGCCGTGGCGCGTGGTGATGATCGCACCCGATGCCGGCACGCTGATCGAGAACACGCTGCTCACCAGCCTCAACCCGCCGGCCAAGGGCGACTTCGGCTGGGTGAAGCCCGGCAAGACCGCATGGGACTGGTGGTCCGGCCCGCTGCTCGCCGGGGTGCCGCAGGCGGGATCGAACGCCGCCACCGAACGCGCCTTCATCGATTTCGCAGCCTCGCTCGGCCTGCCGTACATGATGGTCGACGATGGCTGGTACGCCAACAGCGGCACCGGCCCGCTGGTGCTGCCGGGTGCGGATCCGACCCGTCCGCTTCCGGAAATCGATCTTCCCGGCCTCATCGCCTACGGCAAGGCTCGCGGCGTCGGCCTGATCCTGTGGATCAACTGGGAATTGCTCGATCGCGACATGGAGCGCATCCTCGGTTCCGTCGCGGATAGCGGTGCCAGGGGGATCAAGGTCGATTTCATGAACCGCGACGATCAGGACATGATCGGCTTCTACCACCGTCTCGCCGAGGCGACCGCGCGCCACCACCTGCTGCTCGACCTGCACGGCGCGACGCATCCGTGGGGCATGACCCGCACATGGCCGAACTTCCTGACGCAGGAGGGCGTGCTGGGCGCGGAATACAACAAGTGGACCCGGCGGATCACCGCGCGGCACAACATCACACTCGCCTATACGCGGATGCTGGCGGGGCCGCTCGACTATACCCCCGGCGGCTATCGCAACGCGACGCCCGCGACCTTCGCCATCGCCGCGACCGGTCCGCAGACGCAGACGACGCGCGCCGCCGAACTGGCGAAATACGTGGTGTTCGAAAGCCCGCTGCAATCGGTCGCCGACACGCCGGTTGCCTATCGCGGACAACCCGGCCTCGACTTCCTCGCCGCAGTACCGGCGACATGGGACGAAACCCGCTTTCTGTCCGGCACGATGGGGGAATCGATCGCGATCGCCCGGCGCAAGGATCGGACATGGTATGTCGGCGCGATGACCGACGCCGCCCGCAGCGTGACCGTGCCGCTCTCGTTCCTCGGCAAGGGCAGCTATACCGCCCGACTGTGGAGCGACGGCGCGACGGCGACCGATCTCGCCACCACCAGCCGGCGGGTCGACGCGGCGGCGACGCTGACGCTCGACCTGCACGCCGCGGGCGGCGCCGCCGCCATCCTCGCCCCACGCTGATCCGGAAGACCGTCGTATGAAACTTGCCATCGCCCTGCTGCTCGCCGTCCCGACCGGCCCCGCTCTCGCACAGTCGTTGCCGACCGCCGAACAGAAGGCGCAATGGGAACGCGAGGGCGAAGAGCGGCTGCACAAGGATTTCGGCTGGCTCGGTCGCTATCAGGAAGCGAATGCGAAGGTGACCGCACCGGCGAAGGTCGTCTTCATGGGCGATTCGATCACGCAGGGCTGGTTCGACATGATGCCCGCCTTTTTCACACCCGGCCGCTACGGTCGCGGCATCGGCGGACAGACGACGCCGCAGATGCTGCTCCGCTTTCGTCAGGACGTGATCGACCTGCATCCGCAGGTGGTGCAGATCATGGCCGGCACCAACGATATCGCCGGCAATACCGGGCCGATGACCGCGGCGCAGACGAAAGCCAATCTGATGTCGATGGCGGAGCTGGCGCGCGCGCATGGCATTCGTGTCATCCTCGCCTCGATCCCGCCGGCGGATCATTTCCCGTGGCGACCGGGCCTCGACACGGCGACGCCGATCGCCGCGATGAATGCATGGATGAAGGATTACGCCGCGCGCACCGGCGCGACCTACGCCGATTACTGGACTGCGCTGCACGACGGCGACGCGCTGAAGGCCAGCCTGACCTATGACGGGGTGCACCCGAACAAGGCGGGCTATGCGGTAATGGCGCCGGTGGCGGAGGCGGCGATCCGCCGTGCGATGGCGAAACCCGCGCCCGTCCACACCCCTGCCCCCGCCCCGATCGCGCGGTGATGATCGCACTGGCGCTCGCACTCGCGGCGGCGGGACCGGTGATCCGTACCGACCACGGCCCCGTCCGCGGCGAGGCGCTGGCGAGCGGCGGCGCGGTGTTCCGCGGCATCCCCTTCGCCGCGCCGCCGGTGGGCGCCTTGCGCTGGCGCGCGCCCCGGCCTCCGAGGCGCTGGACGCGAACCCGCGCCGCGATGGCCGAACACGCCGCCTGCCCGCAGGTCGTCTATGGCGACTGGAACCGGACCGCCGCCAACGCGAGCAGCGAGGATTGCCTGTTCGTCGACGTGCGCACCCCGTCACTGAACGGCGCGGCGAAGCTGCCGGTGCTGGTCTGGATCCACGGCGGCAGCAACCGGGCGGGGGCCGGCGGCGGCACGGTGGAATCGCGGATCACCGACAAGGGCATCGTGCTGGTCAGCGTCCAGTATCGCCTCGGCGCCTTCGGCTTCCTGTCGCACCCTGCGCTCAGCCGCGAACAGGGCGGGCGCAGCGGCAATTACGGCCTGATGGATCAACAGGCGGCGCTTCGCTGGGTCCGGCGCAATATCGCCCGCTTCGGCGGCGATCCGGCGCGGGTGACGATCGCGGGCGAATCCGCCGGAGCGATGGACATCGGGCTGCACATGCTCAGCCCCGGATCGCGCGGCTTGTTCGCTCAGGCGATCGCGGAGAGCGGCACGGCGGGCTTCGGCACCGCCCCGCGCACGCTCCAGGCCAATGAAGTCGTGGGTACGCTCATCGCAAGGGGGGCCGGCCTGCCTGCGGACGCGACGGCGGCGCAGCTCCGCAGGTTGCCGATGGCGGCGGTGCTGAAGGCGGACGCGCAGGTCGATGCACCCGGCCTCGACGACGACAGCTTCGTGTGGTTGCAGGCGGTGGTGGACGGCGCGGTGTTGCCCGACACGCCCGCGCACCTGTTCGCCAGCGGCCGGATCAATCCCGCGCCTCTGGTGATCGGCATCAATGCCCGGGAATTGACGCTCCACGGCGGTTTGCCTGCCGCCGCCGCGGCGGTACGCCGCGAATTCGGCCGCTACGCCGATCGCGCGCTGCGCTTCTACGGGTTGCAGCCGGGCGGCACGCCGGTGTCGGACGCGCGTCTGGGCGACGTGACGCTGCAACTGGCGAACGACATCACCTTCCGCTGTCCCGCGATCGCCGTATCGAATGCGCTTACCCGGCATGGCGGGACGGTATGGCAATATCAGTTCGACTACGCCCCGCCCGGCGGTACGGTGAGTCATGCCAGCGAACTCGGCTATCTGTTCAACCCGCCGCAGCCCGGCCAGCCGCCGTTGCAGGCCTATTGGGTGAACTTCGTGAAGACGGGCGAGCCGAACGGCGCGGGGCTGGTACGCTGGCCGGCGTACGATCGGAAGACCCGCGACTACATGGCATTCGATCAGGACGGGCCGGTCGCCAGGCGCGACTTGCGGCGCGATATCTGCGACCTGCGCGATACGCCCTGATCGCCATTCCGCGCCTTCGTCGCTGCTGGCTTGTCAGTTGCCCCACAGCCGGGCCGCACCGCGCACACCCGAACTGTCGCCCCATTGCGCCGCGACGATGCGCCCCTCCCAATCTCCGCCGAAGCTGTAGCGGTCGATCACCGCCGGCAGCGCATCGTATATCTCCGATACGTTGCTCATCCCGCCGCCGATGACGAAGACGTCGGGGTCGACGATGTTGGCGATCATCGCCATCGCCCGTCCCAGCCGGTCGACATACGCGTCGAGCGCCGCCTTCGCATGGGGCGTTCCGGCACGCGCCGCGGCGACGATGGCAGGCCCGGAATGCGTCTCGCCGCTGCGCGCCGCCATATCCTTTTGCAAACCGGTTCCCGACACCAGCATGTCGAGGCATCCATGTTGTCCGCACCAACAGGCGGGACCGGGATATTCCGCGGCGGTCATCCACGGCAACGGCACATGGCCCCATTCGCCGCCCATGCCGTTCGCGCCCTCGACGATCCGGCCATCGACCACCAGTCCGCCGCCGACGCCGGTGCCGACGATCACCGCGAACGCCGATCGCGCGCCCGTCGCGGCGCCGTCGACCGCCTCGGACAAGGCGAGGCAATTGGCATCGTTGGCCATCCGCACCTCACGGCCCAACGCCGCCTCCAGATCCTCGCGAAAGGTCCGGCCGTTCAGGAACGTCGCGTTCGAATTGCGCATGCGCCCGTCGCGCGGGTTGATCGATCCCGGGGTGCCGATGCCGATCGTGCCGGCACTGCCCGCATCTGCCTCTGCACGACCGATCAGATCGCGGACATCCCGGATCGCCTGATCGTAGTCGCCGGGGTTGGGCGT
Organism: Sphingomonas sp. Leaf37; assembly: GCF_920939475.1. Taxonomy (NCBI): domain Bacteria; kingdom Pseudomonadati; phylum Pseudomonadota; class Alphaproteobacteria; order Sphingomonadales; family Sphingomonadaceae; genus Sphingomonas; species Sphingomonas sp. Leaf37. The sequence continues at coordinate 89,769 of NZ_CAKLAX010000004.1, read as the reverse complement.
GCGGACCCGTGCCAGAAACGCACCATGGCGATCGAGCGCCGCGGCCTCGATCTTGGTGCCTCCGAAATCGATGCCGATCTGGATCACGTTCGTCATGCTCCTGCGCCGCTACTGCCGGCGACGGGTCGCCTCGGTCTGGATTGGTATTACATCGGCATAATAATAAGGCAAATTGAGATAATTCTAATGGTATGCGGGCCGGATTATCGTACCCAGACGGGGTGACGAATTCAGCGAGTGGGGATAGGCGTTCCTGACCCTGATAAAGCATGGAGCCACACTCGATATGCCGATCAGCTTCGGTTCCAAACCCGGCCGCCGTATCGATGCACAGACCTCGGACGGCCGCGACGCGCGTTTGTCGCGCAGCTTGTCGGGCACCAATCTGGAACGTGCCGGGGACTATAACCTGCGGACCGTGCTGCAGGCCGTCCGGCTCAATCGCGATACGACGCGGGTCGCCATCGCGCAGCAGACCGGACTGACCGCGCCGACCATCGCCAACATCACGGGTCGGCTGATCGACATGGGCCTCGTCCGCAACGCCGGCAGGATGCAGGGCGGCCGGGGGCAGCCGGCGCTGCGCTTGCAGATCAATCCCGAAGGCGCTTTCGGCATCGGCCTCAATATCGATCGCGACCATCTGACGCTGGTTTCGCTCGATCTGGCGGGACAGGTCCGCAGCCGGGTGACGCGCGAGGTCGCGTTCGCGATGCCGGACGACGTCTCCGCCTTCGTTCGCGACGTCCTGGACGATGTGATCGCGCAGGGCGGCGTGGATCGCGACCGGGTGCTCGGCGTCGGCGTGGCGATCCCCGACGATCTCGGACGCATCCGCCTGCCGCACCAGCCCGCCGGTTACGACAAATGGAACGAGGTCGATCTGGCCGCGCTCCTAAAAATAGTCCCCTGGCCCATCCACCACGACAATGATGCCGCCGCCGCGGCTGTGGGCGAGGCAGAATATGGGACTGCGTTCGACAATCCCAGCTTCTTCTATCTGCTGATCAGCGCCGGACTGGGCGGCGGGCCGGTGATCGATCGCTCCTATCATCGCGGCGCGAACGCCCGCAGCGGCGAGATCGGCCTGATGCCCGACATTACCGGCCGGCCCGGCGCGACGGTACAGGATACCGTATCGCTCTCTGCCTTGCTCGCACGAATGGAAGCGGAAGGTTTCGCCGATCCGACCGTCGCCGATCTCGCAGGTGACGACGCACGACTGGAGGATGTGGTGGCGGGCTGGCTGGCGGATGCGGTGCGCGCGCTCACCGCACCGCTGGTCGCGATCAATTGCCTGCTCGACCCCGACGCGATCCTGATCGGCGGGCGCCTGCCGATGCCATTGATCGACCGTCTCGCGGCCGGGCTGACCGCCGCGCTAGATGCCGTCCCGCAGCCCTCACGCGCCAAGATCATGCCCGCGGTGATGGCGCAGGATGCACCGGCGATCGGCGCCGCGATCCTGCCCTTCCTGGCGCATATCCTCCCGTCCGACGCGATCCTGATCCAGAGCGGCCGGCAATGACGACATGGCGGGTGCTGCTGCTCCTGATTGGGGCGGCACCCGTCGCAGCGGTGCCGGCCGAACCTTCGCCCGGCACGATCCGCATCGACCAGCTGGGTTACGAAACGACGGGCCCGAAGCATGCAATCGTCGCGACACCGGACCTGACACCCCTGTCTTGGACGCTGGTCGACAGCACGGGCGAGCCGGTCGCGACTGGCACGACGCGGCCCTTCGGCCACGACCCCGCATCCGACGAGACGATCCAGCGGGTCGACTTCACCGGTTTCATGATGACGGGCGAAGGCTATCGCCTCACGATCGGACGGCTTGGCAGCCAGTTATTCAGCATCGCCGACCGCCCGTTCGCCGCAGCCGCGACGGCGGCGATGAGCTTCTTCTATCAGCAGCGTAGCGGTGTGCCGATCGAGGCGCGCTACGTCCAGCGCCCGGACCTCGCGCGCGCCGCCGGCCACGCGCGCGAGATCGTCACCTGTTTCCACGGGCGTGATCAGCGCAGCGTACGCTGGCCCGGATGCGACTACCGCCTCGACGCCACCGGCGGCTGGTACGACGCCGGCGATCACGGCAAATATGTGGTCAACGGCGGCGTGTCCGCCTGGACGTTGCTCGACCTGCACGAGCGGCTTGCGGCCCTGGGCGATGCCGATGCATTCGCCGATGGCCGGCTGGCGCTGCCCGAGCGTGGCAACGGCCGCGACGATCTGCTGGACGAGGCGCGGGTCGAGGTAGCGTTCCTGCTGGCGATGCAGGTGCCGCAAGGGCGACGGGTGACGGTGGCGTTCAGCACCGACACCGGCGCTCCGGCCAAGGATTTCCGGACGATAGATGCGGGTGGTCTGGTCCACACCAAGGTGGCGGACGAAGCGTGGACGGGCTTGCCGATGGCGCCGGCCGCCGATCCGATGCGCCGCTTTCTCTACCCGCCATCGACGGCTGCAACATTCAACATGGTCGCTGTCGCCGCACAGGCGGCGCGCATCTGGCGGCAGAGCGATCCTGCCTTTGCAGACCGGGCGCTGGCGGCGGCGCGCAGGGGATGGGAGGCCGCGGAGCGCATCCCCGGTCTTCACGCCAGTTCGGATTTCACCGGTAGCGGCGGCTATGGCGACCGGCAGATTGCCGACGAACGTTTCTGGGCGGCGGCACAGCTGTTCGTCACCACCGGCGAGGCACCGTTCCGCGCTGTCGTGACCGCGGCACCATTCCTCCGCGACGGCAGCGTCGATCTTGGCTGGGGCAGCACCGCACTCGCCGGTGTGTTGACTCTCGCCACCGTGCCGAACGGATTGCCGCCCGACCTGCATGCCGTTATCCGGGACGAAATCGTCGCACGAGCCGACATGCTGCTCGCCGAGCGAGATCATAGCGGCTATCGGCTGCCCTTCTCCGGCGCGCATTATGGCTGGGGTTCGAATTCGACGCTGCTCAACCGCGCGATCGTGCTCGGTGTTGCCTATCAGATCACCCGCAACGCGGCCTATCGCGATGCCGTCGCCGATGTCGCCGACTACGTCTTCGGCCGCAATGCCCTCGATCGTTCGTTCGTCACCGGCTTTGGCGCGCGCACGACGCATCAGCCCCATCACCGTTTTTGGGCGCAGGCAGCAGATGCCCGCTATCCGGCGCCGCCGCCGGGTGTACTCTCGGGCGGTCCGAACGACAGTGCCCGCATGGACGACGGCGATCCCCTTAAGGGCCGCTGCGTCGGGCAGACGTGCTGGCGCGACGACTGGCGCGCCTTCACGATGAACGAGGTCGCGATCAACTGGAACGCGCCGCTGGTATGGGTGACGGCGTTCCTCGATGCTACGCGGATCAGGAGCGCCCGAGCGCCCGGATAAGATAGTCACGGATCCGCTCGGCTCGATCGGGTGACGCACGCCCAAGCACGCCGCGCGCCGGTTCCGGCAGGTGATCGGCAGCGCGTGACGCATCGGCGCCGAAAACATAGTGATCGAACCAGCCGCGAACCGCGTCGCGTTCGCCCTGCGGCAGGTCGCGCACGGCGACCAACGCGTGGATCAACGCCGCGAACGGCGATGCCATGGCCTGTTGCCCCCACCAATAATTCACCAGCACATTGAGCGGACCGATCGCCTTCACATCGTGCCACCAGAGCGAGGGGACATATATCGCATCGCCGGGTCCCAGCTCCGCGACCTGCATCTGCCCCATCGCTTCGGCGAAGCGGGGATAACGGTCGAGGTCGGGCGATTCGAGATCGACCATGCTGGTCGGCTGGCCGGCGATCGTCCGATCCAGCGGACCGACGTACAGATTGCTCCCCTGCTCCGGCGGGAACAGGACGAAGCGTCGGCGGCCGGCGACGACCGCGGCGATGTTGCTCGATATGTCGTAATGGGTCGACACGCGGCTGGCGTTACCGATCCAAAGGCGGGGCACGGCGTCGGGTGTGGCCAGCGGCAATGGGTTGGCCTCGACCCAGCCGGGAAACGTATCCGGGGCAGTGGCGGCGCCGGCATACAGAGCAGGTACGTCGGGATCGTCGGCCTGCGCAACGAGCTGGTCGAGCAGTACCGGCAGCAGCACCTGCGCCCGCTGGAAATTGAACCCCATGATATCGGGCGTGTAGAAGAACCGCCCGCGTTCCTCCGGCGCGGCGACCATGACATGCGCCGGACGGCCGCCGTTGAAACGCCGGATATAGGCGGCCATCGCGGCAGGTCCCCGCTGCCCTGCCTGCACAGCCGGCCAGTGTCGAACCAGTCCGCGCAGCACCGCGGGTTGATATGTCGGCACGACCTCTTCGGCGAAGCGCTGCGGCGTCATGTCACCGAATTCGCGGACGCGTGGGGCAAGATCGATGGCGCCTGTCATGTCTTGTCCTGTGAACGACCGGACGATTCCGTAGCCGCTTCCCGCCCCGATACAAAGAAGGGCGGAGCACCGCGAAGGTGCTCCACCCTTTCAGGGGGAGGAAAGCAAAAGGGTCAGAACGTTAGACGCGTCGTGATCGACAGCTGACGATCGCTCTTGAAGAAGGAGCGTGGGGCGGTGAGGCCTTGCGGGTTGAGCAGAAACACCGTCTTCGTCGTCGTATCGAGCAAGTTCTGCGCTTCGATGCCGATCTTGAAGTTTTTGTTCACCGTGAGGAATACCGATCCGTCAAGCTGACCGTTGCCGAGCGCATAGACCGGCAGGAACGGGAAGCAGCAGTCGCGGTTGGTCAGCAGGAACTTCGACCGCCAGCTATACGCGAAGCGGGTGTAGATCCCGCCCTTGTCATAGAAGGCGGCAACGTTGAAGTTGTACTTCGACAGACCGGCGAGCGGCAGGTTGTTGTAGATGCCGGTCACGTCGAGTGGTGGGCGCGATCCATCCGCCGAGCCATTGGTAGGCACGCCGTTCGGGATGTTGCTGGGATCGACGAAGGTAAAGGTCGCCTGCGTACCCAAGCCCGACAGCAATCCAGGCAGAAAGTCGTAGGTCTGCTGATAGCTTAGTTCTACGCCCTTGATCTTGCCATGGCCCGGCGCGTTCGCCGGACCGTTGACGGTCACGTCGAAGGTTTGGCCATTGTTGGTGTAGGGCCGCTGGAACCCGTAATTGTCCAGGATGATATTAGTGAGGTCTTTGTAGAAGAAGGCCGCCGTCAGCGAACCTACCTTGGCGAAATACCATTCGGCGGTCAGATCGAACTGCTTTGCCTCGATCGGACGGAGGTACGGGTTGCGGGCCGAAGCCTGGAAGCCATAGCTGCCCCTGGTGTTCGCGCCCGATGGCGAAACGAGGACGAAGTTGCGTAGATCGCCGAAGTTCGGCCGCGAGATCGCCTTGGACGCCGCAAAGCGGAACAGCAGCTTGTCGGTGGCTTGCAGCTTGACGTTCAGGCTGGGAAGCCAATTGCTGAACTTCTGTGCCGCGATTTCGGCGCGGTTGCCGTTGTTTGTACCGGGCACGTAGTTCGAAAACGCCTGAATGGCGGACTGCTGTGCCGCTGTGAGTGTACAGATGACCGGGATGGTCCCCTGCTGCGTGGGGTTCGCGATCGAATAGGTGCAATAGTTTTGCAGGTTGGTGTAGCGGGGCGGGTTCTGCGTGTCCGGCGTGAACACGTCGTTTGCCGACGGGAACGTCAATCGTCCGAACGATTCATCCTTGGTGTGGACGTAGCGAACGCCGATGTTGCCCGACAGGCTCATGCCGTTGCCGAAATCCTCGACCCCGAAGTCGGCGCGGGCGTAGGCGCTCCACGTCGTTTCGGTGTTGCGATACTCGGGCAACGCGCCGCGATCCTCGAGCGGCGTGTAGTTGCCGCCTCCGGCCTTGGTAACCGTGCGCAGAAGCGCGGTCAGGGCGTCATGATCGCGCATTATGTTGTCAGGGATGTAAAAGGCGTTGGGCGGCTGCACCGCCTGATTGCGATAGAAATCGTCGTACGCGAACAGCGATGCCTGATTGGCGGGCAGCGCGTTGAAGCCGACGGGGCCGCCACCGGTCCACGTGTCCGACACCGCGCCCCAATTGTTGTAGTCGTTGGTCCGCACGGTCTGATCGCGCTTGGCATAACGCCCGCCGGCCCGCACCTTGCGCAGGAAGCTGTCCTCGCTGACGTCGTAGCTCACGTCGCCGCGGAAGGCATATTCGTCGCCATCGTTGTCGGCGAGGTTGTTGAAGGCGTCGCGGAAATAGGTAGACGCCTTGCTGCCGAAATAGTCTGCGGTGTTACGGCCGTCGGGACGCAGGTTGACCTGCGGCACCTTGCCGCGCAGGTCGATGTCGACGCCCGAATAGGTCGCCATGTCGACGATGTCGTCACGATTGACCGACTTCGACTTCACATATTGGCCGTCGAGGTTGATGTGCAGACGATCGGTCGGATCGATCTTGGCGTTGAGCGAAAAATCCTGAGTCGTCGCTTTCTGGTAGAATGCGCGATTCGAGAAGGTCGTGAAGATGCCGTTGGGCGCGAACTGCGTCAGTTCGCCATAGCTGCCGTCGGCACGATTGCCGAACACCGCGCCCGAATTCTTGACGATCGATCCGCTGGTGAAAACGCCGTTCGCGTCATAGGTATTGGTGGTGCCGGCGCGCGGGAAAGTCGTGGTGACGTCGCCATAATAGACGTTCGGCTCGATCGTCTTTTCCAGCCAGTTCTGCTGCCCCTCGGTGCGCAGATATTGCGCGGTCAGCAGGAACGTCTTGGCCGCATTCTCGAACTGCGCCGCTGCCGACACGCCGATTCGCTTGCGATCAAAGGACTGGGTGCGTGAACCGCCGCCGACCGGGGTATAGACCGGGCCGACGCCGCCATTGGGCACCGGGAACGTATCGAACAGCGCCGACGAGAACGGCGTACCCGCGTTGATCGTGCGACCTTCGCCGGCATCCTGCACACCGTTGCGGTTGCGATCGTCGTTGTAGCGCGGCAGCATCGACGACAGGAACACCGAGTCCGAGCGGCTGTACTGCTGCGAATAGCTGGCGCTGGCGAGGATGCCGAAGCGGCTGCCGCCGGCGGTATCCCACTGTTGGCTGTAGAGGCCGACGACGGATGGCGCGCCGCGCTGCTCCATATCGCCCCAGTTCATGCTGCCCGACAGGTAGATCAGGCGCTGGTCCTGATCGAACGGCTTGCGGGTGTTGATGTTGACGGTGCCGGAGATACCGCCTTCGATCAGGTCGGCGGTCAGGTTCTTGAACACCTCGACAGAACCGATCAGCTCGCTCGGTACGTCGTTGAAGCCGATCTCACGACCGCCCGACACCGCAAAGGTGTCGCGGCCGTTGAATTCGCCGCGCACATAGCTGAGGCCGCGGATGACGACGCCCGAGCCCTCGACCGAGAAGTGCTGCGAGTCATTGGGCGCTGCGAAGCGACTGATCGCGACGCCGGGGACGCGCTGGAGCGCCTCGTTGACCGAGCGATCCGGCAGCGCGCCGATATCCTGCGCTGTGATCGCGTCGACGACGGTGTCGCTGTTCTTCTTGATGTTCTGCGCGGTGGCGAGGCTCTGGCGGACGCCGGTGACGACGATCTCGTCCCGCTCGGTCTCGGGCGGTGTGACCGCACCGTCCTGCGAACTGCCCGACGTGCCGGTGGTTGCGCCCGCCTGGTCGGTCGCGGTGGCACCGGTGCCGGTATCGACGCCGGTGGTACCGGACGTGGTGCCCTGCGACCCGTCGGTCACCGGCTTGGTCGGCGTCGCGCTATCCTGCGGGACCGTCCAGGCAAGCGCGGGCTGCGCCGCGCACAGCATGGCAAGGGCGGATACACCGATGCTGAGGTCGCGCAATCTGGTGCGGCCCTCCCGACGCGTGTCACGAACGATCATGTCTACCCCTTTCAGTCCTCATCCCGAGACCGTCCTCCGGTACAAGCCGGAAGATCTGTCGCCGTATGCTCACGAGCTTGAGTGCCCGCCCTGTATGATCGCGTCGTATCCCGACCCAAATCTTGTCACAAGCAGAAATATCGCAACTTGATATAAGTATTCGATGAGGTAGGCTTTCCTGCAACAGGTACGGCCGCTCCGGCCCGGCCGCGGGGGAGTGGATGTGGAGGCAGACCATCGCATCAGGGTCGTCGTCGTGGGGGGCGGCACAGCGGGATGGATGACGGCAGCCGCCCTCGCCACGCTGATTCCGGGCGCGGCCCGGGTCCATCTGGTCGAGTCGGCGGAGATCGGTATCGTCGGCGTCGGCGAGGCGACGCTGCCGCATCTGCGTGCGTTCGTAACCCGGCTGGGGATCGACGAGGCCGCGTTCATGGCCGCGACCAACGCGACGTTCAAGCTCGGCATCGAATTCCGCGATTTCGGTGCGATCGGCGAACGCTACATCCATCCGTTCGGCACCTATGGGCGGCCGCTCGCCGGCGTCGGCTTCCACCATTACTGGCTGCGGCGCGACCGAGAGGCCACCATTCCTCCGATCGGCGCCTTTTCGCTGGGCGTTGCCGCGGCTGCGGATCACCGTTTCGCCAGACCCGGCGACGATCCGGACGATCTCGCGAACAGTTATGGCTATGCCTATCAGTGCGACGCGACGCGGTTCGCGCCGTTCCTGCGCGCGCATGCCGAGGCCAGGGGGGCGGTGCGGACCGAGGGTACGGTGGCGACGGTCGAACGGCATCCGGAAAACGGCGACGTTACCGCCATAGTGCTTACCGACGGGAGCCGGATCGAAGGCGACCTTTTCATCGATTGTTCGGGCTTTCGCGCCCTGTTGATCGGCGGCACGATGGACGAGGCATGGGAGGACTGGTCGCACTGGCTGCCCTGCGACCGCGCGGTTGCCGCGCCGTGCGCATCACCGGAGGGCGGCATCGAGCCGTACACCCGCGCCACCGCGATGCCGGCCGGATGGCGTTGGCGTATCCCCCTCACCCACCGAGTCGGCAATGGATACGTCTATGCCAGCGCCTTTCTGTCCGACACCGACGCCATGGACACGCTGGTCGGGTCGATGGAAGGACGACCGCTCGCGGACCCGCGACTGTTGCGCTTTCGCGCCGGGCGGCGGCGGCGCAGCTGGGTCGGCAACGTATTGGCCGTGGGGCTCGCGTCCGGGTTCCTCGAACCGCTCGAATCGACCAGCATCTATCTGGTGCAGATGGCGATTACGCAGTTGATCGAGCATTTCCCGAACATCCGGGTGACGAACACGGATCGCGACGGGTTCAACGCTCTGGTCGATGGCGAATACGACCGGATCCGCGATTTCCTGATCCTGCACTATCACGCGACCCGGCGTGACGATTCGCCATTCTGGAATCATGTGCGGACGATGGCGATCCCCGCCAGCCTCGCCGAAAAGATGGCGCTGTGGCGGCAGACGGCACAGGTATCGCAATATCGGCACGGACTGTTCCTCGAGCCGAGCTGGATCGCGGTCTATCTAGGTCAAGGCGTAGTGCCCGAAGGTTGGGACCCGCGCGCCGACCTTCCCGACGCGGCGGCGCTGGATCGGGCGATGACGGCCCTGCACGACGGTATCGCCGCCACGGTGTCGGGCATGCCCGACCACGCAGCCTATCTGGCTGCCGCCGCGTGAATCGGCGCGAAGCCCTGCGCCGGATCGTCGTGATCGGCGGCGGCCCGACCGGCTGGTGCGCAGCGATCGGCTTCGCACGCGCTTTGCCGGGTGCCGAAGTGACGTTGCTCCCCCTGCCCCCGCCCCCTGATGCGTTGGCCGATCGATTGCCCGCGATCGGGCCGGACGCGATTGCGATGCTCGCCCAGATGGGCGTGGACGAGACGGCGCTGATCGCATCCGGTGCCGCGACGCATCGCGTGGGCGAACGCTTCGCATGGGGCGGCGACCCGTTCGCGATTGGCGATGGCGAGGGTGTGCCATCGCTTGCCGGAGCGGCGCTGCACCAGCTCTGGCTGACCCATGGCGAAGGGGCGTTCGGCGCATTGGTGCCTGGTGCCGTGCTCGCCGAGGCGGAGCGGTTCGTCCATCCGGTCGACGATCCCCGATCTCTGCTGTCTTGCATCGACTATCATCTGCGACTGGACGGCGCGAAGGCGACTCAGGTGTTCGCGCAGATCGCTGCCGCGGCGCGGATCCGCGTCGCTCCCGTCGTCTCCATCGCCGTTGAGCGGGCCGGCGATACGATCGCCGCGATCGAGGCCGGCGGCACGCGCTGGACCGCCGACCTGTTCGTCGACGCAAGCGGCCCCGCCGCGCTGCTCGCACCGCCGGACACGCGATGGATCGACTGGAGCGACAGCCTGTCGGTTGACCGGTTGTTGCTGAAGGTCGAGGGTGCACGCCCCTCACCGGTCGATCGGTACGAGGTAACGGGCAGTGGCTGGGCCGCACGCTGGCCATCGGGCACGCAGACGCTGGCGGCATTCGCGTATTCCAGCGCGACGACGACCGACGCGCGGGCCCGGCGACAGTTCGGCGATGGTGAACGGATCGTGGTGTGGGCGCGTCGCCGGGCGCAGCCGTACGCGGGCAACGTGCTGGCGCTGGGCGATGCCGCAGTGGCGACAGGGCCGCTCGGCTGGTGGGGGCTACCGCTCGCGCTGTCGAACCTGTCACTGGCGCTGGAACTCATGCCGGCGCGGACAAGCGAACCGCTGCTGATCGCCGAATACAATCGTCGGGCCACACTGCGTGCGGACAGGATCCACGCTTACATCGCAGCCTTTTATCTGGCGGGCACCCGCCGTAGCGGCGATTTCTGGCATGCGATGCGGACCCGGGCGGCACCGGACGAGCTTGCCACCGCGCTGGCGCAATTCGGTCAGCGCGGCACGCTGCCGCCGCTGGAAGAGGAGATGGTGCCGCGCGCACAATGGCGACAGGCGCTGATCGGCCTTGGCCTGCGACCGGTGCGGCACGATCCGGTGGCGCTGTCCATTCCGCGCGCAAGCGCCACGGCGTCTCTTGCCCAATTGCGCGCCGCGGTCGCATCGCTGCCCGGCCAGCTGCCCCCCTATCCCGCGTATCTGGCGGCGATGATGCGAGAAACACGATGAGCGGCGAACCGATCGGACGGGTGGTGATCGTAGGCGGTGGCACTGCCGGATGGATGGCGGCAGCCGCGGCGGCGCGGTTCCTCGACGACGGACGGCGGACGATCACGCTCATCGAATCGGATGCGATCGGCACGGTGGGCGTTGGCGAGGCGACCATCCCGCCGATCCGCGGTTTCAATGCACGATTGGGAATCGACGAGGCGGAGTTCCTGCGCGCGACTGGCGGCACGCCGAAGCTGGGCATCGAGTTCGTCGGCTGGACCGACGGGCGCGACCGCTACATCCACCCGTTCGGCACCCACGGCCGCGATATCGAAGGGCTGAATTTCCATCAGTTATGGTTGAAGCTGCGCCATGAGGCAGGGATCGGCAGCATTGAGGATTATGCGATGTCGGCGGTGGCGGCGCGCGCGCATCGTTTCGCCCCGCCTTCGCCCGATCCACGTTCGCCCTTGTCCGGGCTGGAATATGCCTATCATTTCGATGCGGGTCTCTACGCCGGTTTCCTGCGTAGCCGTGCCGAAGCGCAGGGCGCGGTTCGTGTCGAAGGGCGGATCGTCGGGGTCGAGCAGGACGAGCACGGTCACGTCACCGCCGTCCGGCTGGAGGGTGACCGCCGGGTCGAGGGCGACCTGTTCATCGATTGCTCGGGCTTTCGCAGCATGCTGCTCGGCGAGACGATGGGCGTGTCGTTCGAGGACTGGTCGCATTGGCTGCCGTGCGACCGCGCGTTGGCGGTGCCGACCGAACGCAGCGCGCCGCTGCTTCCGTATACGCGCGCGACCGCACATGGTGCGGGCTGGCAATGGCGGATCCCGTTGCAGCATCGCACCGGCAACGGCCACGTCTATGCGAGCGCCTTTACCGACGATGCGGAAGCGGAGCGGGTGCTCATGGCGCATCTCGACTCCCAACCGACCGCGCCGGCGCGCCAGCTGCGGTTCAAGGCCGGACGGCGGGCGCAGATGTGGAAGGGGAACGTCGTCGCGCTCGGACTGGCGGGCGGATTTCTCGAACCGCTCGAATCGACGAGCATCCATCTGATCCAGACCGGCCTCTCGAAGCTGTTCGGACTATTCCCCGACATGCGGTTCACCGACATCGAGCGCGACGAATACAATCGCCTGATGAGCGACCAATATGTCGCCATCCGCGACTTCATCATCCTGCATTATGCCGCGACGATGCGCGACGACACGCCATTCTGGCGATACGTCCGCACCATGCCGCTGCCGGACACGCTCACCCGTAAGATCGCGCTGTTTCGCGAGAAGGGCCGCATCTTCCGCTACGACGACGAGCTGTTCGCCATCCCGAGCTGGGTCGCGGTGATGCTGGGTCAGGGTATCATCCCGGATGGCTACGACCCAGTGGTCGATGCGCTCGATACCGAACGCGTCGCAGGAGCGCTGCGGCGGATGCGCGGGGACTATGCCGCCATGGCGCAGCAGATGCCGATGGCGGGTTAACACGGCCTCCAAACACCCGAATTGGTTTTGTTACACATATTTAAGCCGCTCCACCCAAACCCGCGCGATGGAATTCGACCTGAAAGGGGTGGGGGTGGATCGATTGGGAGAGCGTGGTTTCGAACGGGACGATACGTTCGGGCCCGGCTATTCCGATGCCGCCGATGACGATACGGTGATGCGTGCGCTGACTGCGATCGCAGCGTTCGAAGACCGTACCCCTCCGCTGGGCGGCGTGCTCAGCCAGGCGCGGATCGGGCTGCTCCACCGCGACCGGCAGCGACGGGTGCTGTCGGTCAACGACCGTTTTTGCCAGCTGGCCGGCCGCAACGCGGCACAGCTTTCCGGTCTGCCGATCGAGGAACTGATCCACCCCGACGACCTCGCGCGCGTGCAGCGTTTGCATGCCGAGCACATGGCACGGTCGATGCCCTTCGCGATCGAGACCCGGATCGTGCATCCCGACGGCACCGTTATCTGGTGCGGGATCAACGTGTCGTTCGTCTGCGATGCGAACGGCACCGCCACATCGACGATCACCATCGCGCAGGACATCACCGCAAGGCGCTTTGCGGAGGCGGAATTGCGCGAGAGCGAGGAGCATTATCGCTACACGGTAGAACTCAATCCGCAGATAAGCTGGACCGCACGCGCCGACGGGCAGATCGATGCGGTGAGCTCACGCTGGACGGAAGTTACCGGCAACGATCCACGGCATGCGATGGGAGAGCAATGGCTCGCTGCCCTCCATCCCGACGATGCCGCGCGGACCGCAGCTGCCTGGGGCGACGCGATCGCGAGCGGGGACGCAGTCGATCTGGAATATCGCTTGCGGACGCCCGCTGGCGAGTATCGGTGGTTCCGCTCCCGGGCCACGGCCAGGCTGGATGATACCGGAGCCGCCGTCCGGTGGTACGGGACGCTGGAGGATATCCACGACCGCAAGCTGGCCGAGCGGGCGCTGCGCGAAAGCGAAGAACGCTTCCGGCTCGCCGCGCATGCCGCAGGACTGGGCATCTGGGACTATGACGCGTTGGGGAATCGTCGCGAATGGTCCGACGAATTCAAGGCGATGCTGGGCCTGCCGCTCGAAACCCCTGCTACCGTCGCCACCGCGCTGGCATTGGTGATCCCCGAGGATCGGCACCGGTTGCAGGCGCTGGTGTCGGCGGTGGAGGCCGGCGACGGCAACCACCGGTTCGAGACGATGCTGCGCATCCACCGCGCCGACACCGGCGAGGAACGCTGGATCAAGACCGGTGGCTGGCGGATCGAGGCGCCATCGGGACGGCTCAGCCGCGTGCTGGTCACCACCCGCGACGTCACCGAAGAACGAACCGCGGAGGACCGCATCCGCTTCGCCGCGCTTCACGATACGTTGACCGGCTTGCCCAATCGTGCTGCATTCGGCGACCGGCTCGAATCCGCGATCGTGCGGGCGACGGCCACCGGCGGCAGCCTGGCGCTGGTGCTGTTCGACGTCGATCATCTGAAAGAAACGAACGATACCGTCGGCCACGATGCCGGCGATGTCGTGCTGAGGACGTTCGGCGACCGTCTGCGCGTGGCGCTGGGAAACGACTGTACGCTCGCACGGCTGGGCGGCGACGAATTCGCGGCGGTCATCGCCGGCAGCGACGATCCGGCGGTGGTGCTCGACCGCGTCAAGGCAGCGTTGCGCCGGGTGCGCGAACCCCTGGCGCACGACGGCCGTATCCTCGACTGTCAGGCGACCGCGGGCGGGTCGCTGTTCCCGGCGGATGGTGCCACCGCCGCCGAATTGCTCAAATCGGCCGACATCGCGCTCTACGCCGCCAAGGATCAGCAGCGTGGCGGGCTGATGACGTTCCAGCCCTATATGCGGGCGGACCTGCAACGCCGGTCGTCGATGCTCAGCATCGCCCGTGATGCGGTGCGCGACAACCGGATTATGCCCTTCTACCAGCCGAAGGTCGCGCTGGGCACCGGCAAGGTCTGTGGGTTCGAAGCGTTGCTACGCTGGCAGCATCCCTTGCTCGGCCCGCAGGTTCCGGCGATGATCGCCGCGGCGTTCGAGGATCTGGAACTCGCCGTCGGCCTCAGCGAGCGGATGCTGGCGGGGATCGTCGGCGATATGCGGCGCTGGCTGGACGAGGGCATCGAATTCGGCCGGATCGCGTTCAACCTGTCTCCGGCCGAGTTCCGCCGCGAGGATCTGGCGGACCGTATCCTCGGTCGGCTCGTGCGAGCCGGGCTGCCACCCGAGCGGCTGGAGCTGGAGGTGACCGAGACCGTATTCGTCGGACGTGGCGCCGAATGCGTTGCGAGCACGCTGGAAACGTTCAACCGCGCCGGCGTGCATATTGCGCTGGACGATTTCGGCACGGGCTATGCCTCGCTGACGCACCTGAAGGCGTTCCCGGTCCACACGATCAAGATCGACAAGAGCTTCGTCAGCCATCTCGACCGGGATGCGGGCGACGCGGCGATCATCGATGCGGTCGTCGCGCTCGGGCACCGTCTGGGTATGACGGTGGTGGCCGAAGGAGTGGAAACCGTCCCGCAGGCTCGACACCTGCTGGCGCAGGGGTGCGATATGGCGCAGGGCTATCTCTTCGGGCGCAGCGTGCCGGGTGCGGCGGTTCCCGCGGCGCTGCACCAGGCCTACCGGATCGCGCAAGGCGACTGGCGCTAGGCGCGTCGGCGTTCGAACCACCACAATGCGCCCGCTGTGATCAGGAACGCGATGAACCATCGCCAGGAGGGCCGACGTTCCTGTTCCGGCGACGCCAACTCGCTGCGCCGGCGATCTCCTGCCAGCGCGAGCGTTGCCTCGCGACGGCTCGCGGCGCGCAAGGCCGGCAAGGCACCGGCCGGATGGACGTAGAAGGGCGTGACGCCGGCGCGATGCCAGCCGGCATGGACGGGCCAATATGCGGCGCAGCCTGCGGCAGCGGGGTCCGGCACCGGCACGGTGCGAGTGCCGTCCGGCGCGACGACACCGACAGGTCCGCCGGTTGCACAGATCGCGACGCGCTCCCCCGCCCACGCTAGCGGGTCGATCCGGATGTCCGCAGCAGGCGTGCCCCGGCCGACTGTCGAAGCGATCGCATTCCAGATGTCGGCATGCGCGTCGCCGTTGCCGCTGGTCGCGAGGGCGAAGCTGTCGAGAAGCGTGACGAGCGCGACCCGGCCGCGACCGACGTTTCGCCAGCCGGCGAACGGCGTGCCGCGCACGTCGCGGAGCAGCGGAACGCCGCCGATCGACGTGGCGAGCCGGGTGAGTTCGGGCACCTCGCCCAGCGGTGCGGCGATCGAGGCGGGCGCGTCGCGCGTACCCGGACCGCGGCGGGCAGCCAGCGCGGCCTCGCCGGGCGCCGCCGGCGGCAGGCGCAGCGGCACGACGGCGGAACTGCCGCCGGTGGCGAGACCCAGCACCTGCCACCCCTTCGCCACGGGTCCGGTGACCCGGACGACCAGTCCCATGCCGCCGCGCACCGCCTGCGCTAGCGCCGCGCGCGCGCCGTATCCGAGCCCCGCCCACATGCGATCGTCGAGGATGGCGATATCATAGCCCGCATAGCTCGCCGGCGGCTCGCCCAGCGTCAGCCCGCCGCCGACGGCGACCTGCGTCTGCGCCGCGACACCCGCATCCGCGGCCCAGCGGCGCAGAAACTTCACCTCGGGTCCCGGGGCCCCGGCAAGGATCAGCGCGCGGGCGGGCGCCACCGCACCTGTGACGAGCGGCACGGCGGCGCTCTTCCCGTCGGACAGGCGTAACGTGAACAATGCCTCGCCTGCAACGCGCGCAGTGCCGTGCAGGACGACGCTGCCGTCCGCCGCAGGCCGGGCGGTATCGACGATTCGCCCGGCAGGGTCGAGCAACGTCGCTGCGGCCCCGCCCTCCACCCGGGCGGCCACGGCGAAGCGCTGGCCGGGGGCAACCGGCGGCGGCGGAACGAGCGCGACGAGGCCGCGGCGCTGCGATGGCGCTGCGTAGCGCAGCGTGACCGCAGCGGCGGCGACCCGGTCGCGGGCGACCAGGCCGCTGCCGACGACGCGGATCGCCGTCGCACCCGGATGGCGTCGCAGCGCGGTGCCCAGATCGGGTTGCCGGATCGCGCCGGCTACGTTCCCCGCCTCCGGCAGCGCCACCAGCGTCTCGCCAGCGCGCGTCGATACGAAACGCGGCGCGCCTTCCGTCGCGACGACCAGCGTCTTCGTCGTGTTCGCTGCGGTCGACCCAAACAGGGTGAGGTACAGCAAACCCGCCACCGCGATCTGCATCGGTCCCAGCACTGCCAATCGCCACGCCGGACCTCGAACCGTCGCGCGCCGCCGCCACAGCCACAATCGCACCCACGCGATGGCGACGGCGAGCGCCAGCAGAGTAGCGGCAATCCGGTCCGGCGTCATGGCAGGGCATCCAGATAGCGGCGCGCGACCGCGTCGCCGGCGTTGCGGCGGGCAAGGCCGGGTGCCGGACGCGGCAACGCCTGCCACAAGGCGCTGCGCAGAGCGTCACGGCAGCGTGTGCAGTCCGGCTGGCGACGAAGCGTATCGATCGCGCCAGCCAGCGCGAGCGGATCGGGAATACGGCTGCCCCCGGTGCGCATCCATCGGGTCAGGGCGTCGAGCGCAGCGTCCCGCCGTGGCCCGTCGAGCGCGCGCCAGATCGCGGCAGGAGTGGGGTCTATCGGATCGGCGGCGGCGGTCGGCAACATACGATTACCCATCGCGCCGCGATCGCCGGTCATCCGCCGCGCCAAGTCTACCGCAGGCAGGTCGGAGCCGGTCCGCGCCAGAAAGATGCGCGTCGCCTGCTGCACCTGCTTGATGAAGCGCAGCGCCTTGTAGGCATAGGGCAACGCCGCCTTCGGGTCCCCCTGACGCAATGCGCGTTCGGATTGCCACATGTTGTCCAGCGCCTGACGCAGCGTCGCGCGCGTGCCGGGGTCG
This sequence comes from Sphingomonas sp. Leaf37, assembly GCF_920939475.1. Classification (NCBI taxonomy): domain Bacteria; kingdom Pseudomonadati; phylum Pseudomonadota; class Alphaproteobacteria; order Sphingomonadales; family Sphingomonadaceae; genus Sphingomonas; species Sphingomonas sp. Leaf37. The sequence continues at coordinate 72,376 of NZ_CAKLAX010000004.1, read as the reverse complement.
AGCAGCGTCGCGGCCTCCGATTCATCGTGGGTGTGGCCGTATTCGGCGGTGACATCCTCCGCCGCGCCGAACCCTGCCGCCGGTGCAGGCTCGGCATGATCATGCCCATCGGTCGGCGCGGCAGCGGTAGCATGCGCCGCGCCCTCCTCCTCGTCGTTGGTCGGCATGACGTTGGTCGCGCCGCCGCCCGTCTCCTCCCCCATGAACTGGCCGTAGCGCATGCGGAGCAGGCGCTGGTCTGCGCCGATCGCATCGGATCGCGACAGGAAGCGGTCGGCCGGCGGGCGGGGTCGTTCGTTGAGCAGCGCCTCGGTATCGATGATGATCTGCCGCTGGCTGCGGAAATAGGCGGGCATGACGCGGCGCGTCATCGCTTCGAGCCCGCCGCCTTGCGCCGCCACGGCGGGCGGGCGACGCAGGATGATGCTGGGGCCGCGCACCTCCTGCGGCGAGGGAGTGCGAGTGTCGCTGACGATCAGCTGCGCGACGATGTCGCCGGGTTCGACGAAGCCCAATGCGGCAAAATTCAATTGCGCGGTGAAACGCCGCTCGCGGGGTGCGCCACTGCCGCTGACGGTCAGCATCCGTTGGAAGAAGCGGACGTTCTCCCCCTCCCCCTGAGCGACGACGATGCGCAGCCGGGCGGTGGCGCTGACCGCGTAATCGTCGGTGGCGACGAATGCGATAGGGGCGCTGCGCTGACCGGGCGTCAGCAGGGTCAGCGGCGTGCGCGGCATCGCGACGCGAACCTGCGGCGGGCGATCGGCGATCGTGTTGATCCGGTGGAGCGGAGGAACACCCGCCCGCTCGGCACCCATGGCGGCGACGCGGTAGAGCAGAGGCGTGTCGGCGCGATGGCTCGCGACCCAGTCGCCGCGGTCACGGACCAGCGGTATCGCCGGGCGACCGACCGTCGCCAGCACCGCACCGCGCGGCTCGGGCATGAACCGCAGCGTCCAGCGCACGCGCGAGCCCGCCGGGACGCGTGCATCCAGCGTCCCGAGCAGGCGTGGCGGCAAGCCGGTATAGGCTGGCGGCGCGACCTCGAGCGCCAGGGCGGTGAGACGGGGAACGCCGGGCAAGACCGGCAGTCCCTCTCGCGCCGGTACAAGCGAGGCGCCGGGGTGCTGGGGCCACAGCAGGATCGCGGCCGTCGCGGTCAGGCTGGCGCACATGATCGCGGCGATCGGCCACAGGCCGCGCGGCGCATCCAGCGCCGGGATGGAAGCGGCGTCGACGCGGGCGGCGATACGGCCGCGCTGGACACGCTGAAGCGGGGTGAGCGTGGCAGGATCGGCGAACAGGAGGTCGCTGCTGTCCTCCAGATCGCGGCGCGTCGCGTCGAGCGCGGCGATCAGCCAGCGGCGGTCGAAGCGCCGCGCCCGAAGGTGCGCTACCGTTGCCAGTGCGACGAGGCCAACGATCAGCAGCGTGACGGCGGTGGCGGGACCGGACAGTCGCCAGCCGATCGCCGCAAGCACGATGACAAGCGGCACGCTGGTCGCGGCGTCCCGGCGCCATGCCCGCAGGCGGGTCGGGCGCGTCCAGAGCGCGACGCGGGGATCTGCGCTCATGGTGCGGGGGCCCGTCCGGCGCGCGTGGCGAGCCAGCGTTCGATGACAAACAGCGCTGCAACGGTGACGGCGAGCCATGGCGAGAGCGGCCGGGCGGGAGGGGTCGGCGCCAGCCCTCCGGCTTGTGGGGCATAGGCTTTCGCCGCGACGCGCGCCGGCTCCGGCGGACGGACGAACAGCGCGACGAGCCGGCGGGGAAAGTCGGGATCGAGCAGCTGCGGCATCGCGGCAGGGGAGAGCGCACGGGTGAAACGAAGGAGGCGCCCTTTGCCAAGGGGCTGCATGTCGACGAGCGGCGCACCCATGGTATCACGCCAGACGGGGACGGTGGCGCCGGCCGGAACGATCGCGTCGGGTGAGACGAGGATGGTTTCATCGGCCTCGATATGCTCGATGATGCTGCGGGGTATCGGGCCGGCACCCAGCCAGATGAGAGCGCGGCCCGCCGCTCCCCCCTGCACCGCCACGGATCGGTAGCCGATGTCCGTTCCGCCTAGCGCGCGGATCGCGGCGGCAAGGTAGCGGGCGCCGGGATGGGCCGGATCGTATCGCAACGCCGGGGGGGCAGCAGGCACGGCCGCGGCACTGCCCCTGCCGTCACCCGCGATCCGCCACGTCACGGTTCGCGACAGCGTCGGCCGCTCGGCGTCGGCACCGTCGAACAGGCGCGGTACGACGATCGTCAGCCGCGTCTTCGGCGGCAGTTCGGCATCGAGCTGACGGATCAGGCTGGCGATCGGCTGCCGACCGGTGGGCGGCGGGGTATCCACGGCGGGAAAGCCGGGCGCGAGCCAGATGCGGCGTGCTGCCGACGGCGGGGGGATGTCCGCACCGGGCGCGACAGCGATCACCGGCATCGCGGCATCGACGTCGGAGAGAACCGGTTGCGCCAGCACCAGCGCAACGGCCACGAGAAGCAGCAATCGCGTCGCCAGCAGCAGCCGCTCGTCGAACCGTGGTCGATGACGCGGTCGTGGCTTCTGGCTGAGCCAGCGCAGCGCCGCAAAGTCGGTCGGGCGCTGTTCGGTACGGCGGGCGAGATGAATCAGCAGCGGCAGCAACACGCTCGCGAGCGCCGCGAGGCCGAGGGGAAGGAGCAGGGTCACCGTTGGCTCCGTCCGAACAGTGTCTGCAACGGCGTGTCGAGCGGCTGGTCGAGGACCAGTGTAGCGTAGCGGATGCCCGCGGTAACGAGTGCGGCGGCGAGGTCGGCCTGTGCCGCGCCGAAGCGGGCGAGATACTCCGCACGCAACGCCGCGGCATCGCCGAGCAATTCCTCACCGGTTTCGGGATCGCGAAAGCGGTAACCGCCATCCAGCGCGAAATCGCGTTCAGTGACGGTGAGGATCTGGATCGCCAGCACCTCCCGGCCCGCGGCGGCCAGCTTGCGCGCGAGATCGAGGCAGGCCGGGTCGAACCAGTCGGACAGGATCGCAACCATGTCGCGCGCGCCGATCCGGTCCCAGATCGGTGCCAGCAACGTGTCGGCGGGGAAGCGTCCGCTGGCGTCGATCCCATGCAGCGCCAGATGAGCCCGGTCGCGCTGGCGGGCGCCACCGGCTGCGGGGATCAGGTCCAGTCCCGTGGCGCGCAGCGTCGCCAGCGCGAACCGGTCGCCCTGCGCCAGCGCCAGCTCGACGAGCGCGGCGGCGATGCCCTTGGCGGCATCCAGTCGGCGGCCGGTCGCGTCCGCCTGATTCATCGATGCGCTGGCGTCGAGCAGGATCCACAGAGCGACCGGGCTTTCGCGCTCCGCTTCCCGCACGAAGAACTTGTCCGATCGGCCGTAGAGCTTCCAGTCGATCTGGCGCGGCTCGTCACCCTGTTCGTAGGGACGATATTGCGCAAATTCGAGGCCCGACCCGCGCGCGCGACTGGAATGCAAGCCCAGCCCGCGGTCGCCGATCGCGCGGCGGGCGACGATGGTCAGTCCCTTCAATCGGTGGCGGACGTCCGCCGGCAACAGGTCAGGCACCGGGTCCCCGGACGGCGGCGAGCAGGCGGTCGACGACGGCATCGGGGCTGACGCCATCGGCTTCGGCGGCGAACGCGAGGATCAGGCGGTGGCGCAGCACCGGCGCGGCGAGCGCGGCGACATCCTCGCGCGTCGCCGCAAGCCGGCCTTGCAGCAGCGCGCGTGCCTTGGCGGCGAGGACCAGCGACTGGCCGGCGCGCGGGCCGGCACCCCAGCGGACGTAGCTGCGCAGCGTCTCGGGCATCGACGCACCCGGACGCGTGGCGCGCACCAGCCGCGTGATCCAGTCGAGCAGGTCGGGGCTGAGGTGGACGTCGCGGACCAAGGCCTGGATCGCCAGCACATCCTCGCCGTCCATCACCCGCGGCACCGTCGCGAAGCCGCTGCCGGTGGTCGCGGCGAGAATGTCGCGCTCCTCCGCTTCGGACGGATAATCGAGCCGCACGTGCAGCAGGAAGCGGTCCAGCTGCGCTTCGGGGAGTGGATAGGTGCCGGCCTGCTCGATCGGATTCTGCGTCGCGAGGACGAAGAACGGCTTCGGCAGCGTATAGGTCGTGCCGCCATAGCTGACGGTGCGTTCCTGCATCGCCTCCAGCAGCGCTGCCTGCGTCTTCGGCGGCGTGCGGTTGAGTTCGTCCGCCAGCAGCAGGTTGGTGAAGACCGGCCCCTGTTGGAAGCGGAAGTGGCGCTTGCCGGTGCCGTGATCCTCTTCGAGCAATTCGGTGCCGAGGATGTCGCTCGGCATCAGGTCCGGCGTGAACTGCACGCGGCGGAAATCGAGGTGGAGCGCCTCGCCGAGCGAGCGCACCAGCAGCGTCTTGCCGAGGCCCGGCACGCCCTCCAGCAGGCAATGGCCGCCGGCGATCAGGCCGATCAGCAATTGCTCGACCACCGCCGCCTGCCCGACGATCGCCTGCCCGATCGCGGCGCGCAGATCGGTGAGCTTGGACAGCTGGGCCTCGATGTCTGCTTCGGTCATGCGGTCCTCACGAATTGAGCGCGTACATCACGATGTTCACGCCGAACTTGGTGTTGTCCTGCGCGAGGAAGCGTTTGTTGCGCCAGTCGTAGTCCCATTCGCACCCGTAATCCTTGTTACTGTACAGCAGGCCGAGGCGGCCATCGATGGTGATGCCCTTGAGGTAATCGTGGACGAGGTCGTCGCCCCAGCCGTTCAATTCGAAGCCCGTGTTGGGCGGCCCGTCGAACTTGAAGAAGCTGGTGTAGATCGGGTGCTTCGGCGGCAGCTTGGCGAGCGCCTTCGGCCCGAAGATGGCGCGCATCTGCCGTTCGAAACTCTGCGCGAACAGGCCGTCGATATCGTGGTTGCAATCGTCGACCAGCACGAACCCGCCGCTTCGGACGTAGCGTTCGAAATTGCGGCGTTCGGCTGCGTTGAACTCCACCAGGCGATGCCCCGCCATGTAGCAGAAGGGCGCGGTCAGCATCTTGGGGTCTGACAGCGCGACGACGCGTTCCTTCGGGTCGATGCGCAGATTGGTGTAATCGACCAGCGACGTCAGCAGGTTGCTCGGCATGCGCTGGTCGACGTCCCAGTCACCGCTGTCGTAGCGCAGACGGGTGAACCAGAAGTCGTAGGCTCCTGCCGCAGCGGCGGCGCGGGGAATGATTGTAGCAGCAAGCGTAGCAATGCTTGCGCGCAGAAACTCCTGCCGGTTCACCCTCACCCTTCCGCGGCTACGCCGCTCCCTCCCTCTACCGCCGGGAGAGGGAGAAGACGCCGAAGGCGGCGCAGGGTGAGGGTGAGCGCCACCAACTACACCGCGTCCGACAGCGACGTGAACGTGAAGTCCCGCAGCCGCATCGGCGGCAGCATCATCAACGTGTCGCCCTCGTCGCCCTTAACCCGCACCGGCTTGCCCAGTTCATCGATGTTGTTCAGCATGATCACCGGGCTTTCGTTGAAACGGAAGTTCTTCAACGGATATCTGATCTCGCCGTTCTCGATATAGAAGGTCCCGTCGCGGGTCAGGCCGGTGAGCAGGACGGTCTGCGGATCGACCATGCGGATGTACCACGTCCGCGTGACCAGAATGCCCTTCTGCGTGCCGCGCACCAGGTCGGCGGTCGACTTGGTGCCGCCCTCCATGATGATATTGCCCGGTTCCGGCGTCGCAGGCTTGCCCTGCTTCTGCGCCCAGTAGCGCGAGTAATCGAGGTTCGCGATCTTCCCGTTCTGGACGATCTGCATGCGCGTACGCGGCAGGCCGTTACCGTCCCATGGCAATGCCGGCACGTCCGGGTGATTGGGATCGGCGTAGATGTTGACGCGCGGATCGAAGACCTGCTCGCCGATCTTGTTGCCGCCGCCCTTCTTCGACAGGAAGCTGCGGCCTTCATCGGCCTCGCGCGCACCGAAGAAGTTGAACATGAAGCCGATAAGCCCGGCTGCGGCGGCGGGTTCGAGGATGACGGTATACTTGCCCGGCTCCAGCGCGCGGGCGTCGACCGACCCCGCCGCCTTGCGCGCCGCGGTACGAACATCGGTGCCGGCCGAGAAGGTGTTCACGTCCTGCACGTTGCGGCCGACCCAGCCCGACCCACGGCCATCCTCGCTACGCACGGTGCAGGTGTAGTCGACACCGGACGCCCGCTGGTAGCCGAAATTGCCCTTGGAATTGGCGAAGGCGACGAAGCTCTGGCCGTCCTGCAGGAAACCCGCGGCGATCAGCTTCTGCGCCTTGCACGCGGCGATCGAATCGCCCGCCACCTTGGCCCGATACTCCGGCGTGATGTCCGCCGTCGTCTGGCTGAACGTCGGCGTCGCCTTGTACGCCTGCTTGCCGACTGCGGGGACGAACTCAGGGTTCTCGGGCGCAAGCCGGGCGAGCTCCTCCGCCCGGCGGACGACGCGCTCCAGCGACGCATCGTCGAACGCGTTGATCGTCGCGGTGCCGACGCGCTTGCCGAACGCGACCTGCACTGCGAGATCGGTGTTCGACACGATGCCGCTGGTCGAGATGTTGTTCAGCGCGAAACGGATGTTGCCGTCGACCGAACCGGTCAGTTCGGCGATACATTCGTCTGCCTTCGACAGCGCGACGCACTTGGTCAGAATGGCGCGTGCCTGTTCTTCGGTGAAGATTGCCATGATCCTGTCTCCTCAGCCGAGCGAACGGGCGGTGTTGATGACGTTGATGCCGTTGAAGCGCGCGGTCGAGGACCCGTGGCTCACCGTCGACACCTGCGACGGCTGGCCCTTGCCGTCGAAGAAGCTTCCTCCCATCCGGTAATCGCTGGCATCGCAAACGCCGACGCAGGCATTCCAGAATTCCGGCGTGCGGATCTGGTAGGCTACGTCCTCGATCTGCTGCGTGATCTTGCCGTTTTTGATTTCGTAGAACAGCTGCCCACCGAACTGCGCATTGTAGCGCTGCTGGTCGATCGAGAAGCTGCCGTCGCCGACGATATAGATGCCGTTCTCGACACCGCCGATCATGTCGGCGACACTCTGCTTCTTCTTGCCGGGTTCCAAGCTGACGTTCGGCATGCGCTGGAACTGCACGCTCGACCAGCTGTCGGCATAGCAACAGCCGTCGGACGCGGTTTTGCCTAGCAGCTTCGCCTGGTCGCGGATCGCCTCCAGATCGACGAGCTTGCCGTCGCGGATCAAATCCCACTTCTTGGTCTTCACGCCCTCGTCGTCGTAACCGACCGCCCCCAGGCTGCCGGGTTGCAGCTTGTCGGCGACGATGTTGACGTTGGCGCTGCCGTACTGGAACCGCTCCTTGACCTTGTCGAGCGTGACGAAGCTGGTGCCGGCGTAATTGGCTTCGTAGCCGAGCACGCGGTCGAGCTCGAGCGGATGGCCGACGCTTTCGTGGATCGTCAGCCAGGTGTGCGAGGGGTCGAGGACGAGGTCGTATTTGCCCGGCTTGACCGATGGTGCCTTCAGCTTTGCGACCGCCTGTTTGGCGGCCGCGATCGCGTCCTCCTTCATGTCGTAGGACAGGCCGTAGTTGACGACGCCGTTGGGCGAGACGAACTTGTCCTTGGCATTGCCGTCGAGATACTCGAAGCCCATCCCCATCGGTGCCGACAGCCCTTCGCGGGTGCGGAACTTGCCGGTGGTCTTGTCGATCGCGGTCGCGGTCATCGGCGCCCAGATGCGGTGGACGTCCTGATCGATGTACGATCCGTCGGTGCTGGCGAAATACTTCTGTTCGTTGACTACGAACAGCATCGAATTGACGAAGTTCGCGCCCGCACCCTGCGCGGCGGCGTTGACGCCGAGCAGCAGGTCGACCTTGTCCTTGATCGGCACCGCCATCGCGTTCTTGACGATCGGCGTCTTCCAGCTGACTTCGCCGACGCCGGGCGTAGGAGCGAGCTGGACGGGCGCGGTCTGCGTCTTGGCGTTCGCCTTGGCGATGGCGACCGCCAGCTGCGCCGCCTTGGCAACCGCTTCGGGCGTCATGTCGTTGGTCGCGGAGAAGCCCCACGCCCCGTCGGCGATGACGCGGACGCCGGTGCCGAGCGATTCCGTGTTGACGACGTTCTGCACGTTCGCTTCGCGGGTGATGACGAACTGGCGCATGTAGCGGCCGACGCGGACATCGCAGTACGTCGCGCCCGCCGATTTGGCGGCGTTGAGCGCAGCATCCGCGAGCCGTTTCTTGACGGCAACGTCGATGGTCGATTGCAGCTCTTCCGCCGCGATCGCGCGACCGAGGAAGGACGGCACCACGCCGCCTCCGAGCGCCAGGCCGGTTACGGCCAGGAAATCGCGTCTATGCAAGGCTGTCGTCCCCCCGGATGGACGCTGGCCGGCATGTTTGCCGTGAGCGCCAAGATGATGCGAGGCGAGCGACTTGCCCGCCTCATACACCGATCATTGCTTGGACCGGGGGATCGGTCAAGGTGCCTTTGCGTCCGACTGACGCCGCTGGGCCGGTCCCAATCGCTCCATCATCCCGGCGAACGCCGGGATGATGGAGTGAAGAGAGAAATGATCAGTTGCGCAGGCTGTCCGGCACGATGCCGCCATTCTCCGCGAGCTTCGCCATTACCGCCTTGTGGAGGGCGATATTCTGTTCTGCGCTGCCGTCGTCACCGGCGTGGACGCCGAGTTCCTGACCCAGTTCCTTGCGCGCGGCGAGGCTGGAATCCAGGTCGAGCAGCTTCAGCAGGTCGACGATCGACGATTGATAATTGCCGCCGCCGTTCTTCATCGCAGCCATTTCGGACAGCACTGCGCCGACGTCCACCGATTGGGTGGGCGCTGCCGCAGGGGTTGGGGTTGGGGCTGGCGCAGGCGTGGGTGCCGGGGCCGGTGCGGCTTGCGTGGTCTGCGGCGGCTGCTGCGGCGCGGCAGGCGCGTCCTTCTTATGGCCGAAGATCTTGCCCATGATATTGCCGAAAATACTCAACGTCGTTCTCCTGTCGAACCGAACCATGCGCCAACGTCGGGCGCGCCGGAACGCTCCCGTTGCGACGGCGGAACGGGTGGCGGGGCCGATACGTTGAGGACGCCGCAGCTAGGGAGACGAAAATGTTGAATAAAACCATGGTGATCCTGTCGGCGTCGGCACTGGCGCTCGCCGCCTGCGGGCAGAAGACGGACACCGCCGGCACCACCGATACGACCCTCGCGACCAATGACGGCGCGGCGTTCGACGCGGGCAACGTGGGTGCGGCCGATGCCAACATGACGGCGCCGGCCACCGGCGGTCAGGTCTTCGCCAACACGGCCGCCGCCAGCGACGCCTTCGAGATCGCCACATCGAAGCTGGCGCTCGACAACAGCAATTCCGCCGCGGTGAAGAAGTACGCCAACCAGATGATCGCCGCGCATACGACGTCGACCGACAAGCTGAAGGCGACCACGGCGGGCCTGACGCCGGCGATCACGCCCGATCCGGCGCTGAACGCAGAGCAACAGGCGACGGTCGATGCGCTGAAGGCCAAGAAGGGCGCCGACTTCGACACGGCGTATATCGCCGCGCAGCAGTCCGGCCATCAGCAGACGCTCGACGCACTGAAGGCCTATGGCGCGACCGGCGATGTGCCCGCGCTGAAGACCTTCGCCAACGGGCTTGCGCCGACGGTGGCGGCACATCTGAACATGGCGAAGGGACTGAAGTCCTAAGCGCCCGATCCGATAACGATCGCCCTTACCCTTCCGCCGCGACGTGAGGGTAAGGGCCGAAGACGAAAAAGGGGGCGCCGGTCGAAACCGACGCCCCTTTTTTTGGTATCGGCTGCGAACGGTTACGCCGACTTCTTGCCGCGCAACGTGTTGAGGATCGCCAGCCCGACGACACCGGCAAGCGCGGCGGCGGTCCAGGGGCGGTCGTTCGCGAACTTGCGGGCCTTGTCCGCCAGCGGAGCAGCGGCGGCGGCGACGGTTTCCTTGGTATCGCCGATCGTCTTCTGCACCTTGCCGCTCAGCTGGTCGGCCACGCCGGCGTTCTGCGTTTCCGTATCGCCGGTCGCATTGCCGATCGTTTCCTTGACCTTGCCGGTGAGGTCCGTGGCCGTGCCCTCGATCTGATCCTGGTTCATAACGTTTCTCCTGTGAAATGACTGCGCCGGTCAACGCACCGAAGGCCCACAGTTTCCGCAGGTGCGAACAATCAGCGCGGATGGCGCCGCGCCAGCGCGTGGCCGGCGAGGTTCTTGGACCGACCGACATGCTTCACATGAACGCGCGGAATGACCGCCACCGCTTCGCGATAGGCGGCAAGATGCGGCTTCAGCTGCGGGTTGCGACAGACCCAGCGCCCCAGCGCCTGTTCGACGATGGTCCGCGCATCGCCGACGAACAATACGTCCTGTGCTCCGGCCGCCAGCGCGATTTCGGCGGCATAGCGCAGCGCCAGCCATTCCGCCGTGCAATTGTCCCCCTCCCCCGCATCATCGCGGATGTAGCTGCGGCCGCCGGTTACGACCGCGATCTCCATCCGCCCGGGGTTGGGCCGGGCGCCGCCGTCGAAATACAGCGTCATCCGCGCCGTCATGCCGCCTGGCGACGCGGTGCGACGAGCGTATCGACGAAATTGCTCAGCTCGGTGCGGCGCTGCGCCTCATCGGCGAACTGCCGGTCGAGGCCCAGCTCCCACAGCAATGCGCGATCCTCGGGCGCATCGTGCAGCGCGTCGAGCAAGGCGGCGCGGCGTTCGACGCCGGCCTCGTCATGCGCCAGTCCGGCCGCGATCAGATCAGAGGCCTGTCGGCGCAGCGCGACGGCAATCTCTCCCGGACTGAGTTCGGGATGATATTGCACGCCCCAGAAGATGCCGCCGCCGTGACGGATCTCCGCGGCCTGCACCCGGGTGACGGCATTGCCCGCGAGCAGGGTTGCGCCCGCCGGCAGTTCCTCCACCTCGTCGCCGTGAATCGCGGGCGCATCCCACGCCGGCGCACGCCCGGCGAGCAACGGATGGTGACGCCCGGCCTCGGTCGGGGTGATCCGCCGCGCAATACCCGCCTCCATCCGCTGCGGCATCTTGCGGACCCGTCCTCCCGCCGCGGCGACGGCGAGTTGCAGGCCGGCGCAAGATCCGAACGACGGAGTTCCGCTGGCGAACACCGTCCGCATGAAGGCGAGCTGACGGCGAACCTCCGGCGTGTCGTCATAGACGTGGAGCGGCGATCCGGTGATGAACACCGCGTCGAACCCACCGACCCGCTTCGGATCGAGCGGTTCGGCATCCTCGTCGGCGGGGGCGACGAGGGTGATCGTCGCGCCGGGATACATCTGTTCGAGGGTCGCGCCATAGCTTTCGCCCGAGCTGCGGCCGGCGTGTTTCCGCCGGGCCTCCCGCTCTTCGGGCGTTTCGCTCTCGGCGACGAGGAAATGGTACACGTGGTGGACTTTCATGCGATGGGCCTCCCCTAACGCGCGAGCGGCGGCGACGGATCGGGCAGACATCAAATGTCATTCCGTCCCATGTCGCCGGTGTTCCGCTGACGGTCGGCGCGATATGGTCTTTGCCACGCGGCATCGGTACCCATGGGCCGGGACGCAAGGGAGAGATCGGGATGTTCAGCCGGCGCGAGATATTGATCGGTGGCGCTGCGGCGGCATTGCCGATTCCCGGCAGCCGGTCCGCCCGGGCGGCACAGGCGATACCATCCGATGCGCGCTTCGCCGCGGTCGATCCGCAGATGATCGACGACCTGAAGCTACTACGGCCGATGGACGTGTCGGCGGATAACCTCGCCGCGTTCCGCTCGCGCCCCGCGACGCGTCAGGCTCATCCGCTGCCCCCCTCGCCGGTGTCGCGACTGCCGCTGAAGACCGTGACGATCCCGGGGCTGGCCGGGCAGCCGCCGGTCGGCACCGTGCAGTTCGACCCCGGGCCGCGGAAGGCGGGCCGCGGTGCCGTCGTCTGGATGCACGGCGGTGGCTATGTCGCCGGTGCGGCGGGCATTCCGGTGGCGCTGCGCGAGGCGGCGCTGGCGCATGGCTGGCTGGTCGTATCGGTCGACTATCGGCTCGCACCCGAGGCACGACTGACGGCATCGCTCGCGGACAATTACGCGGCGCTGCGCTGGGTGCACGGTCAGGCGGAAGTGCTGGGTGTCGATCGCGCCCGGATCGCCGTCGGTGGCGCGAGCGCGGGCGGCGGTCATGCCGCGATGCTGGCCCTCGCCGCGCGCGATCGCGGCGAGGTGCCGCTCGCCTGTCAGGTGCTGATCTACCCGATGCTCGACGATCGCACCGGCAGCAGCCGGCCGGCGCGGCCGGGTACGGGCGAGTTCGTCTGGACGGCGGCGTCGAACCGGTTCGGCTGGTCGTCGCTACTGGGTGTCCCCGCCGGCAGCGCAGGGGTATTGCGGGGCGTCGTGCCGGGCCGCTGCAACGATCTGGCCGGCCTGCCGCCGGCGTTTATCGGTGTCGGGACGCTCGACCTCTTCCTCGATGAGGATATCGCCTATGCCGGCGCCCTCGCGGCGGCAGGCGTCGCGGTCGATCTCGCGGTCGTACCGGGGGCGTTCCACGCCTTCGACGGGATCGCACCGACCGCGCGGGCGTCGCGCGCCTTCACCGCGCGCTGGGTCGCCGGGCTGACGGCGGCGCTGACCTGACAGCGTGCACCCGATGCGGAGGTCGCGCGTTGCGCTCGCATGACCGATGCCATCCCCCTCACCACCCCGGACGGCCGTTATCTGGTCGTACGGGGCCGGTTGTGGCGCACCGCCGATCCGTCCCTGCCGCCGGACCGCCGCGACGCGCTGGTGCACGACCTGATGCAGGCGCGACGCGATGTCGGAGCCGCCTTGCGCACCAGCGATGCGGCAGCGGAACGCGACGCGCGCCATCGCGTCGATGCCGCGAAACGCGCGCTGGGCGAGCGTGGCCCGGTGTGGTGGCGCGATGGCGCACCCGACCTCAACCGCCACATGGCCGCCAATACGCCCTATGCCGACTGGTTCGCGGCGGCCGGTTCGTGAGCGACGACGTGCCACGTCGACTGAAGCTGTGGCTGCCGAAGCGCGTGATCGTCACCCGATCCGCGCAGGCGCAGGAGCATGGCCGCGCCATCGCCGCCCGCGCCGCCGCGCTCGGCGTCCCGGTGGACATCCTGTCGTCGGACCGGCTGGGACTGGCCCTGCCCGACGATCCCCGACAGGCCTATGCGGAGGCGAAGCGGACGCTGGCGGTGACGGTCGCGCCACCATCCAGGCTGCGCCTGCAACCGATTGCGCCCTCGGCGGACTGGCGGGTCGATCTGGCCGAAGGGTGCCCGGCGCATTGCAGCTACTGCTATCTGGCCGGTTCGTTGAAGGGGCCGCCGATCACGCGCGTCTATGCCAATCTGGCGGAGATCGTCGGCATCCTGCCCGGCTATCTCGGCACCGGCACCGTGACCTCGCGCTCGAAAGCGCGAGCGAATGAGGGAACGACGTTCGAAGCGAGCTGCTACACCGATCCGCTGGCGCTGGAGCATCTGACCGGCTCGCTATCGGCGTTGATCGAGGCGTTCGGGCGGTGGCAGGCGCCGGTGCAATTGCGCTTCACCACCAAGTTCGCCGCGGTCGAACCGCTGCTGGCGCTGGAACATGGTGGCCGCACGCGGATGCGCGCATCGATCAATCCCGCCGCCTATGCGCCGTTCGAAGGGGGGACGGATCCGGTCGCGGCGCGGCTCGCCGCTCTCGCCCGGATGGCGCGTGCAGGCTATCCTATCGGGCTGACGATCGCACCGATCATCGCCGCGGACGGCTGGCAACGCGCCTATGCCGGGCTGATCGCACAGGCCGGCACGGCGCTGGCCGACGTGCCCGATGTCGACTGTACGATCGAACTCATCACGCATCGCTACACGCCGGGATCGAAGGCGGTGCTGGACAGCTGGTATCCGGGATCGAAGCTGGACATGAGCGATGCCAACCGCGCCGAGAAGCGGACAAAATTCGGCTCGGTCAAGCACGTGTACGACGCCTCGACGATGAAGGAACTACGCTGTTTTTTCGAGGCGGAGCTGGCGAGCACATTGCCGTTCGCCCGGGTGTTGTACTGGACATGACACCCACGACCGCGCCTTCGCTGCGGCGCCTCGTACAGGGCTAAAGGAAAGGAGGCGTTCGCGCCTCACACCTGTCGCAACGCCCGCGCCGGGCGGATGCTCAGGATCGGCCATGCGCCGACCAGACCGATCGCCAGCGTGATCCCCAGCCCTGCCAGCAGCGTCATCCCCACCGCCACCGCATCCGGTGCCCAGGCGAAGTCGAACAGCCGCGCCACGACATACCATGCGCCGCCGAGGCCCAGCGCCAGCGCGACCAGCGTCACCACCGCGCCCAGCAGCAGATATTCCAGCGCCTGCACCGCGAGCAACTGCAACCGCGTCGCCCCCAGCGTGCGAAGGATCACCGCGTCGTAGGTCCTTGCCTCCCGCGCCGCCGCGATGGCGCCGACCAGCACCGCGATACCCGCTGCGACCGCGACGCCCGCCGCGGCGGCGATGGCGGCGGCAACCTGTCCTACGAGGTCGCGAACCTGCGCCAGCACACCGCGCACCTCGATCACCGACACCGATGGGAAGGGTGCCAGCAGTGCGCGCGTCACCCGTCCCTCCGCCCCGGTCGGCAGGTCGATCGTCGCGGCAAGGTTGTGCGGTGCATCGGCCAGCGTATTCGGTGAAAAGACCAGCACGAAGTTGAAGCCCAGCGTATCCCATTCGATCTCGCGAAACGATGCAACCCGCGCGGTGCGCTCGACCCCCAGCAGGCTGACGGTCAGCGGATCGCCGATCCGCAGCGTCAGCGCCTGCGCCAGCCGCTCGTCGACCGATACCAGCGGCGGGCCGGTGTAATCGCGTGGCCACCAGCGGCCCGCGGTGAGCGTACTCCCGTCGGGCAGGGTGGCGGCGTAGGTCAGGCCACGCTCGCCGCGCAACGCCCATGCCCCTTCGGGCAGCGTCTTGAGGTCGGCCACGCGGACGTCCTTGTACGCGGTGATCGTGCCGCGCAGGATCGGCACCGTCTTCACCGTTGCGGCAGGAGCGGCGGCGGAGACGATGCGGCGGAACTCCGCCTCGCGCGGACGCGGCACGTCGAGCGCGAACAGCGCCGGGGCACGGGCGGGAACGGTAGTGGCGATGTTCGCGTCGATGCTGGTGCGGATCGCGGCGAGCAGCACGAACAATGTCAGGCCGAGGCCGAGCGCCACGACCAGCGCCTCGGTGCGCGCGCCGGGCCGATGCAGCGCGGCGATGGCGAGGCGGAGCAGCGGCCGTCGCGATGCGGGCAATCGCCGTGCGACGCTGCGCACCAGCCGTCCCAGGCCGGCGAGCAGCAGCAACGCCCCCGCCACCGCGGCGAGGAAGATCGCCGCCATCCCCGGTTGCGCCGACGTGGCGACGGCGAGCGCCACCGCGGCGCCCCCTGCCACCAGTGCGACGATACGCCCGCGCCACGAACTCGCCCGCATTGGCGCCAGCGCACCGCGCAGCAGGCCGGCGGCCGGCGTCGCCCCTGCGGCGGCGAGCGGGGGCGCGGCGAAGGCGGCGGCGATCAGCAGGCCATAGGCGGCGGCGCGGACGAGGGGCCATGCCTCCAGCGTGAGTTCGGGAACGACCGGCAATGCGCCCGCCAGTGCCTTACCCAGCAGCGGCACCGCGAGGATACCGATGGCCAGCCCGCCGGCGACGCCTGCCGATGCCGCCGCACCGATCTCGATCGCATAGACACGGGCGACGTCGGCGGTGGTGGCGCCGAGAACCTTGAGCGTGGCGATTCCACCGCGCCGGGCAGCGAGGAACGACGCGACGCCGTTGCCGACACCGATGCCGGCGATGGCGAGCGCGGCGAGGCCGACCAGCGTCAGGAACTCCCCCATCCGGTCGACGAAGCGCGACGCACCGGGCGAGGCGCGATTGCGCGTCTTCGCTTCCCAGCCGCCGGCCGGATAGGCGTCGCGGAACCGTTCGGATACCGCCGCAGGGTCCCGTCCCGCGGGCAGGCGAAGGCGGTAGCGGGTATCGTACAGACTGCCGGGCTGGATCAATCGCGTGACGGGAAGCGTCTGCATCGCCACGATCGCGACCGGGCCGAGCGTGAATCCCTCCCCCAGCCGGTCCGGCTCGTCGGCGATGACGCCGGCGACGGTCAGCGTCGCCGGGCCCACCTTGAACGACGCGCCACGCTTCAGGCCAAGCCGCTCGGCCAGCGCCGGGACGATCCAGGCCTGTCCCGGCAACGGTCCGGCGACCCTGCGACCATCCGTCAGCGTGATACGGCCATACAGCGGATAGGCGCCGTCGACGGCCTTCAGCTGGATCGGCGCCGCCACGCCGCCGGCAACGGCATTCGCCTGCATCCGGATCGTCTCCGACACCGCACCCGCGCGCTGCATCGCCGCCAGTTCCGCACGCACTGCACGACGTTGCGACACCGCGAATTCGACGTCGCCACCCAGGATCACCGCACCGCGCGAGGCGAGTTCGCGGCCGACGGCATCGGCAAGCCCTCCGATCGCCGCCAGCGCGCCGACGCCAAGCAGCAGGCACACGACCAGCAGCCGCAGCCCGCGAAACCGCCAGTCCAGCTCGCGCCGCGCCAGCGTCCAGGCGAAACCCCAGCGGCTCACACGATCCGCCCGTCGGCCAGCGTCACGACCCGGTCGCACCGCCCGGCAAGGCTGCGATCGTGCGTGATCACGACGAGCGTCGCACCGATCGCGGTACGGCGGGCGAACAGCAGGTCCATGATCGCGGCACCCGTCGCCGTATCGAGATTGCCGGTCGGTTCGTCGGCGAACACCAGCGGCGGGCGTGGACCCAGCGCGCGGGCGATGGCGACGCGCTGCTGCTCGCCGCCCGACAATTGCGAGGGATAATGGTCGAGGCGGTGGCCAAGGCCGACGGCGGCCAGTTCCTCGGCCGCGCGGTCCCACGCATCGTCGGCACCGGCCAGCTCCATCGGCACCGCGACATTCTCGCGCGCGGTCATGGTGGGTAGCAGGTGAAAGGCTTGCAGGACGATGCCGATCCGTCCGCGGCGGGCACGGGCCAGCGCGTCTTCGTCGAGTACGCCGAAATCGAGCCCGTCGACGCGGACGCTGCCGCCGCTCGCCCGCTCCAGCCCGGCCAGCACCGCCATCAGCGACGACTTGCCCGACCCCGATGCACCGAGCAGCGCAACGCTTTCTCCGGGGGCGACGGACAGGTCGATACCGCGCAGGATCGTGGTTTCGCCCAGCGTCAGCGTGACATCGCGGGCAGCGATCACCATAGCGGATTGGGTCATGACGGAAGGAACAGCCTTGCAAGGGATGAAGCGCTATGCGGCAGGCGCCGCGATCGTCCAAGCCCTGTTGCCGGGTCTGTTGCTGGCGGGCTGCGATCGCACCGCGCCCTCCCCCGCCCCGACCGCGACACCGACCGAAGCCGCAGTGACGCGCCCGGCCGGACCGGAGCGACTGGTGCTGGCGTTCGGCGACAGCCTGTACGCCGGATACGGGCTGGACCGTGGGCAAAGCCTTCCCGACGCGATCCAGACGCGGCTGCGGCGCGACGGCATCAATGCGACGATCGTCAACGCCGGCGTATCGGGCGACACCAGTGCGGCCGGACGGCAGCGGCTGGGGTTCGTGCTCGACAATCTGCCGCGCAAGCCCGACCTTGTGCTGCTCGGCCTCGGCGGCAACGACGTCCTGCGGCAGATCCCGGCGGCGGAGACGCGGGCGAACATGACCGCGATGCTGGACGAACTGCGCAAGCGGGGCGTGCCGGTGATGCTCACCGGTATGAAGGCGCCACCCAATCTGGGTGCGGACTATGTCGCGGCGTTCGACGGCATCTGGCCCGATCTGGCGAAACGGGATCGGGCCGGACTGTACCCGTTCATCCTCGACGGCGTTATCGGCAATCCCGGGCTGATGCAGGCCGACCGGGTGCATCCGAACGCCGCGGGCGTGAACCGCATCGCCGACCGCGTGACGCCGCTGGTTGCGGAACGGCTGACGGCGGCGGAGTGACGGCGGCGGGGTGACGGAACGTCGCGGTTCGCGCTTCGCTTAACCCCCCGAACCCTCGAAAGGATTATCCATGGCCGAAAGCCGCAAAGCCACCCTGTACCGCATGGTGCTGCCCGATCACACCTGCCCCTTCGGCGTACGCGCCAAGCAGATCCTGCAGGCGGAGGGGTTCGAGGTCGACGACCGGATCCTGCGTTCGCGCGAGGAGGTCGAGGCGTTCAAGGCGGAACACGGCGTGGCGACGACGCCGCTGGTGTTCATCGACGGCGAACAGATCGGCGGCAGCGACGATCTGGAGCGCTATCTGGCGAGCGAAGACATCTGAGCCTTACGTCCCCGGCAGCGACCGGGGACGTGGGAAGGGGGACGCGCCGGCTTCCTAATCCCGCCCATTGTCCTTTGCACGCTTGCGCCCCGGCGCATCGGGCGCGACGATCGGTATCCGGTCCAGCGCCTCCGGCACCAGCGCGAGCGTCTGGATCGCCGCCAGTCCCCATTGCGACGCCGCGTTGGTCGACACGCCGGGCCATTCCAGCACCCCGGCGACCTCCCGCCGCGGATCGGCCGGCCACGTCCCCAGCCCCGCATCGCCCGACAGGAATTCCCCCGCCGCGCGCATCGCGAGCGCGGGATCCTTGTCCTCGAACGCGGCATAGGCGGTCAGCCGCGAATGCCCCTCGCGCAGGTTGCGCGGCCCGAACGGCGCACCGAATTTGGCGAGATAGTCGGCCTGTGGCGCATTGTACCAGCGACAATAGTCCAGCCACGCCGCGCGATATCGCGGCACGTCGAGCAACCGGATCAATTCGCTGTTGACCTCCACCGCGCCGAACACCGCATTCAGGTGCGACAGCCCGATCTTGCGGTTCTGGTCGATGAATCGCCCGGACGCCATGTCGAACGGCGCGCTGCCGGTCAGCCAGCCGTGCGGCAGGCGGCCGATCGTGTCGAGCCCGGCGAGGATGCGGTCGCGCCAGCGGGTGTCGCCGGTCCTCTCCCACTCCGTCAGCCACGCCGCCGCCAGCGGGGACCACGTCGTGCCGAACGTCATCTCGATCGTCCCGGCGGGCAGGACGGGACGCTTCGCTCCCGGCACCTTGCGGCCGATCTCCACCCGCGTCAGCGCCTGATCCGAGGTGACGAGGTCGCGCAGCAGATCGCCGACGCGCTCGTCCGCGGTCAGATAATAGAAGATCCGGCGATAGCTGGCGTTGCTGACCCGCGGCTGTTTGGAACTGTCACTCCAATGCTGGACCCCATGCCGCGTGCCGAGCCCGCGGAAGCGACCCGTGTGATAGACGTCGACCTCTCCCGTGTGCCGCGTCATCGCCTCGGCGAGGCGGAATGCCTGCGCGTCGCCGGTCCGCAACACCTGCGTCCACAGCCACAGGTCGGGAGACAATTCGCTGTTCGCCCAGGCGAAGCCGCCGATGTCGTAGCGCCACTGGTGCCGGTCGGCGTCATAGGTGTGCATGACGTCGCCGTGGTTCCAGAACCCGTACCACGACCGCCGGTCGACCTCGCCCGCATAGAAGTCGATCAGGTCGACCAGCTGGTCCTCGATCGCCGTGCGGTTCGGCGTCGTACGATCGGGCAGGCTCCAGTCGCCGAACACCCGTGCGGCGTGCAGATGCGCCGGCGCCGCCATCAGCTGCGGCGGCTGCGCCTGCATCGTCGCCAGCGCCGCGAGCGTCCCGGTCGGCGGCGTCGCGGGAAATGCCCACACCATCAGCTCGCTGGTGCGCGCCACACCCGAAGCATCGTCCCAACCCGGTTCGTAATCCTCGTAGGTGACCGACAGCCCTTCGTTCTGCGCGTCATAACCGCCCATGCCCATGACACCGTGATACGGCCGCAGGTCCATCGCCGGAGCGTCCGGCGACCACAGCCAGGCGGTCAGCCGGGCGGTGTCGCCGGCCGCGCCGTCGATGTGCAGCGCGGTCGGGTGGCGCTGCCAGAAATAGCGCACGCCGATCGCCGCGCCCCCGCTCGGCCCGCCGACATAGGCGAGGCCGGGCGCGCGGCTGCCCTCCGTGCTATCGACCCAGCCCTGCCCGGGCCCGGTGCGCTTGGTGATGGCAAAGCCGTTGGCGTTGGGCTGTTCGAGGCGAAAGTCGCCCCAGGCGGGGATACGTTCCAGCGTATCGCGCACAGCAGGCGCCATCTCGCCGAGCGGCGGAACGGCACGGCCGGCGATCTGCGCGTCGCGGAACGCCTTGCCGGGATCGCGACGCAGGCCGGTAAGCGGACGGACGCCCTCGGCGAACGTCTGGCGATCGGTGGCGATGCGGACGTGGCGGTCGTGCAGCGCGCCGGTCATCGGCACCGCCGCCTGAACACCGAGCGCCGACAGGAAATCCTTCGACACGTCGCCGTCGAAGATCACGCTGTGGACGATGCGCAATCCGGCCGAGCCCGCATAGGCGTAGAGCCGCACCGTGAACGGCATCCAGCGCCGTGTGCCGGCGGCATGATGCCCCTCGATCTTCACCACCGCGCGTACCGGCCCGCGCTGTTCGATCGTGACGCGGTCGATGCTGCCGCCGAAGGGGACGGGATCGCCATGCATCGGGTCGCTGCGCACCGCACCGACCAGCGACACCGGGCCGAGGACCGGCCTGCCGCCCTGGCTGGCGGAACGGATCAGCGCATCGCCCGATTTCGCGATGTCCCAGCGCAGATCCCCAGTCTGGATAACGATCGCGTCGGCCGTTTCGGACACGCGCACCGGTTGCTTCGGCGCGGTTTCCCGCCCGCGGGTGACCGTGAGGTCGGCGGCGGAGACGTCGGCGGGAATCGCATGCGCGGTCCATTTGACCGACCCGTCCGGCCATGTCGCGCTGATCCAGCTTTGCGCCGGCACCGCAATGCCGGCCGCCTGTACCGCGAGGCGGGTGTTGCGCTTCAGCACGCCGCGTGGCCACGCCACCCCGAACGTTTGTCCCGCATGCATCGCCGGTGCGGCGCCATCGATCCAGCGGACCGGGGCCGGGGCGAACGCTGAAACGGCGGCGGCGTCGGCTCCGGCCGGCAACCACATCGCGGCCCCGCCGAACAGCCCGGCCCTGATCGTGTCGCGTCGGTTGAGGTGCATGCGTCTCTCCATCAGCGCTGCGTCACCGACACGCGGCGGATACGCAGGTGGCTCCAGGTGGTGCGCAGCCCCCAGTGGCCACGCGAATAGGGTTGGTCGTCGGCCAGCGTGAACAGCCGCTTTCCGTCGCGCTCGACCGCCACGATACGTCCGTTGGCGATCAGCCGGATGCGTGTCCACACATTGGGCCGCAGCATGGCGGCCGGGGTGCCGAGGTCGTGTTCGGGCAACAGCGGCCGGTTGCCCGGCTGGCCGATGTAGCGTCGGAAGCGCGTAGTCGTGTTCCGGTTACCGCCGATGCCGACATAATAGGTGCGAAGGTCGTCATATGCGGCAAAGCCGCCGCTGCGGGGATGCGCCAGAACCGATCCGCCATCCGCATCGGTCGCCATCCAGAACGCGTTGAGGTCGCTGACTGCGTCGTTTGGCCCGCCGGCGGACACCGCCATCGCCTCGAAACTGATCGTCACCGGCGCGGTGATCGCCTGCCGCCACCACAGCGTCAGCCCCTTGGGCGTGTCGATATCGATGATGCCGCCGCGGACGTTGACGCGCGCATCCGGGGATTCCGCCTCGACACGCCAGTCGGACAGGCTCGGAGAGGCGGACACCGCAGCCGGTGTCGCCGCCATGATCGCCAGGACCGCCAGTCGTCTAAGCAAGGCTCCATCTCCTTCGCAGCGCTCTGTCGGCGCGACACGATGCTTAGAACTCCCGATCGGGCATGCCAAGTCTATCCCGGATAATCGTTTCATGTTCCACATATTGGCAGTTGCGCATCGTCGTGGCCGGACGCATGATGCGGTACAAAGACGTATGATGTGGAGAGTGGCATGAGGATGCGGTGGCTCGGCGCGGCGGCGATGATCGCGCTTACGGGAGCGGCGGACCCCGTCCCGCCGCGGATCTTCATCGCCAGCGATTCGACGGCGCAGGACTACAAGCCGGAAAAATACCCGCAGTCCGGCTGGGGCACGATGTTGCGTTGCGCTGCGCCCGGCGTGACGATCGAGAATCGCGCGATCGGCGGCCGCAGCACCAACAGCTTCATCCGCGAGGGCCGGCTCGACAAGATCGCCGCCGATCTGCGCAAGGGCGATACGCTGCTGATCCAGTTCGGCCACAACGATGCCAGCGTCGACAAGCCGGAACGCTACACGACCATCGACCAATATAAGGCGAACCTTCGCCGTATGCTCGACGTCGCGAAGACGGCGGGCGCCAGGGCGGTGATCCTGACGCCGGTCGCCCGCCGCGATTTCAGGTCGGGTGTCGAACAGCCCAGCTTCCCGACCTATGCCGATGCCGCGCGTGAAGTGGCGAAGGCCACGCGCACGCCGCTGCTCGACCTCGGCAAGGCGTCGCAGGCGATGGTGCAGGCGGCGGGGCCGGACGCGTCCAGGGCCTATTATTTGCATTACGACGGGGCGGCGGGTGCGCCCGGCTATCCGAACGGCGTGTCCGACGACACGCATTTCAGCGAACTGGGCGCGCGCAAGATCGCCGATCTGGTCGCCGTCGGCCTCAAGGCGACACGCCTGCCGGTCGCCAGGCGGATCACGCCGCACGTCCCCGCGCTGACGCGCACGACCCCGGCGGGCGGCCCGTCATGCGGGTGATGCTGGCCGGCGCCTTGCTGCTTCTCGCGTCACCGGCCGAAGCCGCAGCCCGGTCGAACGACGTCGCACCCTCCAGCACGAACGCGGCGGTCCGCAGCTTCACCTTTGGCGACGCAGCGAAGAACGGCGGCGGCGCAGCGAGGAACGACAGCATCGCCGTGCCGGCAGGTCGCCCCTACGCGGATGGCTACGGCTACGAACCCGGCTCGGCCGCGCTGTTCTCCGTCGCAGCGGCACCCGGCAATTATCGCGTCACCGTGACGCTCGGCCGCCGCGGTGCGGCCTCCACCTCGACGATCAAGGCGGAATCCCGCCGGCTGATGCTCGACGCCGTTTCCGTTCCGGCCGGCCGCAGCATGACGCGAAGCTTCATCGTCAACGTCCGCGACGCGGCGCTGACGCCGCCCCCCGCGAATGCGCCCGGCGGCACCAGGGTTCTGCTGAAGCCGCGCGAGCGCAACTCGCTCAACTGGGACGACCGGCTGACGCTGGAACTTCTCGGCGATCGGCCATCCGCGATCCGGATCGAACCGGTCGCCGTTCCCACGATCTTTCTGCTCGGCGATTCCACGGTCACCGACCAGCCGGCCGAACCCGCGGCCAGCTGGGGCCAGATGCTACCCATCTTCCTCAAACCCGATATCGCGGTGGCCAACCATGCGGAATCGGGCGAGACGCTGAAATCGTTCATGGCCGAGCTGCGCTTCGCCAAGGTGCTGGAATCGGTAAAGCCCGGCGATATCGCGCTGATCCAGTTCGGCCACAACGACCAGAAGGTGCAATGGCCGCAGACCTATGCGGCGGCAGAGACGACGTATCGCGACTATCTGCGCGCATGGATCGCCGAATTCCGGCGGCGCGGCGTCACTCCGATCCTCGTCACCTCGCCCGAGCGGCGGGCGTGGACCGGCGACCGGATCAAGCCGACGCTGGGCGACTATGCGGCAGCGGTAAAGGCGGTCGGCGAAACGGAACGCGTACCGGTCATCGATCTCAACGCCGCAAGCATCGCCTTCTACGAAGCGCTGGGTCCGGCGCGGGCGCCGCTGGCGTTCAACGACGGCGGCAAGGATGCCACGCACCACGACAATTATGGCGCGTGGGTCCTCGCCCGCATCATCGCACAGGGACTGGCGGGGCAGCCCGCGGCGACGCACCTGCGCGACGATATCGGCCGGTTCGATCCCACGCATCCGCCCGATCCCGCGACCTTCCGGGTCGCCGCCAGCGTGACGCGCGATGCCACTCGACCCGACGGGAATTGAGATGACCGACCGACGCACCCTGATCGCCGGCGGCCTCGCCGCGCTGCTGCCGCTCCGCGTGTCGGCGCAGGCAACGGCCGAACGCTTCCCGCTCTGGCCGAAGGCGGCACCGGGCGGCGAAGGTCGCGCCATCGCCGATCAATGGGTCAAGCGCTCGCCCACCGGCGGCGCGGACGATATCGCCTGGCCGCACGTCGCGACGCCGATGCTTACCGTGGTACGTCCCACGAAACCGAACGGCGCGGCGGTATTGATCTGCCCCGGCGGCGGCTATGCCCGGGTCGCGGTGGGCCGCACCGGCGGCGGCATCGCGCGCGAATTCGCGAACCGGGGATTCACGGCGTTCGAGATGCTCTATCGCCTGCCGCACGATGGCTGGGCTGCTGGGCCGGACGTCGCGTTGCAGGATGCGCAGCGGGCGATGCGGGTGATCCGTGCCGGTGCGCAGCGGTTCGGAATCGATCCCGCGAAGGTTGCGGTCACCGGCTTTTCCGCTGGCGGCCATGTCGCGGCACGATTGGCCGCACGCGCGAGCGTGCGGGTCTACGATCCCGTCGACGCGGCGGATACGCTGTCGGCGCGGCCGGACGTGGCCGGGCTGTTCTTCCCGGTCATCACGATGCTCGACGACGGCGTCCATGCCCAGTCGCGTCGCGAACTGCTCGGCACGCACGCCGCCGGGGCCGGCTGGCAGCGACGCTATTCCGCGCAGCTCGACCTGCCCGCGGACATGCCGCCGACCTTCGTCGCGGCGAACGCCGACGATCCGGTGGTGCCGGCGCGCAATGCCGTGCTGATGTACGAAGCGTTGAAGGCAGCGAAGACGCCCGCCGAATTGATGATCTTCGAACGCGGCGGCCACGGTCCACCCGCACCCTATCGCAACGGCAAGGCAGTGCCGTGGATGGACCTGTTCGTCGACTGGGCAGGCGATCACGGCTGGGCGTGACCGCGGCACCGACGTTGCACCTGCCTCGCGACCGCTTACCTGCGACACGATGCCGTTGCCCCGCGCCTTTTTCGACCGGGCGGTCGACCACGTCGCGCGCGACCTGATCGGCGCGACGCTGCTGGTCGATGGCGTCGGCGGGATCATCGTCGAAACCGAAGCCTATGACACCGACGACCCCGCCTCGCACAGCGCACGCGGTCCGACGCCGCGCAACGCCGCGATGTTCGGCCCGGCTGGCCATGCCTATGTCTATCGCAGCTACGGCATCCACTGGTGTTTCAACATCGTCTGCCGTCCGGGCAGCGCCGTCCTGATCCGGGCGATCGAACCGACCCACGGCCTCGATACGATGATTGCCCGCCGCCGTCTCGGCGACCCGCGCCTGCTGTGCGCCGGGCCGGGCCGGCTGTGTCAGGCGCTCGGCGTCGACAAGACGCTGGATCATGCCCCGCTCGACGGCCCGCCCTTCACCCTCGAACCCGCACCCGCCCCGTCGTCGATCCACATCGGCCCTCGCATCGGCATTACCCTCGCCACCGATACGCCATGGCGCTTCTGCCGCACCGGATCGCGATTTCTCAGCAAACCACCACGCTCCTGAAACCGATACGGGACCTTCCATGCTGCACCTGCGTTCTCGGCCAGCAAAACCATCACGGGGGTTCCAGACTTGCACGCATTGCCCGACCGGCTCGATCCGGGCTCGCCCTACCCTCTCGGCGCCACATTCGACGGGCTCGGCGTCAACTTCGCGGTCTTTTCGGCCAACGCCGACGCCATCGAACTGTGCCTGTTCGATCCCTCCGGCAAGCGCGAACTGCAACGTATCCGCCTGCCAGAATGCACCGACGAGGTGTGGCATGGCTATCTGCCCGATGCCGCGCCGGGCCTGCTCTACGGCTATCGCGCACATGGCCGCTACGAGCCGGAGAACGGCCACCGCTTCAATCCCAACAAGCTGCTGCTCGACCCGTATGCGCGCAAGCTGCACGGCCAGATCAAATGGACCGACGCGCTGCACGGCTACAAGGTCGGTCACGCGAAGGAGGACCTGAGCTTCGACAAGCGCGACAGCGCGCCGGCGATGCCGAAGGCGGTGGTGGTCGACGACCATTGGGACTGGTCGCGCGATACGAAGCCGAACACGCCGTGGTCGGAAACGGTCATCTACGAGGCGCACGTCAAGGGCCTGACCAAGCTGATGGAGCTGGTGCCGCCGCGCGAACGCGGCACCTATGCGGCGTTGGGACATCCCGCGGTCATCAAGCATTTGAAGCATATCGGCGTCACCGCCCTCGAACTGCTGCCGATCCAGACGTTCACACAGGACCGTTTCCTCCAGGAAAAGGGCCTGAAGAACTATTGGGGCTATAACACGCTCGGCTTCTTCGCGCCCGAACAGGCGTATATGTCGACCGAGAGCCAGGACGAGCTACGCCGCGCCGTCCATCGACTGCACAAGGCGGGGATCGAGGTGATCCTCGACGTCGTCTACAACCACACCTGCGAAGGGTCGGAGAAGGGGCCGACGCTGTCATGGCGCGGACTCGACAATGCGAGCTACTACCGGCTGGTCAAGGATCAGCCGCGCTATTCGATCAACGACACCGGCACCGGCAACACGCTGAACCTCAGCAAGGCGCGCGTCATCCAGATGGTGACGGACTCGCTGCGGTACTGGGCAACGAGCTTCGGCATCGACGGATTCCGCTTCGATCTCGGCCTGACGCTGGGGCGTGAGGATCATGGCTTCGATCCCGGCGCGGCGTTTTTCGACGTGGTGCGGCAGGACCCGGTGCTCGGCCGGTTGAAGCTGATGGCGGAGCCGTGGGACGTCGGCCCCGGCGGTTACCAGCTCGGCAACTTCCCCCCCGGTTTCGCGGAGTGGAACGATAAGTATCGCGACACCGTCCGCCAGTTCTGGCGCGGCGAGCCCGGCCAGCGCGGCGACCTCGCCGGACGGCTGTCGGGATCGGGCGACCTGTTCGACCGTCGTTCGCGCCGGCCGTGGGCGAGCATCAACCTGATCTCCGCGCACGATGGCTTCACCCTCGCCGACACGGTGATGTACGAGGAACGCCACAACGAGGCCAACGGCGAGGACAATCGCGACGGCCACGACAACAACCATTCGCGCAACTGGGGGGTCGAGGGGCCGACCGACGATCCCGCGATCAACGATGCGCGCGGGCGCGTGCAGCGGTCGATGCTGACGACGCTGCTCGCCTCGCTCGGCACGCCGATGCTGGTCGCGGGCGACGAATTCGGCCGCACGCAGCAGGGCAACAACAACGCCTATTGTCAGGACAACGAGATCAGCTGGCTCGACTGGAACGCCGCCGCGACGCCGGAAGGGCAGACCCAGATCGATTTCGTCGCCCGCCTCGCCGATCTGCGCCGCCGTTACCCCGTGCTCCGCGCCGCGACCTTCCTGTACGGTCAGGATTCGCCCGGCCACGGCATCGACGACATCGAATGGTGGGACGAGCGCGGCCAGCAATTGTCGGCGGAGGACTGGCAGAACCCCGAAGGCCGCGCACTCATGATGCGCCGCGCGAGCTGCAACGACGTCGGCGAGATCGAGGCGGTGTCGCTGCTGGTCAACGGGTCGGAAGACCCGGTGACGTTCCACCTGCCGCCGCCGCACAGCCAGCGCACCGTATTGATCGACAGTGCCAGGCCCGATCAGGGCGAAGTCGCGATCGAAGACAGCTACGAAGTGTCGCCGCAGGGTGCGGTATTGCTGACCTGGACCGGCAGTTTCGAGGAGCCGTCGGCGTGAGCCGGCGCTGGGGCGCGGAACTCCGCGACGACGGCACCACCCGCTTCGCGCTCTGGGCGCCCGATCGCGACGCGGTGATGCTGGAGATCGATGGGGCCACGACGCTGGCGATGAGCGCGGACGGCGACGGCTGGTTCACGGCCACCGTCGCTGCCCCGGCCGGCACGCGATATCGGTTTCGCTGCGGCGACCTGATCGTACCCGATCCGGCGTCCCGGGCGCAGTCGGGCGGCGTCCACGGCTGGAGCCTCGTGATCGATCCCGCCTACCCCTGGTCCGTCGCCGACTGGCGCGGCCGTCCGTGGGAAGAGACGGTGCTGATCGAGCTGCACGCCGGCGTGCTCGGCGGCTTCCGCGGCGTGATGGACCAGATCCCGACACTTGCCGCGCTGGGTTTCACCGCCGTCGAACTGATGCCGGTCGGCGCGTTCGGGGGCACGCGCAACTGGGGCTATGACGGCGTCCTGCCCTATGCGCCCGCCGAGGCGTATGGCGCGCCCGCCGACCTCAAGGCGCTGGTCGACGAGGCGCATGCGTTCGGCGTGTCGGTGTTCCTCGACGTCGTCTACAATCACTTCGGGCCGGACGGGAATTACCTCAACGCCTATGCGGCGGACTTCTTCGACGCCGGGGTGGATACGCCATGGGGCGGCGCGGTCGCGGTCGCACGCGCGCCGGTGCACCGCTTCTTCGTCGACAACGCGTTGATGTGGCTCGGCGAATATCGCATCGACGGCCTCCGCTTCGACGCGGTGCACGCGATCGCCGATCCCGCCTTCCTCGACGCGATGGCGACGGAGGTGCGCGCAGCCTTCCCCGATCGCCACATTCACCTCGTCCTCGAAAACGAGGAAAACGACGCGGATCGCCTCGAGCATGGCGGTTACGACGCACAGTGGAACGACGATTTCCACAACGTCATGCACGTGCTGCTGACCGGCGAGACCAGCGCCTATTACGGCGACTTCGCCGACAGACCCGCCGAACGCCTCGCCCGCTGCCTGTCCGAAGGCTTCATCTATCAGGGCGAGGGGTCGCCCAACCACGACGGCAAACCGCGCGGCAAACCGAGCGCGCATCTGTCGCCGACGCGCTTCGTCGCGTTCCTCCAGAACCACGATCAGGTCGGCAACCGGGCGCTCGGCGAGCGGCTGACGCTGCTGACCGATACCGCACGCCTGCGCGCCGCCACCGCGCTGCTGCTGCTCGGCCCCCAGATCCCGCTGTTCTTCATGGGCGATGAACAGGGCAGCGAGAGCCCCTTCCTGTTCTTCACCGACTTCCACGACGAACTGGCGGACGCGGTGCGCGAAGGCCGGCGCAAGGAATTCGCCAAGTTCGACGCCTTCGCCGACCCCGCCGCGCGCGAACGC
Source organism: Sphingomonas sp. Leaf37 (assembly GCF_920939475.1). NCBI lineage: Bacteria > Pseudomonadati > Pseudomonadota > Alphaproteobacteria > Sphingomonadales > Sphingomonadaceae > Sphingomonas > Sphingomonas sp. Leaf37. The sequence goes on along the minus strand of NZ_CAKLAX010000004.1, from coordinate 43,293 downwards.
ATCCCCGATCCCAACGCACTGGCCACCTTCGACCGCTCGCGTCCGCAGCCGGGACCCGATGCGACCGGCTGGCGCGACCTGATCCGCGACCTCATCGCGTTGCGCCAGTCCGCGATCGTCCCGCACCTTTCCGGCGCGAAGGCATTGGGCGCGGAGGCCACCGGCGACGCCGCCGTCACCGCCCGCTGGCAGCTGGGCGACGGCAGCATCCTGACGATTGCCATCGACCTCGCCTACGATCCCGATCCGTTGCCACAGGGCGACGGCGAACTCCTCCACGTCGAAGGCGAACGCTTCGCCGCGTGGATCGCGCGATGATGTTCGCGCGGAGGCGCGGAGGGCGCAGAGAGGGTGCGGGCGGGGCCGGCGGCAGACTTTCAAGAAGGTTGATCCACGCGGAGACGCGGAGACGCGGAGAGAAGAAGAGGAATGCCGGGGCCACGTTTCTCCTCCGCGTCTCCGCGTCTCCGCGTGAATCAAACTTCTTAGCTGCGCGGCTGAAGATCGCACCGCCGGCTCCACAGGCAAAGCTCCTCTGCGCCCTCCACGCCTCTGCGCGCACCAGCTGTTGGAAAGTGCAGTCCCGATGACGATCCTCGCCAAAGACGCCGCAGCAGCCGGTCTCCAGATCGAATGGGAGGACGCCGACGGCCAGCAGCATAGGGTCGCCGACGACACGATCCGCGCGATCCTCGACACGCTCGACACCCGTACGGACGGCATCCCCTTCGTCACTGCCGACGTCGGCAAGCCGGTCGCCATCGCCGCCAGACCCGGTCTCGCCACGCTGATCCTCGACGACGGCACCCGCACGACCGTCACCGTAGCGGCCGACGGCACGATCCCGCCGATCGCCACTCCCGGCTACCACCGCCTGGAAACCGACGACGGCGCGATCACCCTTGCCGTCGCGCCGGACCGATGCGTCCCCCCGCCCCACGGCCATAGCTGGGGACCGGCCGTGCAAATCCCGGCGCTGCGCGGCCGTGTCCCGACGCCTTATGGCGATCTCGGCACGCTCGTGGACGCTGCCCGGGCCTTTGCGAAGGCCGGCGCGGATGCGATCGCGATCAGCCCGACGCATGCCTTGTTCCCGACCGACGCCGGCCGGTTCAGTCCCTATGCGCCGTCGAGCCGCCTGTTCCACCACGCGCTGCTCGCCGATCCGACGCTGGCGGGCGTGTCGCCTGCGGCCGATGACGGCGGCGCGCTGATCGATTGGCGACGCGCCCTTCCCGCCCGCCTCTTGCAGCTTCGCCACGCCTTCGACGCGGCGCCTGCCGATCTGCTCGCCCGCTTCGAAGCCGACCGCGCCTTGCGACAGGACTGGAACGAGCACGCCCGCTACGACGCGCTCCACGCGCATTTCGGCACCCGCGGCTGGCAGGACTGGCCCGCCGAATATCACGACCCCGCCAGCGTCGCGGTCGAACGCTTCGCCGGAACCCACGCACAGGACGTCGCCTTCTACGCCTTCCTGCAATGGCTGGCCGAATGCAGCCTCGCCAACGCGCAGTCCGCCGCACGCGATGCCGGCATGCGGATCGGCCTGATCGCCGACCTCGCCGTGGGCATGGACGCGGGCGGCAGCCACGCCTGGAGCCGGCGCGGCGACCTGCTCACCGGGTTGTCGATCGGCGCGCCGCCCGATCCGCTCGGGCCGCAGGGGCAGAACTGGGGCATCACCGCGCTGTCGCCCTTCGCGCTGCGCCGCACCGGCTTCGACGCGTTCATCCGCACCGTCCGCGCCGCGCTGTGCCACGCCGGCGGCCTGCGCATCGACCATGCGCTGGGCCTCAAGCGGCTGTGGGTGATCCCCGATGGCGGCCGGGCGAGCGACGGCGCCTATCTGGCGATGCCGTTCGACGACCTGCTCCGCATCCTCGCGCTGGAATCGCATCGCGCCGGTGCGATCGTCATCGGCGAAGACCTCGGCACCGTGCCACCCGGATTCCGCGACACGATGGCGGCGAAGGGCATGCTCGGCATGCGCGTGCTGCCGTTCGAGCGCGACGCCAAGCGCTTCACGCCCTCGACCGATTGGGACGAACAGGCGGTGGCGATGACCGGCACGCATGACACCGCGACGCTGGCGGGCTGGTGGACCGGTCGCGACATCACCTGGAACCACAAGTTGAAGCGCAGCGACGGGGACGAACCTTCCGACCGCCTGCGCCGTATCGGCGAGAAGAAGGCGCTGTGGACCGCCTGCACGACCGCCGGCGTCGCCTCCGGGCCGGTGCCGCACGACGCAGCACCCGCAGTAGACGCGGCAATCGCCTTCACCGCGCAGGCGCGCTGCCCACTGACGATCGTGCCGCTGGAAGACCTGATCGGGATCGAGGAACAGCCCAACCTGCCCGGCACCACCGACGAACATCCCAACTGGCGTCGCCGCATGCCCGATACGACCGACGCGCTGCTCGCCCGTCCCGACGTCGCCCGCCGCACCGCCCTCCTCTCAGCAAAGACACCCCGATGACGCTTCCCCGCGCGACCTATCGCATCCAGTTCCACAAGGGCTTCACCTTTGCCGATGCGGAGGCGCTGGTCCCCTATCTCGATCGGCTCGGCATCAGCCACCTCTACGCCTCCCCCATCACGGTCGCCGCGGCGGGATCGACCCACGGTTACGACGTGATCGATCCGACGAGGATCAATCCCGAACTGGGCGGCGAAGACGCCTTCCGCAGCCTGGTCGCCGCGCTGCACGCGCGCGACATGGGCGTCGTCATCGACATCGTCCCCAACCACATGGGCGTGGCGGGCGGCGGCAATGCGTGGTGGAACGACGTGCTGGCGAAGGGGCGGGACAGCGAATACGCGCGGTTCTTCGATATCGACTGGTCGCGCCGCCTCGTCCTGCCGGTGCTCGGCGATACGTTGGCCACGACGGTGGCGAACGGTGACATTGCCGTCGAGGGCGACCGGATCGTCGCTTATGGCGAACATCGCTTCCCGATCCGCGCAGCCTCCGACACGAGCGACCTCGCCGCACTGCTCGACCAGCAGCATTACCGACTGGCCAGCTGGCGTGTCGCCAACGACGAACTCAACTGGCGCCGATTCTTCACGGTCAACGACCTCGCTGGCATCCGCATCGAGGACCCGGCGGTGTTCGACGCGACGCACGCGCTCTACTTCCGCCTGTACGACGAGGGACTGATCGAGGGCGTCCGCATCGACCATGTCGACGGCCTCACCGACCCGATCGGCTATTGCCGCAAGCTTCGCGACCGCCTCGGCCCCGACGCGTGGATCGTCATCGAGAAGATCCTCGGCGCGGGCGAAGGCCAGCCGGTCGGCTGGGGTATCGACGGCACCAGCGGCTACGACTTCATGGAACAGGTGGCGCTGCTGATCCACGATCCGCTTGGCGCGCTTCCGCTCGAGGAGCTGTGGCAGGATGTCAGCGGCCGTTATCAGGGGTTCGAAGCGGAGGAATTCGAGGCGCGGCAGGATCTGTTGTCGTGGCAATTCTCCGGCCAGCTCGACGCCTGCGTCGCCGCCTTCGCCGCACTCGACACCGACGAGGCCGTCACCACCGCCATGCTCCGCCGTGCGATCGAGCGGCTGTTGTGGGTATTCCCGGTCTATCGCACCTATGGCACCGGCGACGACGCCCCCGCCAGCGACGCGCGCATCCGCGGCATCGTCAGGGAACGCCTGTCGTGGCTGATCCCGCCCGGCGAGGCGCATGTGGTCGACCGCATCCTCGCGTGGCTCGCCGGTGACGGGCCGGGTGACGCGGCAGAGGCCGTCCGCCGCTTGCAGCAGCTATCCGCACCGATCGCGGCGAAATCGGTCGAGGACACGGCCTTCTACCGTTCCGGCCGTCTGCTCTCGCGCAACGATGTCGGCTTCGACGCCAACATCCTCGGTATCGGCCTGGACGAATTCCACACGCTGATGGTCGACCGCGCCCGCGACGTACCGCGTGCGATGCTGACCACCGCCACGCACGACCACAAACGGGGCGAGGACGTCCGCGCCCGGCTTGCGGTGCTCAGCACGATACCCGACGTCTGGCGCACCCGCGTCGAGGGGTGGGAGGCGATGTCCTTCGCGTGGAATCACGACGTCGATGGCGGCGACCGCTATATGCTGCTCCAGACCATCGTCGGCGCATGGCCGGCTGAGGGGGCGTCGGGAGACTTCGCCGATCGTCTCAAGGCATGGCAGCAGAAGGCGCTGCGCGAGGGCAAATTGCGCTCGTCATGGGAAGCCCCCGACGAAGCCTACGAAGCCGCCGCCGCCTCGCTCGTCGACAGCTATCTGTCCGACGATCGCTTCGTTGCGGAGGTGACCGCCTTCGTCGCCGACATCGCGGCCGCCGCGGACGCGAACACGCTCGTCCAGACCCTGCTCCGCTACACGGTGCCCGGTGTGCCGGACCTGTATCAGGGCACCGAGCTGGCGGACCTCAGCCTCGTCGATCCCGACAACCGCCGCCCGGTCGATTACGCCGCCCGTGCCGCATTGCTGGGGCGCGACGATGCTCCGGCCAAATTCCGCCTGATCGCCGATCTGCTGGCGTTGCGGCGCGCGCATCCCGGGCTGTTCGCCGCTGGCGATTACCGACCGGTGGCGGTCGAGGGCAGCGACCGCATCCTCGCCTTCACCCGCACCGCCGGTGGAAAGACGCTGAAGGTCGCGGCACTCGTTCGCGGCACCGCGATACCCGATGCGACCATCGCCTTCGACGATCAGCCCGTGTCTGCCCGCGACGCGTTCGGCGAGCGCGTCATCTGGTACGCCGTCACCTGATCGTCCGCGGCTTCCCAAAACAAAAAGGCCCCGAAAACCCGCAGGTTTTCGAGGCCCTTTCGATGGTGGGCGTGGCAAGGATTGAACTTGCGACCCCTGCGATGTCAACACAGTGCTCTACCACTGAGCTACACGCCCGCCGGAGGTGGGCCATTAGCCGGGGCTGGCCCGGCTGGCAAGCGGTCAATTCGGTAAAATTAGCTCAACCCACTAACACTACCCACCTCAAACACGCGGTCGACCTCGGCGACGAGATCGCGCAGGTGGAACGGCTTCGACAGGACCCGCGCATTGGGCATTTCCCGCCCGGCCTTCAGCGTCACCGCGGCAAAGCCGGTGATGAACATCACGCGCAGGCCCGGCACCATTTCGGCAGCGCGGCGCGCCAGTTCGATGCCGTCCATCTCGGGCATCACGATATCGGTCAGTAGCAGGTCGAACGTCTCGGTTTCGAGCAACGGGATCGCCGCCGTACCGCGATCCACAGGCGAAACGGCATAACCCGCACGTTCCAGCGCCCGCGTCAAATATTCGCGCATGATCTGGTCGTCTTCGGCCAGCAGGATTCTGATCATCGCTTCGTCGGTCCCCATTCGCGGCCGCATCTATGACGATGAGGTGTGAAGATTTCCAGAGCGCCGAACGCGCGAAACCGCTAAGCCGTGCCACAGATGGACGCTTCGTTCGAACGGATCGGCGGTCAGGAGCCGGATGGCACACCGCTGAGCCCTGTAGTGCTGTCGGTGCCGCACGCCGGCCGTGATTATCCGCTGGCGTTGCGCACCGCGCTACGCGTGCCCGAAGCCGCATTGGTGGTGCTGGAGGATCGCTACGTCGATCACGTCGCGCAGGGCGCTCGATCGATCGAGACGATGCTGGTGCAACATCGCGCCCGTGCGTGGATCGATCTCAACCGCAGCGAGACCGAACGGGATGCCCGCGTAGATGAGGGCGCGCGAGCGCATAGTCAGCCCACCGCATCGGCAAAATTGCGCAGCGGTCTGGGGCTCGTCCCCCGCCGCGCCGGGGCGGCCGGCGACCTCTGGCGACGCCGCTTCACCGGGGCGGAGGTCGCGGCCCGCATCGTCGAGGATTATCGCCCGTATCACGAAGCGCTTGCCATGACGCTGGCCGCGGCGCGGGACAGGTTCGGGATCGCGGTGCTGCTCGACATACATTCGATGCCAGCGGTCGGTCCGCATGCCCGGATCGTGTTGGGCGACCGGTTTGGCCAGGCGTCCGCCGGTCGCTTCGTCACGCGACTGGAGGCGGCAGCGGCGCAAACCGGCGTACGCACCGCGCTCAACACCCCCTACGCCGGCGGTCACATCCTGGAGCGGCAGGGCGCGCCGTCGCGGAATATCCACGCGATCCAGATCGAGATCGACCGGACTCTGTATCTCGACCCTATGCTCGACCGGCCCGGCACCGGCATGGCGCAGACCATCGCGACGCTGCGCACGATGATCGACGCCGTCACGGATGAGGCAATGGCAGGGCAAGCAGGCGCCACCGCGCTGGCAGCCGAATGAACGACATAAAAAAACCACCCCGTGCTGTTCGCACGAGGTGGCCAAGGTTCAGGGAGGAGGCACACTGAAAGTGTGCCATACGGCGTCGCGAAAGGGGGGACACGAGCGCCGTACAGAAGTAAAATAGGTGAACCGTGAATTGGTTCAACCCCGACGTACCCGCCCGATGATTATTTTTGCGAATGCCCTGTTCCACGAGCGGATGCCGCAATCTGCCGCCGGACCTATCGACGCAACGCAGGCGCCATGCGGGTAAGCACGGTGTCGCGCAGGATCAGGTGATGCCGCAAGGCCGCTGCGATATGGAGCACCACCAACGCCGCCATGAGCCAGCCGATCGGCCCGTGCGCATCATGGCCAAGATCGGCCAGCCCCTTGCCGACCGGCAGCGTCGGAACATCGAACAGGCCGAACCACAGCAGCGGTCGGTGCGGACCGGGCCCCGACACCATCAGCCAACCGGTCAGCGGCATCGCGATCATCAGCAGGTACAAGGTCCAGTGCGTCGCGTGGGCGACGCCTTTTTCCCATACAGGCGTGCCGGCGGGCAAGGCGGGCGGTCGATGGGCAAGGCGCCAGGCGACGCGCCCGGCGGTCAGCAACAGCACGGTGATGCCGATCGCTTTATGCGCGCCCATCAGGGATCGCAGCACCGGAATGGCGTCGTGGCCGATCCCGATGACCAGATTGACGATGACCAGCACCGCGATCGACCAGTGAAAGGCGATCGCGACACCGGAATAATATTCGCCGCGGGAAAATCCTGCCATGTCGAGTCCCTTGCCGTAAGGATCCGACAGTCCCCCGCGCGCATGGCAGGGTCAAGCGCGGACGATAGTCACCGGCGGCCGGTCGGGAGAGCCGCAGGCGCCCCCCCGCCGCGCATCAGCCGATCTGCGGCTGCGGCGTCTTGCCCAGCGTGACTTGGCGCGCGAAGATTTCGCGCATCAGCGACAGCGAGAACAGGTGCGCGTACAACAGCGGCAGCATGCCCGACTGCGACATCTTGCGCAGCTGGTCGCCGCGCAGGCCTGCAAGCTTTTCCTCGTTGATCATCTGGAAGCCGCGATAGACGAACGGCTGCTGGTTCTGATCGGCCTGGATCGTCACCTCGCCCTCCATCAGCAGCTCCTGCTCGCGCAGCTCGTTCATGAAAGCCTGCGTACGCGCACCGGCCTGTTCGAACTGCTCGGCGAAGTCGAGAATCGCCTTTGTCGTCTGGCTCGGCTGGCCGTTCTCGAACAGCACGTCGCCCTCGTCGAACGCGCCGAGCGCTTCGGACGTCGGATCGAAGCAGAGCGACAGCTCGTCTGAGTCGGGGCGCAGGCGGGCGAGCATATACGGATAGCGTCGCACATAGGCCGGCACGTAGAAGTTCGTCTCGGTCAGCTTGCCGTCGTCGCCCATGAAGACGTTGACGCCTTCGTTAAGGCCCATCAGCGCCAGCGGAATGGCATCTTCGCCAACCGAGAATACGATCGGCATGTGACGCTGCACCATCGGGAATTCGTCCGTGGTGATCGGCACCGCATGCTGCCCGACCAGGAACGGTGCACTGTCCTGCTGCCGCACGCGCCAGGTCGCGTGGGTCTCGCTCGAAAGCGGCTCGAGGCCATTGTAGAACAGGGGAAGCGGCGCGCTGGCCATCGGAACTCTCCACGTCGTAATGTGTTTGCGGCGCAGCCGCGGTTGGCGCGTTGCTCTATTGGGCCGCAGCCTCAGGCGCAAGCGCGACGAGCTTGCCCGGATTGAGGATGTAGAGCGGGTCCATCGCCGTCTTGATCGCGCGGAGCGTCGCCAGCCGCGCCGGTGACGATAGCCGCTCCAGCTCGCCGCGCTTCATCTGGCCGATGCCATGCTCCGCGGCGATCGACCCGCCCGCGGCAATGACCAGATCGTCGACGAATCGCGTCACCTCCGGCACGTTCTCGGCATACCAGACGTCCGGGTCGGTACCCGGAGCAGCCCGGACGTGGAAGTGGATGTTGCCATCGCCCAGATGGCCGAAACCGCTGGCGTGCGTCCCGGGAAAGCGCGCCTCGCACGCAGCCGCCGCCTCGATCATGAACCGCGGCATGGTCTCCACCGGCACCGACAGATCGTGCTGCGATGCCGGTCCCAACGCCCGTTCCGAGTCGGAGATCGACTCGCGGATGCGCCAGAACGCTGCCGCCTGTGCCTCGCTGGCGGCGATCGTCGCATCGGCGACCAGATTGTCCCCCAGCGCATCGGCTAGCAGGCGCTCCATCAGCGCAGCTCCCGTGGCATCGGTATGCTCGATCAGGACATGCCACGCATGATCGCCAACAACCGGCGCCCGCGCGCCGGGAACGTAGGCGAGCACCGCGGCCAGCGATTCGCGTGGCAGGATTTCGAAACTTTCCAGCGCCTCGGTCGCCTGCTGGAAGCGGCGGAGCAGAATAAGGGCAGCCTTTGGGTCGGCGACCGTCACCCAGGCCGTCGTACGGATCTCAGGCACAGGCACCAGCCGGAGCGTTGCGGCGGTGACGACGCCCAGCGTCCCCTCCGCCCCGACCAGCAATTGGGTTAGGTCGTATCCGCGATTGTCCTTCTTCAGCGCCGCCAGACCGTCGTGGATGCTGCCATCCGCCAGCACCACTTCGAGCCCCGCGACCAGGCCTCGCATCGATCCGAAGCGCAGCACCTGCGTTCCCCCGGCATTGGTGGAGACGAGTCCGCCGATGGTCGCGCTGCCCTTTGCGCCCAGCGTAAGTGGGAAACGACGCTCCATCGCCGATGCCGCGTCGTGCAGGTCGGACAGGATTACTCCCGCCTCCGCCACCGCCAGCCCGGCTTCTGCATCGACCGACCGGATGCGGTTCATTCGTCGCAACGACAGGATCAGCGCCGAACCGTCCGCAGGCGGGGTCGCTCCGCCCACCATCGAACTGTTGCCGCCCTGTGGCACCAGTGGAACCCGATGTCGCACCGCCGCCCCGACGATCGCCGAAACCTCCGCGGTCGAAGCCGGCGCCAGTAAGGCCGGGGATCGACCGTGGAAGCGCCGGCGCCAGTCGGTTTCCCATGGTGCGATATCGGCAGGATCGGTGATGATGCCGTTCGGTCCCAGAACGGGACGGAGCGCATCGAGCATGGCGGATTGCGCGGGCGTCATGCCACGGCGCGCTAGGCCAAGTTCATCGCGTGTTCAACGACGGTGGCTAGGAACCGGAGCCTGCCATGCTGCATCCCGCCTTCCCCGTATCCCTCCTCGCCATCGCTGCACCCGCCGTCGCGTCTGTCGGCGATGCGCTGGCGCAACTCGACGGGATGCAATGGGCGCAGACGACGATCCACGAACGCGTCGTGATTCGCGTTCCCCGTATGAGCATGAGCCGATCGGTCGGGCGCGTCGCAATTCCGGCACCGATCGTCCGCTACAAGGAAAAGAAGGGGCCGAAGTGCGTCGCCGTCGCCGATCTTGGCGGCGCGTTGATCACCGAAGCTGGTGCGGTCGATCTCGTAATGGCAGGCGGCAAGCGTCTGCGTGCGAAACTGGACGACGATTGCGGACCGATGGACTTCTATAGCGGCTTCTACCTGCGCCCCGCCGCCGACGGAAAGGTGTGCGCCGATAGGGACGTCATCCGGATGCGTTCGGGAGCCAGTTGCGGAATCAGCACGTTCAAGACGCTTCAGGTCTCTCGCTGACCGCCTTTTCTTGACTTTTGCTGGCAAATCCGCAAGCGCCCGGTTAGCGTTGCTGCGCGCGTGTGCGGCCGTTCTTTTCCGGACCTTTGCATGAGCCTTTTGGCATGAGCTTCGCCGACCTCGGCCTTTCCGACGAACTCCTGACGGCGGTCACCGACGCCGGCTATACGGAGCCGACCCCGATCCAGGCGCAGGCGATCCCGTCGGTACTGATGATGCGCGACCTGATTGGCATCGCCCAGACGGGAACGGGCAAGACTGCCGCGTTCGTGCTGCCGATGATCGACATCCTGTCGCACGGCCGCAGCCGCGCCCGCATGCCGCGCTCGCTGATTCTGGAGCCGACGCGCGAACTCGCTGCGCAGGTTGCCGAGAATTTCGAGAAATACGGCGCGGGCACCAAGCTGTCGATGGCGCTGCTGATCGGCGGCGTGTCGATGGGCGACCAGATCAAGGCGCTGGAAAAAGGCGTCGACGTGCTGATCGCAACGCCCGGTCGCCTGATGGATCTGTTCGGACGCGGCAACATTCTGCTCACCGGCTGCTCGATGCTGGTCATCGATGAAGCGGACCGGATGCTCGACATGGGGTTCATCCCCGATATCGAGGAAATCTGCACCAAACTGCCCAAGACGCGCCAGACTCTCCTGTTCTCGGCGACGATGCCTGCCCCGATCAAGCGGCTTGCGGACAAGTTCCTCGACAACCCCAAAACGATCGAGGTGTCGCGGCCGGCATCGACCAACCTCAGCATCAAGCAATATCTGGTGCCAGTGTCGGGCGTGGCGGCGAAGAAGCGCGACGCGCTGCGCCAGCTGCTGAACACCGACGAGGTGCGCAACGCGATCATTTTCTGCAATCGCAAGACCACCGTGCGCGAGCTCAACAAGAGCCTGAAGCAGCACGGCTTCAAATCCGGCGAGATCCATGGCGACATGGAACAGGCGCAGCGGATTGCCGAGCTGGACCTGTTCAAGGACGGCAAGATCAACATCCTGGTGGCGTCCGACGTCGCTGCACGCGGGCTTGACATCAAGGGTGTCAGTCACGTGTTCAACTTCGATGCGCCGTGGCATCCCGACGATTACGTCCACCGTATCGGCCGCACCGGCCGCGGTGGCGCGACCGGCATCGCGTTCACGCTGGTGACGTCGGAAGATGCCGAGAACATCCAGAATATCGAGAAGCTGACCGGGCAGAAGATCGATCGGCTCGAGATCGGCGCCGCTCCCAAGGCGGAAGCTCCGGCCACGGAAGAACCGCGTCGTGCCCGCCGCGAGCGTACGCCGCGTGGTGAAGGTCGGCGCGAGCGCGCACCGCGTGCCGAAGTCGAGGAAGCGCCGCAGGTCGAGCGCGAGGCGAAGGTCGAGGCAGCTCCGCAGCAGACCGAACGTCCGCAATGCGTGCCGCGTGCCGAGCCGACGTTCACGCCGCCGCCGCGGCGCGACGTACGCCGCGATGACCGCAACGATCGTCGTCCGCGTCGCGACGAGCGCGACGATGGTCCGGACGAAGGCTGGAACGGTCCGATCCCGGACTTCCTCAACGCGGTGATCGCGCTCTGATGCCGGGCGGCGGTCGCCCCCGCCGCCCGTCCGATGCCGTGATCCAGCCGGTGCCGCCGGTGGTGATCGTCAGTCCCTGCACCGGCGTATGCGCCATCGACGCCGGGGACCTGTGCCGCGGCTGCGGTCGCACGCTGGACGAAATCGCCGCGTGGAGCGTGATGACGCCGGCAGAGCGCGATGCGATCATGGTGGCATTGCCGACGCGACGCAGGGCGCCGCGATAACGGCGGTCACACCGTCGGCTTCGTGTCGATCGGCGTCAGGCCCTTGTCGTCACCTCGGGATGTTCCCCGACTGCTGTCCTCCGTGACCGGGAGAGGTGCAGACAACCCGTAGCCGTAGCAAGCGCCTTATCAAGACGCGCCGGGGCCTTCGGTTCGCTCGCACTGACCACAGTGACAGCTCAGGTGGCAGCCATCGCGGCCATTGCCGCGTCGTCCAGCGCCGCGGCCCGCTCATACGCCTCCCGCGCCGTCAGCCGCGCGATATAAGCATCGAACGCGTCGCGCTTCGGTAGCGAACCGAACTGCGCGCCCCAGATCACCTGCGACCCGACGTAGACGTCCGCTGCCGTAAACCGATCGCCGGCGATATATTCATGCGCCGCCACCGCCTGTTCCAGTACATCGACCATGCGGTCGTAGGTGCCATAACCAGCCATCCGCTGTTGCTGATCGGTCGGCGCGACACCGAGCGAGCGGTTGGTGATCGCGGCCTCGACCGGCCCGGCCGCGAAGAACAGCCAGCGATAATAGTCCGCCCGTTCGTCTTCGCGTGGGGCGAGGCCGGCACCGGGAAACGCCTCGGCAAGATAGGCGCAGATCGCGGCACATTCCGTCACCGTCTTGCCTCCGTGAATGATCGCCGGCACCTTCGCCATCGGGTTGACCGACAGGAACGGCTGCTCCTTCATCGTCGAGGCATAGTCGAGCAACACGGCATCGTAGTCGACGCCGGCCTCCTCCAGCATCCAGCGCGCAATCCGACCGCGCGACATCGGGTTCGTGTAAAGAATCAGGTCGGCCATTTGCAATTCTCTCATCAGACTCGCCGGAACAAAGATCGAACGATCCTGTCTCCAGTGTCAAGCGTGGCGATCGAGGTTGTTCGCGAACAGATCGAGCATCTTTCCCCACGCGCGCTCGGCCTGTGGCTGATTGTAGACCTTGCTGTCGATCACGCACCAGCCGTGCATCGCACCGTCATAGACCTCGATCTCGGCAGGGCGCTTCGCGGTCGTGAATGCCTCCCGCAGCGCGACCTTGTCGTTCGGGTTGCGTGCATCGTCGTTGGTGGCGATCGCGATCAGATAACCGCCGCGCAACTGCGGGACCAGCTTGTGCGGGCTGTCAGGGGCATCGTTGACCAGCCCTGCGCCGTGGAACGAGGCACCAGCCTTGATCCGTGATGAGGCTGCCGCGGTGCGGATCACCATCGGCCCACCCATGCAATAGCCGGCGCTGCCGATACCGCGTTTCGTATCCACTTCCTTCTGCGTGTCGAGGAAGGCGACGAAGGTCTTGCCGTCGCTGGTTACCGCCGCGGGCGTCAGGACCGCCCGCCATGGCGTGATCCGTTCGCGAACCGCCGGCTGGTCGAACGACTCGCCCGGCTGGACGATCGGCGACTTGGCCGAGCGGTAGAACTGGTTGACGACCAGCACTGCGTAGCCAGACTGGGCGAGCCGGTCCGCCATCGTGCGGAACGCGGGACGCAGGCCCATGATGTCGGGCCATATCAGCACCGCCGGATGCTTGCCGGCCGTCGGTGCGGTAAAATAGGCGTCGCACTGGCCATCGGGCGTGGTGATGACCACGTCGCGGCCCTTGATCGGCTTCGCGTTCGCCGGAGCGGGCAGCAGCACCGCCGCGCCGATCGCGCCCGCGGCGGCACCCAGTTGACGCCGGGACAGATGACGGTCGGTATCGGCGGCGGTCAATTCGTCGCACATGCGCGCTCTCCCAAGTATTTGGGGGAGGCTAGCCGAGACTCACCGCCGGTGCCAACGCATTACGTGTTCCTGCTCTCGCAGGATCGGAGACACAGTTCGGCCGGACCGCGTCAGCGCTTGAACGGATCGTTGAACAGTGCCGCCGCCGCCGCCGCGGGATCGTTATGATCGACATCGACACCGCGCGCCGCTGCGTCACGCTCAGCCCGCAACGATGCGATCAGCGCCTCGCGGTCGCCTTCAAGGCGCGTATCGGTCGGTGCGGCCTCGTTGCCCGATGCCTTCGACGCCTTGGCGACCGCGGCATCCAGTTCACGCTGCGTCGTCAGACCGAGCGTCACCGGATCCTTCGGCGTGATGTTGCCGATGTTCCAGTGGCTGCGATCGCGGATTGCGGCGATCGTGGTGCGGGTGGTGCCGATCAGGTTGCTGATCGCGCCGTCCGTGATCTCGGGATGGTTGCGGATGATCCAGGCGATGCCGTCGGGCTTGTCCTGACGCTTCGACACCGGGGTGTAGCGCGGCCCCTTGGTACGGCGGACCTGCTCGGGGCCCTTGATCATCTTCAGGCGATAGGCCGGATCGGCCTGGCCCTTGTCGACCTCTTCCTGCGTCACCTCGTGCGCACGGATCGGGTCGCGCCCGGTCAGCTTGGTCGCAGCAGTGTCGTCGGCGATTGCCTGCACTTCCAGGATGTGGAGACCGCAGAAGTCCGCGATCTGGTCGAAAGACAGCGACGTGTTGTCGACCATCCAGGAAGCGGTCGCATGAGGCATGAGCGGCTGGGCCACGGGAAAACTCCGTCGGAAATAAATAGGGCCGCCCCTTATCGGAGCGGCCGTGTCATAACCTGCGATGTACTGCGCACTGCTCGGAAGGGCAAGGTGCGACGGCAGCTATAGCGTCAGCACGATCTTGCCGACATGATCGCCCTCTTCCATCCGCGCGTGCGCGGCCGCGGCCTCGCCAAGCGGAAATACCTGATCGATCACCGGGCGCAGCCGGCCGGACTCGACATGCGGCCACACCGTACGGGCGATCTCGTCTGCCACCAGCGTCTTGAAGGCGGTGTCGCGCGGGCGCAGCGTCGATCCGGTCAACGTCAGGCGGCGGCGCATGATCTCGAACAGCGGGATCGTCGCCTGTGGCCCGCCCTGCACCGCGATCGAAACGTGGCGACCGTCGTCGGCGAGGCATTGAAGGTTGCGCGGCACGTAATCGCCGCCGACCATATCGATGACTGCGGTGACGCCCTTGCCGTCGGTGATCGCCTTCACCTGTTCGACGAAATCGTGCGTCTTGTAGTTGATCGCGTGATCCGCGCCCAGTTCCAGCGCCCGCGCGCACTTCGCGTCCGATCCCGCGGTGACGATGATCGTCAGGCCGAAGATGTTGGACAACGTGATCGCCATCGTTCCGATGCCGCTGGTACCGCCGTGTAGCAGCACGCTGTCGCCCTCGGTTGCGAAGGCGCGTTCGAACAGATTGGTCCAGACGGTGAACAGCGTCTCGGGTATCGCCGCCGCCTCGATCATCTCCAACCCCTCGGGGATCGGCAGACACTGACCGGCGGGCGCAACGGCGTATTCAGCATAGCCGCCCCCCGCGAGCAGCGCGCAGACCGGCTGACCCAATTGCGTGTCCTCCACTCCCTCGCCCACCGCGACGATAGTACCGGCGATTTCCAGACCGGGGATCGAGGAAGCGCCCGGTGGCGGCGCATAGCCGCCCTTGCGCTGAAGCACGTCGGGACGGTTGACACCGGCGGCGGCGACGCGGATCAGCACTTCGCCCGCACCCGGCTGCGGCACCGGTCGCTCGACCAGCCGAAGCACCTCCGGTCCGCCCGGCGCCTCCGGGTCGATCGCCTGCATCATCTGGGGCAGTTCGCTCATCCCGTCGCATCCTTCGCGTCCGATCCGCGCGCCTTATTGACATCACCGGGGCAAGGGTCAACGTTGATAGACGATGGATCTGGACGACGCCCCTTCGCGTCCCAACGACGCATTGACCGAGCTGCTGCGGCAGGACCTCGATCCGTTTTCTGTCGCCGAGCTGGATTCGCGCATTGCCGCGCTGGAAGGTGAGATCGCTCGCACCCGCGCCGCGCGCGATCGATCGGTTAACCACCGCGCAAGCGCGGACGCGTTATTCAGGCGATGAGCCGTTGCCGCACCGGACGGGCGCAGAGCCCTTCGCTCCGGTCGCGGTGTCAAGAGCTTGATGGACGCGCCCCCGATACCGACATTGGTGGAAAGGACGCGGCGACGCACCCCCGGCGCCTCCATAGTACGACTGGAGTAATCTGAATGCCATCCTTCGCCCCCGCGCTCGAGACCACGCTCCACAAGGCGCTCGAAGCCGCGTCCTCGCGTCGGCACGAATATGCGACGCTCGAACATCTGCTGCTCGCGTTGATCGGCGACGAACATGCCTCCAAGGTCATGGAAGCCTGCCACGTCGACCTGGGCGAGCTCAAGACCACCGTCGCGCACTACCTCGACACCGAACTCGACGCACTGAAGGTCGATGCCTCGACCGACCCGTCGCCGACCAGCGGCTTCCAGCGGGTCGTGCAGCGCGCGATCCTGCACGTGCAATCATCGGGCCGCGACGAGGTGACCGGCGCCAACGTGCTCGTCGCGCTGTTCAGCGAGCGGGAGAGCTATGCCGTGTACTTCCTGCAGCAGCAGGACATGAGCCGCCTCGATGCCGTGAGCTTCATCAGCCACGGCGTCGGCAAGGGCGGCACCGCCGACGCCACGCCGCCGAAGGGCGCCGAGGAGGACAAGCCCGCCAAGGGACAGGAGAAGGGCAAGACGGAAAGCGCACTCAAGCAATTCACCGTCGACCTCAACGAAAAGGCCAAGATCGGCAAGGTCGATCCGCTGATCGGGCGCGGGCCGGAGGTGGATCGCACGATCCAGATCCTGTGCCGCCGGTCGAAGAACAATCCGCTGTACGTGGGCGATCCCGGCGTCGGCAAGACCGCGATCGCCGAGGGACTGGCGCGCAAGATCGTCGAGGGCGAGGTTCCCGACGTGCTGAAGGAAGCGGTCATCTACAGCCTCGACATGGGGTCGCTGCTGGCCGGCACGCGCTATCGCGGCGATTTCGAGGAGCGGCTGAAGGCGGTCGTCAACGAACTCGAGAAGCTGCCGCATGCGGTGCTGTTCATCGACGAGATCCACACCGTGATCGGTGCGGGTGCCACGTCGGGCGGCGCGATGGATGCGTCCAACCTGCTGAAGCCCGCACTGTCGGGCGGCACGATCCGTTGCATCGGTTCCACCACCTACAAGGAATTCCGCAACCATTTCGAAAAGGATCGTGCGCTGCTGCGCCGGTTCCAGAAGATCGACGTCAACGAACCGACGATCGAGGATACGATCAAGATCCTCGCCGGCCTGCGCTCGGCGTTCGAGGATCACCATAACGTCAAATATACGCCCGATGCGATCAAGTCGGCGGTGGAACTGTCGGCGCGTTACATCAATGACCGCAAGCTGCCCGACAAGGCGATCGACGTGATCGACGAGGTCGGCGCGATGCAGATGCTGGTGCCGGCGAACAAGCGGAAGAAGACGATCACCGCCAAGGAGATCGAACAGGTGATCGCGACGATGGCGCGCATCCCGCCGAAGTCGGTCTCGACCGACGACAAGGCGGCGCTGGAAAGTCTCGAGACCGATCTGAAGCGCGTCGTGTTCGGCCAGAACAGCGCGATCGAGAAGCTGGCGTCGGCGATCAAGCTCGCCCGCGCGGGCCTGCGCGAGCCGGAGAAGCCGATCGGCAACTATCTGTTCACCGGCCCCACCGGCGTCGGCAAGACGGAGGTCGCCAAGCAGCTGTCGTCGATCCTCGGCATTCCGCTCCAGCGGTTCGACATGTCGGAATATATGGAGCGGCATTCGGTCAGCCGGCTGATCGGTGCGCCTCCCGGCTATGTCGGGTTCGACCAGGGCGGCCTGCTGACCGATGCGGTCGACCAGAACCCGCATTGCGTGCTGTTGCTCGACGAGATCGAGAAGGCGCATCCCGACCTGTTCAATATCCTGTTGCAGGTGATGGACAACGGGCGCCTGACCGACCAGCACGGCAAGTCGGTGGATTTCCGCAACGTCATCCTCATCATGACCACCAATGCCGGTGCGTCGGACATGGCGCGCGAGACGGTCGGCTTCGGCAATCTGACGCGCGAGGGCGAGGACGAGCAGGCGGTGCAGAAGATGTTCACGCCGGAATTCCGCAACCGGCTCGATGCGATCGTGCCGTTCGGGTATCTGCCGACCGAGGTGGTCGCGCGGGTGGTGGACAAGTTCATCCTCCAGCTCGAACTCCAGCTTGCCGACCGCAACGTCCACATCAATCTGGACGATGCCGCGAAGAGCTGGCTGACCGAGAAGGGCTATGACAAGCTGTACGGCGCGCGTCCGATGGGCCGCCTGATCCAGGAAAAGATCAAGCAGCCGCTGGCCGAGGAATTGCTGTTCGGCAAGCTGGTCCATGGCGGCGAGGTGACGGTGCGGATGAAGGATGGCGCGCTGTCCTTCGCGATCGAAGCCGCGGCGCCCAAGAAGCCGCGCAAGAAAGGCAAGGCCGAGCCGGTCGATGCCAAGTAAGCGTTAGAACAACCTCCGAAACGGACCGGACTGTAGCCGGTTCGGTCCGCATCGGTGATAATGCTTTCGGGTGCCGACATTCGACGCCCCTACCCGACTGCTCCCCGACCCAGACGTTCGCGCCTCCAGCGATGCAAAGGCGCTCGCAGACGCGGCGGCCGGACGGATGATCGACAGCGAGACGGTGGCCCGCTGGCTGGGTGGATGGCATCTTGCCCGGACCAGCTTTGACGACCTTCGCCACGTATTTCCCTTGCATCGTGATCGGCCTGCATCGCCCGAATCCGGCAGTGGGTTCCGCATCCGGTCGAACGACGCCGTCGGCGCTTTTCCCCTCATGTGGACCCAAACCGCGATAGACGAATGCAGTCGCATGCGACGGATATTCACTGTTATCAGCGACGAAGCGGAACCCCGTTTCGCCGCGGCTCTGGTTACGGTGATGGTGCGCCTGATCATCGATGGCCCCGGTTGGGATAGCGGCATCGCGGACGTTCCGCTGCTGCCGCCATTCGCGCTGCGTGTCCTGATCGAGAACACCGGCCTGACGGTACTGGGCCCGCGACAGCCCCACATGCTGGTTTGAACGGTCGCACGCCACCGGGCGGGTCTAGCGAAACGGCGGTTCCAGTGACTCCGTCCGCAGCGCGGCCGTCGCAGCTTTCGTCGGGGTGGTCAGCGCATCGGGCATGGCATCCAGCGGAAACCATTCAGGTCCGTGGTGCTTCGCCGGCTCCATATTGCGCGGAGTTCCAGTGAAGGCATCGGCGCGATAGATCGGTGCGACCCAATGCGTCCCCGCGCCATGTCGATCTGGTCGACGAGGCACAGCAAGCGTGCGGCGACCACGACGATGCCCAACTCCTCGACGATCTCTCGCATTGCAGCCTAGGCTGATTCGGTCTGCACGTCCGGTGCAACGAACGCGTTCACCGGGATATCTGCCATTGGTATCGCCTGTCCTCGCCCGTTCCAGGCCAATCCTTCGTATCCCTGACATGCCGTTTACCAAAGCTTTGGAAACGATGACTTACTAGGGGTGCATGCCGAAGTGGCCTCCGATCCGGTGCATCGTTGCCACCCTGCTGCTGCTGCTGGCAAGCATCGTCGCTGCGCCGGCGGTCGCGGCTACCGGTACGCCGCTGCGGACCTGCATCTTGCCCGCAACATTGTTGTCCGGGATCGCTGGCGACGCGTTGCCAGAGACGCTGTTCGCACATCCCGACCGGTTCGATTGCACGACCAGAGCGACCGATTTCGGCGCGGGCGATTTCTGGGTCCTGTCGCAACCGCTGCCACAGGCTGCAGTGGGCGGCCCCGTCACCCAGGTCCGGCAGGCGAGCCTGTGGCAGAACC
This sequence comes from Sphingomonas sp. Leaf37, assembly GCF_920939475.1. Taxonomy (NCBI): domain Bacteria; kingdom Pseudomonadati; phylum Pseudomonadota; class Alphaproteobacteria; order Sphingomonadales; family Sphingomonadaceae; genus Sphingomonas; species Sphingomonas sp. Leaf37. The sequence goes on along the minus strand of NZ_CAKLAX010000004.1, from coordinate 23,825 downwards.
GGGTCACCCTCTACGTCCTGTATGCCGATGGCGCGATCCGGCATATCGGCTTCACCAGCGCCACCGCCGGTGAGCATCTGATGCTGGGCGCCGTGGTGCAGCTGGCATTGCCACGCCATCACGTCCGCCCGACGCGGCTGCTCTGGCATATCGAGGGATCGCTCAATCGCCGTGGCGTGCTGGTCGGGCCGGCGCTGGTCGATCACCGCACCGCTGCCAATACCGAAATTACGATGGCGGCGCTCTATGCGGCCTTCGCCGGCATGTGCCTGGCATTGCTCGTCTACAATCTGGCGCTTTGGGCAGCACTGCGGCAGGCGTTCCAGCCGGCTTATTGCCTTATGGTGTTGTGCCTGCTGGCCTATGCCTTCACCTCATCGGGGCTGCTCGGCCAGTTGACCGATATCGACAACAACGATCGGCAGCGGCTGAGCTATGTGCTGCTCGGCTGGTCCGCCGCGACCGCGATGGTGTTCGCCCGCGCATTTCTGGAACAGCGCGTCTTCGACGGCTGGCTGCGGCCGTACAGCAACCTCGTCATCGCGTTCCTGCTGATCGCCACCGGCAGCTACGCCATCCTGTCACCGCGCTTTGCGGACATCACCGATCCGCTGAGCACCTTCGCGTATCTGCTGGTGATCACCTGGCTGGTGCCGGTGCTTGTCCGCGCCTGGCGGCGGCGCAGCAACTATCTCTGGATCTTCGCCCTCGCCTGGGGCGCGCCGGTCGCGCTGGCCGGCGTCCGTGTCCTCGCCGCGTTCAACCTGATCGGCTGGCAGATGTGGATCGACAATTCGACGCTGCTGGCGATGGCGCTGGAGGCGGCGCTGTCGTCGCTCGGCGTCGCCTATCGCATTCGCCTGCTCAGCGTCGAGCGGGACGAGGCACGCGAGCAGGAGATCGCCGCCCGCCTGCTCGCCGCGACCGATCCGCTGACCGGCCTGCTCAACCGCCGCGCTTTTCTGGACAATGCGATCGGGCGGACGGAAGACCACCAGCTGATCCTGATCGACATCGACCATTTCAAGAGCATCAACGAGACGATCGGCCATGACGGCGGCGACGAGGTGCTGCGCGTGATCGCAAGGGCCTTGCGCGCCTCCGCGACGCCCGAGGCACTGGTAGCGCGCGTCGGCGGCGAGGAATTCGCGATGATCGCTCCGGCCGAGGCGCCACTCGACGCGCGTGGCGTGCTCGACAGGCTGCGCATGGAGCGGATGCCGTTCGACCTGACCGTCACTGCCAGCATCGGCACCTGCATCGGCCCGCTGACCCGCGAGACTGACTGGAAGGCGATGTATCGCTGCGCCGATCGCGCCTTGTTCGAGGCGAAGGCGGCAGGCCGCGACCGCGTGCGTAACGGCGCGACGCTTGCCGACGCCGCCTGACGGGCCGCTGGCAGCCGCCTCGACTTTCTGCTACGCATCGTCGGGGAGGACATGCTGGATGACGGACCGTCGTAAATTGGCAATCGCCGCACTGGCGGTCGTGACGATCGTAGCGGTGCGCCACCCGACTCCGAACATCCGCCTGTTGACCCATGACGTTGGTGATACACAACCCCATCGCGTGCAGGCGGCGATCGACCTCGGGCTGATGGGCTTCTCCGTCCTTTATACCTGGACCGCGCGCCGTACCTGATTGATCAGCCGATCACGGTCTTCAGGTTCATGAATTCGTGCAGCCCGTATGGACCGAGCTCCCGCCCGTAACCCGACCGCTTGATACCGCCGAACGGGGCCTCCGGACTGGAGGCCAGCATCGCGTTCACCGCGATCATGCCAGCCTCGATATCCCGCTCGAACCGGTCGCGCTCGGCCGGATCGCGTGTCCAGACCGACGATCCGAGGCCGAACGGCACGTCGTTCGCCAGCGCGATCCCGGCGTCGATATCGGCGGCGCGGAACACCATCGCGACAGGACCGAATAATTCCTCCTGCGCCGCCGGATGATCGATCGGCACGTCGACCAATATTCCGGCCGACATATAAGCGCCCCTGCCTGGCAACGCCTCGCCGCCGAACAACAGCTTGCCGCCGGCGCGCCGGATCGCCTCGAGCTGGCCGAGCGTGGTGGCGCGCTGCTCTTCGCTCGACAGCGGTCCCATGTCGGTGTCGCCGTCCATCGGATCGCCGGCCTTGACTGCGCGCATCGCCGTCGAGAACCGCTCCAGGAAAGCATCATAGACGTCGGTATGGACGATCATCCGTTTGGCGCAGATGCACGACTGGCCGGTGTTCTGCACCCGCGCCTTCACCGCCTGCTGGACCGCAGCGTCTAGATCGGCCGAGGGCATGACGATAAACGGATCCGACCCACCCAGTTCCAGCACCGCTTTCTTCAGGTGACGCCCCGCCGCCTCGGCGACCTTGATCCCCGCGCTCTCGCTGCCGGTCAGCGTCACCGCAACGATGCGCGAATCTGCGATCAGGGCATCAACCTTGTCGCTCTTGATCGCAAGGTTCTGAAACAAGCCGGCGGGCGCACCCGCCGCGACGATCATCCGTTCGATCGCCGCGCCGCACCCTTGCGTCAGCGAAGCATGCTTCAGCAACCCGACATTGCCCGCCATGATCGTCGGCGCGGCAAAGCGAACGACCTGCCAGTACGGGAAATTCCACGGCATGACGGCCAGTACCGGTCCCAGCGGCAGCCAGCGCGCGGTGGCGGGACCGTTTGGCGTCTGGAACGTTGCCGGCGCGAGCATCGCCGGTCCCTCCTGGGCATAGTGACGAAACGCCGCGGCGCATTTCTGCACCTCGGCGATGGCCGATGACAGGGTCTTGCCCATCTCGCGCGTCGCGATCTCCGCCAGTTCGCGCACATTGGCCTCGAACTGTTCCGCGATACGTTCCAGCAAGGCGGTCCGCTCGTCGTACGTCGTCGTCCGCCATCGCACATACGCGGCAGCGGCGCGGGCGATCTTGTCCTCCAGTTCGGCGGCGGTGAGCTCGGCAATGCTGGCGCCGGCGATGCCGGTAGCGGGATCGATACTTGTGAACATCAACGGCCAACGCGCCGCAATCGCGAGCGATCCCGCTTCTTGCACCCGCCACGCCCGTGCCGCATAGCGACACGCATGGATACGCCGATCGAAACCCTGTCGTTCGAGGACGCCCTCAAGGAACTGGAACGCATCGTCGGCCGGTTGGAAAGCGGAGAGGCGACGCTGGACGAGTCGATCCAGCTTTACGAGCGGGGCGACCGCCTGCGCCAGCGCTGCGCGGAACGGCTCGACGCCGCGCAGGCCCGGATCGAGGCAATCCGTCTGGATGCCGATGGCAAGGCCGCCGGTACCCGCCCCTTTGCCGCGGGCTGAGGCGATGCAGCCTGCGTTAGCGGACGCCATGGCGACCGTGTCGGCCGACATCGACGCGCGGTTCGACCGATTGCTTGCGGTGCCGGACGATCCCCGGTCGAGCCTGTATGAAGCGATGCGCCATGCCGCGATCGGCGGCGGCAAGCGGCTGCGACCGCTGCTGCTGTGCGCCACCGCCGACCTGTTTGGCGTGTCGCGCGACTGTTCGGGCGAGGTCGCGACGGCTGTGGAAGCGATCCACGTCTATTCGCTGATCCACGACGACCTGCCGGCGATGGACGACGACGATCTGCGCCGCGGCAAGCCGACCGTGCACAAGGCGTATGACGAGGCGACGGCCATCCTCGCGGGCGATTGCCTGCACGCACTGGCATTCGAGATTCTCGCCGATCCCGATACGCATCCGGACCCGTTCGTGCGCGCCGATCTGGTGATGGAACTCGCTCGCGCGTCCGGCCCTTCGGGCATGGCGGGCGGGCAGATGATGGATCTGGTCGCCGAACGATCGCGGTTCGACCTGCCGACCGTCACCCGGTTGCAGCAGATGAAGACCGGCGCGCTGATTTCGGTATCGGTCGAAATGGGCGCGATTCTGGGCCGGGTGCCGCCGGAGGGTCGCACCGGCCTGCGCGGCTATGCCCACGACCTCGGCCTCGCCTTCCAGATCGCCGACGATCTGCTCGATGCCGAGGGCGACGAGGCGATCGCCGGCAAGAAGCTGCGCAAGGACGAGGGCGCGGGCAAGGAGACGTTCCTGTCGCTGCTCGGCATCGACCGTGCGCGCGAACAATGCCGCATGCTGGTGGATCAGGCGGTGCAGCATCTGCATGGCCATGGGCCAGAGGCGGATGTGTTGCGCGACGTTGCGCGCTACGTGGTCGAACGGGACCATTGAGGCCATTCGGGGGCAACGAAATGAGTGAACGGATCGGCGTCTATCCCGGCACTTTCGACCCCGTGACGCTGGGGCATATGGACATCATTCGCCGCGGTGCGAAGCTGGTCGACAGACTGGTGATCGGGGTGACGACCAATCCATCCAAATCGCCGATGTTCACGATCGAGGAACGGATGGCGATCGTGCGCCGAGAGGTGGCGGATGTCGGGGGTGCGATCGACGTCGTCGCGTTCGATTCACTGCTGATGGATTTCGCCGAGCGCGAGGGTGCGAAGGTCATCATCCGCGGTCTGCGTGCGGTAGCCGACTTCGAGTACGAATATCAGATGGCGGGGATGAACCAGCAGATCAACCCGCGGGTCGAGACGGTATTCCTGATGGCAGACGTCGCGCTGCAACCGATCGCCAGTCGATTGGTCAAGGAAATCGCGCTGTTCGGCGGACCGATCGGGAAGTTCGTGACACCCGCCGTTTGCGAGGAGGTCGTCGCGCGAGTCGAGGTGCTGGGCCGCAAGGGCAGCTGATCCCCCCCCCCCCCCCCCCCCCCCCCCCCCCCCCCCCCCCCCCCCCCCCCCCCCCCCCCCCCCCCCCGCCCCCCCCCCCCCCCCCCCCCCCCCCCACCCCCCCCCCCCCCCCCCCCCCCCCCCCCCCCCCCCCC
>NZ_CAKLAX010000004.1:0-18940 GCF_920939475.1 Sphingomonas sp. Leaf37 | reverse complement strand
GGGGGGGGGGGCGCGCGGGGGGCGGGGGGGGGGGGGGCGGGGGGCGCCCCCCCCCCCCCCCCCCCCCCCCGCATGGTCGCTCAGGCTACATTGTTGTCAGAGCTCTTCCGACCGCCGGTTCCTTTCCCCGCCACCAGCAAGTCTCCGCCCCATTCCGGCCACGATGTTCAGTTTGGTGCAATCAGCGATTTGGTTTAAGCCGCCCGGCATCACCAGAGTTGGAAATTTCATGCGTCCGTTCGCCCGTTTGTTCGCGTTCCTCATGTGCCTGTTCGCGGTGCCTGCATTCGCGCAGACGCTGCCGGTAGAGGTCGCCGGCCGCGCTGCCCCGCCGCTGACCACCGACAAGGAAAATCTGTGGCTCCTCGACCTTTCCGACGGTGGACGGGTAACGATCTGGCTGCGTCCTGACGTGGCGCCGAAGATGGTCGAGCGGGTGAAGCTGCTGACCCGCCAGGGCTTCTACAACGGCCTGGCATTTCACCGCGTCATCGACGGCTTCATGGCGCAGGGCGGCGATCCCAAGGGCGACGGCACCGGCGGGTCGACGCTCCCCAATGTCGCCGCGGAGTTCAACTACCTCCCCCACGTCCGCGGCGTCGTGTCCGCGGCACGTGCCGATGACGAGAACAGCGCCAACAGCCAGTTCTTCATCGTCTTCCAGCCGCGCCTCAACCTCGACAAAAAGTACACCGTTTTCGGCCGTGTGATCGAGGGCATGCAATATGTCGACGCGATCGAACGCGGTGAGCCGCCGACGGACCCCACCAAGGTCATCCGCGCCTATATCGCCGCCGACAACCCTCCCCCCTACACGCCTGCCGCCGCGCCTGCGCCCGTAACGCTCGGCGCGCCTGTGACTCTGCCCGGCAGCAGCAGTCCGGCGGGCAAGGCCGTACCGAAGCGCGCGTCCGCCACCAGGGCACCCGCTGCCGCAAAGTGAAAGTCGACCTCTTCGATTTCGTGCTGCCGCCGGAACGCATCGCGCTGCGGCCGGCGGTGCCGCGCGACACTGCCCGGCTGCTGGTGCTTGATGGCAATGCGACGCGCGATCTGACGGTGGGCGATCTGCCCGACCAGTTGCGCGCTGGCGATTGCCTCGTCTTCAACGACACCCGCGTCATTCCCGCCCGGCTCGACGGCCGGCGTGGAGACGCGAAGATCGGCGCGACGCTGCACAAGCGCGAAGGCGCGCGACGCTGGCGCGCCTTCATCCGCAACGCCAAGCGACTGCGTGACGGCGACGCGATCGACTTCGGTAATGGTGTCACCGCTACGGCATCGGACCGTGCCGAGGACGGCAGCTTCGCGCTCGATTTCGCCGGTGACGAACCGCTCGAACTGCTGCTCGAGCGCGCCGGCCGGATGCCTTTGCCGCCCTATATCGCGGCCAAGCGGCCGACGGACGCACAGGACGCCGACGATTACCAGACGATGTTCGCTGCCGAGCCCGGCGCCGTCGCCGCGCCGACCGCCGCGCTGCACTTCACGCCGGACTTGATCGCAGCGCTCGATAAGGCAGGCATCTCGCACGAGATGCTGACACTGCATGTCGGTGCCGGCACCTTCCTGCCCGTCAAGGCCGACGATACCGCCGATCACCGCATGCATGCCGAATGGGGCCGGATCGACGCCGCGACCGCCGACCGCCTGAACGCCGTCCGCGCCCGCGGGGGTCGCGTCATCGCCATCGGCACCACCTCGCTCCGCCTGATCGAGAGCGCGACGGGTGAGGATGGCATCATCCGACCGCTCGCGGGCGATACGTCGATCTTCATCACGCCCGGCTACGTGTTCAGGGGTATCGACGGACTGCTGACGAACTTTCATCTGCCCAAATCGACACTGTTCATGCTGGTATCGGCGCTGATGGGGCGGGAGCGGATGCAGGCGGCCTATGCGCATGCGATCGATCGGGGGTATCGCTTCTATTCCTACGGCGACGCTTCGCTGCTGATCCCTTGAGCGGGATCGCATGCCGGGAATGGCTATCGTCGTGCGGCGAAGCCGACTATGCACATGCTACGATCGCAATTTCCTTTTGCGGACCCGGATTAGGCGCAGGAACCGTCAGTGTCGCAACAACAAGGATCAGTGGTCGCGTCCACCGGCATCGACGGGCTGGATGACATCCTCAACGGGGGTTTGACGCCCGAGCGGCTTTATCTGGTCGAGGGAACGCCCGGCACCGGCAAGACCACGCTGGGTCTCGGTTTCCTGTTGACCGGGGCCGCTGCCGGTCAGACCGGCCTGTATATCACGCTCGCCGAGACCGAAGTGGAACTGCGGGCGGTCGCCGACACGCATGGCTGGACGCTCGATCCGATCACGATCTTCGAGATGGTACCTGCGGACGGGCTGGGTGGCGATCACGAACAGACGCTGCTGCACCCCAGCGAGGTCGAACTCGGCGAAACGGTACGGGCGATCATGGCCAGGGTGGACGAGATCCGGCCGGCCCGCGTCGTCATCGACAGCCTGTCCGAGTTGCGGCTGCTGGCGCAAAGTCCGGTGCGTTATCGCCGGCAGATCCTGGCGCTGAAGCATTATTTCTCGACCCGCCAGTGCACCGTGCTGGTCCTCGACGACAAGAGCGCCTCGGGTGGCGACTTGCAATTGCACAGCATCGCGCATGGCGTCATTTCGCTGGAACAGACGCTGTCGGGTTTCGGGGCGCAGCGTCGCCGCATGCATGTGGTCAAGATGCGCGGCGTGCGCTTCCGCGGCGGTTATCATGATTTCGAGATCGAACGCGGCGGCCTGTGCGTCTATCCGCGGCTGGTGGCGTCGGAACATCACGATGATGGCGAGATGCCGTTCGTGTCTACGGGTTCAACGGCGTTCGATGCGCTGCTGGGCGGCGGCCTTGTCACCGGCACCGCGACGCTGCTGACCGGTCCGGCGGGCGTCGGTAAAACTACTGCAACGGTCCAATGCATGGTCGCCGCCCTGAAACGCGGCGATCCGGCGTCCTATTTCCTGTTCGACGAACGGGCGGCGACATTAAAGGCGCGATCGAAGGCGCTTGGCATGGATTTGCAGCCATTCATCGATTCGAGACAATTGACGCTGCGGGCGATCGATCCTGCGGAGCTGTCGCCAGGCGAATTCGCCGCGACCGTGCGCGCTGCGGTGGAGCAGGACGGCGCGCGAATGATCGTGGTCGACAGCCTCAATGCGTACCTGCAGTCGATGCCGAGCGAGCAGTTCCTAATCCTTCAGATGCACGAGTTACTGACCTATCTGGGCCAGCGCGGCGTGGTGTCGATGCTGATCCTGGGAATGCACGGCATCATGGGCGACGTGCGCGCCGACGTCGATCTCAGCTATCTCGCGGACACTGCGGTCCAGTTGCGCTATTTCGAAGCGTTCGGTGAGGTACGCCAGGCGATATCGGTCATTAAGACACGAACCGCGCGCCATGAACGGATGATCCGCGAATTCCGGATCGAGGAGGCAGGCCTGACGTTTGGCGAACCGCTGAAGGAATTCCGCGGCGTCCTGACCGGCGTGCCGACGTTCCAGGGCGAAGGCGTTGCACTGCTGGCGTCGCACGATGCCATACCCGTGGGCGATCGTGGCGACGATATCGTCACCTGAGATGGACGGGGCCGTCATGATCCTAGCTCCCCGCGGACGCGATGCGACGGTGGCGGCCGACCTGCTACGGCGTGGCGGCATTCGGGCGGACGTCGTCGCCGATCTGCCCGCCCTGATGGCGGCATTGTCGGACGACGTCGCAGCCGTGCTCATCACCGAAGAAGCACTCGCGGCAGAGGATCGGTCACCGTTGATCGCCTGGGTAACGGCGCAACCCACCTGGTCGGACCTGCCGTTCGTCGTCCTCGCCAACGGTGCGCGTGGCCCTCGATCCGCAGCGGCATCGGAACGGGTCGGCGACCTTGGCAACGTCGTGCTACTGGAACGCCCGCTGCATGCCGAGGCGATGCTCGGTGCGATCCGGTCGGCGATCAAGGCGCGAACGCGGCAATACGAAGTCCGCTCGGCAGCCTCGATGCTGGAAGCAGCGGTGAAGCAGCGGACTGCGGAGCTGGAGGCGGCGCGCGGCAGTCTGGAATTTGCGCTCGATGCCGCTGGCATGGGCAGTTGGGACCTCGACCTCGCCAGCGGCACAATACAGCGCAGCCTTCGCCACGACGAGATCTTCGGCTATGCCGAGCCGCAGCCGGAATGGTCGATCGAGCGGATGCTGTCGCATGTCGACCCCCGCCAGCGCGATGCGATCGCCGCCGCATTCGAAAACGCTCTCGTTATCGGCACGCTCGATATCGAATGCCCGATCCGTGGGGCGGATGGCAGCCAGCGGTGGATCACCAAAAAAGGCCGCATCCGCTTCGACTCGGCAGACCAACCGGTTCGTATGACGGGCGTCGTGACCGACATCACCACCCGCAAAGAGGCCGATGTCCAGCTGGCGCAGGCACAGAAGATGGACGCGATCGGCCAACTCACCGGCGGGGTCGCGCATGATTTCAATAATTTGCTCACGCCGATCGTCGGCAGTCTCGACATGGTCCGCCGCCGTCATCTGGATGACGAGCGCACGCAGCGGATGGTTGGCGGCGCGCTACAGGCGGCGGAGCGCGCGGCGACTTTGACCCAGCGACTGCTAGCATTCGCCCGGCGACAGGCGCTTCAACCCAAAGCGGTTGATATCGGTGCACTGATCGACGGTATGGTCGACCTGATTCGTCGTTCGCTCGGCCCGACGATCAAGGTGGTACTCGAGGTTCCGCCGAGCCTGCCGCCCGCCCGCGTCGATCCCAATCAGCTCGAACTGGCGTTGCTCAACCTCGCGATCAACGCACGCGATGCCATGCCCGGCGGCGGCCAATTGACCATTACGGTCGCCGACGCGTCGCTCACCCGACGCAACGCCATTGGCCTGGATGCCGGGCGTTATGTGCGGATCCTCGCGGGTGACACAGGCGTCGGTATGGATCAGGCGACGCTGGCTCGCGCGACCGAGCCGTTCTTTTCGACCAAGGGCGTCGGCAAGGGCACAGGGCTCGGCCTTTCGATGATTCACGGTCTGGCCGCGCAATCGGGCGGCACATTGACGCTGGCGAGCGAACCCGGTCAGGGCACCAGCGTGGAACTGTGGTTACCCGCGACGCAGGACGAGCCGACAGTCATTGCCGATCGGCGCAGTGAACCGATGCAGGCGCGGCGAGCCGCCCGGATATTGCTCGTCGACGATGAGGACATCGTCCGTTTGGCGACCGCCGACATGCTGCGCGATATCGGCTATCAGGTGGTCGAGGTATCATCGGGCAGTCAGGCGCTGACGGTGATCCGTAGCGGCGCCGAGGTCGATCTGCTGGTCACCGATTATTTGATGCCAGGTATGACCGGGGCGGCGCTGATCGGCGAGTTGCGCGGCCGCGGCCATGCCTTGCCGATGCTGTTGATCACCGGCTATGCGGCGACCGGAACGGACGTGCCCTCCGACGTACCGCGTCTTGCCAAACCGTTCCGTCAAGTCGATCTTGCGGCACAGGTCGACGACTTGCTGCACGTTGCGACGGACAGGAGCAAGGGACTGCGTATCGTCCGTTGAGCGACCGTGTCCATCCGGGCCTATCTCTCCTTAACCGTTTGCTTGCTAAGGCAGGCGAATACAGAGGCGATCTCGGGGCGGAGCGGGCGGTGGCATTGATGGGTTCGGCCGATCCAGGCCGCCGCAATACGGCGATCGACAGCGTCCGCGGGTTGCTCGTACTGGCCGTCATCCTGGGTCATTACGGAGAACTCGCCGATCGTACGAGCCTCTTGACCTGGCTCGGGACCGGGTTTCGCATGCCGCTGTTCATCGGTCTGTCGGGCTATCTGTTTAGCCTCGAACGCGCACGCGCGACGCCTCTGCCGCGATTGCTACGACGCTACAATGCGCGCCTGATCATGCCGTGGGTCGCTGCGTTGATCGTCTATCTAATTATCACCCAGCAGGTTGCGCTGCTGACGCCCTACACGATGCTGGTTCGTCCGCCGTATCACTTCTGGTTCGTGCCCGTACTGATGGCGTTCATCGTTGTGGCCGCGAGCAGCCGGCTGAGCCCGGTCGCGATGCTGGGGATTGCGATTCCCTTGAGTATTGGCGCGATGTACGTGTTTGGCGTTGGCCATGTCACGCAGGCGGCGCATGCGTCGCTGCTGGATCGTCGGTTTTTTATTTATCCGATCTATTTTTACTACGGCCTGTGGATTGCACGACGGGCGCCCGATCGCTGGCGTACTATCGCGGCAATTATGCTGGTCCCGATCGGTGTGGTCTGGTGGTGCAAGCTGTACGGTGAGCCGAACCTTGCGGGCGAGGTCGCCGCGAGCCTGCTGTCGTCGCTGGCGCTGATCTATCTGCTGCCACGCATCCGCACGATCCCGTACGCCGTTCCGGTGGTCGCGGAGATCGGACGCAACAGCCTGTTCTTCTATCTGTGGCACCCGATGCTGTTCGGTCTGTGGACGACCGCCGGGATGGTCGGCCTGCCGATGCTGGCGACGACGATCCTGAGCCTGATCGCCTTGCAGATGGGGTTGGCGCGTCATGCCGGTATCGCCGGAGTGCTGGGCATGATCCCGCGTCGGCCGGCGACGGCGGACGCGGCCGCGCCGATACCGCTCGCCGCCGTATCGGGATCGACGACATGAACGCAGCGACGCGCTTGTTACGGACCGGCACGATGACGGTCACGGGGCTGTTCGTCGCGGGCAGCCTGATCCTGCTATGGTCAGCGCTGGTGCCGGTGATCCCGATGCTGCGCCTGTATGCGATCGAGGTGATACCCAACGCCGCGCCCTGGTTGCTGCTGGGCGGCATCGCCGCGCTGATCGTCGCGATCCTGTTCGACCTGCGCCGATCGACGCGTGCGACCCTTGGATTGCGGACGGCCGCCACGCTGATGGTGCTGACGGCGGGCGGAATCATCGGCCATTTCCTCGTCATCGCCTATCGCAACGACGTGCCGATCAGGATCGGCAAGACGTTGTCGTTGCGGCATTTCAGCGAAACGGGCGCGCCGGACGAAAGCCGCATCTATGCCGCGCCCGCCGGCGAACCGCTGTGGCTCGATATCTATCGACCGCCCGCCGCGCTGCGGCTGGAGCGCACACCGGTGATGATGATCGTCCACGGCGGCGGATTCGTCGGCGGCGATCGACGGGTCGGCGCGGCGAACATGCGGCATTACGCGCGGCGGGGCTGGACCGTCGTCAGCATCGACTATCGCCTGGCGCGGCCCGGACGGCCGACCTGGAATCTGGCGCTGGAAGACGTCCGGTGCGCGCTGGGCTGGATCGCCGGCAACGCGGATGCACTGGGCGTCGACGTCCGCCGGCTGACGCTGAGCGGCGTATCCGCAGGCGCGCATCTGGCGATGGCGGCAGCCTATTCCGCCGGCCCCGGTCGTGGCGCCACCGCATGCGGCGCGCAGGTGCCACGGCCCGCGGCGGTGTGGGTGCGGGCACCCCTGATCGACCCGCGCAATTCCTGGCTGCATGACGGCGAGATGCAGGCGGTGCAGCGCCATTACATGACGCTGTACCTCGGCGGATCGCCGGAGCGTTACCCGGAGCGCTATGCCGCGCTGGACCTGCGTCGCTATGCCGACCGCCGAAATCCGCCGACGCTCATCATGGCCGGACGCGAAGATCCGCTGTTGCCGGTTGCCGACGTACAGGAATTCGCGCGACGTTCGCAGGCCGCGGGCGCGACCGTGCGCCTGATCCTGTTCCCGTATTCGGGGCACGATTTCAACACGACCTATGGCGGCATTGCGAACCAGATCGTCAGGGGGGTCATACAGCAATTCAGCCGGGAGCATGGCGGCGGGCCGATGGAACACAAGGCCACCGTCACGACGCAGGCCGGCCGCCGTTGACGGCATAATCGATCGCTGGCGATCCGGCGGCGATGCTGGCATCACGGTGGCATGCTGTTCGCCCTGCTGCTTCAAGCCGTAACGCCACCCCCGCCGGTCCTCCCTCCCGCCGGCCCCGGTCAGCCGCCGGCGACCTTCGTGGTCGAGCCGGTCGGCATGGCCCTGGCGGGGTTCGATGCCGATGGCGACGGGCGCACCACCCGCGCGGAGATGGAAGCGGGCGTGCGGCGCAGCTATGCCGCGATCGACGCCGGCAATAGCGGATCGATCGGCTATATCGCCTTCGCCGACTGGGCGGAGCGCTGGCTGGGCGACCGCAACGCGCTGCCCAGCCCGTTCGAGGTGGACGGCGATGGCGACAACCGGATCACGCCTGCGGAATTGCAGGCGGCATTCCGCAAGGTGTTCGCAAGGCTCGACGCGGACAAGGACGGCAGCCTCAGCCGCAAGGAACTGCTGACGATCCGCGCCATGGCCGGACGGACGATGGGACCGCCCCGCAAGCGCTGAACCGCCGTCAGCCGCCGCCGATCCCCTCGATCACCACGCCGCTGCCCTCGCACGCCGGACAGGCCGCATCGTCGATCCGGCCGCTGCCGTTGCAGCGCGGGCAGACATTCTCGCCCGTGCCGGGAGTGCCGGCGGGGGCCTGATCGCCCGGAGCCAAGGGTTGGTCGGTCATGTCCGTATCTCCTTCTGCCTCACCAACGCTCGACACCGCCCGCGGGCTTCGCCAAAGCGCGAGCGTCATGTCCCGTTTCGCCTTTTCCATCGCCGCCACGGATGGCCGCGCCCGTACCGGCACCATCAGCATGCAGCGCGGTGCGATCCGCACGCCCGCGTTCATGCCCGTCGGCACCGCCGCGACGGTCAAGGCGATGAAGCCCGCCGATGTCGCCGCGTCGGGCGCGGACATCATCCTCGGCAACACCTATCACCTCATGCTGCGACCGGGTGCCGAACGCGTCGCACGCCTTGGCGGGTTGCACGATTTCATGGGATGGGAGCGGCCCATCCTGACCGATTCGGGCGGATATCAGGTGATGAGCCTAGCCGACCTGACCAAGCGATCCGAAGAGGGCGTGTCGTTCAAGTCGCACCTCGATGGTACGCGGCATCTGCTCAGCCCGGAACGCTCGATCGAGATCCAGCGGCTGCTCGGGTCCAACATCGTCATGGCGTTCGACGAGCTGGTCCCGACCACCTCGACGCGGGAAGTGCAGGCAGCCGCGATGGAGCGGTCGATGCGCTGGGCGCAGCGATCACGCGACGCCTTCGACGGCGGCGGCGCGCATGCGGAGAACAACGCGATCTTCGGCATCCAGCAGGGCGCACTGGACGAAGGATTGCGCAAGGCATCGGCGGATGCGCTCATCCATATCGGCTTCGATGGCTATGCGGTCGGCGGCCTCGCGGTCGGCGAGGGGCAGGAGGCGATGTTCGGCTGCCTCGATTTCGCGCCGGGACAGCTGCCTGCCGACAAGCCGCGCTATCTGATGGGCGTCGGCAAGCCCGACGATATCGTCGGCGCGGTGGAGCGCGGCATCGACATGTTCGATTGCGTGATGCCGACCCGGTCGGGGCGGACCGGACAGGCGTTTACGCGCACCGGACCGATCAACCTGCGCAACGCGAAGTTCGGCGAGGATCAGGCACCGCTCGATCCGGAATGCGCCTGCCCGGTGTGTTCGACCTGGAGCCGGGCCTATATCCATCATCTGGTCCGCGCGGGCGAAATCCTGGGTGCGATGCTGATGACCGAACATAATATCTGGTTCTACGAGGCCTTGATGGCGGACCTGCGGAGCGCCATTGCGGCCGGAGAGTTGACCCCGTTCGCGAACGCGTTCCGTGCGCGTTACCAGAGGGCCAAGGGAGAGTAAGCATGTCGGATCAGCCCAACGAGATCCTGGAAGCCGCCGCCGCCGCCAAGGCGCAGCAGGACGCCGCAGCGAAGTCGCGCGGCAAGGTGGACAAGAACCATTGGCCGATGCGCATCATCGGCGTGGGGATCGGATCGGCTGCGGTGGCGGCGGCTGTGTTGTTCGCTAATTCCGGGAAGAAGAAGGACTGATTTTCTCGCGAAGACGCGAAGACGCGAAGACGCCAAGGCGCGAAGAAGGTTTTTTCGCGCGGAGGCGCGGAGACGCGGAGAAGAAGAGGGTGGCGTGGCGCCGCAGGCTTTATCTCATGCTGGTCAGCGCGCGCGGCGCGCCGCGGTTTGTAAGCGGCTGCGCCGAGGGCATTGTGCCAATCTTCCTGTCTTCTTCTCCGCGTCTCCGCGCCTCCGCGCGAACCAATCTTCTTCCTCTTCGCGTCTCCGCGGCTTCGCGTGAATGAAACATCCCCCGCATTGACACCACCCGCACAACCCGGTTGAACCGGCGGCATCGTCCCGCCTGAGCCGGAGCCTTTTTCCATGCGCCTCGTTCGTGCCGCCCTGTTGCTGGGGGCCGCGCTGCTGCCCATCGCCGCCACCGCCCAAACCAAGCCGCAGGCGAACACCGCTGCGGTGAAGCCGATCGCCTATACCGAGCGGACGCTGCCGAACGGGCTGCGCGTCTATGCGTTGCGCGACACGACGACGCCCAACGTCGCGGTGCAGGTGTGGTACGATGTCGGGTCGAAGGACGATCCGCAGGGCCGATCCGGCTTCGCGCACATGTTCGAACATCTGATGTTCAAGGCGACGCGCAATCTCGTGTCCGAACAGATGGATCGGCTGACCGAGGATGTCGGCGGCTACAACAACGCCTCGACCAACGACGATTTTACGAATTACTACGAGGTCGTACCCGCCAATCACCTGCAACGGCTGTTGTTCGCCGAGGCGGACCGGATGGCCAGTCTGGTGGTCGAGCCGAAGAGCTTCGCGTCCGAGCGCGACGTGGTGAAGGAGGAGCTGCGCCAGAGCACGCTCGCGCGGCCCTATGGCAAGCTGTTCTCCACCTATCTGTCGGCCGCCGCCTACACCACGCATCCCTATGCGCGATCGACGATCGGCAGCATCGAGAATCTGGAAGCGGCGTCGATCGACGACGTTCGCGGGTTCCACGCGACCTATTATCGACCCGACAACGCGATCCTCGTCGTATCGGGGAACTACGATCCCCGGCAGCTCGACGCGTGGATCGACCAGTATTTCGCCGGAATAGCCAGACCGTCGACGGCGATCCCGCGCGTGACGGTGCAGGAGCCGCCGCGGACCAAGGCCGTGAGCTATACCGTATACGAGCCGAACACGCCTTTGCCTGCGGTGCTGATGAGCTGGCACGTACCCGCAGACCGCGACGCGGACATTCCGGCGTTGACGGTGCTCCAGACGATCCTGTCCACCGGCGAGAGCAGCCGGATGTACGAAAGCCTCGTCTATCGCGACCAGCTGGCGCAGGATGCCTCGTCGTTTCTCGACAGCAAACAGGGCACCGGCAATCTGATCGCCTATGCGATCCTGGCGGGCGGCAAGACCGTCGATCAGGGCGAAACGGCGCTGAAGCGCGAGATCGCACGATTCCGCGATGCGCCGGTGACGGCAGCCGAGCTGGCGGAAGCGAAGAACGAGATCCTGACGTCGGCCATCAAGAGCCGCGAAACGGCGGAAGGCAAGGCGCGCATTCTCGCCTCCTCGGTCATCGTCGACGGCGATGCCAGGGCGGCGGACCGGCAGCTCGCCGCGATCGCGCAGGTGACCGCAGCCGACGTGCAGCGCGTGGCCCGCCGGTATCTGGGCGACAACCAGTCGGCGACGATCCGCTATCTGCCCGATACGGCCAAGCCCGCCGGACAGAGCGGTGATACCATAGCCGTCGCATCGTCGGTGCAGACCGCGCCGCTGAAGGCACCGGCGAACATCGCCATCGTCACGCCGGCCCCCGAGGGCCAGCGGATCCAGCCGCCCGCCCCTGCCACGCCGATCAAGGCCAACCTGCCGCAGCCGGTGGAGACGCGGCTTGGCAACGGGCTGCGGGTCATCACCGTCGAACGCCACGACCTGCCGATCGCCACCGCCTATCTGGTCGCGACGGGCGGACAGGCGCTCGATCCCGCAACCCGGTCCGGCGTCAGCAGCCTCGCCGCCAGCCTGATGACCAAGGGGACGGCGACGCGATCGGCGACCGAGATCGCGCGCCAGATCGAAAGCCTCGGCGGGTCGATCGGAGCCGACGCGGCGAGCGAGGGCGGCACCGTCGCGGTGACGGTGAAGTCGGATCAACTCGCCCCGGCAATGGCGATCCTCGCCGATGTCGCCACGCACCCGACCTTCGCCGCGGAGGAACTCGAGCGGGCACGGGCGCAGCAGGTCGATGCCGTGACGGTCGCGTTCAAGAACCCGGCACAGCTGGCCGCGATGGTCGCCGATCGCGCGGCGTTCGGTGCCTCGCCGTTCGGCGCGCCGGGCAGCGGCACGCCTGCGTCGCTGAAGGCGATCACGCGGACCGACGTGACCGCGGCCTATGCCCGCACCTGGCGCCCCGATCAGGCGGCGCTGGTATTGGTCGGCGATGTCACGCCGGCGCAGGCCCGGGCGCTGGCCGAGGCGCAATTGGGCGGGTGGCGCGCGCCCACGGCTGCCGCCGCGGCGTTGCCGACCGCGACGAGCTTCCCTGCCCCCCGCACGATCGTCATCGATATGCCCGGTGCGGGTCAGGCCGGGGTGGTGGTCGAGCGACCGGCGATCCCGCGGGCGGACGCGCGCTACTATCCCTTTGCGGTCGCCAACACCGTATTGGGCGGCGGCTTCTCGTCGCGGTTGAACCAGGAGGTGCGGATCAAGCGTGGCCTCGCCTATGGCGCGGGCAGCGGCGTCGATGCGGCACGGTCGGTCGGCAGCATCGCCGCGCGGACGCAGACGAAGAACGCGACCGCGGCGGAGGTGGTGACGCTGATGACGGCCGAGATGGCGCGGATGGGGGCGGCACCGGTGCCGGAAGCCGAACTCGCCACCCGCAAGGCGGTGCTGGTGGGCGGCTTCGGACGCGCGGTGGAGACGACCGACGGCATCGCCGGCATGATCGGCGAATATGTGCTCGACGGCGTACCGCTGACCGAATTGCAGACCTATACCGCGAAGGTCGAGGCGGTGACCCCGGCGGCGGTGCAGTCGGCTTCGGCGGCGCTGCTCGACCCGAGGGCGGCCAGCGTTGCGATCGTCGGCGATGCCAAACAGTTCATCGTCCCGTTGAAAGCGGCACGGCCGGACGCCGAAACGCTGACGGAGGCGCAGCTCAATCTGGATAGCGCGACGCTGAAGTAAGGCCCATCGCCGGCGGCCCGTCGGTTCCTACCGGCGTTCGCATCCGTCCCACGACGGGACGGGTGCGAATCCGGGGCGGACGCTACACCGGATGTAAGCTATTCGCGGCGCATGCGAGTGGCGATGCGGACGGTTCGGACGATGACGCGGGTGTGGGCGGCGCTGGTAGCGCTGGGCCTCGCGCTGACCATCGCGCTGTCGGCGCAGGCCGCGTGGCGGGCGATCTCGGCGCATAGCGAGGTGGTGCCCCCTCCCCTGCCGGCGCCGGCCGGTTACGAGGCCGAGGATCATTTTCCGGGTGCGGCCCTGCTCTACACGGATGTGGTGGCGGCGGATCCGGCCGTTGCCGACTCCGCCGCACCGGCGCAGGGTGTGACCGGCACCACCGCCTTGCCTGCGCTGCCCGTCTCCACCGAGGTCGCGACGGCGGCGCTGCGGGCGGATGCCGGGATCACCGCGGCTCTGCCGTTTTCGCTGAAGGCAGCGACCGGCCTGGATCGTTCCCGTGCGCTGGAGTGCCTGACGACGGCGATCTATTACGAGGCCGCGTCGGAACCCGATGCCGGCCAGTCCGCGGTGGCGCAGGTGATCCTCAACCGGGCGCGGCACCCCGCCTTTCCGGCGACGGTCTGCGGCGTGGTGTATCAGGGATCGGAGCGGTCGGGGTGCCAGTTCAGCTTCGCCTGCGACGGCGCGATGGCGCGGGTGCCGGCGCGAACCGCGTGGGTGCGGGCGGCCCGCAACGCCGCGATGGCGCTGGCGGGCTATGTCTATGCGCCGGTCGGGCTGGCGACGCACTACCACACCTACGCCGTGACGCCGGTGTGGAACCGCAGTCTGGTGATGACCGACGTGGTGGGCGCGCACCTGTTCCACCGGTGGAAAGGGTTCTGGGGCACGCGGACCGCATTTCGCCAGGTCTATCGCGGCGGCGAGCCGGTGCCGGGACCGCACCGGCCGCTGGTCCTGCCGCCGGTCGCGGTGACGCCGGCGGTCATCGCCGCGGCGGCACCGCTGCCGGTCGCGGTGACGCCGGCGGTCATCGCCGCGGCGGCACCGCTGCCGGTCGCGCCGGTGACGAACGCGGCGCAGGTCCGCCCGGCCTATGCCGAGAGCGGCAGTTACGTGACGCCGGCGCCGGCACCGGCACCGGCGGCGACGAAGGCGGGCGACACCCTGCCGCCCGCATCCACCGTGCTCGACAAATGGAAGGATTCGGGCAAGCCGCTGTTCTGACGCCGGGCGTTACTTCGCGCCCTTCACATAGCGGTCGAACCACGCGATCGCCCGCCGCCGAACGTCGGCGGACTGGTCCGGGGCAGGCACGCAATGGCCGGCGTCGGGATAGATCACGAGGCTGACCGGGACGTTCCGGTCCTTCAGCGCATGCCACCATTCGATCGACTGCGTCGGCGGCACTTCTATGTCGCGTTCACCGACGTAGATGAAGGTCGGCGTCCTCGCCTTGCCGGCCTGGTAGATCGCCGACACGTCCTCATAGGCCTTCATGTCGTCGTACATCGATTTGCCGAAGAACGGCAGCATCCACTGGTCGATGCCGTTGGTGCCGTAATAGCTGACCCAGTTGGACAGGCCCGCGCCGGCGACGATACCCTTGAAGCGGTTCGTCTGCGTGTTCGCCCACATCGCCATGAAGCCGCCATAGCTGCATCCGCCGAGGCCGAGGCGATCGTCGTCCACCGGAGCGACGCGTTCGACCGCATCGATACCGGCAAGGATGTCGCGCAGATCGCCGCCGCCGAAATCGCGCCTGTTTGCGGCGGTGAACGCCTCGCCCTGACCATAGCTGCCGCGCGGATTCGGCAGGAAGACGTAATAGCCGGCCTGTAGCAACGCGGCATTGAGCGAGGTCGGATAAAGGTAGTTGGGCATCGATGCCGAGGACGGTCCACCATGGACGATGGTGATCATCGGCGCCTTGCCAGCGGGAGCGGTGCGGGGTGCGAGTAGCCAGCCCTGAACGTCATACCCTTCGTTTTTCCAGCTGATGCTGCGGGCAGTGGCAACCGCGGGCGCCGCGTCGTTGTCGTGGGTGATCTGGCGAAGCGCGGCGATCGGGCCGGCATAGATGGCGGGGGCGTGTTCGTAATCCTGCACCACGGCGGCGGCGATACGGCCATCGGCGGAGAAGACGGCGCGACCGTCGCCGGCGCCGACGCTGGCCGGCTTGGCGAAGCCGGCGACGACGGGACGGCCGGGAGTGAGCGTGCCGAGCTGGACCGAATCGCCGGCGAGCGTGACGGTGCGCAGCCCGGCGGCGGTCCAGTCGATCGTGGTGACGGTGGATCTGGCGCCGGCGGTGATGTTGCGCGGAGTGCCGCCGGTCAGCGGGACGGTGAAGACGTCGCCGCCGATCGAGCCGAAATCGCTCATCAGACCACCGACATAGGCGACGGTGCGACCATCCGGGGACACTCTGGGCTGATTCAGCTGGGTCGTCGGTCTGGCGATGGAGCGAACCGCGCCGGTCGTCGCGTCGATGGCGTCGAGCGTCGCGACCCACCAATTGTTGTCGCCGTTGCCCAGCGCCGTGGTCGCGACGAAACCGCGACCGTCGGGAGTCCAGTCGTATTCGTAGACGTAGCGGCCCGATGGCGACAGCGGAGTGACCTGTGTCGCCGGACGGGCGATGTCGAAGACGGCGAGGCGCTGTTCGTCGTTCCGCTCGCCGATCTCGCCGATCATCCTGACGCCGGCCTGGGTCGCGCCGGATTCCTTGGCGGCGCCGAGGGTCACCAGCAGGGCGATGCGCTTGCCGTCCGGCGAGACGCGCGGGGTCTGCGCGATGCCGGGGATGGTGGCGACGGTACGGGTCGAGCGGGCATCGGCATAGGTCAGGCGGACGGCGGCGGTGTCGCGGACCAGGAAGACGAGGTCGCCGTTGGGGGCGAAGGTGAGGCCGGAATAGCTGCAGGTCTTGCAGGGATCGATCGTGCGGAGGATGCGGCCGTCGGCGACGGCCCGGATGGTCACCACAGCGTGACCGGCCGCGGCCTCTACCGTGGCGATGCGGTCGCCGGCCGGGGAGAGCGCGAGATTGCCGTATTGGTGGATCGTCTGCGCCGTTGCCGGGGCAGCGGTGGCGAGCAGGAGGGCGGCGGTGGTGAGGGTCAGGCGCATCGGGGCTCCGGGAACAATGTCCCGCCGATGCTAGCGGTTGCGGGGCAGGCCGCAAGCGGAACGGTGGCGGACGGCCGGCCGTTGGAGCGGCAGAGGAGACGATCATGAAAGACGACATCAAGCCGACCACCGAAACCGACGACCCCAATCTGTCGACCGAGCATCAGCGCCCCGGGGATGCCCGCCGGCCGAGCGAGACGCTGGACAAGGGACAGCCGCAGGGCGAGACGATCCCGCGCAAATCGTCGCTGCTGGGCAACGACTGACGCGGGACCATGCCGTTTACCGGCAGCGCACGTTGTTGCGGTCGACCGAGCGTCCGACCGCAGCACCGGCGGCACCGCCGAGCAGGGTGCCGAGCAGATCCGAACCGCCCGGTGCGATGATGTTGCCGAGCACGCCGCCGGCGATGCCGCCGACGATCAGACCGGTGGTGCCGTCGTTGCGGCGGCAATAATATTTGCCGTTCTCGCCGCGATAGACGCGGTCGCGGGCAGACAGGCGACGCTCGCGGTAGCGCGGGCCGTCGGCGTAATAGCGATCGGCGTAATAGCCGCCATAGGCCGGGTCGGCACGGTTGTAGTCATAGGCCGAATAGCCGCGATAGCGGGTGTCGGTGCCATAGCTGGAACAGCCGGCCAGAGCGGTCGCTGCGGCCATCGCCGCGATCAGGGGTGCGCGCATTCGAACAAATCCTCCCATGATTGATGGATGTTAAGTCGAATGCGCGGCGTATCGGAATGGTTGCGTCAGGCGGCCCCTGCCCCTTCGCTGAAACCGCTGCCGCGGTCGGCGACCAGCGTCGGGGCGGGGCCGGTGGCGGGGCGCAGCGCTTCGCGTTCCTGTTCGGTCGGGACCGCAGTCGGATCAGGGCGGAAGGCGTCGACGGCGCGGCTGTCGTTGCCGGGGTGGGTGTCACCCATCAGGTCGGTGGGAACGTGTTCGGCGGCGGGGTTGCCGGGGCGTTCCTGAAAATGCTTTTCGGTTTCGGCCATGCCGACCGGGGCGGCGGCCATCGTCTCCGGACGCGGGGCGATCGGCGAGGTGGTGCCGTCGCCCGGCACCGCGCCTGCGCCGGTGTCGTCGTCGTTCGATGCGGGGCGGCGCGAACCGGGCTGCGGGCCGAAGGCCGCCGCTGCTGCGGTCCATGCCACCGCACCCGCCGCAAAGGCGCCGAGTCCAAAGCCGATCTTCTTGTAATCCATGCCGTTTTCCTTTGCCGATGGGGGCATCATGGCGCGGTCAACGGGCGGGCGGCGGGGGTGTTCCGGGTTCACGGGGCGGCGGATCGATGAGGGCGGAATCGGCGGGGGCCGGCACGGCGTGGGCGGCGGGGCAGACGGCGCGTCCGCTGGCGCGATCCGGATTGCGGGGGATCATGCACAGCGGGGGGCGTGGCGGATGGCGAGCATCCCGCAACGCGATCGGGACGATGCCCGTGAGATCAAGGGTGCTTGTAATCCACCGTCAACGCGCGGCGGGCGATAGCGATTGCGGCACGGACGGTAGCGGCGTGCGTGATCTCGCCGCAGGTCATCACCGGAAGCGGCACGGTCGGGGCCTGCGGACCATCCCCCTGCCCCTGCGCGATGCCAGCACGTTTCAGTTCTGCCGCGACCGCATCGGCGACCGGGCTCCATTGTTCCGGACTGCCGTGTCCGCGCTGGATCACCGCTCCGGCCCATCGCTCGCCCTGCTCTTTCAGGTGAGGCTGCGGCATGGCGGCGAAGCAACTGGCGACGGCATAGGCGGCAAGATCGCGATCGAGCGCGGACGGTACGGTCGACGGCGGCACCGCCGCCGCGGCGCTGCATGGCGCGAGCGGCAGAACGGCAAGGATGACGGCGCGGATCATGCCAGCTCCCGGAGTTCGCCGCGCGATGTGCTGGCGTTGCCGTTGACGTAGCGTACGGCGATATAGTCGAGAATATCCAGCAGATCGGTCGTGGCCTCATCGGTCCAGACCAGTGTGAGCGTCACTTCAACCGGTGCCGGTCGATCACGGCGCGCGCCATCGCCATGACTTCGTCGTGCGGGATGCGCGGAGCCGTGGATGCCATCGCCCGCTCGACCTTCGCGCGGAACCACGCGTCGTAGGCCGCGGCGTCCTCGCTGGTCGCGAACTCCGACTCAATGGGGGTGAGATCGGCCATGTGCCGTATCTACCACGTTATGTACTGAGGGAATGCCCTTAACAGCACTCATAACAGGGATGGCTGAGCGGTTGGCTTCATGCGAACGACCCCGATAATCATCCAAATGTCGGGGTAAGCTGAATGTGTTCCCATTGCGAGCGCCATTCCACCGGAAGGATACTCGCCACCAAAACAATCTGCCATTCTCGTTAAAGTCTGCGACTCTCCATATTTCCTCTCCCAGTTGATGAATGTCTGCTCAACCTCCCAGTCATGACATCGACATTCATGCAATCCGTCAGCGTCTCGGTACTTATAGAAGAAGTCGTAAGGTGCTGGAGGCAAAGGCTTCAATACCTTACTATTAAACATATCCGGCTGACTGCTAGGGTCAGGACTCATT
Source organism: Sphingomonas sp. Leaf37 (assembly GCF_920939475.1). Classification (NCBI taxonomy): domain Bacteria; kingdom Pseudomonadati; phylum Pseudomonadota; class Alphaproteobacteria; order Sphingomonadales; family Sphingomonadaceae; genus Sphingomonas; species Sphingomonas sp. Leaf37. The sequence continues at coordinate 109 of NZ_CAKLAX010000004.1, read as the reverse complement.
GGTCATAGCCAGAAGATGACTGTGGCCGCGAGGGCAACGGCCGAGAAGAAGACCGTTGGGCATCGGTCGTAGCGTGTGGCGACGCGGCGCCAATCTTTCAGGCGGCCGA